>CAVWGJ010000024.1:0-6939 GCA_963754395.1 uncultured Actinomycetota bacterium | reverse complement strand
CGCCTCAGACCCTCAGGTTCAGGCCGCCGTCACCGACCAGGTCACCGACCGCGTCATGGCACGCATCCAGAGCCTCAACCTTGCCCAGGAGGCGACCGACGCCCTCATCGCCCGCGGCGTCCCGCCGCAGATCGCTGCCGCGGCGAGCCTCATCGCCTCCCCCATTCGGGAGCAGACCACGAACCTCGTCCACCGCGTCGTCGGGGAAGTCGTGTCGAGCGAGGCCTTCGCAACCGTGTGGACCAACGCCAACCGCGTCGTCCACACCCAGCTCCTGCGCCTGCTCAACGGAGAGACGTCCGCGCTCCAGCAGAACGAGAGCGGGCAGCTCGTCCTCAACCTCTCCGCGATCTCGGGCCCCCTGCGGACGCAGCTCGTCGCCGCCGGTGTACCCGGCGCCGACAGGATCCCGGACATCAACGCCCAGGTGGTGGTGGGCGACGGCACGCGCATCGAGCGGGCCCAGGACGCTTATCGGCTGATCAAGGGCATCCCGGTGCTCCTGCTCATTCTGACGATCATCCTGTTGGCGCTCGGAATCTTCTTCTCGCGCAGGAGGTTGCGAGCGACGCTCTTCACGCTGGCCGGCATCGTGGTGGCGATGCTCATCGCTCTGACGGCCGCCAGGGTGGGCCAGGACTTTGCCGTCGACAACCTCCGCCAGGATGTACGTGGGGCCGCGCAGGCGATGGTCACCATCGTCACCGACCGGCTCCGCACGATCCTGCGGGTGGTCGCCTGGATCGCCCTCATCGCCCTTGTCGTGGCGCTCGTGTCGGGCAACGGGGCGCGTGCGACCGCGCTGCGCCGACAGGTCCGTCACTCGGGCGAGGTGGCGTGGGGCAGGGCGATGTCCTGGCCCCACACCTTCGTCGTTTCGGTGGCGGCGACGATCCTCGCCGTCGTCGTCCTGCTCGCCACTGATCTGCCCGTGTTCTGGAACCTGCTGCTCGTCGTCATTGCCGTGGTGGCAGGGATCACAGCGTGGTTCAGCTCCAGACCCGACCAGGTGAGCGCCACGCCGAGCGTCCCACCGCCCCCGAGCGCCATGGGCTCCACGGACGGGGTGACTCATACTTGAGTGGTGCCGCTGGAGCATCTGCATGCTGATCGCGACCGGGCTGAGTCGTTCGGGTCCACCGCTGAGGCCTATGACCAGTTCCGGCCGGGCTACCCGGGAGCGCTGTTCGATGAGCTGCTCGCCACGCACGTGCGCAGCGCCCTCGACGTGGGATGCGGGACCGGAAAGGTGGCGCTCGACCTGAGCCGTCGAGGAGTCCGGACCCTGGGCATCGACCCCGACCGGAGGATGGCTGCCGTTGCCCGAAGGCACGGTGTTGACGTCGAGCTCGGCCGGTTCGAGAGCTGGGACGACGCCGGGCGGCGCTTCGACCTGATCACCTGTGGCCACGCGTGGCACTGGATCGACCCCGAGACGGGGCCCGCCAGAGCCGCTCGACTGCTCGAGCCGGGAGGTCGGATCGCCCGGTTCTGGAACTACCACGTCGTGCCGGCTGCCCTACGCGGCGAGTTCGAGTCGATCTACGCAGAGCTCGCGCCCACAGTCACCGTCATCGGCCGCGACCCCAGCGGCGACGTCGACGCTCCGGACCCGTTTGGCACGCACAGCGCTTTCACGACCGCCCCGCCGCGGACCTACCGCTGGCAGCGGCGGATGGCCTTCGCCCAGTGGGCCGGCCTGGTGACGACCTTCGGTGATCATCGCCGCCTTGGTCCGGCTCGTCTGGGGCGCTTGACCTCGGCGTTGCGGGACGCGATCCAGCGCCACGGGGGTGTCGTCGACGTCGCCGGTGGCACCTACCTGTTACTCGCAGAACGCGTGTGACAACGGAGAAACCAGGCCGTAGATCGTCCGGATGCTCCTCTACGCTCGGGGAATGGCCGACGCAAGTGTCACCATCAGCGGCTATCGCGTCCAGCCACTCACCGCGCACACCTGGCCCGCCTTCGCGGACCTGGCGGAACGCCACAACGGAGTTTTCGGCGGGTGCTGGTGCACGTGGTTCCACTGCCACCCCGACCCGCCGGATCGCAAGGAGATCGGCAACCGTGCCTTCAAGCAGCGGTTGGTCAGGGAGGGTCGCGCCCACGCGGCGTTGGTCTTCGACGACGGCGACGCCGTGGCCTGGGCGGAGTACGGATCCGTGGAGGAACTGCCCAACATCCACCACCGCAAGCAGTGGGAACAGGGCGTTGAACGGGTGCCCGACTACCGGATCACCTGCGTCTTCGTAGACCGCCGCTACCGTCGGAAGGGGCTCGCCGAGATCGCCGTCCTGGGAGCGCTCGAGCTGATCCGCGCCGAAGGTGGAGGCCACGTGGAGTCCTACCCGCACGACCTCCCCAAGGACAAGAAGATCTCCTCGTCGTTCCTGTACAACGCCACACGCACGATGTACGAACGGCTCGGATTCACCTACGAACGACCGAAGGGCCAGGGCAACTGCGTGATGAGCCTGACGGTGCCGGAGCACTGACCCCGGTTGTCGGCGGCTACCGTGTCCGGGTGACTGTTCAACTGCCCGACCGGGCGCGCGTCGTCGTCATCGGTGGCGGAGTCATCGGCTCCTCCGTGGCCTACCACCTCGCCCACGCCGGCTGGACCGACGTCGTCCTGATTGAGCGTGACCGACTCACGTCCGGCACCACCTGGCATGCGGCCGGGCTGATGACCTGCTTCGGGTCGACGTCGGAGACCAACACCGCGATCAGGCTCTACTCCCGCGACCTCTACGCGCGGCTGGAGGCCGAGACCGGTCAGGCGACCGGATTCCGCCCGGTGGGGATGATCGAGGCGGCCGCCGACCGCGACCGTCTGGAGGAGTACCGCCGCGTCGCTGCCTTCCAACGCCACCTCGGGCTGGAGGTGCACGAGATCTCGCCCGGCCGAGATCGCCGACCTGTTCCCGTGGGCGCGGACCGACGACCTGCTCGCGGGCTTCCTCGTCCCTGGCGACGGCCGGGTCAACCCCGTCGACGTGACGATGTCGCTGGCGAAGGGAGCACGCGCGCTCGGCGTCCGGGTCATCGAGGGTGTCGCCGGTGACCGACGTCCTCACGAGCAATGGCGCCGTCACGGGAGTGCGCGCCGCCGACCAGACGATCGAGTGCGAGTACGTCGTCAACTGCTCCGGCATGTGGGCCAGGGAGCTCGGGGAACGGAACGGCCTGGTCATCCCCAACCAGGCCGCCGAGCACTACTACCTCATCACCGACACCATCGAGGGGCTCGACCCCAACGCCCCGATCTTCGAGGACCCGTCGTCCTACGGGTACTACCGCGAAGAGGGCGGCGGCATGATGGTCGGCCTCTTCGAGCCCGAGGCCGCGGCCTGGCGGGTCGACGGGATCCCGGCGGACTTCTCGTTCGGCACGCTGCCACCCGACTGGGACCGGATGGCGCCCTTCCTCGAGAAGGCGATGGCTCGCGTGCCAGTCACCGTCGACGCCGGCGTTCGGACCTTCTTCTGCGGTCCGGAGTCCTTCACGCCGGACCTGGCGCCCGCCGTCGGCGAGGCGCCTGGGATTCGGGGCTACTTCGTCGCGGCCGGGATGAATTCCGTGGGCATCCTGTCGGCCGGTGGGCTCGGCCGTGCCCTGGCCCACTGGATCACGACCGGCGAGCCCGATGTCGACGTCACCGGCTTCAACGTCGACCGCTTCCGACCCGACCAGCTCGACCCGAGCTACCGGGCCGCCCGCACGTCGGAGGTCCTCGGCACGGTCTATGCCGCCCACACTCCCGGCAAGCAGCTGCGCACGGCGCGCGACCGGCTGCTCTCACCCGTGCATGAGCGACTCGTCAAGCAGGGCGGCTACCTCCGCGAGGTGTCCGGCTGGGAGGGCGCCGACTGGTTCGCGGGCCAAGGTCAGACCCCGACGGCCGAGCCGACGTGGGGGCGCGCGCCGTGGTTCGAGCAGTGGGAGCAGGAGCACCGCGCCGTCCGCGAGTCCGTCGGGCTGATGGACATGTCCTTCATGGCCAAGTTCCACGTGCGAGGACCGCGGAGCCGGTCTCCTGCTCGACCGGCTGTCGGCCGGTGCGGTGGACGGTGACCCGGGCATCATCACCTACACCCAGTGGCTGAACCAGGACGGGCGGATCGAGGCCGACCTCACGGTGACCAAGCTGGACGACGACGACTTCCTCGTGGTGGCCTCGGACACGGCACACGGCCATGTGCGGGCCCGCCTGCACCACTTCGCCGATCCCGGGGTGTCGATCAGCGACGTGACGGCCGACTACGCACAGCTCAACGTGCAGGGCCCCCGCTCCCGAGACGTCCTCGCCGGGCTCACCGACACCGACCTGGCCACAGAGGAGTTCGGCTTCCGCAGTGCTGGATGGATCGAGCTCGCCGGCGTGCGGCTGCTCCTGACCCGGATCACCTATGTCGGCGAGCTCGGCTACGAGCTCTACGTGCCGGCGGCCGACGCGCTCCGGGTCTACGACGCCGTCCAGGGCGCCGGTGCCACGCACGGCCTGCGTCCGGTCGGCCTCAAGGCGCTCGCCTCGCTCCGGATGGAGAAGGCGTACCGGGACTTCGGCCATGACATCGACAACACGGACTGCCCCATCGAGGCCGGGCTGGGCTTCGCGCTGGCGCTCGACAAGCCGACGCCCTTCATCGGACGCGAGCCACTCCTGGCCCGAAAGGCCGCGAACGCTGCCGCCGGCGGCATGGCGCGGCGCATCGTCCAGGTGCGGGTGCTCGATCCCGAGCCGTTGCTCTACCACGCCGAGATCGTGCTGCGAGATGGTCAGCCGGTCGGGTACGTCCGGGCCGGGTCGTACGGCTGGACCCTCCGCTCCGCCGTCGGGCTCGCGATGGTCGACGGCGGCGGGGAGCCGGTGACCCCGGACTGGTTGTCGAGCGGCACGTGGGAGATCGACATCGCCGGGACCCGCTACCCGGCCGAAACCTCCCTGAGGCCGATGTACGACCCCACCAGCGCCCGCGTCCGCGTCTGACGCACAGGGCTGCCGGCATGACCAGCGAACCGACGGCGGAGGAGTTCTTCGCCGGGCACCCTTTCGCGTTCGACGTGTACAGCCGGGTCCTCGACATGGTGCGGGACCTCGGGCCGGTCGACGTCAGGGTGTCCAAGAGCCAGGTTGCGCTCCGGCGCCGCAGCGGGTTCGCCTACCTCTGGATGCCGGGCCAGTACCTCGGTCACACCGACGTCGACGTGGTCCTGTCCATCGCGCTTGGCCGCCACGACCACTCCGCCCGCTGGAAGGAGGTCGCACACCCCTCCCCGAAGCACTGGATCCACCACCTCGAGGTTCGAGAGCTCGCCGACCTCGACGACGAGGTGGCTGGCTGGCTCCGTGAGTCGGCCGAGCGCGCGACGTGAGTCCCAGCCCAGCGGCATACGACGTGTTCCGTATGCCGCTGAGCTGAGTCCCGAGTGCACCTTCCCTCAGGAGCGGGCGAGCGCCTCGAGGGGAAGGTCGTGCTCGCGGGCCCACTCGACCCACTCGGCGGCGGTCCTGGTACTGAAGGCGGCGGCGAGGGCGTCGCGGTCGCTCGCCTCGAGCAGTTCCTCGAGCCGGGCGAGGAAGTGTGGCTCCAGGGCGGCGCAGGCGACGTACCCGTCCTTGGTGGCATAGATCGCGTAGCCGGGCAGCGCGCCGCCGAGAAGCCCACCCGGCGCGGTGAGGCCGTGTCGCAGCGGATCCGCCATCGACTCCGCGGCCACCGACAGCGCGACCTCGCGGTAGCTGCCCTCGCCGGAGCGCTCCCGGGCGAACAGTGCGGCCACGGCGGCCGTCGCAGCGCGCTCGGCCCCGGCAAGGTCGGCGATGAGGGTGGACGGCATCCGCGGCGTGCCGTCGTCGGCGAAGATGAGGCCGTTGACCGCCTGGTAGGTGAGGTCGTGGCCGGGCACCTCGGCACCCGGCCCCGGGTCACCGACGATCGCGACATGACACAGGCGCGGGTGCCGAGCGTGGATCGCGTCCCAGCCCAGCCCGAGACGATCGAGGGCGGACGGCCGGTGCGACGTGATGAACACGTCCGCGACGGACAGGAGGGCCTCCAGCGCGACGCTGCCCTCGTCGGTCTTGAGGTCGAGGGTGACGACCTCTTGTCGTGCCGTGAGCTCCGCGTAGTAGTTGGGGGCGACCCTGGCGACGAGGTCGCCCGAGGGCGGCTCGACCTTGGTCACGGTCGCGCCGAGCTCCGTCAGGCGGGCCGCGGCCACCGGACCCGGGACGTTCGTCGCGATGCTGACGACCGAGATGTTCTCGAGGGGAGGCGCTGCGCTGCTCATCGCCGCTCAGCGCCGCCGACGGGACGTGCCGAAGATGCTCCGCGTGATCTCGCGGCCGATGACCGTGCCAGCCGACCGGAGCATCGAGCGGAAGGCGCCCGACGTGACGACCTTCTCGACGAGCCCCTCTTCCTCCTTGGGCTGGCGGCCCTGCTTCGGCTCGGGTGCGGGCGCCTCCTCGGGGGTCGGGGCGGCTTCCAGGCGCTTGGCGAGCAGCTCGTAGGCCGACTCCCGGTCGGCGACGTCGGCGTACTTCCCGGCCAGCGGGGAGCCGGCGATGATCCCGTCGATGGTGGCCTGTGGCGACGGGTCCATGAGCGAGTTCGGCGCCTTCATCCGGGTCCAGGCCACGGGGTCGGGACGCCCTTCTCGGACAGCACGGTGACGACGGCCTCGCCGATGCCGAGCGACGTCAGCAGCTTGTTCAGGTCGTACGGGGTGTGCGGGTAGGTGGCGATGGCCTGCTTGAGTGCCTTGGCGTCGTCGGGCGTGAAGGCCCGCAGGGCGTGCTGGACGCGGTTGCCGAGCTGGGCGAGCACGTCGGCCGGCACGTCCTTGGGCGACTGGGTGACGAAGAAGATGCCGACGCCCTTGGAACGGATCAGCCGCACCGTCTGCTCGATGGCGTCCACGAACGGCTTG
>CAVWGJ010000023.1:0-202275 GCA_963754395.1 uncultured Actinomycetota bacterium | reverse complement strand
GGCACAGAGTGGGAGGTTGCGTATCGCACCGGCAACACTTTTGCGTCTTGGGGTGGCGGCGATGATTATGAGTTTGACGTAGAGGTCTCTGTGTACAAGGTCAACAAGTCCACAGGGGCACGCACCCTGAAGTACACCATGCTCATGCCGCTGTTCCAGTACTTGGACAATGGGTTTGCGACATTGCCAACGCCGACCTTGACGAGTTTCCACTCTACGGCGACTCACGAAGTATTCATGTTCTATGTACCATCATTCAGTACGTCGCACGGGACGGTCGGCGCGCGCTACCAGTGTGTGATCCGCACAGTTTCCTCAGGAAGTATGACCAGCGTCCAGTGGGGCACGATCGGAAACTACTACTACCCTGCTGTGTTCACCGATGGTGTCAACGTGTGGGTCGGGGCATTATCAGGCCCAGCAGCATATTGAACGTCTTCAAGTACGGGCACTGCCGCGATGGGCGGGCCGGGTCGAGGCGGTGCAACCCGGCGTGCCGTCGGGCCCGCGCGAAGTCGTTCGAGACTCCGGCCCTTCGCGCCTCGAGATTTGCCTACGGTGTCGGCAGGTGCAGCACAGCGCCGGAAGTGGACGCGGCCAGGGGTGGGGTGGCGGACTGGATGACAAAACGAGCGAACAGGATGGACCGACAGCAGCGCACGGTGACGACGGCCGACGGCGTTGCGCTCGCTGTGGACATTCATTCCCGGCCCGGCACGGCTGCAAATGCGCCGACCGTCGTCCTGGCACACGACTGGGGATTGAGTCGGGCTTGTTGGGATGAGGTCGTTGCGAGGCTCGCACCGTCCGGACTTCACGTCATCACGTGGGACCAGCGCGGACACGGTGGCTCAGCGCTCGGAATGATTCGTAAGGCGTTGGACGACCTCACGATCGATGACTTCGGGCGCGACCTGCACGCTGTGATTCTCACCCTCGCGCCCCCGGCTCACCCGTGATCCTCGTCGGGCACTGGCTAGCGGCATGACCGCCCTGTCCTACCTCGGCAAGCACCAGCGGGAGGCCCGGAGTCGAGTAGCAGGCGCGGTGCTCGTGTCCACGGCGGCTGTCGACGTCCGCCTGGGCCAGGATCGCCCCAGAGCCGGCCTCACCGAGGCGGCTCACCGGCTCCGGACGCAACCATGAGGAGCCCCTTGTCCGCGGAGGGAACCATCGCGAGGTGCTCTTCGGCGCGGAGCCCGACCCGACGGCGGTGGCGGCCGTCCGCGAGCAGTTCAAGACAACGGATCCGGCCATTCTGCGCGCCTCGTACCGGGCCTTCACCCAGGCAGACGTGCGACCAGGACTCCACGCGTTGGTCCGGCTGCCCGTCTCCATCATGGTCGGCAGGCAGGACGTGGTACGCCCCGGCCCGATCGCGAGCCATGACGATGACGTTGACGAGGGCCCGCTACGTCGCGATTCGCGAGGCGGGGACCTACTGCCCTACGAGGCCCCTCACCGCATCATCGATGAGCTCCGAGCAGTGGTGTCCGCGGTGGGCGACCGGCTCCGGACAGTAGCGGCCCGACAAGACGCAGGGCAGCCATCCAGTTCGGAATCGACCTCGGCGCATCCGTTCGACCGGGCGGGCTTCTCGTAGACGTCCGGTGGCGTTGTGATGTTGGTCCCTACCTGCCACCAAGCTGGAGGGGCGCTTATGTGCCGGTGCGCGAGTCCGGCGTGGCCGACAGTACGGCGTGCACTGTGGTCATAGCCGCAAATGGACGCAAGCCAAGCCGGGCCCAGGCGCGTTGCACCCTTACGTTGTGAGCCTGCGTGGAAATGATGACTCGCGTGCGCGACCGTTCCAACGCCATGCGGTCGATGGCCTCAAGGAGGTAGCGGTACCAGCCCTTTGACTGGTGCTCGGCGACGATTCCAGCGAGCAAGACTTCCAAGTCGTCCCCGGTGGAGGACCGTGCCAGCGTGGCCACGCC
The DNA here is from genome assembly GCA_963754395.1 of uncultured Actinomycetota bacterium. GTDB lineage: Bacteria > Actinomycetota > Actinomycetes > Actinomycetales > Dermatophilaceae > Intrasporangium. The sequence goes on along the minus strand of CAVWGJ010000023.1, from coordinate 200,335 downwards.
GACTGCTTCCTCTCCGCGCGCGAGGATGATCACGTCGTCAGGGCTCTGGGCGAAGACGTTCATTGCCCATTCGACGTAGCCCTGTAAGGCAAGCTGAGGATCGAGGGCTGGATTCGCCAAGTAGTGGTTGCCATAGGAGGCGAAGGAGTCCTCGACGACTCGGGCAATCGCGGCTCGTGCATCACCTTCGTAAACCGAGGCGCTCTCGCAGGAGAGGAAGGGAGGTCGGTCCTTTGCGTCGTCGGACAGCGCCACTCGACCGGCTGGGCTCTCCCAGTACATGAGCACGTCTGCGGGGATAAGGCTGCGCCCACTTCGGCCGGCCGCAGAGCCCAGAGTCAGACTGTGGCTTGGCCAGCGTACGACGAGCAGGTCTTCTGGAGCGCTGCGCAGTCGATGAGTGAGCTCTTCCTCGGCGCCCTTGGCGTGCCATCCCACCGTGACGCGGCCTACCCGTAGGCCGAATCTGCGACTTTCAGTTTCGCTCGCATGATAGGAGACGGTGTCTCCCGCGAGATCCTCCCAACTCAATTGGCGTCAGGTCGGTAGGTCGTTGCGGCCGACACAACTCGCGCAAGGTCCGCCTCCGTGAGATCTGGGTGAAGTGGCAGCCGGACCAATCTGTGTGCTCTATCCGCCGCTACGTCACATGGATAAGGAGTGCGCCCCAAGGCCTTGCCGGCAGGGGAATCATGCAGCGGCTGGTAATGAAACGGAGCTACGATCTGCTGGGCTGCCATACATTCAATAAAGCCTCGTTGATCGTTGTGCGATGGCATCAAGAGATAGAACAAGTGCGCAGGGTGTTCGCGCCGTTCGGGAACGGTCATGAGGGTGATGCCGTAGTCGCCTGCCCACTCCTTGAGCGCCGATGCATATGTACTCCACACGGCGTGCCGCTTGCGCTGAATCTCCGTGTAGGAGTCGAACTGGGACATGAGGACCGCAGCCTGCAGCTCGCTCGGGAGATATGACGATCCGTGGTCCAGCCACGTGTATTTGTCGACCTGCCCACGCAGAAACTGTGAACGGTTGGTACCCTTCTCGCGCACAATTTCTGCGCGATGGCTCAGCTCAGCATCGTTCACCAGCAGCGCGCCGCCCTCGCCGCAGGTCAGGTTCTTGGTGTCATGCCAACTTTGGACCCCGAAGGTGCCGAATGTGCCCAAGTGCTTGCCGTCGAAGTAGCCGCCCAGACCGTGGGCGTTGTCTTCCACGAGAGCCAAGCTATTTGCCGTAGCGAGATCCGTGAGGCTGTCCAGGTCCGCAGCCACCCCGCCGTAGTGAACGACGAAAATTGCTCGTGTGCGGTCTGTTATGGCAGCCGCTGCGGCGGCCGTGTCCAGGTTCAGCGTCTCGGGGACGATGTCGACGAAGACAGGCGTGGCGCCACGGAGTGCGACTGCGGTCGCGGTTGAGGGAAAGGTGAAAGTCGGCACAATGACCTCGTCCCCGGGGCCAAGGTCGAGCAACAGCGCTGCCAGTTCGAGCGCATGGGTGCCGCTGGGAGTGAGCAAGGCTGACGAGACCCCAGTGAAGTTCACCAGCCACGAGGTGGCGCGCTTGGTGAACTCACCGTCGCCGTGCCAGACCGTGGACTTAAGGGCCTCCCCAAGGTAGGCCTCCTCAAGGCCAGTGCGGTACGGCTTCGAGAACATGATCTGTTCCACGACGGGTAGCATCGCACGGCCAAGGGTCGTTAGCCTCGCGTTTGTGAAACGGCGGCTGTGGAGTCCGGCCCCCCGCTGGACCCATCAGCCGGCCCGCTACCTGGGCGTCGCGGGCGCGACGAACTGTCTGTACCTCGCCCTAGTAGCCGGAGGCATCGGTCTTGGGTTCCACTACATGGCCGCCATCGTCACGGCTCAAGTCCTGACCATCTCCTTGGCGTTCCCGGCTTATCGGCACTGGGTCTTCGCCCCCGGCGCGGACTGGGGCAAGGACTTGGCCCGATTCGTCTCAGTATGGTCAATCGGGGCCGTTGCGGGCCTGGTGCTGACTCCGCTCCTCGTCGAGCTCGCAAGGTGGCATCCGATGTGGGCTCAGGTGTTGGCCTTAGCCGTCGTGGCTGGCGGCTCGTACCTCAGCCACAGGTACTTCACCTTCCGCCCGGTTCTTTCGAACGAGCGTCCATGCGCGGATGAGTAGGGATACTGACGTGGTGGAGATCTCGGTGGTGGTTCCGTGCTACCGCTCGCGCGCGACCCTCGCGGAGCTGGTGGGGCGTCTTCACGCGAGTTTGCCGGCAGTCGTGGACGCCTTCGAGTTGATTCTGGTGGTGGATGGCTCTCCGGACGACACTTATCCGGTCGCGCGGGCCCTCGAGCGGCAACATCCGGAAACCATGCGGACCGTGCTGCTACGACGCAACTACGGCCAGCACAACGCACTCTTGGCTGGCATCATGCGTGCTCGGTACGCGGTGACCGTCACCATGGATGATGACCTGCAGCACCCGCCCGAGGAGGTTGGGGTGCTCGTAGGTGCCTTGGAGGATCCGTTGGTCGACCTCGCTTATGGCGTGCCCATCGAGGAAGAGCACGGGCTATCCAGATCGTTCGCCTCCAGGATCGTCAAGACCGCGCTCGCAGCCTCCGGTGTTCCCAACGCCAAGGACGTGAGCGCCTTCAGAGCGTTCCGGACGGATCTCCGGAACGGGTTCGCCCACATTGCAGATCCCTTTGCATCACTTGACGTGCTCCTCAGCTGGACTACTACTGCCGTCCGGCGCGTGAGTGTGCAGATGGACAGCCGCTCATCCGGCCGCTCAAACTATTCAGTGGCAGCCCTGACGCGACACGCCATGAACATGGTCACGGGGTACGGTACGGCACCTCTGAAGCTTGTGACGTGGATGGGCCTGCTGTGCTCGCTGCTCGGGTTCGTCCTGTTGGTCTCGGTCCTCGCCCGTTACTGGTTGGGCGACATCGAGGTTGCGGGATTCACCACTCTCGCCTCCATGCTTGCAATCCTCAGTGGAGCCGTCATGCTCTCAGTGGGCATCTTGGGCGAGTACATCGGACGGTTGCACTTCCGCTCCATGCAGAGGCCGACGTTCTTGGTCAAGGAGGACAGCCATGGCGTCTCGCCGCCGGCGGGCATCCCAGGCGCTCAACTGCCTGCCGCTCGTCTCGGTGAGAGTACAGATGAGGTCGCCGACGCACTTGCGGAGCGGTACCGATCCCAATCCTGACGCCGAGTTGGGACCAGGGGTGGCACGCTGTCCGTGGAGCCGATGCGAAGGGGCCGCCAAAGGTGGTGACGCTTGCCGCGCGAAGGCGAAGGCCGGCACAGCGACGCCGGTCGAAGAGAGGCGGATCGCGTGTTCGAGCCGTTCGGTCACGCTTGACCTCGATGCCGCGACGAGAAGGAAGACGGCAAACAGGCCGTCGGCCGCCAACCCGCGTGAGGGTGTTCGATATGGCGTGGATGAGCGCCCACGGCCACTTCGCGATGGACGGGGTACTCCCTCGCAGGTGAGTTGGCCAAGCGAGGGCTCGCCAGGGCGGCGAGAAGCAGGAAGCCCCCGCAACGGCCCCGTGTCGCACTGGCCTATGGCGACGCACGAGAGTGGCGCCATGTGCCGCGGCTTGGAGCCTTGAGGGTGATCGGGCCGACTGGTTGATTGGCGTTCTCGGAGGCGCGACGACTGGATGCCGACCAGACTTGCCGGCACCACGGCTCCCACTTGTCGAGAACCAGCGCGATTCTGGTGAGTTCTTCGCGCACCGGCTCTAAGGTGTGCTCTGCGGGGGTCCGAACGGTGCTCGGGGGAGCGGGGTGGTCATGGCGAAGACACGGGGCTGGTACTACACGGCAGAAGGACGTCTGCGATATCACGACGACGAGGGTGGGACCGAGTACTACCTCACCTTTGACCAGGTCCGGAACATGCAGGGGCCGCCCCCGCCGCCGCTGACCATGCTCGACCAAGTGATGGCACGGCAGTCGTCAACAGACCCACCCCGCGTTCCCGTGTCGTTCTGGCGAAGGCTAAAGGGCCGCCACTGACTGTGCCTGTGCCACAAGGGCCCCGGCGCACTGGCGCGCGGTTCTCTCCCCCTCGACGGCCGTCGGGCAACATGTACGGTGTGACGCCGATGGGGTCCTCCATGCCCGTCGGGACGGACGCCTCTGTCTCATCGTGAGCCGCTCAGGGCGGGCGCTGCTGATCAGCGCAAACACCATCGCAGGCTCCGCCGGCGGTATAGCGTCAGGCAAGTGCGCTTGAAGGACGTGTGTGCAAGCTTGCGGTCACCCGCGAGGGCTGGTGCGGGGGCCACGACCGCTCCCTCGGCGGTGGTGGCTGCTGCTGCAACGCTCCTTCTAGCACTACACGCCTTGAGGTCAAACCGCGGGCTCGATCTATTCGATGAGAGTTACAGCCTCTCGCTCGCGGCGCAGCCGACGGCGTCTATTACCAGTGGTGATGTCTTTCTCTACGGCTTCGTCGTGCATCCGCTCTACCAGATAGTCAACGCGGATATAGCACTATACCGAGTTGTGGGGTTGGGGCTTCTGTTGGTGGTGGCGATGTGGATGGCTTTAGAGACCATCAGGCTGCTTAGGTGCGAAGGTTTCACCCTATCGAGCAGAGCAATGATGCTGATGCTTCTCGGAGTTGCTGTAGGTGTCATCCCTGCCTTCACCGTCCGGAGCCTCGGATATCGGACGATCGCGCTTCTGGGCCTCATGGTTGCAGTGGCAGGATTGGCGCGCATGACGCGCGGGCACCATTTGGCTGGCGGCGCGATTGTCGGGTTCGCTGGCTTGGTGGTCTTCACGGGCAAGCCGACGTCAGCGGCATTGCTGGGACTTGTGACTGTCGCATACACCATTCTTCGGCGTCTGGCGTCCATGCGCACAGTAATTGGTTTGTTAGTGGGGTTGCTACTAGGTATTACTGCCTTGATCGCGAGTTCTGGGCTCTGGCCGCACGATCTCGCCGGCTTCCTAGTGCGGGGGTATCGTCAGCTGCGCTATTACGATTCCTACCAATCGACTGCGAGTATGCTGGGGATCACCGCGAATATCGGAGCATTTCGGGCAAGCCTAATTCTGGGAAGTGTTTTACTTCTTCCTCTCGGAGTCGCCTGGCTCGGACTCCGGTCCGCAGGAACGAAAGCGAGAGTCTGGGGGGCACTCCTCGCCATCGCCTTCGGCGCATCGGTCGCGATTTGGTTGGGGATCCGGGGCCTGTCCGACCGGGGGTGGGGGGATCAGGCCCAAGGATTGATGCTCGCGGTTCCTTTCATGACTGCGCTTCTGATCGGTCGCCACTTCATGCGGCCACGGCATTCCAAAGTTTCGTCTGATGGCCCCCACTTCCCGTGGTTGTGGGTCACTTTATTGCTTGGCATGCCGTATGTAGCTGCTGTGGGGACGAACTCGGTATTCGGCTATGCCATGGCGCAAGCTGGGGTATTCTGGGTCCTCTCGCTGTTAGTGACCGTCGCTGCCCTGCCGACGTTAGCCGCGCAGAGGGAAGTGGCCGTCGGCACCATCGGTGTGGTTGTCGGGCTCGTGGCGCTCACGATTTCCGTTAGGATGACCAACGGGGGGATAAACGATTCCGAATGGTCAGCCGATGTACCGGTGCGGGTTGCGCGGGGCATGCTCTACGTTAATGAAGACGATGCCCTTGCGCTCAAGGCGATCTCCGAGGCGCGCCCTCTGCCGGGGCAGGCAGTCCCTTCCATCGACTTGACAGGAATCGCCCCTGGGTACCAGTTTCAGCTCGGCACGAAACCATTGGGGCGCCCATCCTATTTCGGGGTTCTCGCCGGAGCCGAGAGGGCCGCGCAGTATGGGCTCTCACTTGAGAAATGTGAGGACCGAGCCCGGGCTTGGCTTCTCTATGCCGAGAGCAACCCAGCGGATCTTAGCATGGCCCACACCCAAGGAGCCCTTGATCTGACCAGGGATTACGAGCGTATAGCGAGCTTCACGCCCAGCCAGGGGCCTCGCGAGTGGCAATCCCTATCCGTGGCAATCCTCCGACCCCGCGACGGCCTCGTCGCCTCGAAGCTCGGCTGTGAGGGTTAGCGCACGCCGACACGTCGACCCAGGGTTGACGCTTCACGGGATCGGGGCGTCGAGCGGGCGGGCCGACCCGGCTCCGGCGACGCGACCTGTGGGAGCCATCTCGGCTGGGCCGTATCTGTCATTCTGCAGCGCTATCGCCGCGAGCATGGCATCCTCGCAGCCGTGATTGTCGACCACGCGCAGCGGCTGGACACTCGTCCACCATCCATGCGCGCCCGCCTCCCCACGGTGGAGTTGGGGATCCTCATGGGAACCCTCGCGGCCGTCACCGTGATGTTGTTGAGGTTCCGCAAGCACGTCGATGATGACCTTTGGCTGCACCTCCGCTTGGGCGACGAAATCCGTGCAGGTGAGCGGTTCGGCGGGACGGATCCGCTCACTGCCCTCGCGGATCGTCCGTACGTTCCCACGCAGTGGTTGGCCGAGGTAATCGCCAGTGTGACGTACGAGCTGAGCGGGTTGTATGGCATCCATCTCATAAGACTGCTCGCTGTCGTGGCGGTAGCCGCCCTGACCTACGCCTCGATTCGAACCATCACTGACCCGCCACGCGCCGCAGCCATCACGCTACCGACGCTGTTCGCGACGTCGGCTGCTTGGGCGGAGAGGCCCCAACTGATTGGTCTCGCGATGCACGCCTTGGTGGTGCTGCTGTGGATGAGGGCCTGGCGTTCTGGAAGAACGCCTTGGCTTGTTGTACCGACTACGTGGCTCTGGGCCTGTCTTCACGGAACCTGGGCTCTTGGCATTGTGACGGGAACCGTCTTCGCAATCGGTCTGGCGCTCGATTCCGCCGATCGTCGTAGTTGGAGGCGTGACCTGGCCGTCCTTTCGTTGTCCATCGCGGCGGTTGGCGCCACCCCTCTGGGCCCTGTCCTGCTCATCCAGCCGCTCACCGTCAGTGAGGCAGCGCGCGCATCGGTCAGTGAATGGCAAACGCCCAGCTTCGACAACCCGACGTTCGTGGCTGTCCTTATCATGGCCGCCTGGGCGGCAATTGCTCCTGCCCGTCGGCGCGTTCCGTCGTGGCTGGCAATCGGGCTCGTCGGCCTCGGCGCTGCACTCGCAATCTATTCAGTGCGGACGGTTGCCTTTGGAGCGATTCTCGCTGGTGTCGGAATCGCAATGTCTGCTCTCAAGGGCCGACAAGCATTTGTGATGAGGCGGCGTGCGGAAGTCTCGGTCTGGCTCACGGCTTGCCTCGTAGTGGTCGTTGGGGGGAGTCTGTGGGCGATGCCCACACCGGAGCTCGCTGATCAGGGACTCCGGGGCCATCTGCAGTCCATCCCTCGCGGATCGAATATTGCGGTCCAGCCGGAGGCGTCCGGCTGGGTGTTGTTCCATGAGCCAGCTCTACGGCCGCTCAGGGACCTTCGCGCAGAGGCGTATTCGCCAACGGCAAATCACACTTTCGAGCACATCTGGGAGGCTCGGCCAGGCTGGGAAAGCGCGCTCGAGTCGCTCGACGTGCACGCCGTTCTCGTGCGATCCGGGGAAGCGCTCGCGGGCGCACTTCCTTCCACCTCCTGGAGTCTCGTCGCGGCGGGCAATGACTACCAGTTGTGGACGTCAACGCATGGACAGCGGGACGGAAACGACATGATTCGCCGGACGCGTGCAACCGGATCCTCTACGTGGCGGGCGGATGCCTTCTGGGCGCTTGCCACGGTTCTGGTTTCGCTGGGGATTGCTGTGTGGGTTCTTGACCTTGCCCAATGGACGCCAGGCACACCATTGAGCCTCGAGGGTGACGGCACTTTCGTGGCCATGCAACTCCGGGATCTGGACGACCACGGCTGGTACTGGCACAACCAGGACCTCGGCTTTCCATTTGGTCAGAACGGTTCCATGTTCCCGGAGTTGAACGTGCTGCACATGGCGATCGTCAAAGCTCTCGGGCTGTTCTTCAGCGACCCTTACTCGCCGGGTGTCGTGTATTTTGTGGCGGGATTCCCCCTGGCTGCCTCGGCAATGTTCGTCCTTGCCCGATCTCAAGGCATCGACCGGCGAGCGGCCATGGTAATCGGCGTTCTGTTCGCCTTGGCTCCTGGCCATCAGGAGCGTTTCGGCCACCTGTGGTTGGCCGCCTACTGGACTGTTCCCATCGGCATCTGGCTTGTTTTGCGGGTCACGAAGGGGCCGCGCGAAGACTTCCCCGACGCACCGGAGGGACGCCTGATCAGCCGCGATCCTGCTCTCATGGCCGCCGCCGCGGTCATCGTTGGGCTGAGCGGCGTCTACTACGTTGCGTTCACCATGATCCTGCTGCTCGTGGCAACCATTGCGCGCCGGCTCTCGGGAGGGTCGAGAGATTGGCTCCCGGGAGTTGCCTCGATGGCCATCCTCGCAGCGACAGCCTTGGTTCCTTTGATCTTGGCGCGCGTCGGAGCGAGGGCTTCCACTGTGACCGCGGATTCAGCAACCCAACGATCTCCCGGTGAGTCGGAGCTATTTGCCGGCAAAGCGATGGACCTGATTCTCCCATGGGAGGGACACCGCGTGGAGTCGTTGGCCTACCTGACCTCCGCGTACAAGGCGATCCAGCCTGCCACCGTCGAGACAGCGGCCTTGGGCGTGGTGGGCCTCGGTGGCTGCATCGCGCTCGTCGTGGTGGTTATCAAGGCCCTGGCGACTGCCCGAGAGGCGGGGAGCCCACTGCGTTCCTGGGCCCTCTTGGGTGGAACCGCCTTTGCTTTTTACATCATCGGCGGCCTGGGCTCACTCGTTGCGATCTTCTTCACTCCTCAAATCCGGACTTGGTCTCGGTTATCACTGTTCATTCTGGTGTTCGGCCTTCTCGCAGTGGGATGGTGGCTCACGCGCCTCATCCGTAGTTCAAAACCGTTACTGGGCGGCCTCGTCGGCGTGTTGATCCTCACGGTCGGTGTCTTAGACCAGACCAATCCTGCACGAGCCCCTGATCATGCTCAGCTCGCGGCGGAGATGAACGAGGCAAGCACTTATGCCACGTCCGTTCGAAGCGCCGTCGGCCCGGATTGCGCCGTGTTCCAGCTGCCGGTGGTCAAGTTCCCTGAGTCCGCGGGCACGGAGCGGATGAATGGCTATGACCAGTTGATTCCATACCTCGCGTCGAGTCGGCTCCGGTGGAGCTCCGGCGCCATGAGAGGAACCGCTGAAGCCGACTGGCAGCTGGCGACCGATCTTGATGACGTGAACGGCTGGTCGCGCGCTTTGGCCGCAGCCGGGTTCTGTGCCGTTGAGGTGAACACCAACGGTTTCGACGCAAATACCGACCCTCGTGGTCGGCTGCAAGCGGCACTCGGCTCGCCGATCGCGCAGACCGCCGATGGAGCGAGTGTTTCCTATCGACTTCCTCGGCCGCAGTCGGCCGACAGCACCGTCTTGGAACCGGTGGTTGTGTCTCTTGACGCACACGAGATTCGCGTCGTAGACGGGGTGCCTCGCCAGTGGGTCGGACCACGGGCCATGCTTCGCGCTGTGAACTTGAGCGAGCGAGCGGCCAAGCTGAGCATCTCCCTGAAGGTGCGCGCACTGGGTGATGCGGTCCGTCAGGTCGTCCTGACGGACGATCAAGGCGATGTCTTGGAGAAGTTTGACGCGAGCGAGTCCCAGGAGAGATCTGTCAGCCTCACCATCCTGGCCCGCCCTGGAATGACCATGCTCGAACTAAGCCTGTCCGGTGAACCGACCCAGTTGCGGGACACCCGTAGGAGCGTTTTTGGGGAGGTGTCCAACCTGCAGGTTGATGCACCCTCGGGCGTGCGGGTCGCGAGCCTGCAACAGCAGGTCGCATCGGGTGTGGTGGTGCCGTGACGCGGTGGAAATCGTGACACGAATCCGCGACCTCGACGGTTTGCGGGGGATTGCGATGCGATTCCCGATCCTCGTTGCCCACTTGCTTGGCCTGAACGGCGCAGGACTCGTCGGTGTACTGAGGTTTTCTCACCGGCGGCCGCGGTGCATGGTCAGGATGACGAGGGCGGCGGCGGTGATGTGCCCGATTCGCCAGGGGCACAGGGTGACTCGCCGGAGCGCTTTGAAGGTCGACTTCAGCAGGGCGTTGGCTCGTTCGGCGGGTGCGCGTAGCGCGGTGATCAGCAGGTTGCGGGCCTGGTTGTCGATGGCCAGGGCGCGGCCCTTGAGCGGGACCTGGATGCCGATCCCGGCGCCGGTGTAGCCCTTGTCCGCCAGGGTGGGCAACCCGGCCGCGGCGGCCGGGTACAGCCACGGCAGCGCGTGTTCGCGGGCGCTGGTGATGTCGTGGACCGAGCCGGGCTCGACCGGCCAGGTCCAGACCGGGAACCCGCTCGGGTCGGTCACCACCTGGATGTTCCGGCCGTGCGCGCGGTGCTTGCCGGAGTACCAGATGTCATGTCCGGCAGCGGATCTCGCGGACGAGCGGCTGGCTTCGATCAGGGTGCCATCGAGGCAGACGAACGGCCACCCGGCCTCGCGCCCGGCGGCGAGCACCTCGGCCAGATCCGGGGCCTGCGCGGCGATCACGTCGAGTCCCTCGTGCAGGTACCGGTAGCCGGTGGCCTGGCTGACCTTCGCGTCACGGGCCAGCAGGTGCACGTCGGTACCGTCCATCAGCCAGCGCAGCACGAGCACCGCCATGGTTCAGGACGGTCCAGCAGGTCGCGGCCCGCTGCCACGGACGGGCATCGACCCTCTTGCGGTGAGCCTGGACCCAGCGCGACACGCGCGCGGCGGTTTCGGTCGGGACATCGAGGGTGGCACGATACGACAGCACGTGGGGTCCTTGGTCGAGCTGGCTTCTTGGTCGAAACCGACTCTGGACCATGCGACCCCACGTGCCCCTCCGACACGCCAGTCACACTGGCACCACGGGCCGCTCACCCAAGCGAGACCCGTGCTGGTGAGAAAACCTCACTGATCTTCTGCGTCCTCTCCGGACATCTGATCATCCGACTTCTCATTGCTGAGCACGTCGCGCGAGGGCTGATAGATCTCAGGGCCCTCGACCTTCGTCGTGCCCTCAGGCTGCTTCCCGCCCCGGCGCTATTGATCGCGGTGGTTCTAACGCTGTCTTTGTTGGGTTGGGAGTATCAGATCAACGCACGTCATTACGTGGAACTCTCCATGCCGCCCTCTACGTCACGGATTTCGTCGTCGGCTTCGCCGGCAAATCTGCGCCTGAACTTGTTTCCGTGGCCATGAGAAAGTCCCCACTGGTGGCCAGGTGTGGCCCCCGCTGGTGGCCAAGTAGAAGTCCCCCCTCGCTCCTCGTGTCGAGCCGGCGCGTGAAACCCAGTGCGGTGACGTGTGTCTAGCCAGTCACCGCTCAGGGAGCTCCATTGAAGGGCATGAGGAAAGAGGTTGACATCGTTGCCGCCTACCAGTGGTCGGCACCTACCCTGGAACGCAGAGATCTGTGGCACCACGCACAAGACCGTCAAGCGGGTGATCGGGCGGATCGAGGCCGGCCAGGGCCGGGTCAGCGCCAAGCGGCTGCTGCCCAAGGCCAAGGCGGCCGGCTACGCCGGTTCGGACCGCAACTTCCGGCGGCTGGTCGCGCAGGTTCGACTCTGCCTGCGTGCTCATGATGGTCGTGTACGTGGGTCCCGGTGTAGGAGCCTCGATCGGCGGGGATCGGTGTCACCGTGGTGGCTGCCGAGTTGTCGCGAAGGTACGTCGAGCGCCCGGCACTCGAGCTAAAGTCGCGCATTCGAGGGAGAAGCGTGCCTGCTGCTTCCAGCGAACCGGCTGCCTAACGAGGGTGAGCGAGCGTCGCCATTCAAGAGAACCGGCCGCTCCAGCGCTCGGTAACTCAGTGCGCTCACGCCGGCGGTGCCAAGGCAGGCGATCGCGGCTTGGAGCCACTTGTTCGCCCCTTGGGTGTTGAACCACACCAGCCACATGACAGGCATATGCCACAGATAGAGGCTGTAGGCGCCGCGTCCGACACCGCTGACCAAGCGTGTTCCCAAGACAGCGGTAGCCCTGTCGCCGGCCACCACACCGTGGATCAGCGCCAGCGCCGCAAGAGCCGCCGCTGGCATAACGGCGAACTTCCACGACCAGCTGAGCGTGTAGCCGGGCAGTACCGCGAGGACGCCAAGCGTTCCCATGGCCATTACGGTGCGGGCGCGATCGTAAGACAGTGGCTCGGTGCGCTCCGAGTGCCATGCTCCCAGGGCCGCACCTGCAAACATCACGCCGAGGTTCGCGACCGGAAGTAGGTAGAACGCCTCAAAGGACATCGGGAGGCCTACGGCATAAAGTATGACAGCTATCCCAGCCAGCACCTTGGCAATGGGGGCCCCGAACGCTTTCCGACGGACGAACCCCAACACGAGCGGAAAGACAAGATAGAAAGTCCATTCGACGGTTAGGCTCCACGTCGGGTCAAAGGACTGGTGCGGCCTTGAGCCGAAAGCCGATGCAAAGGCGGTGAGCTGGAACAGTGCGAGTGCGGCATCGCGAGTTGCGAGAGCGGCTGGAGCCCCACCGAACGCAACAAGCGCGGAAGCGCCGATCAGGGTTAGCGCCATGACCGCAGGGACAAGGCGCACCAGCCGGCGGCGTATGAACTGCCGATACGAATGAGGGCTGTCGTCGCGCCGATACCACATCCTGCTAATGAGGTATCCCGACAGAGCGAAGAAGACTGTGACACCGATGGAACCAAGCGGCGCGTAGGGAAGCAAGCCGAAGCTCACGCACAAGTGTGTCGCTGTGACAGCCAGCGCCGCGAAGCCACGGATGCCGTCGAGCGCAGGCTCACGTTGCTCGATGTGCCGACTCATCTTGACTGGCCCGTCGTTGCGGAGCCGTTCGTGTTTGGCTCCAGAGCGGTTTCATAGACGGTGTAGCCCCCTGCGCTACCGACCATCGTATGCGCTGGGGGAACGGGGTCCTCGCTACGCAGAACCACCACTTCAGGCGCGTCATAGGCCTGTGTCGACGACTCATATCGCATTGCAAGGAAGTCCAAGAAGGCTGCCTGCCGCGGCCGCGGAAGTGCGTCGACGGGATTCCCAGCCCAAATAGTGACCCCTTCGACCGCGAGCAGCTCAGAAAGCGGTGAGGTCGCAAGAGTGGGCCGATCAGGGCCGATTACCGAGGCAATCTGGCGCGCTGTTTGACGGTCCGATGAGACGACGGTTGACCGCTGGTGAACGCCGATCGTTACGACCGCGAGGAGCGCGAGTCCCCCCGCCACGGCGGCAAGGCGAGACCGACCAGGCGCGGGGCTTCGTGCGCGCCCAGTCCCGAGGGCTCCGAGGCCCACAGCCGCCCGGGGGACGAGCCAGATCGCCAGCCAGAAGCCATTGCGCGCCGCTTGGAACGTCATCACGAGAAGGCCTGCAATGACTGCGTACTCCCAAATTGGGACCCTGTGGCGCAGCGCACCGATGAGCAGTGCGAGTGTCGAAATCACCATCAGCCACCCGAAAGCGGACCCGAGGTCCATCGGCGCCCATAGGCCTTCCCCACGTCTCGCGGCCTCGTTGCCGAGAACCCCGAGGTAGTACTCGTGGGACCGGAAGCCGGCTGGGGTGACCCAAAGACCACCGACCATGACTGCCCCGACGCAGATTGAAGTGAGTGGGTCCCGCCGAATCCGATCCAAGACGAGGTACGCCCCGGCCACCGCCACACCCACCAACACGGCACCATGCAGATTGCCCCAGATGATGACGAGAGGGACCACCAGCCAGATGCGCCGGCTCGCATGCTGGGACTCCTGCCGGAGCAATGCGGCCATCAGGACGAAGAGGGGGATGGACCAGACCTGGGCCCGGACGATGCCGAGCGCGGGCAAATGCCCGAGCACTAAGACAAGCAGGGCCAGCGCGGTACCGAACCCCGACGCACCCAGCCGTCGCGCTGAAAGGGCTAGGCCCAGCATGGCCAAGACCACAGCGACGAGCTGCGTGAGAAGAAGGGCCGCCGGGCCGAGCCCGTCGATCATGAACATCAGCACCTGCCCCAGGACCGGGACGTTGGCCCAGTGAGCTGTGTCCGCGGCCATGAAGGGAACGCCGCGCGGGACGCCGCCTTCTGAGACGACAGCACCTCCAAGGGCGACGAGCCACATGGTGTCCGCGCCGATCGTCACTGTGTGCGCCAGAAGAGCCAGACATAGGGCGGTGACCACCGCCACAGACGGAGCCCAAGACGCGATGGGGGGGCCACTTTGCTCCGCTCTTTGCTGCGTGTGGAGGGCCCGTCCGGCGTCCTCGAAGGCTAACCGCCCAACTCCCAGCCCGTCTGGCTCCTGGGTCACCGGGGGATTTTGTCACGAAACCTTGGCGCCCGGAGGAAGATCCCGAGATCCAGCGCAGCCGTCCCGGGCGATGCCGACACCGGAGTACGCGGCGTCTCGCCCAGAAGCTGGACAGATTTCGCGAAACGCGAGACGGCGGCCCACCAAGGATCTAGCGTTCACGCTGGGCTCGCGAACGGCGCGATCCCGGAACCCACACTCTTGGGAGGAACGCACATGACCAAGCTCGCTGCCAAGCTGCAGACCCTGCGTAAGGAGAAGGGGGCGACGGCGGTCGAGTACGGACTCATGGTCGCGCTGATCGCCGTCGTGATCATCGTTGCCGTGGCCGCGCTCGGCGACAACCTGAGCTCGCTCTTCGACACGGTTGCTGACAGCGTCTGACGCGTGGCGCGAGCCTGCGGCGGTGTCACCGTCGCAGGCTCGCGCATCACTCCGTCGGAGAAGAGCAGAAGTGAGGACACCTATGCGCCGCTTATTGGGCCGCAGCGACTGGGGCGCCACCAGCGTGGAGTACGCCCTGATGGCGATGCTGATCGCGCTCGTTATCATCACTGCGGTGTCGACTCTCGGCACCAACCTCAGCACGTTCTTCGCGAGCACGGCGACGAGCGTCTGAGATCGTAGGTCCGCGTTTCGAGTGCGGGCCAAGGGGCGGAGGGTACATGAGGCGCACCAGCGCCGAACGTGGAGCGTCAGCAGTCGAGTTCGCGCTCGTGCTGCCGCTCCTGTTTCTCATCATCGCGGGCATCATCGACCTGGGTCGGTTGATGTTCTACTCGGCGATTACGACGAATGTGGCTCGTGAGGGGGCTCGTGCAGCTGTGGTGCTCGATCCGGGGAGTGCCACCTATAGCCCGGCGAACGTGACCACCCGAGCTCAAGCAGCCGCATGGGGTTTGAACCCGGCACGCCTCACCGTCACACCGCCCACAGCCTGCGACGGCGACAACAATCTGACTGTAGAGGTCGTCTACGACTTTGACTGGCTCATCTTGGGACCGGCGATGGAGATGGTTGGGAGCGGGCCATCGTCGCTTGGGGACATCGGTGCCAAATCGACAATGAGGTGTCTGTGATGAGAATCAGACGACGGTCCACGGAACGTGGGGCGGTGGCCGTTCTGACAGCGGTTGTTGTCGGCGCCGTCCTCTTGGCGGTGCTCGCGCTCAGCGTCGACGTCGGCGCCATGACTCTGGAACGACGCCAGCTGCAGAACGCCGCAGATGCGACTGCCTTAGCTCTGGCGCAGGATTGCGGCTCGGGGCCGATCGACGACTGCGATCCATCGCTGCTTTCAGGTGTTGAACCGCTTCTGGGTGACAATTCTTGGCTCGACGATGAGAGCGCTTTTGACACGAGCTACTATCCGCTCGGGGTTTGTGCACGGAACGTTGTTGGTTTCATTGACTGTGACTCTGCGTCGGGAACGGAGTCCCTCAGTGATCTGGCAAAGTGCCCTCCAGTGCCGGATTGGCTGCAGGGAGACGGTGACGTACTGCCGTACGTCGAGACTTATTCGCGGACCCTCAACGATGGAAGCGGCGCGTTGCTGCCAGCGTTCGGACCGGACAGCGCAGCGACCACGCAGGTGGCCTGCTCGCGCGCAGCCTGGGGGCCCGCCGCCCCAGCCACACAGAACATCATCGCTTTGACGATGTCCCAATGCGATTGGGTGACTCAGACGGGCTATGACCTCACACAGCCTCCCGATGCGCAGCCAGCGACTTTTGGGGTCGAGCCAAGCCCGAAGGGCCCCAAGCCCGGTTATGACTCCGACCCGAACAACCTAATTCCGGACTGGCCCGCCAACGAGCGTGCCGTGTATTCGAAGGGCAATCCGACTTCCTGTGAGACTTCATCCCCAGGTGGCACTGCACCCGGCGGCTTCGCTTGGCTGAACAGCCTTGGGGCGTGCACCGCCGAGCTCGACGACGAAAATTGGGTGAAGACAAAGGCAGGTGCGGACGCTGTCTGTACCAATGGCCAACTGGACGCCATGGTGGGAACCATCATCTACGTTCCGGTATTCGACTGCATGGCAAAGGAAATAAAGAACCCGATTCCAAATCCGGCCGCTGAGCCCAACTACTGCCAAAGTGGGGTTGGAGACAACACGTATTACCACGTTGATGGCTTTGCCGCCTTCTACCTCTCCGGGTACTTCACGAACAACGGAAGCCACGAGAGCGTGAGACCGCCAGGTGGATACCGGTGCGGCAACCCTGACAGATGCTTGTTCGGGTGGTTCACCAAGTCGCTGATCTCACCTGAAGACGTTGACCTCGTGCCACCTGGCAGTGGCGGCACACCTGATTACGGGCTCACTGTCGTCAAGCCCGCAGGCTGATCTGCACTCGCACCACAGAAAGACTTGAGGAATTCATGAACCGCCGATTCGTTGCCGTTCTCGTAGCCATTCTCCTGGCGATCGCCGGGTCGGTGCTCGTGATCAACTACGTTCGCGGGGCAGATGCCCGCGCCATCGCTGCCCAGCAACCGGTCAAGGTCTACGTTGCCGAGAAGCTCGTACCAGCCGGCACCACCCTGAAGGACGCCCAGCGGACAGAATTGATCGTTGAGACCCGGGTGGCGGCCGACGCACGACCGGCTGGAGCGCTCCAGGACATCACGCCGGACAACAACGCACTACTTGCCCTGTCGGATGTGCAGCCAGGCGAGTTCGTGATGGCGGCGCGTTTCGGGACGCGTCCTGTCGGAGAGAAGGCCATCGAGGTTCCCGCGGGCATGCTCGCCATGTCGGTTCAGCTCTCTGATCCTGCTCGTATCGGCAAGTTCGTCACGCCAGGCAGTGACATCGCGATCTACGCGACGCACGGCATGAAGCTCATCGGTGAGGACGACGCGACCAAGGCGTTCAACGAGCTGAGCCTCAAGGGGACCACGGTCTTGATCGACAAGGTCCAGGTCATCGCGATGGGGGACACGCCGCTGGCCGCGCCCAAGAAGGCGGAGGGCGAAGACGCCGCGGAACAGGCACCGAGCTTCCTCGTCACGGTGGCCGTCACGCCTGACCAGTCCATCCGGCTGGCCCACGGGATCAACGAGTACACGCTGTATGCCGGCCTTCGTGGACCGGACGTCAAGGTGAACCCGGACGGCCACACTGATGACATGCAGATCTTTGACTACGACATCAGTGCGTTGCTGAAGCAGGTGCGACAGTGACCATCCTGTGGGACTTGGATCCCCGGGCCTCGCACGCCTACGGCTTCGCCCTCGGCCCTGACGCGGTGCAGATCTTTGCTGCGGGGCAGGTTGGCAAGGCCCTGCAGGAAGGCAACCATCCTCTCGTCGTCATCGGACCCGACATCGCGCTGGATGCAGCATGTTCGCTGGCTGAGCTTGAGCGGATCGACCGACCTGAGCTGGGCGTCATCCTGCTGCGACACCGTGTGGACGTCACCACGCTGGCCCAGGCGCTCAGGAGCGGTGTACGTGAGGTGGTACAGGTCGGCGATCAGACGGCGCTCAGTGATGCGATCAAGCGCAGCCTCGAGCTCACCGCCCAGCTGTCCGGCCATTCGCACTCCGGAGGGAGCGACGGAGGCAAGGTCATCACTGTCTTCTCGGCGAAGGGGGGAGTCGGCAAGACAACCTTGGCGACGAACTTGGCGACGTACCTCGCGTCCACCGGAGCGCAGACCCTGCTCATCGATCTGGACCTGATGTTCGGGGATGTGGCCATCAGCCTCCAAGCCGTGCCGGCCCACGACATCGGCGACCTCGTGAGCATGCGCGGCCACCTCGACGAGCAGGGCGTGCATTCAGTCGTAACTCGTCACGAGGACAGTGGCCTCGATCTGATCGCGGCTCCATCCGATCCCGGGGTGGCCGACCGTGTTCCCGCGGCCGTGGTGGAGGAGCTGCTGCGCGTGGCTCGCGGAATGTATGCCTACGTCATCGTCGACACACCGCCGAACCTCACCGAGCACGTCCTCACGGCGTGTGATCTAAGCGATCTGACGATGCTCGTCGCCACGCTCGACATCCCGGCCGTCAAGAATCTTCGGGTCGCCATGAACACCTTGGACACGCTCGGCGCGTCCAACGACGGCCGCGTGATCGTGCTCAACAGGTCGGATGCGAAAGTCGGCCTCAAGGCCGACGATGTCGAAGTCGCCCTGAAATACGAGATCAGGGCGCAGGTTCCGAGCAGCCAATCGGTACCGTCCTCAGTCAACCGGGGAGTGGCGCTGGTGCTCGACGAGCCCCGTTCGCCAGTCTCTGTCGCCATTCGCGAGATCGCCGACCGCGAGATTCGTGCGCGCTTCGGCGAGCAGATCGAAAACGGAGCCAAGCGCGGGCTTGGTCTGTTGAGGAGCAGGAAATGAGCAGTCTCGCCGACCGACTTGACGCTGCCCGACGTGCCCAGGTCTACGCGGTCCACGACCAGGCGCCCAAGTTCGAAATCGAGCGAGCGGAGCGCCGGAACCGCCGTGGGGTGGACCCGTTCGCCGGAGTCAAGGATCGCGTTCACCAGGCCCTGGTCGAGTCGCTTGGGCCGCGACTCTACGATCCTCACCTGGCCGAGTCGGAACTCGCCTCACAAGTGAGGATGACGCTCCAGGACGTGATCGACTCGGAGCAGACGCCGCTCTCTCTCGCGGATCGGACACGCATTGCCCAAGACGTCTCCGACGACATCCTGGGTCACGGGCCCCTTGAGCCCTTCCTGCGCGACCAGGACGTCACCGAGATCATGGTCAACGGTCCGGATGACATCTTCATCGAGCGCGAGGGCAGGATATTCCCAGTCGACGCGCGGTTCTCGGACGACGCGCACCTGCGGCGAACGATTGACAAGATCGTGTCCCGCGTCGGCAGGCGTGTCGACGAGTCCAGTCCAATGGTCGATGCGCGCCTTCCGGACGGATCTCGCGTGAACGCAGTTCTCCCACCCATCGCCCTCGATGGGTCGCTGCTGACAATCCGGAAGTTTGCTGCGGACCCCTTTACCGATCGTGACCTGATTTCCTTCGGCACCATGTCTCCTCCGGTTCGAGACTTTCTCGAGGCCTGCGTGCGAGGTCGCCGCAACATCATCATTTCGGGCGGCACCGGCTCAGGGAAGACGACGACTCTCAATGTGCTGAGCTCCTTCCTGCCCGGGGACGAACGCATCATCACGATTGAGGATGCCGCCGAGCTCCAACTCCACCAGGACCACGTGCTCCGGCTCGAGTCGCGCCCGCCCAACATCGAGGGCCGCGGCGCCATCGCGATCCGTGAGCTCGTGCGGAACTCGCTGCGTATGCGACCCGACCGAATCATTGTCGGAGAGGTCCGCGACGGCGCAGCACTCGACATGCTCCAGGCCATGAACACCGGCCACGATGGCTCCCTGACGACCGTGCACGCGAACAGCCCGCGTGACAGCTTGTCACGTCTGGAGACGATGGTCCTCATGGCGGGCGTGGAGCTACCCGTGCGTGCCATCCGAGAGCAAGTGGCCAGCGCTATCGACCTGATCGTCCAACAAAGCCGACTCAAGGACGGTTCCCGACGCATCGTCGCCATCACAGAGGTTGTCGGCATGGAGTCCGAGGTGGTCACGCTGCAGGACCTTTACACCTTCGACTACTCCGCCGGACGGGATGAGGTCGGCCGCTACCGTGGTGCGTTGGTCCCCACAGGCATCCGACCCAAGTTTGCCCAGGACCTCGGCGACCTTGGTGTCGACCTGCCCAACCAGCTCTTCGCGAGGCTGGGACTGTGATTCTGTTCGTCCGTCGATTGATGGCTGCTCTGGCTGGAGGCGCCGTCCTCCTATTCTTCGCTCCACCCTCCGCCATGGCTGCCGTCGATGCTTCCCTGAGCGACGTCAAGTCGACTGCGGCCGGGGTAACTGGAGTCCTCACCTTTCGCAGCGCCAACCCTGTTCAGGTCGACGCGGCGACTCTGGTGGCTTCCGTCGACGACACCCCCATAGAGGTGGCAATCTCCAAGTCCACTCACATCGAGCGCACTGCCATGCTTGTCATCGACACCAGCGGGTCCATGGGTGCAAGCGGCATGTCAACGGTCCGCTCAGCTACCCGTGCCTACCTCAAGGAGGCGCCGGCAGACGTTTTGATCGGCGTCGTGACGTTCGCGAATACGGCTGGCGTTGATCTCAAGCCGACGGCGGACCGGGCAGCTGTACAACGGGTGGTCGACGGCCTCGATGCGCGTGGGGACACGAGCCTCTATGCCGCGGTCAAGGCGGCGACGGGGGCCCTGCCCGCAAACGGAGACCGCAGCATCGTCCTGCTCAGCGATGGCGCCGACACGGTCAGCAAGAATCGACAGCGAGACCTCGCCGCTGTCAACGCGGAGTTGAAGCAGCGCGGGGTACGTGTTGACGTGGTCCGCTTCAACACAGACGACCCAGATGCAGTGGTCGCCCTGCGTGGCTTCGCCGGGGCAAGCGGTGGTTCAGTAATCTCGGCCAAGAACGCCGAGGACGTCGGTGCGGCTTTCCAGTCGGCGGCGCGTTCGCTCCAGTCCCAGGCAGAGTTCAAGCTCAAGCCAAGCACCCGTCTACGTGGCAGTCACACGGTCACCATCTCCGGAACCGCTGGGGACGAGCCGTTCAAGGCTACCCAGACGGTTAACTTTGGTGCTGCGCCTCCCCCGGCTGGTGCAACGCCACCGTCTGCGATTCCGGCACAGGCGGCGCCGCCAGCCCTTCGTACTTTCACGATGCAGCAGTCGGTGATGCCTTGGATCGCCGCGGGCACCATTGGACTGGCCATCATGCTGCTCGCGGTTGGCGTCCTCACCCCGACCCTTCAGACGCGGCGTGAACAACGCATCGCGTCCCTCGACCAGTACGTTGGGGTGACGAAGGTGGTTTCGCGCTCTCAGGGCAAGCACGAGCACGTTCCGATCGCCGAGCAGTTCGTCAACCTCGGGGAACGGGCGATGAGAGACCGTTCGTCGACGGCGCGGACGATGGAGTTGATCAACCGCGCCGATCTCCCACTACGGGCGGGCGAGTGGTGGGTACTGCGTGTAGTCGCGGTGGTGGCTGCGACCGCGATTGGCATGGTCGTGGTTGGGGGATCGCCCTTGCTCGGGGGCGCGATCGGCGCCCTTCTTGGTTTTGTCCTGCCCACCTTGGTGCTTCGCTTCCTGGCATCGCGCCGCGCGGCCGCCTTCGAGCGTCTTCTGCCGCAGGCACTGATCCTCGTATCAACGAGCCTGCGAAGCGGCTTCGGGCTGCCGCAGGCGCTTGACTCAATCGCCAAGGATTCGGCAGAACCTGTCGCCAAGGAGTTCTCCCGGGCGCTCGCCGAGACCAGGATCGGGACCGACATCTCGGTTGCGCTGGAGCGCATGGCGACTCGGATGGGCAGCAAGTCCATGGCTATGGCGGTCATCGCGATCCGGATCCAGCGGGAGGTCGGCGGCAACCTCGCCGAGACGCTCGATACCACAGCAAAGACCCTGCGTGAGCGGGAGTCGCTGCAGCGTCAGGTTCGTGCGCTCTCCGCTGAGGGTCGTCTTTCGGCGTACATCCTCATCGCACTGCCCATTGGGCTGTTCTTTTACATGATGTGGGTCAACTACGAGTACATCTCGCTGTTGTGGACGACCACCTTGGGACTCACGATGCTCATCGGCGGCATCGTCCTGCTCATCGGCGGCATCTTCTGGATGCGCAAAGTCGTACAGATCGAGGTATGAGATGACGAACCTCTATATCGGCGTCGGGCTGATCGGCCTTGGTCTGTTCACCGTCGTCCTCATCCTGGCGGCCGGCTCGACCGGCCCTACCGGAGTCGCGAAGTCCCTCTCCCTTATCGAGGGAGTGGTTACCCAGCGCTCGGTGGTCAAGACCGAGTTGGATGCCAAGGATCGGCTGGTCGAGCCGATCTTTGATCGGGCTCGGCGCGTGGCCACATTGCTGTCCCCAAGCGGGACCAGTGAGCGTCTTGCTCGAGGCCTTGAACGTGCTGGCAACCCGGAGCCGTGGACGGCTGAGCGGATCATGGGCGCAAAAGGCGTCGCGCTGATCATCGGGCTCTTGCTGGGCGTGGCCTACGGCGGCTTCTCCCTGCGCGGTCTCTTCTTCGCCCTCTTGTTCGGAGCAGCGGCCTTCTGGCTGCCGAATCTGCTCGTCTACAACGCCGCGCTACGACGGCAGGAGCAGGTTGCCAAAGGGCTGGCCGAAGCTCTCGACATGTTGACCATCTGCGTCGAGGCGGGTCAGGGTTTTGATGCCGCATTGACCCAGGTGGCCAGGACGACCGACGGGCCGATAGCCGGAGAGTTCGCTCGCGTTCTCTCGGAGATCCAGATCGGCAAATCGCGAGGCGAGGCCTTCGCCGCCCTTGGCGAGCGAGTCACGCTTCCTGACGTCAAGAACTTCGTCACAGCGATCATCCAGGCAGACAAGCTCGGCATCCCGATCGCCTCCGTGCTGCGTGAGCAGACTGGTGCCATGCGGCTCTCGCGACGGCAGAGGGCCGAAGAGAAGGCACAGAAGGTCACGGTCAAGATCCTGTTCCCGCTCCTTCTTCTGCATCTTCCCGGCGATGTTCATTGTCATCATCGGCCCCGGTGCCATCCGCATGATCCAGACTCTCTTCGGCGGAAACGTCTTCTGAGGCAGCTCAGCGCTCGGCCGCAAGAAGGAGGTACCCTCCCTGTGCTGCGACAACGTCCCAACCACGATGTGCCGCAAGAGCATCTGCCGCAGCCGTGTCGGTTCGAAGCAAGGCAGCAGAGCAAGCGTTGTCCGACACATAGCTATCCCAGCCGGGCCGCGCGCTGAGAAACGCGCTGTAGCTGCGGATGTGCTCGACGGAGTAGATCTCGACCCGAGAGTCCATCGTGACTCGCACGTGCGGGTGCTTCCATATGAGCCACCCGCCATCCATCCAGTCATTGCAGATCACTGTGCCGTCCGGCAGGGCCGCGATCTTCGCGTCCAGATCGTTGGCCCCAAGGCCAGGCTTGCTGGCAGCGGCCGGCGCGATGACGGCTGCGAGGACAAGGGCGGCAAGACCCAAGCCGAGAGTGACCCGCTTCTCCAAGCCGGAGACGTTGGCCCTGGGTAGTCGGAGGAGCCGCATCACCGCCGCCGCGCTGAGGGGAGCGACGATGGCGGCAGCGACTCCGGCTGTGCGTATATACGTCACGGCCAGGACCAAGGCCAGCGCTGTAAGCAGCAGGACGTGAACGACGCGACCTTCGGCGTTTCGGACAGCGTCCACGACGACGAGGAGGATCAGCCCGAGTGCCGCAAGCAGCGTGGGGCTGGTTGGACTCGGCGGCTGCCACTCGGTGATGTAGGCAGTCACACCTGACACTTGGAAGGGCGACCACAGTAGAACCGGGCCCACCGGCGTCAGGGCGGCAGCCGCGAGTGAGCCCACTGGGATGACGCCAAGGCGCGCGGCCTCGCGCGGTGCCACACGCCTCGCCACGAGCAGCCCTGCGATCGTCGCCAGCCCGACAGCTATCCCCATGAACCACATCCCGTGGCTGCAGGCCCAGACCCACGTCATCGGGATGAGCCACCAGCGGGGCTTGCGGTCATCCGCTGTCCGCAGCCAAGCATCAGTCGTGATCGCGGTCAGCGCGAAGGTCACGAGCTGTGGACGCGGCGCGATGCTTCCACTCGTGGCGAGAAAGGCGACCGCAACGACGAGCGTCGCGACAAGCGGCGATGACCGCCGCCGACAGGAGACGTACAGGGCCGCAAGCACACCGAGCGTTCCCAGAACGGTCAGCCACACAACCCCGGCCAGTCCCGCCACCTGATCGGCGACGCTCATCGCGAGCTGTGGCAGCCACTGGTTGAGGATCCACGGCTTCACCGCCGAGGCACCGAAGGGATCATCGAGCACGAAGTCCCAAGTCTGCCGCAGGTGGTCGCCGCTCGCGATGTGCCAGTACGCATCCGGATCCTTGATCGGCTCGATGACCCGTAGCGCCAAGAACGAGATGATCAGGCCCGGCATGACCACCAGCAGCCAAGGCGGCAGCCCACTTCGTTCACGCTGGACGGTGCTCGCTTCCGTGGCTTCGGTAGGCACCCCGCGATTCTGCCTCATACGCCCTGTTGCGTCCGAGGATCAACCGGGGTGTGATTCGTACGTTCCTGGCCCGGTTACGTCGGGATGCCCTAGGTGGGGAGCACGGTCGACCCGTGACGGTCACCCAAGAGACGAGGGGGTGACCCGGTCTTAGATTGGGCAGCTTGTTCGGGCGTTCGCGCTGCGCCGGGCCGATCTTCATGGACGATGGCCTCACGTCGATACGGAAGGGGAGCCATGATCGATGCTGGGGGCGTGAGCCAGGGGGCTCAGGCGAGCCAGGTGCGCGCCGCGCTGTATCTCGACTTCGATAACGTATTTACCGGGTTGCGACAACTCGATCCCGGCGCGGCGATTCGCTTTGCCGAGGAGCCCGGCGCGTGGCTTGAGCGGTTGGCCTCGTCCGCGACGGTTGCCAGGCCCCGCCGGTGGTTGATACTTCGCTGTTACATGAACCCGGCTGGCTTTGTCTCTGACGGTCCCGGGCAGCGGATCTACTTCTCGAGGTTCCGGCCGTTCTTCACCGGCGCGGGGTTCGACGTCATCGACTGCCCGCGGTTGACGCACACCAAGAACGCTGCAGACATCAGGCTCGTCCTCGATGCGGTTGACGCGTTGCGGGCGGAGGTGACGTATGAGGAGTATGTGATCGCTTCCGGTGACTCCGATATGACGCCGCTTCTGGTCCGGCTCCGGGCTGCCGATCGACGAACCACTGTCGTGTCTCCATCGGACGCTGCGGCAGCACTGGTTTCGGTTGCAGACCGACTCGTCGACGGGCAGGCGCTCCTTGACCTAGTTCAGGGAGAAGGACTCGAGGACGAGGACGGCGTTGTCATCGTTGCGCCAGTCGGCCTGGGTGAGCTTCCGGGCGAAGCGCGGAGTGGATCGGCCGCCATTGGTGCGTCTGGACCGTCGCCCAGCCGGTTCCGCGAGCTGGTGAAGACCACTTACACACAGGCCTCCTCTCCGATCAACCTTGCAGCATTAGCTCAGGAACTGCGGGGGGAACTTGGTGCGGCGATCGACACGAGTCAATGGTTCGGTCACGGAACGCTCGTTAGGGCGCTGGAGTCGCTGGGGTTGCCCCACTTCACCCGGTCCCAGCACCACCTCTGGGACGCATCCCGGCACGAGCCCCCTGCGAGCGCCGGTGCGAGTACGGGGTCCGATGGAATAGACGCGTCGAGCCCGGTGCACCAGCCGGAACCAGTGGCGCGACTGAGTGCCCTGCTGAACGTCCCTCGGCTACCAGCCGAAAGCTGGCCCCGGGTCTACGGCATTCTGGCGGAGTACGCCAGTACGCATGACTTCAACCTGACCGAGGCCACGCGCTGGAGCAGAGATCGTTTGGTCGAGCGGGGAGTGGACGCCAATCGCGGCGCGGTCGGCTTCGTGACTCGCGGCGCCGCCTTTGGCGGCTGCCCCGTTTTTCGGCAACCTCCTCCCACGGCGGATGAGATCGGGAATGCATTCGTGCGGAACGTTCTGGACCGGGCGGACGCCGCATCGATGGCGCTTTCGCCCGCGGATCGCCGTGTGGTCGCGGAGTGGCTAGGGCGTCCGCTCATTCTGGAAGAGTTGGAGGACGCAGTTCACGTCGCTGACTGAAGCCGTCGTAAGACTACGTGTACCGCCGAGGCAGAGGCGCTGTCGTGGAGGCGCTCGGTTGGGGTCACATTCGCAACGCCTGCCGTTAGTAGGCGGCGCGCGAGGTCGAGTCCGAGGTCTGAGACTGGGGCCTCGCCTTGGGCGAGTACAGCCTCGACGGCGGACCTGTCCTCACGCGCCACAGTCAGCGTGCCGGCTCGGCTCTGGAGCACGGCGGATCCGGTCGGCCCGTCCACGAGGCGTGCTTGGACGAACGGCCTGAGTCGGATGACGTCATCCCCCGTGAGTGCAAGGACGCGTCGGGCTTGGGCGACCGGCGCAATCGGTCCCGGTCGGGCTGAAGCCTGAGCCTTGCGGGCGAGCCGGGACGCGACCTTAGCAACATCAACGCGGTCCACAGCGGCAACGAGCGACTCCCGCAACAGTCTGACGTCGCTCTCGATGTCTTCCGCATCTCCCATGTCGATGCCGATCCCGAGCGGAGCCCGCTCGTCCTCGGACTCGACCAAGGACTGCATGGCCTCTGCGACGAGAGCCTCGGCGAGATGTACCCGCGTCCACACGTGGACGCCGAGCGTCACATGCGCGCTGACCTCCTCTGTGGCGGTCGCCGAGTGCAGGAACCCACGGGGGAGATAGAGGCAGTCGCCGGGCTTCAGGGCCACGTCAAGCAGGGGTGCCTCGGCCGTCGCGGCCTCGATCTGCTCGCGGTAGTCCGTCCACGGCTGATCGCGGGTCGGCCAGACCTGGACAGGAGGCCTGATCCGCCAGTGCTTCTCGCCCGCGACCTGGAGAACGAACACGTCGTGCACGTCGTAGTGGTCGTTGAAGCCCTGGCTCTGACGCGGCGTCACATAAGCGTTTGCCTGGACCGGGTGCCCCAGGTCCTCGGCCAACGTGGAGACGAAGTCGTTGATGGCCGGCCACGTCCGGTGCAGTCCTTGAAGCACGATCGTCGCACCGTCCGCGAAGAGACGCAGCAGTTTGTCGTCGCTCACCTGGTCGGCAACGCCCGCCCCGACGCCTCCGCCGGACGTGAACGCCGAGTCGGCCAGCGTCTGGCCATTCTTTGCCACCCGGACGAAGGGCGTCCGCAGGCCACGCCTCGACACGAGCTCGTCGACCGCATCGAGGGAGAAGATGTCGTCGAACGGCTCCGGCAGCTCAGCAGCCCGAGAGACCAATGGCTGCCGGCCCCAGTACTCCTCCGCGAACACGTCGTGGTCGACCGCAATGAGGCGCGCCAACGCCGAGGGCCGGCGAGTGGCAGCCAACCCTCGGCTGGCCGAGGTGAGCGACATTCAGCGGCCGGCGCCCTCGTCGGCGCCGCCGTCGAGCGACTCCTCCATGCCGGCGGTCCCGTCCATCGAGCCCGTGGTGGTCGCGCCGCTCTGGGAGCCGGCGTCGGCTCCGCCATCGGCACCACCGTCGTGGGCGCTCGTGTCCGCGCCGCCGTCGGCCGGTCCCTCGTTGCCGCCGGCGCCGCCATCGGCACCGCCGTCCACGCCGGACGGGTCCGCGCCACCGTCAGCGGGGCCTTCGTCGGACCCTGAGGCGCCAGCGGGGTTGCCCATGGCCGGGTTGTTCGTCGGGTTCTTACCAGCGGTGCCGTCCATGCCGGTCTCCGCTCGGCTGCCCATTCCCGTGGTGTCGTCAGAGGCGCCAGTACTCATGTCGTTCGTGTCACTCATCGGTGAAGCTCCTCTCGTCGAGCGGACAACCAGTCGTGCCCGTCCAACGAACCGGTACCCACCCCCGGACCCGGCTACCCAGGTGAGCCGGCGACAAACCCAGCCGACCCGTGAGCCAGCGGCCGAGCGAGGCGAGCTCAGCGGCATACGGCATCATCGTCGTCGTCTCAGGTGGGGGGAAACAGACTGTCCGCCATGGACTTCAGCCCCGCGAGCCCACCACCCTCGGAGGTCTGCCTGTCCTCGGGCCCTGCGCCTGCACCACCGCCACGGCCCGATCCGCCACGCGCCTCGGTGACGCTCGTGTCGTCGCTGTGGTTACACCACGTGGAACTCAATCCGGTAGACCAACGTGCCGTCGCTGATCGGCCCGGAGTGAGCGGCCCGGTCACGGAGCGCCTCGCGGTCGGTCTCGCCCGAGGCGCGCACGTCATCGTCGGTCACGGCGGAGAAGGGCAGAACCTCGAGGGAGTCGATCTCGATGACGACGCCGGCGGTGGCGTAGCGGCCACCAACCTTGACTCGCGGGCGGCTCCACAGCCGGATCGAGACGGTGATCTCGCCGCGCGCCACCTGCTCGCGAAGGTCTCGGCTGAACATCACTCCGACACGTTACGACTGGCTGGCCAGCACCACGTGGAGCGTCATCCTCGAGG
This sequence comes from uncultured Actinomycetota bacterium, assembly GCA_963754395.1. GTDB lineage: Bacteria > Actinomycetota > Actinomycetes > Actinomycetales > Dermatophilaceae > Intrasporangium. The sequence goes on along the minus strand of CAVWGJ010000023.1, from coordinate 172,047 downwards.
GCAACAATCGCGGCGCGTGCCTCTTCATCCTCGGAGCGGGTATGTCGGGCGAGAGACTTCCTACCGGCAGCCGGATCCGGGCGAGGCCGGGAATGATTCGGCCGACAGCGGGCCCCTGCAACTGGGTTGGGGGCCTGCGTTTTCGCTCACGGCTTCGGTCGCCAACCAGAGGGGAGAACAGTGATCCAACGACTCCTGGCCGCTCTGGCCGGTCTCTTTCTCGTGTCCGCCGTGGTTACGGGCACGCCGCCAACCTTCAGACCAAGGTCGATGACCTAGCCGGTGCCGGGCGCATCAGCACAGAGTCGGCAACGCTCCTGACCACGGATATATCGCATCAGCGACGGAATGCCTTACCGGCACCGGCGTATAGGGGGCGCCGGCCAGAACCGCCTCAGAGTGTCCCGCGAACACCGACATCTGGTTGCCCTTCCTGATGCCTCCGCATCCTTCATCGTCGTGTACGCCTTCGCCATGGCCGCCCACCACCACACGATCGCCTGAGGATCTGTTTTCGGGCAGTCTGAGCGCATGCTGACGATCGGACGGCTGGCGTCCTACGCCGGGGTGACCATCCGCGCGGTGCGGCACTACCACCACATCGGACTGCTCCCAGAGCCGGAGCGCGACGCCTCGGGATACCGGACGTACGACGCCGCGGCGGTCGTGCGCCTGATCCGCATCCGTACCCTGTCCGAGGCCGGTGTTCCGCTGGTCCGAGTCCGCGAGCTGCTCGATGCAGACCCGGAGACGTTCGCCGCCGCGATCGCCGAGATCGACCGGCAGCTACGTGCGAAGATCCGGGCGCTGCAGGAGCACCGCCGGCGGATCGCCCAGCTGGGCTCCGGCGATTCGTTGGCTCTGCCAAGGGAGGTGCTCGATTACCTGGACCGCCTGCGTGCCACCGGAGCACCGGAGGCTGTCATCGAGCCCGAACGAGATGCCTGGATCCTGATGGCGGCCCGATATCCGGAGACGCTCCCGGCACTCATGGCCGACAAGGTGGCGCAGCTGGACGACCCGAAGGTCGTCCGGCTGTACCAGCTCATCGGTCGGATCACAGAGAGCTGGGAGGATGAGGAGCTCCTGCGCGAAACGGCCGACCTGATGAGCGAGCTGCTCGATCAGGCGGCGGCCAGTGGCGAGCTGGATCGGCAGGACGAGGTCATGCCGGATGCGGCATTCATCGGCCTGATGGACTCGTTCGCCGATGCTTCACACCCCGTCGTCGGAAGGCTGCGTGAGCTGATCGCCGAGCGAGGTTGGACTGGGTGGACCCGGATCGAGAAGCGCGAGCGCTGAGGCGTCACGTCGCGCGGGAGGTGTGTCCCGGGTCTCGTTCACTCGATTGGGGCGAGTGCAGTTTGCGTGTCATGAAATGGGTACTGGGTCGTCTACACAACGGCGCGGTTGCCCCCTGCGACCCCCTGGCGGGGGCGATCGCGCCTTCCATTCCCACAGAGAAGCGAGCCATGGACCTCCTGATGCTGACCACCCCGATCGTCGTGATGATCGGTCTCCTCGCGCTGATGCAGCGCATCGAGACCGGCATGACCGAGAAGGCGCCGGTCCGGATCTCGACCGGCGAGGCTCCGAGCCGCGTCAAGGCCAGGGCTCGCCATGAGGAGCCCTCGCCGTTCCTCTCCACCGCGCCTCTGGCCCTGCTCGTCATCACTGCTGTGCTCACCGCGAGCGCGGTCGTCCGCATGGCGTCATGAGCGGCTGACCCAGCCGATTCGACAGACCAGGCGGAGCCGGAAGGTCACGAGCGCGGCGGAGCCAGCCCAGCGGCATACGATCCCGTCGTGCGCATCGACACCCCGGGCCTGGCCACGGACCTCGCCGTCCTCGAGCTGGAGGGTTCGACTATCACGGACCACGGGGACCACCTCGTCATCCGGACGGAGCACAACCCGACGTACTACTGGGGCAACTTCCTGCTCCTCGAGCGGGCGCCTGCTCCGAGCGAGATCCCTTCGTGGATGGAGCGATTCGAGGCGAAGCTCCCGAATGCTGCGCACCGGGCCTTCGCGATCCTCGAGGTCGGCGCGGACCACTCGGGCTGGACGGAGCTCGGCTGCACGGTCGAGCTCGATACAGCCCTCGCGGCCGAGCGGCTCGTCGCGCCCCCGCCTCCGGCCGTCGACGCGGAGATCCGACCGTTCTCCACGGACGACGACTGGGAGCAGTCGGTGCTCGTCTCTGCGTCGGATGACGACAGCGGCTACCCCGAGGACCGGCTGGCCTTCGAGCGCCTCCGCGCACAGGCCGAGCGAGGGCAGGCTGAGGCTGGGCTGGGCAGGTGGTTCGGCGCGTTCGTGGACGGCCGGCTCGTCTCGCGGGCAGGCATCGTGGTGCTCGGTCGGCGGGCGCGCTACCGCGTCGTCGTGACGCACCCGGACTTCCGTCGGCGTGGCCTCGCCGGCGCCGTCGTCCACGCCGCGGGCGAGTGGGCGCTCTCCCAGCCAGGGGTCGAGCAGGTCGTCATCGTGGCGGACACCGACGGTCCAGCGGTCAACCTCTACCGCTCACTCGGCCTGGGGGAGGTGGGTTCCCACGTCACCGTCGAGCGACGCCCCGACTGAGGGTGGCGCGCTCGCCGTCCACAAACCTGGCCCCGCGAATCCGACAAAGGTGGCGGAAACCCCAACGGTCACGGCGCCCGTGCAGTTCAATCGGCATAGTTGCTTCGCTGACAACCTGTGGAGGCGCAATGGAGTACCGGCTGCACGGGATCGGCGACCACAAGGCCTCCGGAGCCCTCGGTTCGTTGCCACTCTCGGCGACCTCCTCGGCCCGTGACGGCGACCACGTGGGTGCGGTTGACGCGTACACGGCCCCGATCGTGCCTGACCACGGGTTGCGGCTCCTCGTGTGGTCTCGCTTCTCCCGCGAGAGCGCGCGTTACCTATGGTTCATCGCGCTGCCCTTCACCTTGGTGAACGTCGCGGCGGAGATGCGGGCAGCGCCGCCGCGCACGGACGGCGAGGTCGAGCCCGGTTTGGTGAGGGTCGAGACCGTGGATCGGCGCATCGACTCGATGACGAGGTATGTGCTCGGGCCAATGATCAGCGTGGGGGCCTTGCTCTGGGTCGTGGCGTGGGTCGAAACGGTGCTGCGCCAAGCCGACCTCGGGCTGGTGCTCGGCTTTGGCCGCTGGAACGGCGCCGCGCGCTCACTGGGCCTCCTCCTCGCGGCGGTCCTGAGCCTCGTCGTGATCCTTCGGGGCCGGTTGAGGCCCGCGGCCTCGGTCTCACGAGGCCTGGTCCTGGTCCACGTCGGCGCGTTGTTGGCAACGGGTGCCGCACTGACACTGCTGCAACCGGCAACCATCCAGCTGGCCAACCCAGGGTCACGGTGGCTGGTCGGCTGGCTCGACAACCGGGAGAACTATCTCGACCCGATACGGCTGTACGTGTTGGCTGGAACGCTCGCCGTCATAGCGTGGTGGCTGGCGCTGGGCTGGGCCTCGCGCAACGGTGTCTACCGGAAACTCGACAGCGCGGCCTGGTGGGGCTCGGGCTTCGCGGTGACGGCAGCCTTCGTGCTGCTCAACGCCGGCGGCTCCATCTTGCGGCTGGGGTTGGACTGGCTCAGCCGGTACATTCGTCTCCGCGTCGAGGGTGGGACGGGTCCGCCGCGGTTGGCCAGCACGGAGCGATCGGTCCTGCCGCTCAACCGTGGCGGCATGGACGAGTGGGTTGACCTCATCCCCCTCGCTGTGCTGCCACTCCTGCTCGTGGTGGCCCTCTGGGTGCTGCACAAGGGCAAGGACAAGAGCAACTCCCATGGCCCCGGCGGCGCCAAAGGTGAACGAATGCGGTTGGTGCACCAGGCAATCAGCAGGCTGAGCACGAGCTCCGGCCTGATGGCCGTGGCTGGCCCGGTTCTGGTCTGGCTCGCCTTCGTCTTCCTCGGCTGGCGCTTGGTCAGCGTCTCGGATGGGTGGCGCTCGTTGGCCGTGGTGATCGTCCACATCCTCGGCGCAGTCCTGACAATCTGGTTCGTGACGGGGGGTGCCGGAGGGGGCAGGCTGACGCAGATCCTGTCGTCGGTCGCTGATGTCCTGGGCTTCTGGCCAGTGCGTTCGCACCCGCTCGCCGGCCTCTCCTACCGCCAGTCCGTGGTCGAGGATCTCCGAACTCGCATCCGTGAGCAGCAGGACCAGGTCCCCGATGACGTGATCGTCCTCGTCGGGCACAGCCAGGGGTCGGTCCTCGCGGCTTGGACGGTGGCCGGACCCCCGGAAGGAGAGCAGGACCCGCCGACGCCAAAGACCGTCCATCTCGTGACGTGCGGGTCTCCGCTGCGCTCGCTGTATGGCACCTTCTTCACGAGCACGTTCTCGCCGGCATTCTTCCAGCATGTGACGACTCACGCGGCTGGGTGGGTCAATGTCTGGCGCGACACTGATCCGATCGCGACCCCGATCCCGGGGCCGTCGAACGAGAAGGTTGCCGACACAGAGAGGGTGCGCGGGCACAGCGACTACTGGGTGGAGCCTGTGCAGATCGACCGCATCGCCTCGTGGCACGCCCCGGTGGTGGAGGGCGCTGGCCCCGGCGTTACGTAAGGCGGCGGGCGCGCGCAGGCCAGCCCAGCGGCATACGGCATCGGCTTGTCAGTGTGAGCCGGCGACCTTCTTGGCCGTCGCCTTCTTCGCGGCCTTCTTTGCGGTCTTCCTGACCGGGGTCTTCGGCAACGTCCGAGTGTCGGCGATGCGCACCCCGCCGCCCTCGCGGTCGAGCGTGAAGAGGCCGATGGCCTCGGCGAGGTCGCTCAGCTTGGTGTAGCCGTAGTTGCGCGGGTCGAAGTCGGGCGCCTGCTTGACGATGAGGTTGGCCGACCGCGCCGAGGCCCGCCCAGCCGCTCTCACCCGAGGCCGCGTCGATAGCCGTGCGGAAGAGGTTGACGAGGCGGGCGTCCTGGCGCAGCTCTGCCCTCTGACTTTTTCCGGGTCGGCGCCTCCCCGCCGTCGCCCTGGGGGCTGGCCCGGAAGATCTCCGTGTAGACGAACTGGTCGCACGCCTGGACGAACGGGTCCGGGGTCTTCTGCTCGCCGAAGCCGACGACCCGCTTGCCCGACTCCCGCAGCCGAGACGCGAGCCGGGTGAAGTCGCTGTCGCTCGAGACGATGCAGAAGCCGTCGAACGTGCCCGTGTGGAGCAGGTCCATCGCGTCGATGATCATCGCGCTGTCGGTGGAGTTCTTCCGGGCCGTGTAGGCGAACTGCTGGATCGGCTGGATCGAGTGGGTGAGCAGGACGCTCTTCCAGCTGCCGAGCTGCGGCGTGGTCCAGTCGCCGTAGATCCGCTTGACGCTCGCGACGCCGAACTTCGAGATCTCCGCGAGGAGCGGCTCGATGATCGAGGCGTCCGCGTTGTCGGCGTCGATGAGCACGGCGAGGGAGGCGTTGCCGTTGGGCACGGTCGTCATGGCCTCATCCTGCCCCCTCAACAACTGCTCCGGCGCGCGGAGCAGCATGCGAGTCCGGGGGAGGTCAGGGGATCACGAGGTCACGAGCGAGCGGAAGCCGGCTCAGCGGCATACGGCCACAAGTAGGCGACTCACAGACTGCTCCGGCGCGCGGAGCAGTCTGTGAGTCAAGGGAAGGTCAGGCGCTGACGCTCTGGCGCTCGCGGAGACGCGCGGACAGCGCCTCGAGCAGCTCGTCGAGCTCGGCACGGCGTCACCTGCTCCGCGACGCGGAGCAGGTCACGAGTCCAAGAAGGGTCAGGGGCACGATCGGTCACGAGGGAGCAAGAGCCAGCCCAGCGGCATACGGCAACAACAAAGCAACTCGCGGAGAGCGTCACCGCGGCTGCTGCTCCCTCTCCTTCATCTCCGCCTCGTAGCGATGCCGCTCCGGGTCACCCGCCTCCTCGCGCACACGGTCGACGACTTCGCGGAAGACGCTCCAGTAGCAGTCGTCGTAGGCCTCGACCAGCTGGAACGTCCACATCCCCGGCAGCACGTTGCGCCCGACGACGCACTCCTCGACGACGTCGGCCTGGCTGTCGAGGCCGGCCTCGCGCAGCAGTGCGACGGCCCTCTGGAGCGTCGCGTCGGCACGCCCGGTCAGCCGGTGGAACGCATAGAGCATCCCGCGCGCGTGCTCGACGACCTCGAGCGCCTCCGACAGCTTGCCGAGTGCCGTGACCGCGGCGTCGTCGAGACCATCCGGGCGCGTGCGCGGCTCGTGGCTGCCCGCCCGCTTGGCGCTGCCGTATCGCTCCACTGCCTCATCAACGTCCACCTGCCTAGCGTGCCCGACTTCCGCAGTGCCGACACAAGCATTGGGCCGTATGCCGCTGAGCTGGCTTCCCGGGGAACGTGGCCTGAGTGGGGCGCGGGTGGGCGCCCCCTGCCGGAGCAGCGCCTCATGCCGCACGGGTGATCCGCCCAGGTCCACCCGGAGAGGACGCTGGGGGACAGCAAGGAGGAGGCTCATGGGACCGGTTCACTACGTCGTGGTCGCGTTCGACCACCCTGACTTCCACGGCCGGCTCGCGACCGAGCTCGCCGCGCTGGTGGACAGCGGGACGGTCCGCCTGCTCGACCTGGTATTCGTCAACAAGGATGCCGACGGTCAGGTGACGACGGTCGAGGTGGACGGGTTGCCCGAGGAGTGGGCGGCGTACGGCAAGGTCGAGGGCGCGTATGGCGGGCTCGTCAGCGACGAGGACCTGGACGAGGTCGCCGACCGGCTCGAGCGGGACACCGCCGCGGCGCTGCTCCTGTGGGAGAACACGTGGGCGCACCGCTTCGTGTCGGCGCTCGCAGAGACCGGGGGCGTCGTCGTGGACCAGGGCGTCGTGAACCCCGCGATGGCCGAGCCGGCGCTGAGCGCGCTCGACCAGTCCGGGTGAGGCTGGCCCATCCGTGGGTTTGCCCTAGCCGGGCTCGGTCACGCCACGTGCGACGGCCGATCGAGCCACGGCACTCACCAAGCTGAGGATGGCAATGCCGATGACCAGGTTGATGATCCCCGTGGCGACCTTGCTGGACATCTCCGCATCTGTGGCGAACGGCGCGATCGCGGCGGCAGCTGTGGCGAGGCCGATGATCCAGGAGAAGAAGCGCAGGGCACGCGGGGTGCTGATCAGCAAGAAGTGCACGAGCGCGGTGGCCAGCAGAGCGCCGACGGCTGCGGCAACCATGTAGCCCACGGTCGAGGAGTTGCCCCACGCTCCATCGCGCTCGGGGGCGAGCACCGGGATGTTGAAGACGCCGCGGAAGATCAGGATCCCCACGAGGGCGATGAGGGCTGCCACCAGCGCGGACGCGAAGCCGCCCGCCCACAGCGTCCGGGCGCTGAACTGTGGCCGCCCAGCGGCGCCACCATACGACGGTTGAACTGAACTCATGGCTCACTCCCTGGTCTCAGGCCCGGCCTCACGGCATGGGCACCCGAACGTCGATGCCACCCTCGGGCGTGATGCGATCGCGCACCCGCACGATGCTCGGCATCGCCACGAATCCGCCGGCGATGAGCGCTTCCCCCTGCCTGAATCGAGCTGACTGGGCCAACATGGCACGCGGGACGAAGCCGAAGAGGTCGCCCAGCTCGGCAAGGTCGCCGGGCGAGTTCATCCGCATGACGGTGACGTTGTCGCACTGCGACACGATCCCCCGGTGCACCTTTGATGGGCGCTGGGTCGACAGCAGCAACCACAGGCCGAACTTCCGCCCCTCTGCCGCGATCTGGATGATCCGGTCGCGGACCGCAATGCCGAGCGGCCCCTCCGGTTCCGGCGGGCACAGGTTGTGCGCCTCGTCCACGACGAGCAGGAGTGGGCGTCGTTCTTCCCGTCGCGCCCATAGATCCTCGAGCACCGCCAGCGCGACGACGAGCTGCTCGTCACCACTGTGGAAGCCGCCCAGGTCAAGGACCGTCGCGGCGGGGCGACCGGCAATGACATCGGTGGCCGCCTCGTGCTCGTAGGCCCAGGTCTGCCATTCGAGCAGACCGAGGTTCTCCACCCGTTGTGCCAGCGCTTCGCCGTCCAGGCCGCCGACGTCTCGCATCCGTGCCGGGATGTCCGCCGGATCGACGCCCTGGAGGGCTGGAGCCAGCCGCAGCAGCGCGTTGTACTCGCCTCGATTCACCACGGGATCGAGGCGCAGAATCGCTGCCTTCGCACGTGGGCCCATGTCCCGGAAGCGAATCCGTAGCGCATCAGGGCCTTCGGCCGGACGAAGCACCCTGACGTCGCGCTCGGCCAGCGTCTCAGCGACCGCCGGATCCAGGCCGTCCCGGACGGCGTTGAGCTTGACGAAGTCGCTGTTCGGGTCGAAGACGACGACGGGCAACCGAGTTCGCAGGATGATCCGCTCCAGCGCGACACCGAGGGCGTAGGTCTTGCCGGAACCGCTCTGGCCGCACCAGAAGGTGTGCCGGTTCAAGCGACGTGGGACGAGCCCAACGCCGACGCTCGGCATCGACACCAGCCGACCGAGCTCGAGATCCCGGTCTGGGCCGGACACCACCCGGGCGACCGAGTCCGGGGAGGTCGGCTCTGCGGTTGCGTCGATGAACGGCGTGGGCGGGACGTCGCTTCCCTCTTCGATCAGGGATCCGGCGGCGCTCACGCCCGAGGTGTCATGAGAGGTGACCTCCTCGACGAAGCCGAGCACGTCCGCGCCGTCCTGACGGATGATCCGGACGTACTCTCCGGGCCTGATCGCTGCCCCCGCGCTCGCTCGAACGACGAACGATCGGCCGTCCGAGGACGAGGCCCGAGTCGTCGTGCTGTCGCCCGGACTGGATTGAAGGTCTACTGACATGCGCGCCCCTCCCTACGGTCGGAGCCTTCCATCGATGGGAGGGGGAGCCAATCATCCGTTACGGGTGATCCCGGGAACTGCGTCCTGTTCAGAGAATTTTGTCGGGCGCCCGCGTGGGCGTGCTCGTCATCATCGGGAAGGATCGGGCATGTCTTTCTGGGACATCGTGTGGTTCATCGTCATCTTCTTCGCGTTCATGGCCTATCTCATGGTTCTCTTCATGATCCTCGGCGACCTGATGAGCGACAGCGAGACCTCCGGGTGGGCCAAGGGAGCCTGGGTCGTCTTCCTGGTGATCCTGCCCCTCATCGCCTCTCTCATCTACCTGATCGCACGGGGTTCGGGGATGAGCCGACGCCGAATGGCCGAGGTCAAGACGGTCCAGAAGATGCAGGAGGACTACATCCGCGACGTCGCTGCAACGCCGTCGGGAGCCGGCCCCGCTGACCAGGTCGCGAAGGCGAAGGACCTGCTCGACTCGGGGACGATCACGCAAGAGGAGTTCGACGCTCTCAAGGCCAAGGCGCTCGCGTAACAGGATCGGGAGTGACCGGATCATGATTGGACGCGCGATCACACGGAGCGGTAGGCCCGGTCTGTTGGGGACAGCGGCTCACACCGCCGTCGTGGCTGGAACGGCAACCGCGGTCAGCGGTCGGGTGGTGCAACGGCAGTCGGCAGGTCAACGGGAGGGTGGCGAGGCGGCGCTGGACGAGCAGGCGCAAGCCGCCGCGAGCCAGGCGCCGCCGGCCCCTCCATTGGCTGCCCAGAGCGATGACTTGATCTCCCAGCTGCGCGAGCTCGGGCAGCTACGCCAGCAAGGCGTGCTCACCGAGGAGGAGTTCGCCACTCAGAAGTCGCGGCTGCTCAACGGTTAAGGCTGGGCACGCCTTCGCCGGAGACGGCCTACTCGGGCAGTCGGCGGAGCGGGCGAGGCGAACTGCGGAAGTAGCTCGTACGAGCGGCTGTAGATCTCGAACAGCGCCAGTCCCAGAGCCGCGACCGGGACTGCGCAGAAGGCTCCCGAGACCCCGAAGAGCGCCGCTCCCAGCAGGACGGAGGCGAAGGCGACTGCTGGATGCATGTCGACCGCATTCGCACTGATCTTGGGCTCGAGGGTGAGATTCTCGATCTGCTGGTACACGAGGGCGAACAAGAGCGCCAGCACGCCATCGATGGGATCTGCGCTCGTGAGCCCCACGAGGACGGGCAAGGCGATGGCGATGTACGTGCCGATGGTCGGGACGAACTGCGCGACGACGCCGGTCCAGATGCCCAGGGCGAGCCAGTAGTCCATTCCGATGATGAACAGGAAGGCCGCCGTGAGTGCACCGCTGATCGCCGCCAGGACGATGCGGGCGGCGACGTAACCACCGGTCTTCTGCACCGCGAGGTCCCACACGACGAGGAAGACCTCCTGCCGTCGTTGCGGCAGCAGTCGAGCGATCCACCGCTTGAGGCGTGGGGCGTCGGCGGAGAAGTAGAAGACGAACAGACCGATCGTGAACATCGAGAAGACGCCGCCCACGAGTGAGGCGATGATTCCCAGCAGCCCGCCGGCCACCTCGGCGCCGAGCGACGCAATCTGCCCAGGAGAGGCCTGTAGCTGCGCGGCGAGCGCTGCGGCGTCGAGGCTCAGGTCGAACGTCGTGTTGATCCAGACGATCGCGTCCTCGACAGCGCCGGGGAGCGCCCTGACCAGGTTGCCAATCTGCTCGGCGAGCAGACTGCCGAAGGCGGCGAAGAAGAGAACGGAGATGGCGACGACCCCGACCATGACCAAACCGGTGGCGAGCCCTCGCCGCATGTGTTGGGCGAGGCGTCCGACGGCCGGCTCCATGGCGATGCTCGCCAGCCAGGAAATGATCAGCTGGAAGATCAGCAGCCCACCGTCCTGCAGGATGAACTGTCCGGCGCTGTAGAGCAGCACGATCCCGAGGAGCACCAGGCCGACGCGCCAGGCCGTGCGCAGCTCAGGCGCCACCCGACGGGCAGGCGCGGCTCCAGGATCGGTCGCGGTTGGATCTGCACCCGGCGTCGACGGTGTGGTGAGCAGCGCCTGCGCCTCGGTGCTCAGGGCGTCGACGTCAACGGCCAGGCGGGCGGTGACCCGGTCCGCGGCGCGCGAGGTCAGTGCCGTGACCGCGTCGACCGATGGCTCAGGGGTCACGACGACGAGGACGCGGGGGCCGCGGTGGGCCAGCTCGACGAGCGCCTGTAGGTCCGGAGGGCGTAGGCCCTCGACCACTCGGGTCACGAGCCGACCGACCTGGGACCCGTCTGCGTCGGCACGGACCCAGCCGTCGCGCAGGGCAACTCCCGGGAGCAGACCGACGAGCACAGCGTCCGCCAGCGAGCCGATCGCACCGTGAAGGCGCATCGGCTCGCCGGAATCGTCGATCGCAAGGGCGGTCACGGCGGCGTCTCGCACTGCTGCGGGTCCGATGCCGCCATTGGAGGTGAGCCCGGCGAGGTCGGTTCCAGCGCTCTCGACGTCATCGTAGTGACATCCCACGACGACCATCTCGTCTGGCATGTCGGTGCCCTCTCGTCCGTTGAGCCGCCACAGCCATGTTCGTCAGACAGGGCGTCGGTGGCCTCATCCATCGTGGATGATCCTGTGCTCCCCGCGCCACGACTCCGGACAGCGGGTGACCGGCGTCAGATCAGATGGAGTTCCCGGCCCCTTGCGACGGCTTCACGGCGGCTGGACGACTCGAGTTTGCGATAGATCGAGGCGAGATGGGTCTTGACGGTGTTCATCGACACGAACAGCTCCGTTGCGATCTCAGCGGTGGTCATGCGTGTGGCGAGCCAACGCAGCACCGACAGCTCGCGGTCGGTGAGGGGCTCCGGCAGGGACCGGTGCTGGCGCGTCTCCAACTGCTCGGCACGGTTCGACGCTGGGGAGCGCATTGGCACAGGCCACCGAGCGGCGAGGCTGGGGTGGTCCGACAGCAGTGCATCGAAGCGCGGCGTCGGCTCCATGAACGGCAGCCTGATCTCTTCCTGCGAACTGAGGTCGATGGCTCGGGTCAGATGCTCGACGGCGGAGGTCTCATCGCCGGTCGCCAAGGCCACTTCGGACTCGACGATGACGGCAGCGACGAGCAGGGGAGTGGTGGCTGGATGGGAGGCCGTGACGACGCGTCGTGCCATCAGCTCGGCCGCCGCACAGTCACCGGCTGCGAGGTGGGCGCGAGCACGGGCGAGATGAGTCCGCGAAGCCAGAAAGTCGGTCGTGGGGGCATCGCCGTGCTGGAAGCCGTGGATCGCGACGAGTGGGCGCCCGCTCTGCGCAACGAGCTCGAGCTGGACTGTCGCGCTCACCGCTCGGAGGCTCCACGCGCCCGGTAGCGAGCACGACGGGTCGCTCAGGATCGTCGCCCGCGCACCGAGATAGTCGCAGGTGGCCTGCAAGGCGGCGGCCTGAACCAACGTCGCCGCGCAGGAAAGAGCTGGATCACGGTGCCGCAACCCCGCCGCGTCCACGAGCGCCATGGCGTGAGCGCAACCCTCGAGATCGCCCCTCGACGCGGCGAGATCGGCCGTGCCGACGTGGAACGGCGCAGCGGAGGCCTCGGGGATCCGAGGGTGCGCACTGTTGATTCCGGCAGCGTCCAGCGCGTATTTCTCGGCGATCGAGAAGCGTCCCGCGGCGCAGTGGGCGAGCACCAGCCGACCCCCGGACGCGAGCGCGACGGCCGACAGTGACAGCTGCATGGCAAGGGCCAGAGCGCGCTCCAGCGTTTCGACGGCCAGGCCATCCGCCATCTGCCACAGGTGTACGGCGCCAAGCTCAGAGAGCGCGAACGCCTCGAACACACCGCCCGGGTCAGCGGAGACCAGCGCCGCCACCGCCGCATCGACACCGTCGCGGTCACCCGATCGGGCGGCCAGGGTGAGTCTCGCGACGTCGACCAACGAGCTTCGTGAATCGGACCTGCCCAGAGCCTCGAGGTCGTCCATCAGCTCGCGGGCCCGATCATGGCGGTCCAGCATGCACGCCACTGCCGCCTGCGCGGCTACGAGGCGGTGGCGTAGACCCGGCGAGGTGCTCTCTGGCGCTGCATCGGGATAAGCGGAGAGCTCGCTGACCCACCGGTCTCCGTCGTGGAAGAAGATCTGCTCGAAGGCCCCCCGCTCGAGCAGGTCCGTGGCGTACGCCCAGTCAGAGGCACGTAATGCATGCTGGAGCGCATCGACGAGGTCGCCCTGTCCGTCATGCCACCGAGCGGCCCGGCTCTCGATGCCCTGCTGGACGACGGCGCTCTCTCCGCGGAGGAGGTGGCGCAGCACCTCCCTGAAGAGCGGATGGCTTCGGAACCACACCCCGTCGTGGCCGACCGGGCTGAGGAAGGAATTTGCGGCCGCGAGCCGGGAGAGCAGCTCGCCACTCCCGGTCGACTCACAGACCGCGTCGGCAAGCTCGCCACAGACAAGCTCGCAACTGCTGCTGCGGATGAGGAGCCGGCGGGTCGTCTGGTCCAGTGTCGCGAGCACTTCTTCAACGAGGTACTCGCCGATGCTTCCGCGGTCGATGGCGAACTCGTTGACGAAGCGCTCGGGCTCGGGGCTGCCCTCCATGCGGAGGGCCGAGAGCCTGACTCCTGCGGCCCAGCCCTCCGTGCGCTTCGCAAGGAGTGCCCGCGATTCCGGCCCGATGGATACGCGATGGGTGGCCAGCAACGCCTCGATCTCGGACGCCGTCATGGCCAGGTCGGCACTTCGCAACTCTCCCAGCTGGCCCCGGATGCGGAAGCGGTGCAACCGGATCAGCGGGTCGCTCCGCGCGGCCAGCACGACCCGCAGTCCCTGAGGTGGCCGAGTGAGCAGTGCATCGAGTGTGGCGACGACCCCGGTGTCGGTGACGAAATGCGCGTCGTCGAGGATGAGGACCAGCGGGCTCTCCGGGTCGCCCGAAGCGCTCTCGAGCCGGCTCATGACCTCAGCCTGTGCCGATCGCATCGGATCGTCCGGGTGCTTTGGCGGCGAATGGCCTGCCTGCAGCAGCGCCTCGCCGACGAGGGGCCAGAACGCGGCGGCGCTGTTGTCGGCAGGGTCGAGGGAGACCCATACGAGTCGACGCGGTCGCGATCGCGACCACTCGGTGAGCAGCACGGTCTTGCCAGACGCAGGTCCGGCGCAGATCAGCGTCAGCGGGTTGCCCTCGACCGCGCTCTCGAGCGCCGCGATCAAGCGAGGACGGGGAACGTGCTTCGCCGGGAGGGCCGGCACCAAACCTTGGCGTGCGCGGAAGGGGTAGAACAGCGTCACCACCCCCTAATGGAGTGCTCGGCCGCCTCAGCGTGCACGAAGCGGGACCATGGACCACCACTTAGCGTAAGCGCGGTTGCGTCGTTTCGCCCGAAAAAGCCCGCGACACGCGAACGGGACAGGCGTCGTTCGAGGTCGTGCATCCCACCTCATCCCACATGGGTGATCCCGCTCGTGGACCAGCGGTACCACTCTTGAAAGACGTCGATGCGGGAGGTCGTGAAGTGGCGTCACGAACCAGCTATGAAGTCCGCGTGGCGGGCGTCATCGGCCCCGCTGCCCGGAAGGCCTTCGACGACTTGACGATTCGCGTCGAGCCAAGCGCGACCGTGCTGGCCGGCTCACTCGACCAAGCCGCCCTGCACGGGCTGATCGAGCGGATCAAGGCCCTCGGGCTGGAGCTCATCGACATCACGCGCGTGCCCACCGGGCGCTCGACGTCGGCACGTTCCACCCGTCACCCGGCCGAATAGGGCCCGCTTGGCGCGCCCCGGCAAAGTAGCTCAGCCCAGCGATGGGGCTCAGTCGATCTCGTCCTCCGCACACAGCGCCCACATGATGAAGACGCACAGGGCGATGAGAATGATCGACCACAGCGGATAGACCGGCAGCGACACGAAGTTGAGCACCAGCGCAATGGTGACGATCGACAGGCCGACGATGCGCCCGATCAGCCTGCCGGCGAGGATCGCCCCGCCCACCGCGGCGAGTACCACGCCCCAGATCAGGTGCAGCCAGCCCCACGTCGTGACGTCGAAGGCAAAGACGTACTTCGGCGTGTTGACGAAGAGCGTGTTCTCGAAGAGCGCGGTCAGTCCCCGGAGGAACTCCAGGATCCCCACGACCACCATCAGTATTCCGGCGAACATGACCAGACCGTGCCCCCACCCGCGACGCGTCGGAGTGTCCGATGCGTTCGACGAGGTGCTTGGTGTGGTTGGAGTCGGTGAGGTAGGTGGGGTGGATGAGGTCGTCATGCGTCCTCCCTAGTCGTGGTCAGAATCCATCCTCGGCGCGCAACCGGATGCCAGCCTCACCCATTCAGCATGAGACGCGCAGATGGGACTGGCCGCCGGGGTCAGTCGCTGGCCGGCGATTCCTCGTGCATCCTCGGGACGAGGCGGACCTCGGTGATGGCGTGGTGCCCGACCCCGGTCACCTCGACGGTCCAGCCGTCGATGTCGACCTTGTCGCCGGGCTCCTTCGGGATACGACCGAGGCGGTGCAGCACGAGCCCGGCCACCGTCGTGTACTCGCCGTGCCGGAGGAGGTTGGCCTCGACGCCCACGTCCTGGAGGTCGTGGACCGGGAAGGTCCCGGGCAGCGTGACCGAGCCATCCTCGGCTCTGGTGACGTCCATCGAATCGGAGTCGGTCTCGTCGTAGATCTCGCCGACGACCTCCTCGAGCAGGTCCTCGAGGGTGACGATCCCGTCCACGGAGCCGTGCTCATCGATGACGACGGCGAGCTGCTGGCGCTCCGCCTTGAACCGGCGCAGTGCGGCCGACACCTTCGCGGTGTCAGGCAGGACGAGGGCGGGTGTGGCCACCTCGCCGACGTGGCGCTCATGGTCGTCGTCGAGGAGCAGGGCCCAGTGCGCGACGCCGATGACATCGTCGCGGTTGTTGCCCCGCATGACCGGAGCCCGGGAGTGGCCCTGCTGCGCGAGCAGGTTGCGGGCCTCTGCGACGGGCATCGAGTGGCGCAGGAAGAGCGTCTGGCTGCGTGGCACGAGGACCTCGCGCAGCGTCCGCTCCTGGATGTCGAAAGCGCCGGTGATGATCTCGCGCTGCTCCGGACCGAGCCCCTGATGCGTTGCCACGATCTCGCGCAGCTCATCGGGGGTGAGCTCCGCGCTGGCTGCCTCGGCGCGGCCCCCGAACAGGCGCACGACCGCGTTCGTGGCGACGCCGAGCATCCACACCACCGGTCGGGAGAGCGTCGAGAGCAGGTCGAGTGGGCGGGCGACGGCCTTGGCCCAGGGCAGGGCCTTCTGCATGGCGAGGCGCTTCGGGGCGAGCTCGCCGAGGACGAGTGTGAGGAAGGTGAGGACCAGCGTCACGCCCGCGACTGCGACGACCTCTGCCGCACCACCGAGGAAACTGAGAGCCGGGACGAGCGGCTCGGCGAGGGAGACGGCGGCCGTCGCCGAGGCGAGGAAGCCAGCCAGGGTGATCCCGATCTGGATCGTCGCGAGGAACCGGTTGGGGTCCCGGGCCAGGCGGACAAGGCGCAGCGCCCGCCTGGTGCCCTCCCTCTCCAACTGCTTGAGCTGCCCCTCCCGGAGGGAGATCAGGGCCATCTCGCTGCCTGCGAACGCGGCGTTGATGAGGACGAGGGAGAGGACGAGGGCGATGTTGAACCAATAACCGGACACCTGGTCTGGCACCGAGCCTTTCGTTGCGGGTGTCCATCGTATTCAGACCCCCGCCGCGTACCTCACCCCTCGATCGGGTGAGGAGGCGGGGAAGCCACGCAGATGAGACCGGTGTCGGGGGGCCCGAGCTCGAGCCGGTCGTCCCTGACGTGGAAGGCGTTCCACCCTTCGAGCACCTTGAGGAAGCGGCGCTCCTGGTCCATCGCCTCGTCGGAGCCGGCCATCCGGGTCATCCCGCCACCGGAGATGCGCACCGTCTCGTTCTCGGCCTCGTAGGTACCCATAATGCGGTTGATCCCGGTCGTCCCAACGACCCGGCCGTCCTCGGTCAGGGAGATCTCCGGCTTGGGATCGATGGTCGGGACGCCAGCGATCGACTCGACGATCCAGACGGGCCTGGAGGGTCTGGAGGGTCCTGACTCGCTGCTCATGAAGGCAGTCAACCACCTGCCCGTTTCCTGACGTCAAGAACGACACTGGAGACGCCGCCAACGAGCATTACCCCCTACTCGGGGGGCTGGACGTGGAGTGGGCTCGCTCCCTGCCCGACGCTCAGGGCGCGTCCGGCCGGAGCTCAAAAACCGGCGGCACAAACTTCCCAAAAGTGTTGACAAGGTATATATGTCGAACGTATGTTCGATACATGGCAAACGTGGCGGTGCTCGAGGGGCTTCGGGCGCGACTTTGCGAGGTGGAGGCGCGGCACGAGGCGGACGGCCGGGCCGCGGCCGAGGCGTTCTGGTCCACCCTGGGCGCCGGGGCTGACAACGCTGGTCCGAGCGCTACGGAGGCGCCGCGGGCGCGGCGTCCGCGGCTCCGTGACGTGGCCGGCCGGCCTCGGGGCGGGTCTGTGGGCGCACGTGCCGGCGGACCAGCCGCTGCCGTTCCACCCGCGCGAAGTGGAGTCGATCGAGCCTGTCCGAGCTGGATCTGGACGGCGCGGACGCGGACTGGTTCGAGGCCAACTACCCCGGCCCGTCGGAGCCCGAGTTCGCGGAGCCGGTCGAGGTCAAGGTCGACGCGCTGCTGGGGCGGCCGCTGGTGCGGCACGGCTCGGACCTGCTGGCCCACGCGGTGGGGCACCTGGCCGGGCTGCGGGCCCAGCACGAGGTGATGCTGGTCAACGTGCTGGCCGAGCTGCAGGATCGCGGCGAGACCCCGCCCGGAGGGCTGCGCGTGGTCGACTGGCTCCGCTCGCTGGACCCGAGCCTGACGGCCGGGCAGGCCAAGGACCTGGTCACGGTGGCCGGGGCGGTGACCCGGCCGCGGTGGGCCGAGCTGGCCGCGCGGGTCACGATGCAGCACGTCACGGTCGCCAAGGCGGCCCGGATCATCGAGTTCGAGGCGCGCACCGAGCGGGTCGCCGACCCGGTCGAGGTCGCCACCGCGGTGGCGGATCTGGTCGACCGGGCGCCGGAGCTGATCCAGGAGGACTTCACCGGGCTGGTGCGCCACCACACCGAGCAGGTCCGCCCACCCAAGGACGACGACGCCGATCGCCTGGACGAGGGCCGCCGCGCCAGCCGCGGGCTCTGGTTCGGCCAGCCCTCGAACACCGGGATGGTCTCGCTGCGCGGCGTGCTGGACCCGGAGGCCGCGGCCGTGATCAAGTCCGCGGTGGACCCGCTGTCCGTGCCCTGCCCGACCAAGGACAAGCATGGCCACACGCTGGAGCCGGACCCGCGGACCCCGGCCACGCGGCGCGCGGACGCGCTGCTCGAGATCGTGGCCCGCGGTGTCGCCGCCGGGGACCGGCTGCCGGTCACGGACAAGGCCAAGCTGGTCGTCACGGTCGAGCACGACGTGCTCGCCGGGCAGCTGCGCGGCACCGGGGCGGCCATGACCGGCGACGTGCTCTCGGTGGCCACGGTGCGCCGGCTGGCGTGTGACGCCGCGATCATCCCGATGGTGCTGGGCACCAAGGGAGAGCCGCTGGACCTGGGCCGGGCCCGGCGGCTGGTCACCAAGGGCCTGCGGGCCGCGCTCTGGCACCGCGACCAGGGCTGCAGCTTCCCCGGCTGCACCATCCCGCCGCAGTGGACCGACGCGCACCACGTGCAGCACTGGTGGGCCGGCGGGCGCACCAGCCTGCTCAACACCGCCCTGCTCTGCCGACGACACCACACCCACGTGCACCGACACGAGCTGACCGCGACCGTCACCGCGACCAGCGTCACCTGGCACGAATAGCCGGCCCGCCCCCGGACCCCGCCCCTGGCAGGCGGGGCCACAGGCACGCCCGCGACACGCCCGTGACATCGTGGAGGGCGCCCACCGCGCGGCGATCGGAACAACGGCACCTTCTCTCCGGCCAGCGCGGCATGACCGCAGCGCGTGATGCCCGCTCGGCCCCGGGAACCCCAGCCCCGCTGGGAGGTGGCTGGCGAGGGGAAGCGAGCCCAGCGGCATACGGCATCAAGAAACGCCGAAAGGCGCCGGCAGGCGTGAAGCACACACCTCCCGGCACCCTCGACGAAGACGGTCGACTACTCGGCGCCCGCCTTGGAGGACAGGCCGGACTTGATCAGGTCCATGACGGAGCTGTCGGCGAGCGTCGTGACGTCGCCGACCTCGCGGTTCTCGGCAACGTCGCGCAGCAGGCGGCGCATGATCTTGCCGGAGCGCGTCTTCGGCAACTCGGAGACGATGAGGATCGAGCGCGGTTTCGCGATCGGGCCGATCTCCTTGGCCACGTGGTTGCGCAGCTCGGCGACGAGGTCGACTCCCTCACCCGGCTCGTCGGCCTCCTCGACTGCCTCGGAGCGCAGGATGACGAACGCGACTACCGCCTGGCCGGTCATTTCGTCGGTCGCGCCGACGACCGCGGCCTCGGCGACCTTCGGGTGCGACACGAGGGCCGACTCGATCTCCGTCGTCGAGAGGCGGTGACCGGAGACGTTCATGACGTCATCGACGCGCCCGAGCACCCAGATGTCGCCCTCGTCGTCCTTCTTGGCGCCGTCACCAGCGAAGTAGAGGCCCTCGAAGCGCCCCCAGTACGTGTCCTTGTAGCGCTGGTCGTCGCCCCAGATCGTGCGCAGCATCGCCGGCCACGGCTTGGTCAGCACGAGGTAGCCGCCGTGTCCGTTCGGGACGGGCGTGCCCGTGTCGTCGACGACCTCGGCGGCGACGCCCGGGATCGCGAGCTGCGCGGAACCGGGCTTGGCGGCCGTGACGCCCGGCAGCGGGCTGATCATGATCGCGCCGGTCTCCGTCTGCCACCACGTGTCGACGATGGGGCAGCGGTCGCCACCGATGACGCGCCGGTACCACATCCACGCCTCGGGGTTGATCGGCTCACCGACCGAGCCGAGGAGGCGGAGCGAGCTCATGTCGAACTTCGCCGGGATGTCCTCGCCCCACTTCATGAAGGTGCGGATCGCCGTCGGCGCGGTGTAGAGGATCGTCACCTTCTTCTGCTCGACGATCTCCCAGAACCGGCCCTGGTGCGGCGTGTCCGGCGTGCCCTCGTACATCACCTGCGTCGCGCCGAGCGCCATGGGCCCGTAGACGATGTAGCTGTGCCCGGTGACCCAGCCGATGTCCGCCGTGCACCAGTAGACGTCGCGTCTCCGGGTGGACGTCGTGGACGACGGCGTTGGTGTACGCGTTCTGGACGAGGTAGCCGCCGGTCGTGTGCAGGATGCCCTTCGGCTTCCCGGTCGTGCCCGGAGGTGTACAGGATGAAGAGCGGGTGCTCCGCGCCCACGTTGACCGGCTCGTGCGTCGCGTCCGCGGCCTCGAGCGCCTCGTGCCACCAGACGTCGCGGCCCTCGGTCCACGGGGTGTCCTGGCCGGTGCGGCGGATGACGAGGACGTTGGTGACCGACGTGTCGCCGTGGTTGAGCGCGTCGTCGACGGACGGCTTCAGCGCCGAGGGCTGAACCGCGCCGGTAGCCGCCGTCGGCCGTGATGACGACCTTGGCGCGGGCGTCGTCGATGCGCGAGTGGAGGGCCTCGGCGGAGAAGCCGCCGAAGACGACCGAGTGCGGGGCGCCGATGCGGGCGCAGGCGAGCATCGCGATGGCGGCCTCGGGGATCATCGGCAGGTAGATCGCGACGGTGTCACCTGTGCCGACCCCGAGGTTCCCCAGGGCGTTCGCGGCGCGCTGGACCTCGCCGGTGCAGCTCGGCATAGGTGATGTCGCGGGTGTCGTCCTCCGGCTCACCCACCCAGTGGATCGCGACCCGGTCGCCGTTGCCGGCCTCGACGTGCCGGTCGACGGCGTTGTAGCAGGCGTTGAGCTCGCCGTCGGCGAACCACTTCGCGAAGGGCGCGTCCCACTGCAACGTCTGGGTGAAGTCCTTGCTCCACGTCACGTACTTGCGGGCCTGCTCGGCCCAGAAGCCCTCGAAGTCGGCGTCGGCCTGCTCGTACAGGTCGGCCTGAGCCGTTGGCCCGAGCCGCGAACTCCGGCGGGGGCGGGAAGGTCCGGTTCTCCTGGAGGAGGTTCTCGAGCGTCTCGCTCATGGGCTCACCTTTCGCATCGACGTTGGTGCTGGAGTGGGGAACGCACTTCCTTCCACTCAAACGTACGGTTCGGCGCCCATCAATAGTGCGTGCCGTTCGTCTCAGCGCTACCCGCCAGTAACGTGCCGAGCGGTCAGACGCTGACGACGAGCGGTCGCAGGGGTCAGCGGGGGTCAGTAGGTCATGCCCATGACGGCACGCACCGTCGCGAGGGTCCGCTCGGCCACCTCGTTCGCCCGGGCGTTCCCCTCGCGGAGCACGGCGGACACAAATGCCGGGTCGCGCTCCAACTCGGCCCGCCTCGTCCGATGCTCCCGCAGCCCCTCGTTCACCGCTTCGGTGACGACGTCCTTGAGCAGTCTCGCTCCTCCGTTGCCGATCCGGTCGGCGATCGACTCAGGCGCCTCGCCGAGGAAGAGGCCCGCGAGCGTCAGGAGGTTGGCCACCTCGGGACGCGCGGTGGGATCGAAGGTGATGCGTCGCTCTGAGTCCGTCCGGGCTCCGCGGATCCGGGCCGCGGTCGCGTCTGCCGTGTCCCGCAGGTTGATCGTGTTGCCGCGGCTCTTGCTCATCTTCTGCCCGTCAGTGCCGAGCAGCAGTGGGACGTCGCTGAGCAGCGCGTCGGGCTCGGTGAACACACTGTGCCCAGCGGCATACCTCTGGTTGAAGCGGCGCGCGATCGCCCTGGTCTGCTCGACGTGCGGCAGCTGGTCCCGGCCGACAGGCACGACCCGGGCATGGCAGAAGAGGATGTCGGCCGCCTGGTGCACCGGGTAGGTGAGGAGCAGTCCGGACAGGGGGCGCCCGCCGGTGAGCGCGAGCTCGTCCTTCACGGTCGGGTTGCGTCGCAGCTCGGTGTCGGTCGTCAGCGACAGGAACGGCAGGACGAGCTGGTTCAGCGCGGGCACCGCCGAGTGCACGAAGATCGTCGACCGCTCCGGGTCGATGCCGGTCGCAAGGTAGTCGAGCACGAGCTGGTGCACGTGGTGGCCGATCTCGCCGACGACGTCGCGATCGGTGATGACCTGGTAGTCAGCGACCAGGACGAAGGTCTCAACTCCCTTGTCCTGCAGGCGGACCCGGTTACGCAGACTGCCGAGATAGTGCCCGACGTGGAGCGGGCCGGTCGGGCGGTCGCCGGTGAGCATCCGGAAGCGCGACGGGTCGCTCGCCGCATGCTCGTCGATGAGCTGGTCGAGCACAGCACTGCGCTCGCGGGCTGCCGCGTAGGTCGCGTTCTCGTCGGCGTGCACCTCGGCGCGGATCTCGTCATGGATCTCGTCATCGATCTCGTCACGGGTGATGGTGGTGGTCATGTCGTTCTCCTTGGGTGGGCCCACGGAAGACACGAGCTGTCAATGACATGCAGTGACACGCGAAGAGCCGCCCGCGGGCGGCTCTGATGGATGGTTCGTTGGGATGGCCGCCTCAGTTGGGCAGCCACCACGCGCGCTTGGTCGACGCGAACGAGCTCATGCCATCAAGGTACCTGAGAACGTCGCTGGGACCTCGCCCGTCTCGACCGCACGAACCGGTCGAGTCAGCGGGAGGTCCCAACTCCACCCAGTGTGCCCGGGAGTCGGCCATCACGCATCTCGAATCGGTAACAGACCCGCAGCGCCCGGAGCGTCGCCCACCGCGACGGCTCTCGTCCTGAGTCCGAGGGAACGTGTGTCTCGCCGGGCCACACCGTGGCGGTCCATCGGCCGTCGGCCCGGCGTCGGATACGCAGCAGGTCCAGGGCAGCATCCATCCGCGGGTCCTGGGGGACCCCCATCAGGGCGAGGCACTCGAGTCCCCTGAGGATGTCGAAGTGCCACCGCGGTGGGTGGTGGACCCGAGTGAAGTCCGGCCGGATCACCTCGCCGGTGCGCTCGCTCTTGAAGAGCTCGTGCCTGAGCAGGAACTCCACCGCGGTGTCCGCCGCGTCGCCGAGCTCATCACGGCGATGTCCGTAGCCGGCGGACCGGTAGGAGTGGATCCCCTCCAGCACCGACACGGTCGTGTGCATCGATGAGTGCTCCACCGAGTGCTTGGGCGGCCGGTGGTGGCAGTTGAACCCGCCGTCCGCCACGCGGGTCGCGAGCAGGCAGTCGACGAGGCTCACCAGATCGGCCTCGGGCGCCCCGAAGTAGGTCGCGTAGTTGAGCGTCATGCCGTTGATGCAGGTCTCGCTGACCTCGGCACGCGGGTTGGGGTGAACCCCGCCGTCGCGAGCCAGGTTCGCGGCGAGGATGAGCCCAACCGTCTCCCTGGCCGCCGGGTGGTCGGGAGACAGGCCGAGGTTGCGCAGCTCGAGCAGGGTGTAGTGGCTCGAGGTCCACTTCGGCTGGTAGAAGCCCCGACCCCAGTGGCCGTCGGGACGTTGCGCTGCCAGCAGCGCGGCGCCCACACCCTCCGTGGCGATCCGCCTCTGCAGGCTCGGCTCATCATGGTGCAGGAGGTCACGCATGGTCAGGTAGGCGACGGCGACGTCCCCAGCCAGTAACCAGTCGATCACCTCGGCAGCCTCGTCAGCCCCGTAACTGGCCATCTGCCCATCGTGGCACCGAGGCCGCCGGTTCGGCCGCGATCGCCAACTCCTACGCTGGACCGATGCCCGACCGGAACCCAACCCGCGACGCGATCGTCGACCAGCTGGCCGCACTCGCGGACCTCCCGGGCATTCGGGACAAGGCGGATGCGGTGCGGGAGGCCTGCACCCGGCTCCGGTTCCACGAGGCGCTGCGCAGGCGCATCCCCGAGGCTGCCGCGGAGTCCCGCGTTCGCGGGGCCCGGGCCTCTGCCGTCCTCGACGGCGTCGACTACCCGCTCGACCTCGTCCGCGAGCTGACGACCGGCACCCGCCCGTGGCCCGACGACCTCAGTCCCGATCTCGCGACCCTCAAGGGTGCAATCGCCGCAACAGCCGAGAGTGAGCGGGTTGCCTCCATCGTTCGCACCGCGCCCCTGCAGGCTCTCGCCCGGCTCCACGTCGCGGCCGCCTCGCCCTTCGTGCCCAGCGGGGACACCGATGACACCGACAACACCGACACACTGGGCCGTCCCCGCATCGCCGGCGAGGACACGAGCGAGTTCGTCGACCTCGGGCCGGCGCCGGACGCCGCAGAGGTGTCGCAACGACTCACTCAATTGGCCGACCTCATCGTGGCCGCATCGCAGGCCACGAATCGCGTTCCCGCCGTGGTCATCTCGTCGATCGTCCACGGCGAGGTCATCGCCATCCGGCCCTTCGCCCACGGCAACGGCCTCGTCGCCCGGGCTCTGGAGCGCGCCCTGATCCAGGCGCTCGGCCTCGACCCGACCGGTGTCGCCGTCCCGGAAGCCGGCCACGTCGAGAACGGCGCGGTGACCTACACGGGCAGCTCAGCGGCATACGGCAAGGGAACGGCGGCAGGCGTGGGACTGTGGCTCGGGCAGGCGGCGGACGCCGTCCTCAAGGGCGTCGCCGAGGGCGAGCGGATCTGCGACGCGGTCCGAGCGGGGCGGCTCGGCTGACGGTCCACTGTGACGGACGAAACCACCTTTCCCGTGAAGTCAAGACTGTTGCCTCGGAGGTCCCTGCGGTACAAAGGATGCAGGAACCAACGCATCGCCGTGAGGCGACGGACGGATCCAAGGCAGTACAGGCGAGAGCGAGAGGTACCCACGCGACGACAGTTCACTTGGAACAGTCCACCCTCGGGTCCACACCGGGGCGACACTTCGGGAATGCACGCTTGGTAGCCCACCTCGTTCTCACGAGGCCCCCGACATCGTCGGGGGCCTCGTCTGCGTCTTCGGGGTCGTCTCGTCTTCGGGGTCGTCTTGGGGTCGTCTCTGGGGTCACGGCGGGCGGTTTGACCCGGCCTGGGGTGTTCAGACGGGGTTCACCTTCTCGCGGCGCCGAGTCTGGTTTGCATTTGGGGGCGTGAAAGACGGACGATGGATACGCGCTCCCCTCGGGGTTGAGCGCAACGGGTCACTGGCTCTCCCCCCCGGTGCCAGTCCCGTGAGGTGGCCCCCCGTCTCCCCCCGGACGGGGGCCACCGCTTTTCTCCACGACGTGCGTCGTCCACATCCCTGCGGCGGGTGCGGGGCTGTCCACAGCAAGCCGTATGCCGCTGGGCGGGCTCCTGCGATTCGGTGACGGTTGGTGCATGGGTCACGTCATCGCAGTCATGCCGGCCTCGGGTGGGGTCGGGGCCAGCACGATCGCTGCCGTCGTCGCGGTCCGGGCCGCCGCAGCCGGTCGGTCGGTGGTCGCCGTCGACCTCGACCGGTTCGGGGGACGGCTCGACGTCGTCCTCGGCGTCGAGCAGGAGCCCGGATGGCGGTGGGACCACTTGCTCGACGTGGCTGGGGTCGTCGACGGGGTGGGCCTCGTGCGCGAGCTGCCTGCGACCGGGGCGGTGCCGGTGCTCGGCTCTTCGGTCGGCTCGGGGCGTGCCCTGGGGGAGGAATGGGTGCGGATCCTGCCCGACGTCGTGGCCGGGCTGGCCGCGGCCCATCCGGTCACGGTGCTCGATGCCGCGCGGGACGAGCGAGTCGTGTCTGCCGTGGCGGGCCTCGTCGACGCCTGGGTCGTCGTGGTCGGGACGACGGTGCCGCAGCTCGCTGCGGCTGCGGCCTCGGTGCCACTCTTGCGGCAGGTCGTCGACGAGGCCCGTGCGGGAGGGGGCGATGCGTCCCCAGCGCGTGGCGGACTCCGACCGCGCTGTGAGCCATGGATCGTGCTGCGCGGCAGGCGTATCGAGGACGACGTGGCCGATGCGGTGAGCGACCACCTCGATACCCCGATCGTGGCTACGGTCGGTGACGACCTGCGGGTCGTCTCGGACGCGACGAATGGGGTGGCGCCCGGGTCGCGGGGGCGCGGGCCTGTCGTCGATGCGGCCGACGAGCTGCTGTTGCGCCTGGTGTCGAGGCCGCCCCTGGATCTCGGCGCCGGCGGGGAGCCCTCCTCCGATACCGGCTGGCGGTGGTCCGCGTGACTCTCAGCCCAGCGGTGTGGCAGCGCGTGCGCGACGGCTTGTCGCCGGACGCGGGCCTCGTCGCCGAGGTGGCCAGGGAGGAGACCGGGGCACTGGGCGCCGAGCGCGTCGCCGAGTCGAGAGAGGCGCTGGCGGCACGCGTTCTTGGAGCGGGCCCACTCGAGGTCTGGCTCGACGACCCCGCGGTCACCGACCTCGCCGTCAACGGCGACGGCAAGATCTGGATCGACCGTGGCGCGGGCATGGAGTGGACCGGATCGGTGCTCGCCGCCGAGGACGCGCGGACGCTCGCGGTCAGACTCGCCGCCGCGGCTGCGCGGCGCCTGGACGAGGCGAGCCCGTGGGTCGACGGCCAGCTGCCCTCCGGTGCTCGTCTGCATGCGGTCCTGCCGCCACTGGTGGCGGGCGGTCCGCACATCACCATCCGGGTACCCGCTCGGGACCACCTGTCCTTCGCTGTGCTCGAGGCCGCGGGGATGTTCTCGCCGGCTTGGGCCGTGGTGCTCCGGGAGATCGTGGCCCGGCGCCTGGCCTTTGTCGTCTCCGGCGGTACCGGTGCCGGGAAGACGACCCTGCTGGCGGCTCTCCTCGGGCTCGTCGACCCCGGCGACCGGCTGCTCGTGGTCGAGGACGTCCGGGAGCTGCACGTCGACCACCCGCACGTCGTGCGGCTCGAGGCTCGGCCGCCGAACGTCGAAGGGGCGGGCGAGGTCACCTTGACGACGCTGGTACGGCAGTCGCTGCGCATGCGCCCGGACCGCATCGTCGTCGGCGAGGTGCGCGGGGCCGAGGTGCGTGAGCTGCTCGCGGCGCTCAACACCGGGCACGAGGGAGGGTGCGGCACCGTGCACGCGAATGCCCCTGAGGACGTGATCGCCAGGTTCGAGGCGTTGGGCGCGCTGGCGGGGCTGGGCCCGGCGGCCGTGCGGGCGCAGGTCGCCGCTGCCATCGACGTCGTCGTCCACGTGACCCGGCGGGGCCCGACCCGGCAGGTCCAGACGATCTCGGCCGTCTTCCGTAGGGATGGTGACCCGGTCGTCGAGACGGCCCTGACCCGGGCTGGCGCCGATGCCGACGGTGCCGACGGTGCCGCCGGTGCCGCCGGTGCCGTCGGGCCGGCTTGGCCCGCCCTCGCCCATCGTCTAGGCCTCGACCCGGCGATCGTGGACAGCGTCGGGCACCGGAGTCGAGCATGACTGCGGCGGTCCTGGCCGGCCTGCTCCTGGTCCTTGCTGTCGTCGTGTGGCCGACCGGCGAACGCCTCGCCCGGGTGAACCAGGTGTTGGGACCGCAGCCCCCTGCGGTAGGTGAGACCGCCCGGGTCGGCCGTACGGAGGCCTTGCGTCAGCTCTGGCGGTCGGACCCGGTGGAGCTGTTCCGCGAGTGGCGGCAGCAGCGGCGAGCCACGTCGTCGTCGCCCGGGATCCTGGCCCTGCTGGAGGGCATCGCCCCGGCCCTCGAGGCAGGCCTTCCTCCGGCGGTTGCCGTGCGCCTGTCCGGTGCCGCTCTGGGTTCTGCACTGGATCCCGCGACGCAGGCGTTCGTCGGCGAGCTGGCCGACGTCTGCGAGGAGGGCAGCCCCATCGCGCCGGTCTGGCAGGCATGGGCGGCGCGCACCGGCTCGGCTGACCTCTCGTTCGTGGCTGCGGCCTGGCAGCTCTCCGAGCGGACCGGCGCACCGCTCGCGGAGGCGGTCCAGCGGGCCGTGGTCTCCGTGCGCGAGTCCCGGGAGCGGGCGCGCCGGGTCAACGTCGCTGTCGCCGGTCCGCGCGCGACGGTCGTGGTCCTCACTGTGTTGCCGCTCACCGGTCCGGTGTTCGGCCTGGCCTGCGGGGTCCCTCCCACGGAGCTCTACCTGTCCAATCCGATCGGCGCTGCGTCGGCGGTGGTGGGGGTGGTCCTCATCTGGGCCGGGAGGCTCTGGTGCCGGCGCCTCGTCGACTCGGCCATGCGTGGCAGCCGCGCCGTGGGCGGGACCGGGAGGCGATCGTGAGCCGCGCTCTTGCGAGTCCCGCGATCCTGGCTGGCCTGTTCGCGGCTCTGGCCGTGCTCGCGGCGCCGAGTCGACGCGATGACCCAGCTGGGGTCGAACGAGCCGACGAAATCGAAGGGCACGAAGGACTCGCCGGACCTGGCGCCCCTTGGTCCGGACGGACGGCGCCGCCGGACCCGGCGACGCCCGACGAGGTCAACGCGGCCCTGGTCCTCCTCGCGCTGGGATACCGGTCGGGCCTTCCGACCTGGGAGGTCCTGGACGCCGTTGCCGAGGTCCTGCGCGGCTCGGCGGATGTCCATGACGCACCGGTGGTCCGCGACGTGCGGCAAGTCGCTGCCGCACTGCGGTGGGGGGCCTCCGACGACGAGGCCTGGGCCTCCGTGGGGCCGGTCTGGTCCGCAGCGGGACGGGCCGTCGCCATCGCGCACCGGGCCGGCATTCCGCCGGGGCCGTTGCTGCTGGCAGCGGCGGAGGACCTCAGACGGGAGTCGCTCGAGCAGGTCGAGCTCGCAGGGGCACGGGTCGGCGTGCGACTCGTCGCCCCGCTGGGACTGGTGCTGCTACCGGCCTTCTGCCTCACGACCGTCGTCCCGCTCGTCGTGGCGCTCGCGGGGCAGATGTTGGCCGGCTGACCACAAGGGCATCTCGTGGCGCAGGGCCGTGAGATTCATTGAAAGGGAAGGGAGTTCATATGGTCATACGAATGTGGCGAGCGACGCGGGGGTTGCTCCGCGAGACCGGGATGTCGACCTCCGAGTACGCCGTCGGCATCATGGCCGCCTGCACATTCGCTCTGGTGCTTCTTGGCGTCGTCCGGTCGGACGCGGTCCGGAACGCACTTGTCGGCATCGTGCAGAACGCGCTGGGTCTCGCGGGGTGATGCATCGCCGACGTCGCCGCGACGGCGGGATGGTGACGGCCGAGCTGGCCGTCGCCATCCCGGTCGTCGTCCTCGTTCTCGTCGCCTGCCTGGCAGGGCTGAACGCGGCGGTCGACCAGGTCCGGTGCGTCGATGCGGCGCGGCTCGGCAGCCGTGCGGCAGCGCGTGGAGACTCACCCGCCCGCGTGCACGATCTGGCGCGACGCGGCGCCCCGGACGGTGCCGTCATCACGGTGGCTCGGCACGGCGGGGACGCAGTCGTCACCGTGCGTGCTCGGGTCGGGGGTTGGGGCGGCCTGGTGCCCTCGTGGTCGGTCAGCGCCACGGCGCAGACGCCGATCGAGGAGGGCGTCGCCGGATGAGGTCGGCATCGATGAGGGACGGGCCCGAAACGCCGGCGGCCGGGCGATGGCTGCGAATGCCACGTGCCCGGCCTCTGGCCTCGGCCGCTGACCGTGGTGCTGCGACGGTGCTCGTGCTCGGCCTCGTCGCTGTCCTGCTTGCGATGACGGTCGGCGGGATGCTCCTCGCGAGTGCGGTCGTCGCGAGCCACCGCGCCCGTCTTGCCGCCGATCTGTCCGCGCTCGCCGGAGCCGCGCGGCTCGGCGACGGGGCGCCCGTGGACGGAGCCTGTGCCACGGCGGGCCGGGTGGCTGCGATCAACGATGCTGACCTGGTGACGTGCGCGGCCGACGGCCTCACGCTCGAGGTCACCGTCGCGGTGACCGCTCCCGCCTGGCCCGAGCCGGCTCGGGCACGGGCCAAGGCGGGACCTGGTGCGCCGGTGGCGCTACCAGCGTCTTAGGCGGTTGTCGGGCCCGGGTAGCGCGGACGATCCATCATTGACTGCTCGGACGGCATGAGGATCGCGAGGATCGGGTAGACCAGGATCTGGCTTCCGGGGAGGACGAAGAGGATGAGGATGAACAGGATTCGGGCCGGCCATGGTGCCAATCCGAATCGCCTTCCGAGGCCGGCGCAGACACCGGCGAGCACTCGATCCTCGCGGGGTCGGACGAAGCCGTGGTCGGCGAAGGTCTGCTGGATGTCGTTCATGGTGTGGTGCTTCCCTCTGAGATGTGCCAGGAACGGTTCCTGACACCTCTACTCTCCGCCGACAGCGGCCTTCGGCCCATTGGGGGAGGCCCGTAGGCGACCCGGAAGCGACCCTTGGCTTGGGCTCAGGGTCCCGGTTCCAGGGTTCGGGGGTCAGGTCAGCGGTTGCGCCAGGCGTCGGGTGCCGTGATGAGCTGCTGCACCCCGTCGGGCAGGTCGCCGGTGCGGAGGTCCTCCACCGACGTGCCGTCGAGGACCTCGCGCAGGCTCGCCCGGACCGCCACCCAGAGGCTCGGCAGGTGCTCGGCGACCCCGACGTACGACGTGTCCTGGGGTCGCAGGCCACGAACCTCGGCGAGTGGCCCGTCCACGGCTCGGAAGATGTCCCCGACGCTGATCTCGGTGCGCGGCCGGGCCAGGGCGTAGCCGCCGAGAGCGCCGCGCCGGCTCAGCACGAGCCCGGCCCGGCGCAGGTCCGCGAAGATCGTCTCGAGGAACTTGCGGGGCAGGTCCTGCCGGGTGGCCAGATGGTCGATGCTGACCGGACCTGATCCGCTGGCCGCCGCCTCGGCGAGGATCAGCATGGCCCGGACTGCGTAGTCGACCCGTGCGGAGACGTCCATTGCTTGCTCCTGGTCCGTGCCGGCGTCAGATGGCGAGGGCCGGGTCGTGCTCGACGACGCTCGATCGATGTGCGGCGCGGGCGCTCACCTGCTCACCCTCGCCCAAGCCGAGCCCGTCGGCGTCGCGTCGGGTGATCTGGGCCGCGAAACGCTCGCCAGAGTCGGCTCGCAGGTCGACGCGAACCTCGAAGCCGAGCCGGACCACTCGCTCGACCACCGCCCTGATGACGCCCGGAGATCCGGGGATCTTTGCGTCCTCGGCCACGGCCAGCGCATGGTTCCTCTCGAGGACGATGTCGTGCGGCCGGACCAGCTGCTCGCCGAGCCGGGCGACCGAGCCGAGGAAGGACATCACGAAGTCGTTGGTCGGCCGGTCGTAGAGCGTGACGGGATCGCCGACCTGCTCGATCCGGCCCCGGTTGAGCACCGCGATGCGGTCGGCGACGTCGAGGGCCTCCTCCTGGTCGTGCGTCACGAGAACGGTCGTCACGTGGACCTGGTCGTGGAGCCGGCGCAGCCACGTGCGCAGGTCCGTCCGCACCTTGGCGTCGAGCGCACCGAAGGGCTCGTCGAGGAGCAGCACCTGCGGGTCGACGGCAAGTGCGCGCGCGAGGGCCATCCGCTGCCGCTGGCCGCCGGACAGCTGCGCCGGATAGCGGTCGGCGAAACCCTCGAGCCCGACGACGTGCAGCAGCTCGTCGACCTTGGCGCGGACCTCGGCCTTGGGTCGCTTGCGGATGGTCAGGCCGAAGGCGACGTTGTCCCGGACGGTGAGGTGCTTGAAGGCCGCGTAGTGCTGGAAGACGAAGCCGATCCCGCGTCGCTGCGGTGGCTCGTTCGTGACCTCGCTGCCGCCGATCGTGACGACCCCGGAGTCGAGTGACTCGAGGCCCGCGATGGCCCGCAGCAGCGTCGACTTCCCGCTCCCGCTGGGGCCGAGGAGGGCGGTCAGTGATCCGCTCGGGATCTCGAGGCTGACGTCGTCCAGGGCCGTGAAGCTGCCGAACTCCTTGCGCGCCGCCGTCACGGTGATCATCGGTTGCTCCTCTTGCGGTCGAGAACGGTCATGAGCAGCAGCACGACGAGCGCGATGCCCATGAGGAGGGTGGCGGCGGCATACGCGCCATACGTGTTGTGGTCGTCGATGTAGCGGGCGTGCACCAGCAGGGTGAGGGTCTGCGACACACCCGGGAAGCCCGACGACACCATGATCACCGCGCCGAACTCCCCGAGCGCCCGCGCGACGGTGAGCACGACGCCATAGGTCAGGCCCCACCGGATCGCCGGAAGGGTGATCCGCCAGAACGTCTGCCACCCGGACGCGCCCAGCGTGGCGGCGGCCTGCTCCTGCTCGGTCCCGATCTCGTGCAGCACCGGCTCGACCTCTCGGACGACGAAGGGCAGGGTGACGAAGATGGTCGCGAGGACCATCCCGGGGAGCCCGAAGATGACCTTGAACCCGACACGATCGAGCGCCCCGAACCAGCCGGCCGTGCCCCAGAGCATGATGAGCGCGACGCCGACGACGATGGGCGAGACGGCGAAGGGTAGGTCGACGACGCCCTGGAGCAGCCCTCGCCCGCGGAATCGTCCGCGGACCAGGGCCAGTGCCGTGATGACGCCGAAGACGACGTTGAGCGGCACGACGATGGCCACGATGAGCAGCGACAGGTTGATGGCCGCCTGGCCCGCAGGGGTGGAGACGGAGTCGATGAAGGCACCCACGCCCGGCGCGAAGGCCCGCCACAGGATGAGGCCGATCGGCACGGCGAGCAGGACGACGAGGTAACCGAGCGCCATGGTGCGCAAGGCGACCCGCGTCCCGATGCTGGTCCTCACGCCGCCCTCTCCTCTCGCCGCTGCGCCCGGGTCGACAGGGCGCGGAGGACCAACAGCGTCGCGAAGGCGATGAGCAACAAGGCCACTGACACCGCTGCCGCGTTGACCGGCCGGTCGATCTCGATCTGCTGCTGGATGTACTGCGACGCGACCTGGGTTTCGCGGGGGATGTTGCCGCCGATGAGGACGACCGAGCCGTACTCACCGATGGCGCGTGCGAACGCCAGGCCGGTCCCGCTGGCGATCGCGGGTCCGAGCGTCGGCAGGACGATGCGGCGGAACGTCGTCCAGCTCGAGGCGCCGAGCGAGGCCGCCGCCTCCTCGACCTCCCGATCCGCCTCGATCAGCACCGGCTGGACCGAGCGGACGACGAAGGGCAGGGTGACGAACGCCAGGGCCACGACCAGTCCCCAGGTCGTGGCGTTGAGCTGGACGCCGATCGGGCTGCTCGGGCCGTAGAGGGACAGCAGGACGATGCTCGCGACGATCGTCGGCAGCGCGAAGGGCAGGTCGATGAGCGCGTTGACCACCCGCTGTCCGGGGAAGGTGTCACGGACGAGGACCCACGCGATGAGGGTGCCCATGACCGCGTTCAGGCCCGCGACGACGGCCGACACCAGCACGGTCACCCGCAGCGACGCCAAGGCGGCCGGCGCCGTGACCGCCTCCCAGAAGCCGGCCCAGCCATCCTCGAAGGCGGCAACCGTCAGCGCAGCCAGGGGCAGGAGCACGATGACGCTGAGCCAGAGCGTCGCCACGCCGACGCCGAGCGGTTGGATCCCGGCCGACCGGCGACGGCGTGACGCCCGCTGTCGATGAGCAGGCTTCGCCGAGGGGGAGGCCGGATCCGCGGCCTCCCTGCGCTCGAGCGTCTCGGAGGGTGCGGTCATTGCGTCGCGGCGTCGTAGATCTTGGCGATCTCGCCGACGTCCTTCTTGAAGAGCTCGGAGTCGACGGTCTTCCACCCACCGAGGTCGGCGACCGTCCAGAGCTTGGCGGGAGCCGGGTACTTCGTTGCGAACTCAGCAGCCACGGCCTCGTCAACGGGTCGGAAACCAGCCTCGGCCAGCAGCTTCTGCGCCCCCGCGGTATAGAGGTACTCGTTGAACGCGTCGGCCACAGCGCGGTTCTGACTGTCCTTCAGCACCGCCACGGGGTTCTCGATCTTGAAGGTGTGGGGCGGCGTCACGTGTTCGACCGGGTCGCCGTTCGCCTCGATGAACAGCGCCTCGTTCTCGTAGCTGAGCAGCGCGTCGCCGCTGCCCTGGAGGAACGCCTCGGTCGCCTCACGCCCGGACTTGGGCTGGATCCTCACGTGTTCGCCGACGAGCCGGCTGACGTAGGCCAACCCGGCGTCCACGTTGGTCCCGCCCTCGCTCTTGGCCGCGTAGGGGGCGAGCAGGTTCCACTTGGCGGACCCGGACGAGAAGGGGTTGGGCGTGACGACCTCGACGCCGGGCTGGAGCAGATCGTCCCAGTCCGTGATGCCCTTCGGGTTGCCCTCGCGCACGACGATGGTGACGACCGACCCGAACGGGATGCCGCCGTGCTCGTCCGCGTTCCAGCCCGCCTCGACCAGTCCCGCGTCGACGAGTCGCGTCACGTCCGGCTCCACGGAGAAGTTGACGACGTCGGCCTCCGCGCCCGCGGCGACCTTGCGGCTCTGGTCGCCGGACGCGCCATAGCTCTGCTGGAACTCGACGCCCTTGCCGGCCGAGGTCTGCTGGAAGGCCGGGATGAGCCTGTCGAACGCGACCTTGGGGACGGCGTACGCATACAGGTTGAGGGTGGTCCCGACTCCTGCGACGTTGGTCGAGTCCGGCTGCGCCACAGTGTCACTCGAGCCGCCGCCGGCGCAGGCCGCGAGGCCCAGGGTCGACACGAGGGTCAGGGCCGTAGCGGTGCGGATCGGGCTGGACATGAGCGACTCCTGTCGTTGGTGCGCTGACGCGCATTGTTGGGATGCGTCGGAGTCTTCAATAGGCGAAAGTTATCGGTCAACAAACTAGGGGTTATGTCTCAGATGATGGAAAAGGAGGCCGTATGCCGCTGGGCTCAGTCCGCGCGGGACAGTGACCGAACGCGTAGCCGGGGTCCGACCTGGGTCGACGACTCCTGGTCGCTGACGTCGCCGCGCACGGTGACGCGTGCGCCGGGGGAGGCGTCGACCGACCAGCCGGCAGGAAGGACGAGCTCCCACACCTCGCCGCGCTCGTCGGTGAGCACGAGCGGATGGGTCTCCACGTCAGACCGGGACAGCGTGCCGGTCACGACGACGTCGGCCGCACGACGCGGTCCGGCTGCCTTCTCCACCGCGCGGCGCAGGTGCTCACGCAGCTCCTCGGCGCCGAGACGATTACCGCCGGAACGCGGAGCGGGGAGGCCCCGGCCGTGGCCGGGACCTCCCCGCTTCCTCTTGTGTGGCATCCGCTACGGGACGTCCACCCGGACGATCGTCGGGTTCGGTATCCCGGCGCTGCCGGAGTAGGCGACCGATCCGAGGTACTTCGTGGCCGGGGCGAGGCCGGTGAAGGACAGCCCGATGGTGCCCTTCGCGCCGGTCACAGCCTGGTTGGGCGCCGTGACGGTCATGTTGCCGGCATCCGCCGAGCCGAGCAGCCACGTGTGCAGCTTGAACGGCGTGGAGCCGACGACACCCCAGCCCTGGACGACCACGGTGTAGGTGGCCGCTCCCGGGTTGAGCAGGTTGACCTCCTCGGCGGACGTTCCCGATCCACTGGTGCCAACGAGGGTCGTGCCGTTGAACACGCAGAGGTCCAGGTCCGATCCAGCGTTGACGTCCGCGTCGAAGAGCGAGAACCGCGCATACGTCGTATCGGCAGGCACGGCGACGTCGATCTTCTGGGCGTTCGGCGACGAGAGCGAGCAGGTCGAGTCCGTCGGGTCGTCGGAGACGGTGCCCGGAGTCACCGCTGCTGGGACGAGCCCACGCGGTGTGGCCGAGAACGTGCCGTCGTAGCCGAACGTCACGTCGTAGGACGTGCCGGCCGGGTCCGCCGTCACCTGGGCGGGGGCCGCGAGGGCCACCGGCCGGACGACGATCGGCGAGCGGACGGCGTGCGTACCGTCCGACCACGTCAGCTGACCACCGGCGTAGGCGTTGAGCGCCGCCGTCGTCCTGGTGAACTTCACCGTGAACGTGGCGCTGGCACCTGGCGCGACCGTGATCGACGACGGCGAGACCTCCGCGGTGACCCCGGTGAGCCCGCTGACCGAGGCACGGTACGTTGCGGGCGCATCGCCGACGTTGGTCACCTTGCGGGTGACGGTCTGCACGCCGGCGAGGTCGCCGATGGCGATCGATGCGCCGTTGAAGTCGCTCGCGTCCGTGCTGTAGCCCCCGTTGGTCAGGGCTGTGCAGGTGGCTGCTCCGACCGCACGGCTGTTGCCGCAGAGGAAGGCAAGCCAGTCGTTCCACGAGCTGTCGTAGACCAGGCCCGGGCTCGCCGCCTTGTTCGGCGCCACGTGACCGGCGCCCTGTCGGAAGATGAGCGTCGGGTTGGTGTTGGGGGCAGGAGTGCCGCCATCGAGCACGTCATAGCCCGTGGTCATGAGCGCGCTCTTGATCGCCATCGGCGACCAGCTCGGGTGCAGGTCCTTGAGCAGCGCCGCGAGACCCGCGACGTGCGGCGACGACATCGACGTGCCAGAGATCTGGTTGAAGCCGTAGCCCTGGTTCGTCATCGGCGAGTACGCGGCGAGGATGTCCTGCCCGGGAGCGATGACATCTGGCTTGAGCAGGTCCCCGCCCCCAGCACTCAGCGGACCGCGCGACGAGAAGCTGGCCGTGAACGGCGCGGGCTCCTCGGTCGTCAGGGTCGTTTTGTTGATCGTCGCCGTCGCACCCGCCGTGGCGGCGTACGCCTTGACCGCCGTGTAGACGTTGCCGTCCAGGTGCACGGTCGGCACGAAGTGGAAGTCGGCGTTGACCGAGTTGGCCGTCGGGTTGACGAGGACCATGCCGGCGCCACCCGCCTCCTTGACCGCGAGGCTCTTGTTGGTCCGAGCGGTGATGCCGCGCTCACAGAGGACGATCTTGCCCGCGACCTTGGCGGGGTCGAGGACGTTGCCGCCGTCGGCGCTCGAGTAGCAGAGCTTCACCTGCGTTGCGTCGGCACCGGGCTTGCCTGCCGCCGCGGCGTCGATGAAGTCGGCTGAGACCGCCGCCGAGGCGAGCGACGCTCCGTTGTAGGTCGTCCCGTTACCCAGGGTGACCGAGCCGTTGCCGCTGCGGTTGTGCGTACCGGCCGCGACGGTCGTGACCCACGGCGAGGGATGCGCGACGGTCGACGCCGTCGGACCGCTGTTGCCCGCCGAGGTGGCCACGAAGATGCCGGCGTCGGCGGCGAAGAGGAAGGCGATCTCGACCGGGTCGGCGAAGTTCGTCTGCGTACCGCTGATCGAGTAGTTGATGACGTCGACCCCGTCGGCGACCGCGGTGTCGATGGCGGCAACGAGGTCGGACGCCGTGCCACCGGCCGTGTCGCCTGACTCGGTCGACCACAGCGCCTTGTAGGCGGCGATGCGCGCCCGCGGCGCCATGCCGCTGATGCCGTTGGGCGCCACCGCGGCGCCGAGGCCGTCGACCGGCACGTTGTGGTTGCCACCTGCCGTGCCGGCGGTGTGAGTGCCGTGGCCGTTGTAGTCACGGGCCGAGTTGAACTCCCAGGGACGCTCGGCATCAATGGCGGCATCGCCGCCCTGACCCTGGTTGAAGTACCGGGCCGAGACGAGCTTCTGGTTGCACTTCGAGCCGTCGAACTCCTCCGCATCCACGCACTTGCCCCGGAAGCTGGGCAGCTTCGTGTAGACCCGCTTGGCGCTGGCAGCGAATGACGGTTTGCCGGTCGCGTCGACGCGGTCGGCGAAGGAGAGTGACTCCGGCCAGATGCCGGAGTCGATGATGCCGATGACGACGTTCTCGCCGGCGCTCTTCGTGCCGCCGAGCTGGTCCCACAGACCGCCCTCGTCGGTGAGCCCGAGGAACGCAGGTGTCGTCGAGGTGTCGATGGAGTAGGTCTGCTGCTTGTTGACGGCAAGGACACCGGAGACGTTGCTCATCTGCTTCGCCTGGTCGGCTGTGAGGCGGGCCGCGAAGCCGTTGTACGTGTAGGCGTAGTCGTAGAGCTTCGCCGACGCGCCGACCTTGCCGAGCGCGGCGTTGTGCGTGCTCTTGAGCCGGTCGACATACTTGGTCACGGCCGCAGCGGCCGGATCGACCTTCGTGCCCTTGGCCGGCTTCGTCGCCTGGTAGCCGGTGATCGTGCCGTCATAGGCGACGACCGGTAGGTCTGCCATCTGCACGACGTAGACGCCGTCCGTGAACGATGGATCCGCCTGGGTCACTGCTGCGTCGGCGGCACCCATGCCCGCCATCGCAAGCGCAACGGCCACGGCAGCGACCGCGCCCAGCATCCTTCGCTTCATGTCTCTCCCGTCGAGGTGTCCCGTGGAGCCCGGCGCGGGTGGGCTCTGCGCCGTAGCCGCACGATAGCCAGTGAGAACGACAATCGGCAGGGTAAGGGAGAAATTTGGGGCGATTTCGCCCGATTTCGCGGCGTTCCCAAACGCTTTTCATCCTCTGGCGCAGTGCGACAGCGTCAGGTCGAGCAGCGCGATCGCGCCGGCCTTGTCGAGCGGCTCGTTGCCGCTGCCGCACTTCGGGGACTGGATGCAGGACGGACAGCCCGTGGCGCACTCGCACGCGGCGATCGCGTCGCGCGTCGCGGTGAGCCACTCGCGCACGCGCCGGTAGCCGCGCTCCGCGAATCCCGCCCCGCCGGGATGGCCGTCGTAGATGAGGATGGTCGGCAGGCCGGTGTCCGGGTGCAGGGCGGTGGACACGCCGCCGATGTCCCAACGGTCGGCCGTGGCGAAGAGCGGCAGCATCCCGATGGCGGCGTGTTCGGCTGCGTGGGCCGCGCCGGGGATGTCGGCCTCCTCGACGCCCGCGGCCGCGAGTGCGTCCACCGGCAGCGTCCACCACATCGCCTTGGTCGCGAGGGAGCGCGGCGGCAGGTCGAGCGGATGCTCGCCGAGGACCTCCCCGCCGGGGAGCCGTCGCAGGAAGGAGACGACCTGGTGCCTGACGTTCACGTGGCCGAAGGAGCAGCGCAGCGGACCCCAGTCGACGCCCTCGAGCTCGCGGACGATCGCGAACTCGCTCACCGACTGCGCCTGCGTTGTCCACCCCGGATCCCGCGGACGGCAAAGGCGGTCGCGTCGTCGAGGTCGAGCTCGGTGACGACCCAGCTCTGGCCCTGGTGGAGATGGACCGCGCCAGTGTGGACCTGGGCGTGGGCCGAGGCCTCGTCGACGGTCCCGACGACGCGCCCGGTCCGCGTCTCGACGATCCGGACCGGTTCGCCGGCTCCCCGGAGCGAGAGGTGGTCGGAGGGGCGGTCGTCGCGGCCCCAGAACCACCCGCGGGGGCGCTTCTTGAGGATGCCCTTGGCGACGAGGGCATTGAGGAGCGGTCCGGTCTGGGGACCGAAGAGCTCGAAGTCCGCGTCCGTCAGGGGGAGCTCCGCGGCCGCTGCCGCGAGGTGGGGGCCCAGGACGTGGGGATTGTCGGGGTCGACGACGGCGGCCTCGACGCCCCGGCCGAAGATGCTCTCGGGGTGGTGGACGACGAACGTGTCGAGCGGGTCGTCTGCAGCGACGAGCACGGCCAGCGAGTGCTGCCCCGTCCGCCCCGCCCGTCCGGCCTGCTGCCAGAGCGATGCCAGCGTGCCCGGCCAGCCCGCGAGCAGGACCGCGTCGAGACCGGTGATGTCCACACCGAGCTCGAGGGCGTTCGTCGCGGCGATGCCGACGAGGTCGCGTGACCGCAGGGCCCTTTCCAGCTCCCTCCGCTCCTCCGGGAGATAACCGCCACGGTATGCCGCTATGCCCGCTTCCCGGGTCACGCTCACTCGGTCTCGGGCGACGTTCGCGACCACTTCCACGCCGGCGCGTGACCGCGCGAAAGCCACCGTCTGCACGTCTGCCTCGACACAGCCGGCGAGCAGGTCGCCGGTCTCCGTGATCGTGCTGACCCGGCTCGGCTGCCCCTGGTCGTCGACGACGAGCGGAGGCTCCCAGAGGGCGAAGGTCATGGACGCACGAGGAGAGCCGTCCTCGGTGACCGAGCTCAGCGGCATACCGAGAAGTCGTGTT
This sequence comes from uncultured Actinomycetota bacterium, assembly GCA_963754395.1. Lineage (GTDB taxonomy): Bacteria > Actinomycetota > Actinomycetes > Actinomycetales > Dermatophilaceae > Intrasporangium. The sequence continues at coordinate 132,589 of CAVWGJ010000023.1, read as the reverse complement.
GCATGCTCAGCCGGGTCGGCAACGGTGGCTGAGGCGAAGACGAAGGTGGGAGTCGCGCGGTAGCGCGCGGCGACGCGCCGGAGTCGGCGGAGGACGGCGGCAAGGTGGGACCCGAAGACTCCCTTGTAGACGTGGCACTCGTCGACGACGACGTAACGCAGGGCACGCAGGAACGACGCCCACCGCTCGTGGCTCGGCAGGAGTGAGTGGTGGACGAGGTCGGGGTTGGTGAGCACGACGTTGGCGTGGTCGCGGATCCAGCGCCGCTCGTCCGCCGGCGTGTCGCCGTCGTATGTCGCCGGGCGGACTGCCGGGATGGCCAGCCGGGAGATCCGGTCGAGCTGGTCCGCGGCCAGGGCCTTCGTCGGGGCGATGTAGAGCGCCGTGGCACCCCGACCGTTCGGCGCTCGACTCCCGTCGATGACGTCGGTGAGCAGCGGCATGAGGTAGCCCAGGCTCTTGCCCGACGCGGTGCCGGTCGAGACGACGACGTGCTGGCCCCGGTGGGCGGCCTCGGCGACCTCGACCTGGTGTCGCCATGGGACCGGGATGCCCGCTCCGACCAGGGCGGCGAGGAGCGTGGGCTCGAGCCAGTCGGGCCAATCGGCGCACCGGGCAGGTCGCTCCGGGAGCTCGTGGACGTGGAGCAGACGTTCGGGATGGTCACCGGCCAGGCGGCTGAGCAGCGCCGCCGGGTCGAACGGCGCGAGGTCCCCCGCCACCCGGGCGCCGGGCGACGCCAAGGGTGCTGTCGACAGTGCGTCAGACCCGTTCATGTGGAGCAACCGTATGTCGCCGGGGTAACGTTGCGGCGACCCGGGCATGTTACTCCCGAGGTCACGGAGAACAACGCACAAACGGGAAGGGGCCACAGGTGGATCTGTCGATCACCCGGGCCGACCACGGTGACCGCACCGTGGTGCGCCTCGGTGGCGAGATCGATGTCTACACGGCACCGTTCGTCAGGGAGAAGCTGGACGAGCAGATCAACGCCGGACGCGCGGATCTCGTCGTCGACCTGAGCGACGTCACGTTCCTCGACTCCACCGGGCTCGGGGTGCTCGTGGGCCGGCTGAAGATTGCGCGCACCCGTGGCGGTTCCATGCGGCTGGTCGGGACCGCCGAGCGGGTGCTGCGGGTCTTCGCCATCACCGGGCTCGACAAGGTCTTCGAGATCTATCCCGATCTCGAGGCGGCGCTCGCCGCCAGCGAGCCGGACGAGCAGGGACAGGCGCCGACACCGCCCGCCCCGACCACCTCGCGCGGCTGACCCGCTCCCGTCCGGTGGCCCCGCAGGTTCCCTCGTCGCGGCCCCCGCCGGTCGTCGAGGCCGGGCTCATCGCGCGGCTGCGCGACGACCTCGCGGCGGCCCGTTTCACGGTGGACGGGGTCGCGGAGCGGCTCGGGCCCCTCGCCTCTGCTGCCCTGCACCGCGAGCAGCCGCTTCCGGCGCTGCTCGCAACGGCTGGTTCCCCCGACCCGTGCGGCACACTGATCCGGCTCTTCACGCTCGGTCGGCAGGTCAGCCGTGCTGAGCTCGACACTGCCTTGCCTGGGGTGCGCACCGAGGGCGTGGCCACCCTGCGGCTGGTCGGGGTCTCGGGGGAGGACGTGATGCCGACGTGTGACGTGCGGCCCTACGCCGACGACACGCACGACTGGTGGGTGGCCTCCGACCTCTCCGCGCTCGTCACTCGTCAGCCGCTCCGGACCGACCACGTCCTCGGCATCGGCGGCGCCACGACGACGCTGGCGTCGTGGACCATCCGCCGCCGAGCCGGTCGGGCCCTCGATCTCGGCACCGGGGCCGGCGTCCAGGCCCTCCACCTCGGCAGCCACGCGGAGTCGATCGTGGCCACGGACATCTCCGAGCGGGCGCTTGCGTTTGCGCGGTTCAACGCGGCTCTCGCGGGGCTGGAGGTCGACCTGCGGATTGGCGACCTGCTCGATCCCGTTGCCGGGGAGCGCTTCTCGCTCGTCGTGTCGAACCCGCCCTTCGTCATCACGCCGCGCGACGAGGACGTGCCGGTCTACGAGTACCGGGATGGAGGACGACCCGGGGACACGGTCGTGCGCTCGCTCGTCCAGCAGGTCGAGTCGGTCCTCGAGCCGGGTGGCGTCGCGCAGCTGCTCGGCAACTGGGAGGTTCAGGCCGGTCGGTCGTGGCGCGAGGTCTGGGACGAGTGGCTCGAGGGGGTTGGTCTGGACGCCTGGGTGGTGCAGCGCGAGGCCCAGGACCCGGCCGAGTACGCCGAGCTGTGGAGTCGCGACGGTGGTCACCTGCCCGGCTCGGTCGAGCACGACCGGCTCTGTGCCGCGTGGTTGCGCGACTTCGCGTCGCGGGACGTCCAGTCGATCGGCTTCGGCGTCGTGGCGCTCCAGCGGCCTTTGGGCGACCGGGCGCCGTGGCGGTCCCTCGACGAGGCTCCCGGCCCCGTGGCGGCGCCGATGGGCCCGGTCGTCGAGGCTGGCCTCGCCGCACGGACCTGGCTCGCCGAGCACACGGACGATGAGGTGCTCGATGTCGCGTGGTCGTGCGCCGCGGACGTGACCGAGGAGCGTCACGGACGCCCGGGCGCCGAGGACCCCTCGGTCATCCTCATCCGGCAAGGAGGCGGGCTGCGGCGGGTCGTGCGGGCCGACACGCTGCTGGCTGCCTACGTGGGCGTTGCCGACGGCGAGCTGACGGCGCGGGTCGCGGGGGACGCCATTGCCTCGCTCGTCGGTGTGGATCCGGACGCCGTCCGCCGCCAGCTGGTGCCGCAGATCCGCGACCTCGTGGCCGACGGCCTCCTCACCTGATCACTCGATTCCAGGGAGCGGATGGCCACGGTGGGTCTTCTGCTGGCGCCCCGGTAGTGGCAGCATCCGGTCAGTGATCGGTCGAATGCATCATGTCGTGCTGGATTGTCCGGACCCGCGAGCCCTGGCCACGTTCTACTCCGCACTGCTCGGCAAGCCCATCACCTACGACAGCGACGACTGGGTCGTCGTCTCGGACAGCGCGGAGACCTCCGGACTGGCGTTCCAGCTCGCACCGGACCACCGTGCACCGACGTGGCCCGACCCGTCCGTGCCCCAGCAGGTCCACCTCGACGTCATGGTCGACGACGTCGAGGAAGCGACTCCACTGGTCCTCGCCCTGGGCGCCAGCAAGCTGGCCGGCCGCGGCGTCTTCGCCGACCCGGCCGGCCACCCGTTCTGCCTCATCCCCCGACCGGACTGGGCGCCACCCGTTCACTCTTGATCGAGTGTGCAGTACGCGTCGGCATTTTCTGCACACTCGACTGAGAGGTGGGACGTTTGACGGGACGGGTTTCCCGTCGCATACGGGCGGGGTGTCCGGGGCGAGCGCCTCGTCCCGTCAATCGTCCCCAGGCCGTATGCCGCTGGGCTGGCTCCTCGTCGAGTGTGCAGTACGCGTCGGCATTTTCTGCACACTCGATTGGTTGGTCACATGCGGTAGGGGAGGCCGGCTTCGCGGCGGGCGACCCGATCGGCGTGGATGACGTGGGCCCGGTTGAGCAGGTCGATGAGCTCGGTCTCGCCCTCGCGGATGCGGGCCCGGTACTTCTCCGGCAGGGACCGGATGACCCGCTCCTCCTCGCAGAGTGTGTCGTAGGCCTCCTCGCGCAGCTCCTGGTCCTCCTCGTAGCTGAGGTCCAGGTAGCGGATCGCGCCGCGGCGGGCGTTGGTGACCGCGGTCTGGGCCTTGCCGGCCGGGCTCAGCAGCGATGCCAGGACGGTGACGATGAGGACCCCGACGATGACGACGAGCGACATGCCGGTCGACACCTCGATGACCGGGACCGGCTCGCCGTCGTTGATGAACGGCACGCTGTTCTCGTGCAGGGCGTGGAGGATGAGCTTCACGCCGATGAACGCGAGGATGGCCGAGAGGCCGTAGCTGAGGTAGATGAGCCGGTCGAGCAGGCCCTCGATGAGGAAGAACAGCTGCCGCAGGCCGAGGAGCGAGAACGTGGTGGCGGTGAAGACGATGAAGACGTTCTGCGTCAGGCCGAAGATCGCGGGGATCGAGTCGATGGCGAAGAGCAGGTCGGTGCCCCCGATCGCCGCCATGACGAGCAGCATGGGGGTCATGACGCGCTTGCCGTTGACGACGGTGAACAGCTTGTCGCCGTCGTATTCGGGCGACGTCTTGAACAGCTTGCGGGCGATCCGGATCATGATGTTGTCGGCGGAGTGGCTGTCCTCGCCCTCGGGCCGCAGCATGTTGCCGGCCGTCATGAGCAGGACGATGCCGAACAGGTAGAAGACCCAGGCGAACCGGTTGATGAGCGTGGCGCCCAGGAAGATGAAGCCGGTCCGCGCGATGATCGCGAAGGTGACGCCGAAGAGGAGGACCTTCTGCTGGTCCGCCCGTGGCACGCGGAAGCTCGTCATGATGATGAGGAAGACGAACAGGTTGTCGACCGAGAGTGCCTTCTCGGTGATGTAGCCGGCGAAGTACTCGGTGCCCATGGCCGAGCCGCCCAGCCACCACACCACGATGCCGAAGAGGACCGCCACGCCGACGTAGGCCGCCGACCAGATGGCCGACTCCCGGAGCGTGGGCGTGTGTGCCGTGCGGACGTGGAAGAAGTAGTCGAAGGCGAGCAACCCGATGATGACGACGATGGTGACCGTCCAGACGGCAGGGGAGACGGTCATCGCGGCGCCTTTCGGGCTCGGTTCCGGGCTCACATCGAATCGGGCGGTACCAGTCTGCCCGCTCAACCACGTACCCGACGGGAGTGAGTGGCTGGGAGCGAGCTCAGCGGCATACGGCATCTGAACTGGTCTGTTGTGAATGAGTGAGCACTCACTCATACTGGGAGACATGGGCACCACGACGGGGCGCGCAGCGCCTTTGGCCCCGGACGAGCGACGCGACGCGTTGGTCACCGTCTTCCTCCAGCTCGCCCGCGAGCAGGGGCGCGTGCCGACGACGAGCGAGATCGCTCGGGCCGGCGGCGTGGCCGAGGGCACCATCTTCCGGGCCTTTGCGAGCAAGGGAGCGCTGCAGGCTGATGCGGTCGAGGCGGGCTTCTGCCCCGCGTCGGCTCGACGCGAGTTCCAGGCCATCGACCGGTCGCTGCCGATGCGGGACCGGCTGGTCGAGTTCGCGGCCATCCTGCAACAGCGGATCCGGGACGTGCTCGACCTGATGAACGCGCTGGGCCTCACGCAGCCGCCGCAGGTGGCACCGCACCACGACTGCTTCGAGGCGGGTCGGCACGTGCGCTCCCGCCTCGGTGGTCAGTGCCAGCCGTCCCACGTCGAGCTGTTCGACTCGGTGCTCGACCTCGTCGACGCGGATGAGCTGAGGGTGACGCCGCACCAGCTGCTCCACCGGATCCGGCTGCTCACCTTCTCCGGCAGCCATCCCGGCATCGCGCAGGGCGAGCTGCTCACCCCCGAGGAGGTCGTGGACACGATCCTCGACGGGGTGCGCGCGCGGCCCGGGCCGCGAAAAACCGATTGACCCTCACCCTGCAGGAGTCTCTAGCGTCGACATGGCGCTCCACACCCCGTTTTCCACACATCACGCTTCCACACCACAGCGAAAGGCACCCGATGCTCGTCCGACTGCTTCGGAGCCATCTCCAGGGGTACAACCGCGAGATCACCCTTATCGTGCTGCTGCAGCTCGTCAGCACCATCGCGGTGCTCTACCTGCCCACCTTGAACGGCGAGATCATCGACGAGGGGGTGGCCAAGGGGGACACCGGCTTCATCGTCAGCCACGGCGTGCTCATGCTCGGCGTGAGCATCGTCCAGATCGCCGCGGCAGTGGGCGCGACCTATCTCGCCGCCCGGGTGGCCATGGCGGTGGGCCGCGACCTGCGCGGGAACATCTTCGACACCGTCATCCACTACTCCACGCAGGAGGTGGCCAAGTTCGGGGCGCCGACCCTCATCTCGCGCAACACCAACGACGTCACGCAGGTGCAGACGGTGCTGTTCATGGGCTTCGCGTTGCTCGTGTCCACGCCGATCATGATGTTCGGCGGCATCATCATGGCCCTGCGCGAGGACGTCGGGCTGTCCTGGCTGGTGGCGGTGGCGGTCCCGCTGCTCGGCCTGGTCGTCGGGCTGGTCATCTGGCGCATGGTGCCGTGGTTCACCCGGATGCAGACCTCCCTCGACGGGGTCAACCGGGTGATGCGCGAGCAGATCACCGGCATCCGGGTGGTGCGGGCCTTCGTCCGGGAGCCGCACGAGGAGAAGCGATTCGGCGCGGCCAACGCGGACCTCACCGAGGCGGGGCTGCGGGTCGGGCGGCTCATGGCGCTCGTCTTCCCGGTCGTCATGTTCATCTTCAGCATGTCGACGGTGGCGGTGCTCTGGTTCGGCGCCTACCGCGTCGAGAGCGGGGCGATGGAGGTGGGGTCGCTGACGGCGTTCCTGGCCTACCTCGTCCAGATCCTCATGGCCGTCATGATGGCGACCTTCATGGCGACGATGATCCCTCGCGCCGCCGTCTCGGCCGGACGGATCACCGAGGTGCTCGACACGACGTCGTCGATCGCCGAGTCGGTGCAGCCGATCCCGATCCGGGTGCCGAGCGCGGGGATCGAGTTCGTCGGCGTCGAGTTCCACTACCCCGGGGCCGAGGTCGCCGTGCTCCACGACATCACCTTCAAGGCGGTGCCGGGCCAGACGACGGCGATCATCGGCTCGACCGGTGCCGGCAAGACGACGCTGATCGGCCTCGTCCCGCGCCTCTTCGACGTCCGATCGGGTCGGGTCAAGGTCGGTGGCGTCGACGTGCGTGACCTCGAGCTCGATGCCCTGTGGGCCCGCATCGGCCTCGTCCCGCAGCGGCCCTACCTCTTCACCGGAACCGTCGCGAGCAACCTGCGCTATGGCAACCCGGAGGCAACCGACGAGGAGCTGTGGGAGGCCCTGCGCATCAGCCAGGCCGCGACCTTCGTCGAGGAGCTCGGCGGGCTCGACGCGCCGATCGCCCAGGGCGGCACGAACGTGTCCGGCGGACAGCGGCAGCGGCTCTCGATCGCGCGGGCGGTCGTCAAGCGGCCTGACATCTACCTCTTCGACGACTCGTTCTCGGCCCTCGACCTGTCGACCGACGCGCGACTCCGGGCTGCGCTGCGGCCGGTGACGCTGGACGCGGCGGTCGTCATCGTGGCCCAGCGCGTGTCCACCATCATCGACGCCGACCAGATCATCGTGCTCGACGATGGCCGGATCGTCGGGCAGGGCACGCACGACGAGCTGTTGGAGTCGTGCGAGACCTACCAGGAGATCGCCCTGTCCCAGCGCGGTGCGGAGGAGGCAGCCTGATGGCCGAGGGTGTCAAGACCGCGGAGGAGAAGGCGGCCGAGGCCAGGCGCGGACCCGCTCGACGCGGCGGACCACCGCACATGATGATGGGCCAGCCGGGGGAGAAGTCGCTCAACTTCGGCCCGTCGGCCAAACGCCTGCTCGGGCGCCTCCGGCCCGAGCGGGGCAAGGTCGTCGCCGTCGTCGCGCTCGTCGTGGTGAGCGTCTCCCTCAGCTCGATCGGCCCCAAGATCCTGGGCCGGGCCACGGACCTCATCTTCGGAGGCCTGCTCGGACGCCAGCTGGGCCAGAACGTGCCACCGGGCACGACGACGGAGCAGGTCATCGCGGGACTGCGCGCCCGCGGCGACAACACGATGGCCGACATGCTCGAGCGGGCCGGCGTCGTCGTCGGCCAGGGCATCGACTTCGGTGCGGTCGCCGACGTGCTCCTGCTCGTCACGGCGCTCTACGTCGCCTCGTCGTTCCTGCTCTGGGTCCAGGGCTGGATCCTGCAGGGCGTGCTCGCGCGGACGATGTACCGCCTGCGCCAGGACGTCGAGGCCAAGCTCAACCGGCTGCCGCTGCCCTACTTCGACAAGCAGCCGCGCGGCGAGATCCTCTCGCGGGTCACGAACGACATCGACAACGTGAGCATGTCGCTCCAGCAGACGCTCTCGCAGCTGCTCAACTCGCTGCTCACCGTCATCGCGGTGCTGGCGATGATGTTCTGGATCTCCTGGGTCCTGGCGCTCATCGCGCTCGTCACGATCCCCGTGTCGATCGTCGTGACCGGCATGATCGCCAAGCGCTCGCAGAAGATGTTCGTCCAGCAGTGGCGCAACACGGGCGAGCTCAACGGGATCGTCGAGGAGACCTTCACCGGCCACGGCCTCGTCAAGGTCTACGGGCGCCAGAAGGAGACGGAGGCGAGCTTCCGGACCAAGAACGACGAGCTGTTCGGCGCCGCGTTCGGGGCACAGTTCATCAGCGGCATCATCATGCCGGTCATGATGTTCATCGGGAACCTCAACTACGTCGTCGTCGCCGTCGTCGGCGGGCTCAAGGTGGCCTCCGGATCGATGTCGCTCGGGGACGTCCAGGCGTTCATCCAGTACTCCCGGCAGTTCACCCAGCCGCTGACGCAGGTCGCCTCGATGGCCAACCTGCTCCAGTCCGGGGTGGCGTCGGCGGAGCGCGTCTTCGAGGTCCTCGATGCGGAGGAGCAGGAACCCGAGGTCGCCGTGCCGGACGTCATCGAGGACCCGCGCGGCGAGGTCGCCTTCGAGGACGTGTCCTTCTCCTACTCGCCCGACCAGCCGCTCATCGAGCAGCTCAACCTGTCGGTCCGGCCGGGGCAGACGGTTGCCATCGTGGGCCCGACGGGCGCCGGGAAGACGACCCTCGTCAACCTCATCATGCGGTTCTACGAGCTCGACGCGGGCCGGATCACGTTGGACGGCGTCGACATCCGCGACCTCACCCGGCAGGGCCTGCGGTCCCGCATCGGGATGGTGCTCCAGGACACGTGGCTCTTTGCCGGGACGATCCGGGACAACATCGCCTACGGGCGCCCGGACGCCACCGAGGACGAGGTGCTCGCCGCGGCGCGCGCGACCTACGTGGACCGCTTCGTGCACTCGCTGCCGGACGGCTACGACACGGTGCTCGACGACGAGGCCTCGAACATCTCCGCCGGCGAGAAGCAGCTGGTCACCATCGCGCGCGCGTTCCTCTCCGACCCGGCGCTGCTCATCCTCGACGAGGCCACCAGCTCGGTCGACACCCGCACCGAGCTGCTCGTCCAGCACGCGATGGCTGCGCTGCGGTCCGACCGGACCAGCTTCGTCATCGCGCACCGGCTCTCCACGATCCGGGATGCCGATCTCATCCTCGTCATGGAGCACGGACGGATCGTCGAGCAGGGTTCGCACGCCGAGCTGCTCGCTGCCGACGGCGCCTACGCGAGGCTGTATGCCGCTCAGTTCGCGGGTGCCGCCGCTGACCTCGACGAGGTGGCCGGGGTTGCCGGCCCGCCCGGTGGCCCGGGTGCCGCACCAGAGGGAGCGCCGGTGGCCTAGCGGCGCCCTCCTTCGCAACACACCCGCTTGTCGACTGACAGGGCCTGCTGCAGATGGGGGTAGCAGTCGAGAGGCGGGTGTGTTGCGGGAGAGGGGGTCACGGGCCGGGTTGGTTTGGCAGAGTGTGGTCATGGCGAAGCGAGCGCTGCGGATCAGGGTCGAGGTCGTGGGCTCGCCCGAGGGTCCGGTCGAGTCGCGCCCCGGGCGGATCATGATCGTGCCGCCCCACGTGACCTTCGAGGACTTCGGTCTGGCCGTCGACCGGGCCCTGGGGCGCTGGGACCTCGCCCAGCTCCGGATGTTCCAGACCGGTGGCGGCGGGGCGGACCTCATTCCCCTCTTCTGGTCGGACAAGGTCTCGGCCAAGCTCAAACCGGGCGACGACTTCCGTTACCGGTTCGGTGACGACGGCTGGGACCACGAGTGCGCGGTCGAGGCCTACGACGACCCTGTCGAGGCCTTCGGACGAGAGACGCAGACCGCCCACGCGATCACCGGCTGGGGCACGGTGCCGGACCAGGCTGGCAACACCGCTCCACCGCCCACCGCCGACGAGAGCGGTCACGTGCCCCTCTGGCCCGACCTCGCGCGACTGCGCCGCCTCGACGATGGCGAGGTCCGCCGCGCCGCCTTTGCCGGTGACCTGCCGGCGCTCGTGGGCGCCGTCACGGGCTCGAACCTCGAGTACGCACTCCAGTTCGTCGGCGATGCGCTGCTGCAGGCGCGCCGCGCGTCAGGCGGCGCAGAAGGGGCCGCGGCCAGTGAGTCCGACGCCGAGGTCGCCCGGCTCCTCGCAGCCGTCGCTGGACGACTCCACGAGCGGGGCTGGAGCGGCGACGAGTACCTCGCCCAGGACATCGAGGCCGAGCTCTCCGGCGCCGACACGGACCTGCGCCCACTGCCCGTCGACGTCCCCGAGCTCACCCAGATCATGTCCTCGGGCGGCGACTTCCGCTCCGAGGGCCGGCTCAACCTCGACACGGGTGAGATCAACGAGTTCCAGCCCTTCGGCGACCGCTTCGACGCCTATGACGAGGAGGAGGACGAGGAGGACGCAGACGCGGCCGAGTCCTGGACGAACGTCGCCTGGATCGAGTCGGGCAGTCGCGACGGCTGGAACGACATGTCCTCCTTCGCCGAGCTGCAGCACGACCCCAACATCGCCGACCGGCTGGCGCGCGCGATCGAGGGCCGGGGTGCGTTCCGCCGCTTCAAGGACGCGGTGGACCAGCTCGACCTCACGGAGAGGTGGTACCAGTTCAGCGGTGATCGCCAGCTCGGCCGAGCGCGCCAGTTCCTCGCGGAGTACGGCGTCCGACCCGTCTGACCCAACACACCCGCTTGCCCACTGCCAGGGCCTGCTGCAGATAGGGGCAGCAGTCGGTGAGCGGGTGTGTTGTGGCAGGGGAGGGCGGGAGGAGCGGGACGGGGCGGGCGTCGGGAGGGAGCTCAGCGGCATACGGTATCGGTGGTGTGAAAGGCACCCACACGCCGCCGGTAACCTTGGCGGGTGCCTGACACCACCACGCTGACCGTCCAAGACGCCCTGCTCACGCTGCAGAAGTTCTGGACCGACCGAGGTTGCATGATCGTGCAGCCCTTCAACACCGAGGTCGGCGCGGGGACGATGAACCCCGCCACGATCCTCCGGGTCCTCGGTCCCGAGCCGTGGCGGGTGGCGTACGTCGAGCCGAGCGTGCGGCCGGACGACTCCCGCTACGGCGAGAACCCGAACCGCCTCCAGACGCACACCCAGTTCCAGGTCATCCTCAAGCCGGACCCGGGCAACCCGCAGGAGCTCTACCTCGAGTCGCTCGAGGCCCTCGGCATCGACATCCGCGCGCACGACATCCGCTTCGTCGAGGACAACTGGGCCCAGCCGGCCATCGGTGCGTGGGGCCTGGGCTGGGAGGTCTGGCTCGACGGCATGGAGATCACCCAGTTCACCTACTTCCAGCAGGTCGGGGGGCAGAACCTCGACCCCGTCTCCGTCGAGCTGACCTACGGCATCGAGCGCATCATGATGGCGCTCCAGGGTGTCACGCACTTCAAGGACATGGAGTACGCGAAGGGGATCAGCTACGGCGAGGCGTTCGGGCAGAGCGAGTACGAGATGTCGCGCTACTACCTCGACGACGCCGACATCCAGACCAACCGCGACCTCTTCGAGCGCTACGCGGCCGAGGCACAGCGGCTCGTCGACGCGCGGCTGCCGATCCCCGCGCACACCTACGTCCTCAAGAGCTCGCACGCCTTCAACGTCCTCGACTCGCGCGGGGCGATCTCGACGACCGAGCGCGCCAAGGCGTTCGGCACGATGCGCCGGCTCGCGCGCGAGGTGTCCCGCCTGTGGGTCGAACGCCGCGAGGAGCTCGGCTTCCCTCTGCTCGGCGCGCGACCTGCCGCCGATGGATGGTCGCGCGGTCATGCCGCCTTTCCGCGGGGTGGAGTCACCCGAGTGAGTCGTATGCCGCTGAGCTCGCTTCGCTTGCCCCTGACGTCACGCGTCGGCTGGCTCTCGAGATCGGCGTCGAGGAGCTGCCGCCGCACGTCGTGCCGGAGGCGATCGAGCAGGTCCGTCGGGGCCTGACCGAGAAGCTCGGGGCGACGCGGCTGCCGCACGGATCGGTCGTCGTCCACGGCACGCCTCGGCGGATCGTGGCTCTCGTGGAGGGCGTCGGGGCGCACGAGCCGGATGCCGAGACGCTGCGCAAGGGGCCCAAGGTCGCCGCCGCGTTCGGGCCGGACGGTGCGCCGACGAAGGCGGCCGAGGGGTTCGCTCGGGGGCAGAAGGTCGACGTGTCCGAGCTCGTGCGAGCGGAGTTCGACGGGGTCGAGCACGTGGCGGTCCGGGTCCACGAGTCTGGGCGCGGGGTGTTCGAGGTGCTGGGGTCGATCATCGCCGACGTGGTCGCCGGGCTGCGCGCGGACAAGAACATGCGCTGGTCCGATCCCGAGCTCGCGTACAGCCGGCCGATCCGGTGGATCGTCGCGCTCTGGGGCGACACGGTCGTGCCGGTCTCTGTGTCTGGACTACGGTCGGGGCGGACGACGTACGGCGAGCGGACCGAGGCCGGGCCGCTCATCGAGGTCGAGAACGCCGACGTCCTGCTGCCCAAGCTCGCCGAACGCGACTTCATCGTCGACCCGGCCGAGCGGCGGGACAGCGTTGTGGCGCAGGCGCACTCGCTCGCTGCGTCGGTCGGCGGGGTCGTCGACATCGAGGGTGAGGCCGCCCTGGTCGACGAGATCACCAACCTCGTCGAGGCGCCGCACGGCATCCTCGGGTCCTTCGAGGAGCGATACCTCGAGCTGCCGGAGCAGATCCTGACGACGGTGATGCGCAAGCACCAGCGGTACCTGCCGGTGCGGTCGGCTGAGGGTGGGCTCGTGCCGTACTTCGTCACGATGGCCAACGGCGACTGCGACGACGACCTGGTGCGGGCTGGCAACGAGAACGTGCTGCGGGCCCGCTACGAGGACGCGGCGTTCTTCTATGCCGCCGACCTCAAGGTGCCGGTCGCCGACCTGCGGGCCGGCATCGCGAAGCTGACCTTCGAGGAGCGGGTCGGGTCGATGGCCGACCGGGCCGACCGGATCCGCGACGTCGCCGCGGCGCTCGCCGAGCACGTGTCGCTCGACGCGTCGGAGGGCGAGACGCTGTCCCGGGCGAGCGAGCTGGCCAAGTTCGACCTCGCCTCGCAGATGGTCGTCGAGCTGTCCAGCCTCGCCGGCTACATGGCGCGCGAGTACGCCCTCAAGGCCGGCGAGACGCCCGAGGTGGCCGCGGCGCTCTACGAGATGGAGCAGCCGCGGACCGCCGGCGGGGCCCTGCCCGAGTCGCGACCGGGTGCGCTGCTCGCCCTGGCCGACCGGTTCGACCTGCTCATGGCGATGTTCGCTCTGGGAGCCAAGCCGACCGGGTCGTCGGACCCCTTCGCGCTGCGGCGCGCGGCGCTTGGCGTGATCGGCGTCCTGCGCTCGCAGCCGACCCTGTCAGCGATCTCGGTCGAGCAGGGACTGCGTGCGGCGGCCGACCAGCTCCGTCAGCAGGGGCTCGAGGTGAGCGCCGAGTCGATTGCCGACGCCCTCGAGTTCGTGACCGGCCGCTTCGGTCAGCAGCTGCGCGAGGAGGGCGTGCCGTCCACGCTCGCCGCGGCGGTACAGCCGCTCGCCGGCTCGCCGGGCAAGGCTGAGGCGGTCCTGCGCGACATCGAGACGGTCCGTGGGCGCGATGGTTTCCCGAAGCTCGTGGAGGCCACCCAACGCATCACCCGCATCGTCCCGGAAGGGAGCCCAGCGGCATACGACATCTCGTTGCTGCGGGAGGACGCCGAACGCGAGCTCAGCGTCGTCGTCGAGACGATCCCCGACCTGTCCGGCGGCCTCGCTGCCCTCGTGGGCGGAGCGCGGCGGGGCCCACGGTCCCGGCACTGGAGCGCTTCTTCGACGAGGTGCTCGTCATGGCGGAGGACCCGGACGTGCGGGCGGCGCGGCTGGGGCTGCTGCAGACCGTTCGTCGACCGCGCACCGAAGGGCATCGACTGGCGGACGCTCCACTCCGCCCTCGCCGACTGACCCCCGCCCCGGCCTCGCAACACGCCCGGCGCCGCACAACTCACCCCAGAGATTCAGGGGTGCGTTCTGCGGCGCGGGGCGTGTTGCGCATGGGGTGGCGAGGGAGACTGGGCCCACACACCGAGTTGTGGAGGCGCCATGATCATCGACTGTGCCCTGTACCGTGACGGTCGCCGTCAGCAGGAGGGGACGCTCACCCTGGACGAAGCGGCGGCGCTCCACCGCGACGGCAGCGACGGGTTCGCCTGGTTGGGCACCTTCGAGCCCGTCCCCGAGGAGCTGGAAGACATCCGCGACAGCTTCGGGCTCCACGAGCTGGCCGTCGAGGACGTCAAGAACTTCCACCTGCGTCCCAAGCTCGAGCAGTACGGCCAGGACGTCGAGCTCGTCATCCTCCGCACGGCCCGCTACGACGACGACCGGGAAGAGGTCGACTTCGGTGAGATCAGCGTCTTCATTGCACCGACCTTCGTCATCACCGTCCGTCAGGGAGTGGCGAGCGAGCTGCACTCGGCGCGCACCAACCTCGAGGCGCACCCGGAGCTGCTGGCGGAAGGCAGCCCGGCGGTCCTCTGGGCCATCCTCGACCAGGTCATCAAGAGCTACGGCCCCGTCGTCGCCGAGCTCGAGCGGGACATCGAGGAGGTGGAGAGCACCGTCTTCGCGGGCGAAGCGGCACCGACGGCGCGGATCTACTTCCTGCGCCGCGAGGTCACCAACTTCCATCGCGCGGTCCACCCGCTGCTGACCGTGCTGACGACGATCGAACGGACCAACCGCGAGGGTCCCCTTTCGCCCTACTTCCACGACGTGCACGACTACATCCGGCTGATCAGCGACGAGGTGGCTGCCCAGCGGGACCTGCTCGCCACCATCCTCGAGGCGAACATGGCCGTGATCTCGGTCGAGCAGACGCGCCTCGGGGTGCGTCAGGGCCAGACCGTCGAGCGCCTGACGGTGCTCGCCACGATCTTCCTGCCCCTCACCTTCGTGACCGGCTTCTTCGGACAGAACTTCTCGTGGCTCGTTCAGCAGCTGGATGGCTTCGGCCGATTCCTCGTCCTGGGGATCGGCGGGCTGGTCGTGCCGCTCGTCGTCCTGTGGCTGCTCCTCCGCAGGGACCGCGAGAGGGTGGAACGCCAACACGGCACCTCACCCCCGATCGAGTGAACAAGGTTTGGGTTCGCACCCTCAGGCATGCCTGAGAGCAAGGCCCACATCTTGTTCACTCGACTGAGTGGCGTCAGGGGTCGAGGCGGTGGGGTCCCGGGCCGAGCGTGGCGAGTTCGTCCTGGGGGTTGTTCAGGGCGCAGGTCGTCAGGCTGAGGCAGCCGCAGCCGATGCAGCCGTCGAGCCGGTCCCGGAGCCGCTCGATGCGGCGGATCTGCTCGTCCAGCCGCGTGCGCCACGCTGCGGACAGCCGCTCCCAGTCCCGCGCGGTCGGCGTCCGGGAGTCCGGGAGGGTGGCCAGTGCCTCCTTGATCTCCTCGAGGGTCAGGCCGACGCGCTGGGCGGCGCGGATGAAGGACACGCGCCGGATCATCGGGCGCTCGTACCGCCGCTGGTTGCCGGAGGTGCGGACCGACGAGATCAGCCCGAGCGCCTCCCAGTAACGCAGCGCCGAGGTGGCGACCCCCGTGCGCTCCGCGACCTGGCCGATGGTCAACTGCGTCGCCATTCAGCGGATCCGTGCCTCGGGCAGGCGCCTGATGATCTCGTCGACGGTTTCGTCGGGCGTCTGCTGCGAGCTGTCGAGCCAGAGCCCGATCTTGGGTGTCTCGGTCCGCACCTTGTGGTCGAAGTCCCGGATGGACCACAGCTCCCCATAGCCGGTCTTGGTGCGCTCGGCCTCGCGGCGCATGACGGTCGACACGTCGGGCGCGAGCATGACGAGACTCACGGGGTCGTGCAGCTGCGCAAGGAAGGGCTCGAGGCTGGCGCCCACGAAGAGGTCCTGGACGACGACGGTGAAGCCGGCCTCGGCGTACATGTTGGCGGTGTGCGCAGCGAGCCGGTGCCGCAGCGTGAGCTGGCGTTCAGCTTCGGGGTCGCCGTGCGGTGACATGTCGACGCGGCCGCTGACGACGACGCGCCGGAACTCGTCGCCGCGCAGGTGAACCGCCCTGCTGAAGCGCTCGGCGAGGAGTTGGGAGACAGTCGACTTGCCGGCGGCCATGACGCCCGTCACGACGATGGTCTGCGGCGTGTCGACGAGGTCCGGGAGGGAAGACCATTCCGTCACAGGGCACACCATAGATCGCTGACGGCCGGAATGGCGCGGCGATTCAGGAAAAGTTCAAGTTTCCTCGAAGGATGCGCGCCGGGAGTGGGGGTCGGGGTGGGCTGGTCCGCCCCGATCAGGCGTAGGCCTCGACCTCGTCAGGGGTTGCCCTGCGCACGACCACCCGGCTCCAGGCGCCCACGTAGAGCCGGTCGTCGTCGTCGAGCTCGGTCTTCGGCCCGACGGCGATCGGGTCATCCGGCAGCGGGCCCGCGGCGGCGCCCGACGAAGGTGCCGTTGGAGCTGCCGAGGTCCTCCACGAACCACCGGGTGCCGTCCGTCGTGAGCTGGGCATGTCGCCGGCTCACCCCGGGATCGGACGACAGGTCGATCTCGGGCTGCGTGTTGCGGCTCTGGCTGACCCGGCCCATCAGGACGCTGCGCGAGCGGAGCGGGATGATGATGGGCAGCCCCGGCGAGGGGCACGGGTCGTCGACCTCCTGGGTCCGATACCAGTCCGGGTCGATCCACACCTCGGCGAGCCAGTCGAACGATTCCGCCTCCTCGGCCGGCCCGTTCTGCACACTCGACGCGGGGGTACCGGGCGCGTTCTGCACACTCGACGGGTCCTCGGCGGCGTGGAGCTCCTGGGCGTCCCCGGCCTCCCCAGCGTCCCCGATGTCCCCCTCCGCAGACTGCGGAGCAGCGGCCGCCTCGCCGGCCACCCGGGGCATCGCCCCAGTCGTGAAGTCATACCCGCACGCCTCGCAGAAGAGGGCACCGGGCGGGTTCTCCGCCTGGCAGTTGGGGCACTCGAGCGACTCCGGCTCAGCAGCCGCCGCCGACCCGTCGGCGGACTCAGCCGGAGCGGCACCGGGCGGGGGCGCCGCAGCCGGCTCAGCGGCATACGACCCCGTCGTGCCCACGCCCACCGAGGAGGAGGCCGCGGCACCCGACTCAGCTGACGCCTCGATCGGCGACCCGCACACGTCGCAGTAGTCGTCGGCCTGGGACCGGTGGCCGTTCGGGCAGGTGACCGTCATCGGCGCACCCGGCTCGTCTTCGTCGACGCCGTGTCGAGGGACATCTCGTCGATCTTGGACGCGCTCTTCTTCAGGCGGACCGTCCCGGTGTCGGCGTCGTCGATCTCGACGACCTTCTTGAGGCGCGTCGTCATCTCGTCGTTGCCGGTCTGGTCGGCGAGCTGGACCGCGCGGCCGAGCTTGGCGGTCGCGACCTCGTCGTGGCCGGCGGCCTTGGCGGCCAAGCCCTCTCGGATGACCTGGGCGAGCTCCGCCTGGCCGGTGTAGGCCGCGACGGCCGGGTCGATCCGGGTCGTCAGGGCGTCGTCATTGCTCCACTTGGCCTTGACGAGGCCCTGCGCCACCGGTTCCGCGCCGAGCGACAGCGACACCCGCGCGGCCAGCTGCTCCTGCCCCAGGGTGCGCGCCGGCAGCCGAACGGCCACGTGGTAGTCGCGGCTCTCGTCGGACCACGCGCCTGTCGGGTAGCCACCGGTCAGCGCGTTGACCTGCGTGCGGCGGGCGGTCAGGTCCTCGAGGTCGGCGACACCTGTCGCACGAAGAGCAGCTCGGCCCCCTGCGGAGCCCACACGCGCAGCTCGGCGCTGGCGACACCGCGGGCCATCGACGCCCGCATCATCGACTGGAACTCGGCCGCCATCGCCTCGGGCTCCGGGATCAGGTCGACCGAGCCGAGCAGTGCCGACGAGATCGCGCGCACCTCGTCGACGCGCCACTGGTCCCCGACGCCGCGGGCATCGCACTGGAAGGCGCCGATGCAGGACTGGATCGCGGCCTGCAGCGAGGCGGGAGTCTCACCCTCGTTGACGCCGTCGGTGAGCAGGATCGCGTGCTTCTTCGTCACGTGCGGGACGGTCTCGAAGATCTGCCGGGCGAGGGTGAGCCAGGTGCCCATCGCGGTGCCGCCCTGGGCCCGCAGGCCCTCGACGGCGCGGTGCGCCTCGGTCCGGGTGTGCGACGACATGACGGCCAGGGCGCCCTGGTGGGCGTAGGGGTAGACGATCTGCGCGGTCCCGTTGCCGGAGACGACGGCGAAGAGCGTCCCGTCGACGATCTCGTTGAGGGCGGCCTTGGCGGCGTGGCCGGCCTCCATGACACCGCGCCGGCCCATCGAGCCGGACGTGTCGATGAGGATGACCTCCGCGGCTGAATTCGGGTCGACGACGCCCACCGACCCGGCGGTCGAGGCGCCAGTCGACGTGATGCGCACGATCGCGTGCACGTCGGTCCCCCCGTCGGGGAGGAACTCGTTCTGGAACACCTCGGCGGTGAAGTCAGCCATCGATCCGGTCACCTTCCTCTGGCGCGGCCACCACCGCGCCTGTCGTCTCCTGTGATCCTTGCCCAGCAAGTCGAGCAAGGGCAACCGTGATGTTGTCGCGTCCGCCCTGCTCGTTCGCGAAGTCGACGAGCGCCTGGGCCACGGCTGCCGGGTCGGCGTCGCCGACCTGCTCGACCATGTTGTGCACGAGCACGCGCATGTCCTCGGGGGCCGAGCAGTAGTTCCACAACCCGTCCGAGCACACGAGGAGCCAACCGCGTGCCGCCTCCTCGGCGGAGAGCGTCGTCAGGTGGGGCGCGAGGTCGTCGGGCGCGTCGGTGCCGAGCCAGCGGGTGATCGAGTGGGCGTGCGGGCCGTTCTCCGCTGCCTCGCGTGGCACGCCGGCGCGGATCTGCTCGTGGGCGTACGAGTCGTCCTCGCCGAGCTGGCGCGGGGGCTCGGAGCCGTCGGGCAGCCAGTACACCCGGCTGTCGCCGACGTTCCCGCTGACGACGACGCCGTCCTCGACGACCGCCGCGGCGATCGTGCACGACGGCGGATTCTCGACCTCGCCCTCGACGGCGGCGCGCACGGCGTCGTTGGCCGTGGCCACGGCGGTCGTGAGCGCCTTGGCCGCCGCCGCCGCCCAGGCCTCCGGGGTCCCCACGCCCTTGGGCAGGGGCTGGTCGAGCACTGCACGCGCGGCCCGGGCTGCGGCGAGCGAGGCGATGTGCGAGTCGGTCGCCATGGAGACCCCGTCGCAGACGACGAGCACGGCTCGGCTGCCCTCGGCCTCGGTCGCGCTGAGCGCCATGGCGTCCTCGTTGCGCGCGTGCCGCTTGCCGATGTCGCACACGCCAGCAACCCAGGGCGCGGGCGCCTCGACGTAGTGGTTGCGCGGGTCGGGGGCGGCGTGCCGCAGTGGTCGCAGTAGCCGTCGACGATCCGTCCCTGGCCGCAGGCCTGGCAGAGCTGCTCGGTGGGCTCGTTGGACTCGGCGGAGTCGGTTGGCGTGGCATTGCTGGCGACGGCTCCCGTCCAGCCCACGTCGAGAGGCGACTCCTCGCCGGGAGGTGCCGTCTGCGGGGTGGCTGGGGACATCACCGGGTCGTATGCCGCTGGGCTCGCCCCCGTTGCAACCGTCCTGGGTGCCAGGTCGGCTCCACAGGCCTCACAGAAGCTTGCGTCAGCAGCATGGGGAGTGCCGCAGGCCGGGCAGGTCGCCGTGGAGCCGGCGACCGTGGGCTGTGCCGGCGAGGTCGGCAGGGGGGCATCGGTCACCAGGGGCTCCAGGGTCGGACGGTGTTGGCTTCGTCGACGAGCACGACGCGCTCGGTGGTGTCGGGGGTGCGGCTGGCGAGCTCCCGGAGGGCCTGCTCGAGGCCGACCCGGAGGCCCGGCTCGGTGGCCCGGTGCGTCCCGAGGTGGACGTCCGGGTGCGCGCCGTCCTTGCGCACGTTCTCGAGCGCCTCGCGGTAGATGTGCGTCGTCACCTCGGCCCGGCGGCGCGCCGTGAGGGAGGTGTCGCTCAGGGTGCGCAGGGCCTCGGCGAGGTCCGGCAGGCCCCGGTTGGCGCGGGCGAGCAGCTCGGCGAGCCCGGCCCGAGCCGTTCGGTAGGCGCTGGAGTGGGTCGGGACGAGCTTGTAGGCGGCCACGGCCCCGTCGACGTCGCCGCGGGCGGCGCGGATCCGGGCCAGGCCGAACGCGGCCATCGGCACGTAGGTCGAGTCGGTCCGGGCGCACGCGATGTAGAGGTTCTCGGCGACCGCGTCGTCACCGGCTTGCTCGCTCGCGTGCGCCAGGGCCAGCTTCGGTGCGAGCTCGCCCGGAACCTGGCCGTAGACGGCGTTGAACGCGGCCTGGGCAGATTTCGCGTCGCCACGCTCGAGGGCGGCAAGGCCCTGGATCCAGACGGCGCGCCACTCCCAGGGGTCGTTCGTGAGCAGCTCGCTGGCGGACCTCTCGGCGAGGTCGCGCTGTCCCACGCTGAGGGCCGTGCGGGCCAGGTCGAGGAGCACCTCTGCGGTCCTGGCCGGCGCCTCGCGCAGGACCGCGAGGCGCTGCTCCGGGCTGCCGGTGACCGCGTGGAGCCAGTTCGTCTGCGGGTCGTGCGGGTCGCGCCGCAGGGTCGGCAGGTTGCGCCAGTCGTCGGGCTCGTCGCCCGGTGTGGGGGCGTCGAAGAGGAGCGACCCCACCGTCGTCGTCGCCGCACCCGAGCCCCGGTCGATGGCGACGACCTCGCGTAGCACGCCGATCATCTGCGAGCGCAGCTCGTCGGCGGAGACGAAGCGGTCGTCGCGGTTCGGTGCACACGCCTTCGACACGAGTCGGTAGAAGGAGTCGTACTTCTGGAAGATCGGGCTCGAGTCCTGCGGCGGCAGGCTGTTGAGATAGGTCGACTGGTAGCCGCGGAACTCCATGGTGAGCACGACGAGCGTGCGGCCGATGGTGTAGATGTCGGACGCGACGGACGTGCCGAGCTCCGCCACCTCCGGTGCCTGGTAGCCGACGGTCCCGAAGATCGCGGAGTCCTCGTCGTCGATCCGGCGGACCCCGCCGAGGTCGATGAGCTTGACCTCGTCGCCGACCTGGATGATGTTGTCCGGCTTGAAGTCGCAGTACGCGAGGCCGAGGTCGTGGAGGTACTGGAAGGCCGGGAGGATCTCGAGGATGTAGGCGAGGGCCTGGTCCACCGGCAGGGGGTCGTAGAACCCGGCCTTCTGCATCCGCTGCTTGAGGATCGACTTGAGCGACGTGCCGCCGACGTACTCCATGACGATGTAGCCGGCATCGTCGTGCGTCACGAAGTTGTAGATCTCGACGATGCTCGGGTGCGAGACCTGCGCCAGGAACCGTTGCTCGGCGATTGCCGCGGCGAGGGCGTCGGGGTCCGCCGAGTTGAGCAGGCCCTTGAGCACGACCCAGCGGTCGGACACGTTCTTGTCCTTGGCGAGGTAGATCCAGCCGAGACCGCCGTGGGCGAGGCACCCGGCCACCTCGTACTGCCCGGCCACGAGGTCGCCCGGCCGCAGCTTCGGGTCGAACGAGAACGGATGACGGCAGTTGGCGCAGAAGCCGGTCGTGCGTCCGGGCTGCCCGTCACGACCGCGGCCGACCGGCTCGCCGCACTTGGGGCAGAACCGCTTGCCCTCGGGCACGACCGGGTTGGCGAGCAGGGCCTTCTCCGCGTCGATCGTCGGGGCCGGCCGGACGGTGGTGATGCCGCCCCCGAGCCGGGCGCTGCGGAGGCGCTGGGAGCTCCCGGTCCGCCGGGTGACAACGGACCCCGTCTGGCGGGCTCGCTTCGAGCCCAGGGCCGCGGAGGCGAGCATGCTGGAGGCCGCTGACCGGGTGGACAGCTCGGGACCGATGCCGGCCGGTCGAACCGCCATGGAGTCGACGACCTGGACGAGCTCCTCCTGGTGCGCCGGCGTGCCGCACACGTTGCAGTAGCCGTCGTCGATCGTGCCCGTGCAGCCGGGCTGGGCACAGCGAGTGCCGTCCGGCACCGTGGCAAGAGCGGCGTCCGGGTCGGCCGGAGCAGCCGGCGCGGCAGCGGACCCGCTGGCAGCGGCCGGCGGGCTGGCAGCGGCCGGCGCCATCCCACAGGTGTCGCAGTAGCCGTCGACGATGGTTCCGGCGCACCCCGGCTGGGCGCACTTCAGGGCGGTGGTCGTGGGTGTGGGGCTGGTCACGGGTGGGCCCTTCCTGGTCGGGACGGCTGGCGCGTCACGGCTTCGACGTAGGACTGATAGGCGGCGGCGAGGGCACGCGCGCGGGTGGTCGGCAGGGGTGTCCGGGCCAGCACCGCGTCGAGCCGCGAGCGCAGGGCCTCGACGTCAGACTGCATCTCGTCGTCGAGCCGCTGCGTTGACAGCCGCGCCTCCAGCATGGCCGCGACGGCTCCTGCGAGCCCGACGACCTCGTCGCGCTCAGCCAGGGCAGCGGCATATGTCTCGTGGGCGAGGTCGAGCGCGCGGGAAACCCGGTCGAGCCGCTGGCGGTAGGCCGTGACGTCCTTGGCGCCCTGCGGGACGGGGCCGAGCGCGCGGACGTTGGGGATGGCCAGGTGGGGGGCGGGTGTGACCGTCTCGAGGCACTGGCGCTCGAGGGACCGGATCGCCGCCGCTCGTGCGTCGAGCTCTTCCACCTGCTGCTCGGTGTTGGCCCGGTCGTGCGCGGCGTTGGCGCGCTCGGCCGCGGCCACGATGAGGTCGCGCTCCAGTGTGGCGAGGTCGATCTCCAGCGGGCCGATGATGCCACCGACGTCGGCACCCCGGCGCGCCCGCTCGACGAGGTCGGCGACGCGGCGATCGAGGCGGGCGAGATGCTCTGCGGCTGCGTCGCGCTCCGCTCCGATCGGCACGAGCGGCAGTTGGTCGCGGACCCGCTCGGCGGCGGCCCGGAGCACGGTGATGCGCTGCGATGCCTCGGCGGCGCCCGGCGCGAGGGACGCCCTCGCCTGCAGCGTCCGGGTCAGGGAGTCGAGCAGGCGACAGGCCTCAGGGAGGCTGACCGCGAGCGAGCCGCTCGCCGGCAGGGAGAGGTGCTCGGAGGTGTTGGAGTCGAGCCGACCATGGATGAGTGTGGAGAGCCGCTCGGCCTCCTTGGGACCGACGCGCCCGCCGTCGAAGGTCGTCTCGAGCAGGGTGAGCCGGTCGTTGATCGCCTTCCAGAAGGTCAGCGCGACCGTGAGGTCGGTCGTGATGGCGGTCTGCTCCGAGGGCGAGAGCCGCAGGATCGCGGAGTCGACCTCCCCCAGGTCGGCGCGCCGCTGCATGACCCATTGGCGCAGTGCCGTCAGGTAGCTCTGGGCCTCGGCCGCGTGGATCGGCACGCCGAGGCTGCCGGGCGCGATCGGCGCGGCGAACCCGGCCGGGGAGGACTGGCCCTCAGCGCCCGGTGCTGTGGAGGTGAGCCCACCGCCGGCACCGCGAGCGCTGGGTGGCGGGCTGGGTGGCGGGGTCGGAGGCGGCACGATGCCACCCAGCGGCCCGCCGGCCCTGCCGACGCCACCAGGCGTCGGAGGCGGCGGAACCGCGCCGGACAACGTCATCAGCCGCCTCTTCCAGAGACGGCGGCAGGCGGCGCCGGGGCCGGCCCGAGCGGTTCGGCGAGCCACCGGTTGTAGATCGCCTTCCATCCGCCGTCAGCCTTGAGGTCGGCGAGCAGCCGGTTGACGTACCGGGTGAGGTAGACGTCCTCCTTGTTGAAGGCGAGGCCGTAGGGCTCGTCGGTGATGGCGGGAGCGGACGACACGACCGTGTACGGGTCCTGGGCAGCAAGCCCGGCGAGGACGATGTCGTCGCCGGTGATGGCGTCGGCCTTGCCCTGCTGGAACAGGACGAGGCACCCCGTGTGGTCCTTGGCCGGGACGGCCTCGACGCCGCTCACCGTGCGCAGCTTGTCGAGCGTCGACGTGCCCTGTGGCGCGCACACCTTCTTGCCCTTCAGGTCCTCGATCCTCGTGTTGGGCACCTTGCCGCTCGGGTCCCTGGGGACGAGCAGCTTCTGGCCCGAGTGGTAGTACTCGGCGGAGAACGCGATGTCCTGCCACCGCGCACAGTTCATCGTCATGTTGCGCGCGACCATGTCGACCTCGCGGTCCTGGAGCAGGGGAATGCGGTCGGCAGCCGTGATGACGCGCAGCTGCAGCTTCGACTCGCTGCCGAGGAGGCTCTTGGCGACCGCCTTGGCCAGGTCGATGTCGAATCCCTCGATCCGGCTCGTGAAGGGGTCCCTGGCCCCGAAGAGGAAGGTGTCCGCCGAGACGCCGACGACGAGGTGGCCGCGGTCGAGGATGCGGCGCACCGACGCGTCCGTGATGTCGCCGGAGGACGGGATGGAGGGCAGGGGATCGTAGGACTGCGTGGGGTTGTTGCAGGTCACCGGGGTCGCGGGCGGGGCAGGACTCGACGAGGCCGAGACCGGGGGCGTCGGCAGCGGCGTCTCCGCATACGTCACGCCGGTGCAGGCGGAGAGGACGAGGGCACCGGCCGCGGCGATGACTGCGGCGATCGGGCCCCTCCCACGGTGACGGGACAGGGTCATCATCGGTACTCCTTGATCCGCTGTCCGATGCCCCGGACGATGAGCCACGAGGCGATGAGGGACACGATGGCGATGAGCACGGCCCACACGGTGTTGCCGCTGCTGAGGGCCCCGAGCTGGTCGATGGCGTCCGTGCTGGCGGCGTCACGCCGCTGCGTCACCTGCTGGTCGAAGGCGTTGAAGGCCGCCGTGGAGCCGCCCGCCTCAGTCGTGGTCGCGAGCTCGACGGCCTGCTCCCACTGTCCACCGTCGTCGCGAGCGCGAATCTGCTCGTGCGCCGAGGCATAGGCGTCCCAGCCGTTCGTGAGGTCCGAGGAGTCACCCACCCGCCCCAGCGTCTCCCGCACCGTCTTGTCGTTGGCCACCCATGCGTCCTCGTACGCCTTGCCGCTGCCACGTGCAATCAGGGTGAGGCTCTCGTTGGCCCGGGCGTCGTTGGCGGCGGTGCGGACTTGGGCGAGGTCGACCGTGTCCCGGTAGAGCCCGGACGCCACCTCCGCCGTCGTCGTGCCGATGTTGCCGATCGTCGTCGCGGCAACGATCAGGCCCACCACGAGCAGGACCACGCCTCCCGTCAGGGACGGGTTGAGGTAGCGGTGGGTGCGTCGTGCGAGCCAGACGGCGATGAGGACGAGGACGATGAGCGCGGCAACGCCCGCGAGGAGCTGGATGCTCGAGTTGGACCGGTCGAACTCCTTCTGCGCCCGCGCTTCGTTCGTCGTGACGATCTCCGCGACGACGGGGATGGCCGCGGCCCGGAGCGAGGAGCTCGCCTCGGTGAGGTAGCGGGCTCCGACGGGCAGCCCGAGCCGGTTGTTGGACCGCGCCTGCTCGACGAGCGCCGCATAGTCCTGGACCTTCTCGGCGAGGGTGCCGAGCGCGTTCGCGTCGGCGGGCTGGTCAGCGGCGCCGGCGGCGATGTTGCGGGCGACGGCGGCCATGGCGGAGTCGTACTGCGAGCGGGTGTCCGGGGTCTCGAGGCCACCGACGAGGAAGGCGTTCGTCGCGAGGGCGTCGGCGCGCAGGAGATCGACCTGGATCGACTGCATCCGCACGACCTGCTCGGTGGTGTTGGCTGCGCGCTCAGCGGCCGCCTCCGATGCGAGGATCGCGTTCGCCGAGGCGCCACCGAGGAGCAGGGCGGCGATGACTCCGAGGATCCCGAGCAGGCGCATCCGCCCCGGAGTGCCCTGGAAGAGCCCGACGAACGCGGACTGGAGCGTCTGTCCGGAGCCTCGGATCGTGGCCGGGGCAACCGGGCCAGCCGCGCCGGCTGACCTCGCGGCCGAGGGGCCGGCAGACGTGGTTGAGGGCGGGGGGAGCGGCGCACGCGACCCGGCCGGAGCCGCGGCTGAGCCAACCGGGAGGTTCGTCTTCGGCCCGCTGGTCATCGCTGCTCCTCGTCGGTTGGCACGTCGGTTGGCGCATCCTGCTCGGAGCCTGCCGGATTGGCCTCAGAGGGGCCATCCGGGTCGCCCCCGAGCGGCTCCTGATCATCCTCAGGCGTCTCCATGACATCGTCCTCGGTGAGTAGACGCAGGTCCTCGAGACTTGGATCCACAGCGTCCTGGAGCCGCCAGGCGTGCCGCCCGACGGAGTGCTCGAACAGGTTGCGCACGAACCGTCCGTTGCCGAAGGCAGGGGTGCGCGGAGTGGCCTCGAGCGTCATGCGCACCCGGCGCCGCGCGTCCTCGCTGAGCTCGTAGTCGCTGTTGTCCGCGATCGAGTCGAGGATGGCGAGCAGCTCGTCGTCGCTGTAGTCGTCGAACTCGATCGTCGTCGTGAACCGGCTCGCGAGCCCTGGGTTCTGCGCGATGAAGTGCACCATCGGCTCCGGGTACCCGGCGACGATGACGACGAGGTCCTCCCGGTGGTCCTCCATCTCCTTGACGAGCGTGTTGACGGCCTCCTGCGCGAACTGGTCCCCGGTGAGGCCGTACGCCTCGTCGATGAACAGGACGCCGCCGACCGCCTTGGCGCAGACCTCGGCAGTCTTCATCGCCGTCTGCCCGACGTACCCGGCGACGAGCTCGGAGCGGTCGACCTCCACGAGCTGGCCCTTCGGGAGCAGCCCGAGGGCCTTGTAGATCGCCCCGACCAGCCGGGCGACAGTCGTCTTTCCCGTGCCGGGGTTGCCGACGAAGATCAGGTGCCGGCTCAGCCGCGTCGCCTTGAGCCCGGCCTCGACGCGCATCTTCTCCACCTTGAGGAGCGCGACCTGGCGGTGGATCTCCTTCTTGACCCGGTCGAGCCCGATCATCGCGTCGAGCTCAGCGAGCAGCTCCTCGACCGACCTCTCCGGCTCGGCGGGCTCCGTCGCCTCGGCTTCCGCGGCAGGTGCCTCGGCTGAGTTCTCCTGTGGCACAGCGGGTTCGCCAGCAGGCCGGATGCCGCTGGGCTGGCTCCCGCTCGGCACGTCCGTTCCCACGTGGCCGGAAGTTCGCACATAGCCCCACTCGCGCAGGACGGCGTCGGTGCCGACGCCCGGTGGCAGCGGCGGGAGCCCGGTCGAGAAGTCCGTGCCGCCCAGTGGGCCGGTCGATGTGCCGACGGGTGCGGGCGCCCTGTTGGCGGCAGCGAGGTAGGTGGCGCTCGCGGCGGTCGCATTGGCGATGACCCAGATCGGCGCCGTGCCCAGCATGACGGCGTCCGATGCGATCTCGGTGAGCGCCTCGGCGTAGTCCCCGGTCAGGTCGTGGTCCGACGCGGCGAGGGATACGAGGAGGTCGGTCGGGGAGTGCCGCCACCGGCGACCCTTGGAGGCCGCGTCGAAGAAGGCCTCGTTGATCGTCGCGAGGTCCGTCACCGCGGGCAGGGCGACGGCGGCCCACTCGTGCGCGGCACCCGGCACCGACTCGGCGAGGGCGGCGGCGACCCGCAACCCCTCGTCGCGTGCCGTGCCGGGGTCGATCCCGGCCAGCCGGGCCACGTCGACGAGCGCGTCGATGCTCTCGGCGAGCGCGGACTCAGCAGTCGTCATCTCTCACAGCCCCCTCGGCTCGGTCGGTACGTCACGGGTCACTCCGGAGGGGCCAGCGGGCCGGTGATGGGGCTGGAGCCGGGGCCCGGCGTGGGGTCGGGGAGGCCGAGGCCGAGGGAACCCCCGGTCGAGGCATGACCGAACTTCTCCTCGAGGAACGCGCCATGGACGATGATCGCCTCCGCGTCGGAGCGGTTGATGGCGTCGGCGACCTTGTCCATCGTCGCGCCCAGCAGGTCGAGCTGGTCGACGAGCAGCATGACCGAGCTCTTGCCCGCAGCGATCGGCCGGGTGTCGGCCCAGTCACGGGGAAGCCTGAGGTAGTTGCCGATCGCCACGGGCAGGTAGTCGGTCGCCGTGGCCATGACGCTGTAGCCCTGGGAGCTGCCGACGCCGAGCCGCTCGAGCCGCGGGATCGAGTCGCGCACGACCCGGGTCACCCGCATGAGGCGTGAGAGCACCACCCCGGGCACCCTGCCCTCGCGCGCCTGCACCTCGATGGCGTCGAGTGCGCCGAGCAGCTGCTCGGTCGTCGGCGGCCCGGGTGGCGCCGATGTGGGCGGCTCCGGTGCCTCGGGCCTGTCCAACCCGAACCACGATCGGATCCCCACGTCTCACGTTCCCTTCGTGCTCGGCCTCATCTCCCTCACCAACCGCGACGTCGCCGGTGTCAGAGGCCGCCGCCGGACCCGAGGTCGAGGGCGCCGGGCGCGGCGCCCGCCGCACGTCGCGCGTCCTGGGCGGCGACCCGCTCGAGGTAGCTGCGGGACTTCGTCACCTCGTTCTCGAGGGCGCCGATCGTCGCGGCCATGTTGTCGAGGGCCCGCACCTTGAACTGGTCGATGGTGTCCATCGTCTCGTAGATGTTGGCGAAGGCCTTCTGGAGCGACTCGATGCTGATCGTCGAGCTGGCCGACTGCTCCTGGATACGCGCCGAGTTCGTCTTGAGCAGCTCGGACGTGCGCTCGATGAGGCCAGAGGTCGTCGTGTTGAGCGCGGTGATCTGGTTGAGGACGAGCTGCTGGTTGTTGAGGGCCTGGGCGACGATGACGGCCGTGCGCAGGGCGGACACCGTCGTCGTCGTGGCCCGGTCGACGCCCTTGATGAGCTCGATGTTGTTCTTGATGATGATGTCGATCGCGAGGTAGTTCTGGATCGAGACCGCGAGCTGCGTCAGCAGGTCCTGGTGCTTCTGCCGGACATAGAAGAGGACGTCCTCGCGCAGCGCCTTCGCCTTCTCGGGGTCGGTCGTGTCGAGGGTCGCCACCTGGGCGGCCAGCTTGGTGTCGAGGCGCTCGGCGACGTAGACGTACTGGTTGAGCCGGCCCATCGACTCCCACAGCGCCTTCTTCTCCAGGTTGAGCGCGATGTTGTCCTTCTGCAGCTCGTCCTGGCCGGACTGGAGGGAGTGCAGGATGCCGTTGAGGTGTGACTGGGCCGACTGGTACTTGCGGAAGTAGTCGGTGATCCGGTCGCCGAAGGGAATCATGCCGAGGAACTTCTTGGCCCCGGCGGCCTGCGACGGGTCGAGGTCCTCGACGGTGCGGCGCAGGTCGAGCAGCGTCTGGCCGACCTTGGACCCCTGGGACAGCGACCCCTCGTTGAGCGCCTTCACCGGCATCTGGAGCATCCGGTTGGACGACTCGGCCGCGAAGCGGATCTCGTCGGTCCCCATGCTCCGCACGTCCGCAGCCTTGGCCTCCCACTCCGGTGACTTCGTCGCGGCCTTGAGGAGCGAGCCGAGGTACAGGTCGACCTTCGAGTCGAGCCCGGGAAGCGCGGCCTCGGGCACGGCCGGGGCCATCTTCGGCGCCGATGTCTCCGAGACGGCGCCGACAGGGGGCGGGGGAGTGAGAGTCAGGTGCGACTCGGTCACCGGGGGCTCCAGGGGGGCGGGCACGGCCTGAGCCTGGCTGGCCGCGGCCGGCGCCTGCTGGGCAGCGGGCTGGTCACTCATCTCGAACGGGTCCTTCCCCTATGTCCCGGCCACGTCCTGACGCGGCCGACGTCCGTAGGCCCGCCCAGCGGCATACGGCTGGATGGGCGTTAGCCACTCTACGTGGCGCCCGTCTGGGACGTGCGAGGGATTTCCCCGGTTCCGCCCCGAGACGGATCCCGACCGCCCCCGAAAGGAGGGCGGTGGGGGGCGACCGCAGCGCTGGAGTCAGGGGAGGTTCCGCGCTGCGGCCGCGTGCGTGGGGCACCCACAGTCATGACAACGGTGGGACGGGGGCCGTAGTTCCCGGCTCAGTTGAACTGCCAGGACCGTTTCGACAGGCCGAACCAGAAGCCCTCGATGACGCTCTTGTTGTCGAGGCCACCGGACGCGTAGGCCGCACCGAGCGTCACGAACAGCGGCGCGAAGTGCTCGGTCCGCGGGTGCGCCTCGCGCGCAGCCGGGGCCTTGGCGAGGAAGTCGAGGATGCTGTCGATGTCCTGCGCCTTCATCGCCTCCTGCGCCCAGTGGTCGAACTCGGCGCTCGCCATCGGCGGTGCGACATCGGCGCCGGCGCGCGGGTTGAACCAGCGCAGGTTGTGCGTCGTGAAGCCGGAGCCCACGATGAGCGTTCCTTGGTCGCGGAGCGGCGCGAGCTTGCGACCGATCTCGAAGAGGCCACGCGGGTCGAGCGTCGGCATCGACATCTGCAGGACCGGGACGTTCGCGTCAGGGAACATCTCCTTGAGCGGGACGTAGGCCCCGTGGTCGAGCCCGCGCGACTCGTCGCGGTGGACGGGCGTCGAGCTGGTCTGGCCCGGAGCGGTGAGCAGCCTGGTCACGTCATCCGCGAGGTCGGGCGCGGCGGGAGAGTCGTAGGTGACCTCGTAGTACTTCTGCGGGAAACCCCAGAAGTCGTAGACGAGCGGCGCTCCCGTCGTGGACCCGAGCGTGGTCGGGGCGTCCTCCCAGTGGGCCGACACCATGAGCACGTTCTTCGGCTTCTCGATGGTCGCGGACCAGTCGGCGAGCTCGCGCGTCCAGCGGGCGTCGTCAGCGAGCGGCGGGGCTCCGTGGCTCAGATAGATCAGGGGGGCAGGCATGGTGGGCTCCTCAGATGGTTGACAAGTAAACTATCACCTGCAACGTCCCCGTGCACGCCCTTCTTCCCGAAGTCGCCCTCACCCTCTTGGTCGAGTGTGCAGAACGCGCCGGGCCGGGGACTCCGACAAGTGCGCTGTGGGTGGGTTGTCGGAGGTGCTGGGCCACGACGATGCCGTATGCCGCTGAGCTCGCTCCCGGCTCGGCGCTCCGTCGCGCTCCTCCCCCCTCTCGTCGAGTGCGCAGTTCGCGCCGCCCTCCAAGCGCCCGGCCCGAACCGCACCAACTTCGCCGGGGCGAAGGTGGTGCGGGCTGTGACGTGGCGCGGGCTCCGGAACTTCGCCGGGGCGATGATCGGGTGGGCCGACGCGTCGTTTCGGGTCGTTCGGCCCTACCGGACCGTGCACGTCGGCGCGGAACGTGGGGGCATGACCGAGATCAGGATGACCGAGCACCAGGCGCAAATGACGGCGGTCGTGCGGGAGCGGGTGCCCGTCAGGGACCTGCCGCAGTTCTTCGGACGGGCCTTGTCCAAGGCCATGTCGGCCGTGCAGGCCCAGGGCCGCCATCCCGTCGGACCGCCCTTCTCGCTCTACCACGGCATGCCGACCGATTCCGTCGACGTCGAGGCCGGGTTCCCCGTGGACGGACCCATCACCGCGGTCGACGGAGTGACGCCGAGCTCGCTGCCCGCGGGCCGGGTCGTGGAAGCCACGCACGTCGGGCCCTATGACACGCTCCCGCAGACCTACGAAGAGATCGTCGGCCACCTGAAGGAGCAGGGCCTCACGCCGTCGAGCGACATGTGGGAGGTCTACCTGAGCGACCCTGAGCAGGAGCCCGACCCCGCCACGTGGAGGACCCAGATCTTCTGGCCCGTCGCCTGAACCGTCCCGCGACTCGCCCCGACTCACTGCAGCTGCCACCACCGCCGACAATCGGACCCCGGCGCGACTGTCGCGGGACGTCCCGGCTGAAGTACGCCGACAATCGGACCCCGGCACGATTGTTGGAGGGCGCGGCAGCCAGCCCAGCGCCATATGGCCGAATGGTCGAGTGTCGGGGCGTGCCAGCAGGATCTGCACATTCGACATCCGGGTGGTGCGAACGGATCTTGACACGGGCTGTTACGGTCGGTCCGCATCCACGTCGGAGCAGCGACGAATCCGCTGCACGTGGGAGCAGGAAGACTCAGGTGCACCATGGCTGCCGGTAAGGGCCGCAAGCTCGTCATCGTCGAGTCGCCCGCGAAGGCGAAGACGATCGCGGGCTATCTCGGTGGGGACTTCGACGTGGAGGCCTCGGTCGGTCACATCCGCGACCTGCCCAACCCGTCGGAGCTGCCCGCCGACATGAAGAAGGGGCCGTTCGGCAAGTTCGCCGTCGACGTCGAGAACGACTTCGCCCCCTACTACGTCGTCGACCCCGACAAGAAGAAGAAGGTCAACGAGCTCAAGCGCAAGCTCAAGGACGCCGACGAGCTCTACCTGGCCACCGATGAGGACCGCGAGGGCGAGGCCATCGCCTGGCACCTGCTCGAGGCGCTCCAGCCGCGCGTGCCGGTCAAGCGGATGGTCTTCCACGAGATCACCCGGGAGGCGATCCAGCGCGCCGTCAACGACACCCGCGAGATCGACGCAGCACTCGTCGACGCCCAGGAGACCCGCCGCATCCTCGACCGGCTCTACGGCTACGAGGTGAGCCCCGTGCTCTGGCGCAAGGTCCGGCAGGGCCTTTCGGCCGGCCGCGTCCAGTCCGTCGCGACCCGTCTGGTCGTCGAGCGGGAGCGCGAGCGGATGGCCTTCGTCAAGGCGTCCTACTGGGACGTCGAGGGCGACTTCACGCCCGACGGCGTCGCGCAGCAGTTCACCGCGCGGCTGACCACGGTGGATGGCTCACGGGTCGCCGCCGGACGGGACTTCTCCGACCGCGGCGAGCTGGTGGGCAAGGGTGTCGTCCGGCTCGACGAGGCGCTCGCGGGGCGGATCGCCGAGGCGTGCCTGGCCGCCTCGGCCAGGGTCACCGACGTCCAGGAGAAGCCCTACACCCGGCGTCCGTCGGCCCCGTTCACGACCTCGACCCTCCAGCAGGAGGCGTCCCGCAAGCTGCGCATGAACTCGAAGAACTCGATGCGGGTCGCCCAGCGTCTCTACGAGGGCGGCTACATCACCTACATGCGCACCGACTCGACGACGCTGTCGGACGCTGCCCTCACCGCGGCCCGCAGCCAGGCCCGGGACCTCTACGGCGCCGAGTACGTCCCCGACGCGCCCCGCCGCTACGAGAAGAAGGTGAAGAACGCCCAGGAGGCGCACGAGGCGATCCGCCCCGCGGGCGACCGTTTCCGCACGCCGGCCATGGTCGCGGGCGAGCTGCGCGGTGACGAGTTCGCCCTCTACGAGCTGATCTGGAAACGCACCGTCGCCTCGCAGATGGCCGACGCCCGCGGCTCGACGGCCACGGTCAAGCTCTCCGTCGACACGGCCGTCGAGGGCGCCCAGCGGGTCGAGTTCAGCGCGTCCGGCACGGTCATCACCTTCAAGGGCTTCCTCGCGGCCTACGAGGAGGGCCGCGACGACGAGGCGCAGGCCCGCGCCGACGCGGCCGCCGAGGAGCGGCGCCTGCCCAGGCTGTCCGACCGGCGTCGCGCTCGAGGTCGTCCGGGCCGAGGCCGAGGGCCACGAGACCACTCCGCCGGCCCGCTACACCGAGGCCACGCTCGTCAAGGCGATGGAGGAGAAGGGCATCGGCCGGCCCTCGACCTATGCGTCGACGATCGGCACGATCCAGGACCGCGGCTACGTGTTCACCAAGGCCCAGGCTCTCGTGCCGACCTGGCTCGCCTTCGCCGTCACACGCCTGCTCGAGGAGCACTTCACCGAGCTCGTCGACTACGAGTTCACGGCTTCGATGGAGGAGGACCTGGACCGGATCGCGAACGGCGAGCTCGGCCGGGTCGAGTGGCTCCAACGGTTCTACTTCGGCGACGAGGCAACCACCGCCGAGGGGCTCAAGGAGCTCGTCGACGACCTCGGCGAGATCGACGCCCGAGAGATCAGCACCATCCCGCTCGGCGAGGGCATGGTCGTCCGGGTGGGCCGCTACGGCCCCTACGTCGAGGAGGTGGCGCCACCCGGCGTCAACCTCGACACTGGCGAGGTCGCCGACGACGCCGAGGTTTCCGCGACCCCGCGCCGAGCCACCATCACCGACGACGTCGCACCCGACGAGATGACGCCGGCCAAGGCGCGCGAGCTGCTCGAGGCGGCTGCCGACGACGGCAAGGTCCTCGGCCGCGACTCCGGGACCGGTCGCGAGATCATCGCCAAGGCGGGCCGCTACGGTCCCTACGTCACCGAGGTTCTCGAGGAGGACGAGGCCGCGCCGGTCACGAACGGTCGTGGCAAGAAGGCGGCCAAGCCGAAGCCGCGCACCGCCTCCCTCTTCACGGACATGGACCTGGCGACGATCGACCTCGATACCGCGCTCAAGCTGCTCAGCCTGCCGCGCGTCGTCGGCGTCGACCCGGAGGGCGTCGAGATCACCGCGCAGAACGGCCGCTACGGGCCCTACCTCAAGCGCGGCACCGACTCGCGGTCGCTGCAGACCGAGCAGCAGCTCTTCGACATCACCCTCGAGGAGGCCCTGGCGATCTACGCGCAGCCGAAGCAGCGCGGCCGGGCCGCCGCGGCAGCTCCCCTCAAGGAGCTCGGCGAGGACCCCGTCAGCGGCAAGCCCGTCGTCGTCAAGGACGGCCGCTTCGGTCCCTACGTCACCGACGGCGACACCAACGCGACCCTGCGCAAGGACGACGACCCCGAGTCGATCACTCCGGAGCGTGGCTTCGAGCTGCTCGCCGAGAAGCGTGCCAAGGGCCCCACGACCCGCAAGCGGACCGCGAAGAAGACGACCAAGAAGGCGCCCGCGAAGCGGGCGACCAAGAAGGCCACCACGAAGAAGGCCTGACCTTCCAGCGCACGCGAGCTGAGCGGCATACGACATATTCCGTATGCCGCTGAGTGGCCTTCCCGGGTTGCCGTGAAGTGGCGCTGTGGCCGCGTGCACGCACCCGCCTAGCGTGGCCGGCATGGTGACGATCACTGGGATCGACGAGGCGGACCGCGACGCGTGGGAGCGCCTGTTCCGGGGCTACCTGCGCTTCTACCGACAGGATCCGGCGCAGGACGTGTTTGAGCGTCTCTGGGGCGAGCTGCGCTCTGGCGCAAGGGTGCACGCCCTTGGCGCGAGGATCGATGGGCGGCTCGTCGGGATCACGCACTTCTTCGCCCACCCGAGCACGTGGGGAGCCGGACGTCTGCTACCTCGAGGACCTCTTCACGGATCCCGCAGCGCGGGGAAGAGGGGCTGGCAGGTCGCTCATCGGCGGTGTCGTGTCGTGGGCTCGCGAGCAGGGGTGTGGCGCGGTCTACTGGCAGACCCACCAAGCGAACTCGACGGCGCGGCGGCTCTATGACGACGTCGCGACGTTCGAGGGGTTCATCGTCTACCGGATCCCGCTCGACGGCTGACAGGCGGCACCGACACGACGGGTGCGGCACAAAACCTTTGACCCCAGCCGACGGCTCGGTGAGGCTGACGGAATGGCAACTCTCGTCTTCGTCCACGCCCATCCCGACGACGAGGCGTCCCAGACCGCCGGCTCCATGGCGAGGGCCGTCGGCGAGGGGCACCGGGTCGTGGTCGTCTACGCGACGAACGGCGACCACGGCGATCGGCCCGACGACCTGGCCGCGGGGGAGACGGTCGTCGACCGACGCCGGGTGGAGGCAGCCCGGTCCAACGAGGTGATCGGCACCCACCGGGTCGTCTGGCTCGGGTATGCCGACTCCGGGATGCACGGCTGGGACCAGAACGACCACGAGGCGAGCTTCGCCCGTGCGGACGTCGAGGAGGCTGCCGGGCGACTTGTGGAGGTGCTGCGCGAGGAGCGGGCGGACGTCGTGACCGGCTATGACTGGCACGGCGGCTACGGCCACCCCGACCACGTCAAGGTCCACGCCGTGGTCAAGCGGGCCGCCGAGCTCGCAGGGACGCCGCGGGTGCTCGAGGCGACGATGAACCGCGATGTGACGCGCCTGCAGTTCCAGACGGCGGTCGCGGCGGGGTTGGCCGACGACAGCTGGGACCCGGACAAGCCGATGGACGACGGCAACCCGCTCGGGACGCCCGAGGCCGAGCTGCACTGGGCCGTCGACGTGTCGCCCTGGATCGGCGTCAAGCGAGCGGCGCTGGCGAGCCATGCCAGCCAGGTCAGTGACGCGGGCATGATGATCGCCATGCCGGAGGAGGCCTTCGCCGCGATGTTCGGCGTCGAGTACTACGTCGAGGCCGGCCGGCCCGATGGCATGGTGCCGGGATGGTTCCTCGAGGTCTGACGGGTCCGTCGTCGGCGTATCGATCCGCGGTCAGCTCAACCCCCGGACCCGTAGCGCGGCCTGGGTGCGATCGCGCACCTGGAGCTTGGCGAGCACCCGCGACACGTGGTTCTGCACGGTCTTGAGGCTCACTCCGAGCTCGGTTGCGATCTCCGGGTTGGAGCGGCCGGCCGCGATGCCGGCCAGCACCTGCGCCTCGCGGGAAGTCAGGTCCTCTGACCAGTGCTGCTGCCGACCACCTGCCAGCACCTGGCGAGCGACCCCGTCCCCGAAGACCGCACCGCCAGCCGCGACCGAGCGAATCGCCGCCAGTACCTCCTCCTGGGCCGCGCCCTTGAGCAGGTAGCCGCTCGCCCCGACGCGCAGTGCCGTCACGACCGTGTCGTCGTCGTCGACCATCGTGAGCACGAGGACGGCCGGGGGATGTGCGAGCGCGGTGATCCGCCGGGTTGCCTCGATGCCCGGGACTCCGGGCAGGTTGAGATCCATGAGGACCACATCGGGTGACAGCGTCGCGGCGCGACGCACGGCCTGCTCGCCGTCAGCAGCGTCGCCAACGACGTCGATGTCCTCCACGGTCTGCAGCAGGCCGGTGAGTCCGCTCCGAAACAGTGGGTGGTCGTCGACGACCAGGACACGGATCACGACGAAACCTCTATCCGGGGTGCGAACATCACGGGGATGGTCGCGCGGACGGTGGTGCCGGAGTCTGCGGTGTCGGAGCCTGCGGGGCCGGCTCCTGCCACGAGCCGGATGATGCCGACCCAGCGGCGGTGGAAGCGGTCCGTCATCGCGCAGATCGCGAGGCTCAGCGTGTGCGCGCCGAGGCACAGCAGGCTGAGGAGGTAGGCAAAGACGCGGAGACTGGTGAAGGCGGCGGCGGTCTCCAGGTCGAGGCCGTGCTGCGCGCCGTACGCGGCGGCGGCACCGGCGGGGAAGCCGACTGCGAGCGTGATTCCGACGTAGATCGACGCGCTGACGAGGCCAGTGCGGGCGACCAAGCGGCCGGCAGGCGTGTGCCCGACCGCCCCCGCGAGGAAGACGACCACGGGAATGAGGAGCAGGAAGGCGAGCGACTCGAGGAGCCAGCCACCGAGGATCGGCGTGAGGTCTGCGTTGACGTAGGCCCCGGTGATGCCCTGCGCGCCCTCCTCGAGGAGGGCGCCGCCACCCGAGATGGCGAGGCCGGCGATCATCAGGGCGACGTGCGCGGCGCTGAAGGCCGCGGCCGCCCGCCATTGGGTGACGGGTGGGACGAATGCGACGGACATGAGGTCTCCTTCCTCGGAAGGGCCGGACTGGCCCTGTGCGGCAAGCGTGCTGCGCTCCTCGCCACTGCGGATGAGGCCACTTCCCGGCGCGCCCGGGAAGAACTCCCGGACATCCATTACTCTCGGGTAACCAACTGCCCGCACAGCAAGGAGAGCGCGGATGTCGCGGCTCAAAGACCTCACCCATGACGAGCTGACCGCCCTCGGGCCGGTCGAGTTCGTCCAACTTCTCACCAGCGCGTCCGACCGTGAGGTCGCGGACGTCATGGCGGGGCCGACGCGGATGTCGGTGATCGACTCGATCTTCGAGCACATGCCCCGAATGTTCCGGTCCGACCGGGCCGGGGACCTGCGCGCCACGACCCACTGGACCATCACGGGCAAGGGCGTCCCCGACGACGAGTGGACGGTTCGGGTCGGCGACGGGCAGGCCTCCGCGGCCAGGGGCCACGACGGCGACGCAGCCGTGTCGCTCTCGATGGGCCCGGTCGAGTTCATCAAGCTCATCACCAAGACCGGCAACCCGGTCATGATGGTGATGATGGGCAAGATCAAGATCAAGGGGGACATGTCCCTCGCGGCCAACATCGGCAGCCTCTTCGAAGTCCCCCGGGCCTGAGCGATGCCCGCGCCTGGGTGCCCGTGCTGAGCCGATGCGGCTCACCCGGCAGCTTCTCATCCTGACCCGTCGCGGCGTGCTCACCCCGGGACGGCCCGACCGCGTGCTGCGCCAGGTCGCGTCGATCCTCGCCTGGGGTGCGGGGATCGCGGGGGAGATCCGGCAGGCCGCGGCTCGGTCGCCGGACGCCATCGCCGTCGTCGACGAGGAGCGCGGGGAGATCACGTATGCCGCTCTGCTCGACTCGTGCGAGCGCGCGGCCCGCGTGCTCCTGGCCCAAGGCATCCCCCCGGGCGAGCGGGTCGGTCTGCTGTGTCGCAACCACCTCGGCCTCGTGGAGCTCATGGGTGGTGCGTCGACGGCCGGGGTCGACGTGGTGCTGCTCAACACCGGCCTCGCAGCGGGCCAGGTCGCCGATGTGGTTGGGCGAGAAGGCATCTCATTGGTCGTGCACGACGAGGAGTTCGACCGGCTCACCCAGGGACTGTCGGTGCCGCGGCTGGGGGAGCAGGCCTTCCTCGCGCTCATGGAGGCCGACGCGGCAACTGGGCGGCTCCACCCGCCTCGACGAGCGGGTCGCGTGGTCGTCCTGACCTCCGGCACGACCGGCCCGCCCAAGGGCGCGCGCCGGCCGCACCCGCGAAGCCTCGCGGGCCTCGCCTCGGTCCTGGACCGGATCCCGTTGCGGCCGCAGGAGACCGTGCTGCTCGCGGCGCCGATCTTCCACACCTGGGGCTTCGGCGCCCTTCAGCTGGCCTTGGCCATGCGCGACACGGTCGTGCTGCAGCGCCGATTCGACCCGTCGGCGGCCCTCGCGGCTCTCGCTGAGCACCGCTGCCACGTTCTGTTCGCCGTCCCGGTCATGCTCCAGCGGCTGCTCGACAACGTCGGCGAGTCGCGACGCGAGGCTCCGGGTGGTGTCGCGCCGTCGCTGCGCATCGCCGCCGTCAGCGGGTCGTCACTGCCTCCCGGGCTCGTGCCCCGGTTCATGGCGGCGTTCGGGCCGGTCCTCCACAACCTCTACGGGTCGACGGAGGTCTCGTGGGCTGCGATCGCGGATCCCGACGACCTCGTGGCCGCTCCCTCGTGCTCCGGACGCCCGCCGCACGGGACCCGCATCGCCATCGTCGGTGACGACGGCGGCGAGGTGCCTGATGGGCAGGTCGGCCGGGTCTTCGTCGGCAACGAGATGCTCTTCAGCGGCTACACGGATGGCGGGGACCGGGAGCGCTGGCGCGGCCTCGTTGACACCGGGGATCTCGGCCACCTCGAGGACGGCCGGCTCCACCTCGATGGCCGCGAGGACGACCTGGTCATCTCCGGAGGAGAGAACGTCTATCCGGCCGAGCTCGAAGCCGCCATCGGTGGTCTGCCCGAGGTCCACGACGTGAGCGTCTTCGGCGTGCCGGACGACGAGTTCGGCGAGCGCCTCGCTGCCTGCGTCGTCCCGCAGCCGGGCGCGAGCCTCGCGCCGGACCGGGTCATCGAGCTGGTCAGGCCGCTGGTATCCCGACAGGCACTGCCGCGGGAGGTCCGCATCGTCGACGCGCTGCCCCGCAACGCGACGGGCAAGGTGCTCGTCCACGAGCTGCGCAAGCATTTCCTCGCCGACTGACCCCGACCCCCCGGTCGATGTATCACCGCGCTCTGTAGAGCGCGGCAATACATCGAACCGAGGTTTGGGTTTGGCCGGCAGCCAGCGGGTCAGGCGAGGGTGGCGATGATGTCGTTGAACGTCTGGGACGGCCGCATCACCGCGGCCACCTTGTCGGCGTCCGTCTTGTAGTAGCCGCCGATGTCCGCCGGCTGGCCCTGGACGGCGATGAGCTCGGCGTCGATGGCCTCGGCCTTCTCGGCCAGCTGTGCGGCGACGTCCCTGAAGGCGTCGGCGAGCTCGGCGTCCGTCGTCTGGGCCGCGAGCTCCTGCGCCCAGTAGAGGGCGAGCCAGAAGTGGCTGCCCCGGTTGTCGATCTGGCCGACCTTGCGGGCCGGTGACTTGTTCTCGTCCAGCAGCTTCCCGGTGGCGCGGTCGAGCGCGTCGCCGAGGATCCTGGCCCTGGGGTTGTCCGTGGCCTCCCCGAAGTGCTCGAGGCTGACGGCCAGCGCGAGGAACTCGCCGAGGCTGTCCCAGCGCAGGTAGTTCTCGGCGAGGAGCTGCTGGACGTGCTTGGGCGCCGAGCCGCCGGCACCGGTCTCGAAGAGGCCACCGCCCGCGATGAGGGGAACGACGGAGAGCATCTTCGCCGATGTGCCGAGCTCGAGGATCGGGAACAGGTCGGTGAGGTAGTCGCGCAGCACGTTGCCGGTGACCGAGATGGTGTCCTCGCCCTTGCGGATCCGCTCGAGGGAGAAGGCGATCGCCTCGGTCGGCTTGAGGATCTGGATGTCGAGACCCTCGGTGTCGTGCTCGCCGAGGTACTCCTTGACCTTGGCGATGAGGTTCGCGTCGTGGGCGCGGCCCTCGTCGAGCCAGAACACCGCGGGAACGCCGGTCGCCCGGGCACGCGTCACCGCGAGCTTGACCCAGTCGCGGATCGGGACGTCCTTGGTCTGGCAGGCGCGCCAGATGTCGCCGGCCGACACCGCGTGCTCGAGCAGGACGTCGCCCGCCACGTTGACCACACGCACCACACCGTCGGCCGCGATCTCGAAGGTCTTGTCGTGGCTGCCGTACTCCTCGGCCGCCTGTGCCATGAGGCCGACATTGGCCACCGAGCCCATCGTGGCCGGGTCGAAGGCGCCGTTCGCGCGGCAGTCGTCGATGACGACCTGGTAGATGCCCGAGTAGGAGCTGTCCGGCAGGACCGCGAGGGTGTCCTGCTCCTCGCCGGCGGCGTTCCACATGTGGCCCGACGTGCGGATCATCGCCGGCATCGACGCGTCGACGATGACGTCGCTCGGGACGTGCAGGTTCGTGATGCCCTTGTCCGAGTTGACCATCGCGATGGCCGGCCCCTCGTCGAAACCAGCCTTGACCGCCGCCTCGATCTCGGCGCGCTTGTCCGCGGGAAGCGACTCGATGGCCTTGAGGACGGCACCCAGCCCGTCGTTCGGGGACGCGCCGACGGAAGCGAGCTCAGCGGCATACCTCGTGAAAATGCTTGGGAAGAAGGCGCGGACGGCGTGGCCGAAGATGATGGGGTCGGAGACCTTCATCATGGTCGCCTTGAGGTGGACGGAGAACAGGACGCCCTCGTGCTTGGCGCGGGCGACCTGGGCGGTGAGGAACTCGCGGAGCGCGCCGACCTCCATGGTCGTCGCGTCGACGACCTCGCCGGCGAGCACCGGCAGGGACTCCTTGAGGACGGTGGTCGTGCCGTCAGCGGCGACGTGCTCGATGCGCAGGGTGTCGTCCTGGTCGAGGACGACGG
This sequence comes from uncultured Actinomycetota bacterium, assembly GCA_963754395.1. Classification (GTDB taxonomy): domain Bacteria; phylum Actinomycetota; class Actinomycetes; order Actinomycetales; family Dermatophilaceae; genus Intrasporangium. The sequence continues at coordinate 91,393 of CAVWGJ010000023.1, read as the reverse complement.
ACTTCTCGTTGTGGGCGAAGTCGTGCTCGTCCATGGTGGCGACGTTCGTCTTGGAGTCGGCCGTCCACGCGCCCATGGAGTGGGGGTGCTTGCGGGCGTAGTTCTTCACCGAAGCGGGTGCGCGGCGGTCCGAGTTTCCCTCACGCAGAACAGGGTTCACCGCCGATCCCTTGACCTTGTCATAGGCGGCGCGAGCGGCCTTCTCCTCGTCCGTCGTCGGGTTGTCCGGGTAGTCCGGGACCGCGTGGCCCTCGTCCTGGAGCTCCTTGATGGCCGCCTTGAGCTGCGGGGATGAGGCCGAGACGTTGGGCAGCTTGACAATGTTGGCCTCGGGTCGCTTGGCGAGAGCGCCGAGCTCGGCGAGCGCGTCGGGGCCGAGGTCGAACGCGGCGAGGATGCGGCCCGCGAGGGAGATGTCGCGCGTCTCGACCTCGACGCCCGCCTTGGCCGCGAACGCCTGGACGATCGGCAGCAGCGACGCCGTGGCGAGCGCGGGGGCCTCGTCGGTATACGTGTAGATGATTGTCGAGTCCGTCACCTGAGCTCCATTCCGAGGGTTCTGAGAGAGATCGTGAGAAATCTTGATATCAAGATAACGGATGCTGGCGCTGCGTGGCGCCCTGCCCATGCTGCCGTCGTGACCTCCCGCACGCCACCCCCGGGTTCGGCCATGGCTGGTGCACGATGAGGGGCATGGCCTTCGTCCACGAGACCCTGCCGCAGCGCGTGGCCCTCGAGCGGGGCGGTGCCGCCCGACGACTCGCCGACGAGGTGGCCCGGCTCGGGGCGCGGCGGGTCATGGTCATCGCAGCCGGCTCGGCGTCGGCGGTGGCCGACCAGGTCACGGCCGGCCTGCCGGAGGCCGTGCGCTGGCACGAGGTTCGCCAACACGTGCCGGTGGAGCTGGCCGAGCGGGCTCGCGCAGCGGCGGCTGAGGCGTCCGTCGACGCCATCGTCACCGTGGGTGGTGGCTCCACGACCGGGCTCGGCAAGGCCGTGGCGATGACGACCGGCCTGCCGATCATCGCGGTCCCGACGACGTACGCCGGCTCCGAGGCCACCCCCGTGTGGGGCCTCACCGAGGGGCGCGTCAAGCGCACCGGGGTGGATCCGCGGGTCCTGCCCGTCGCGGTCGTCTACGACAGCGAGCTTTCGGCGTCGCTGCCGGTGGGCCTCAGTGTCGCGTCCGGCCTCAATGCCCTCGCCCACTCCGTCGACAGCCTCTGGGCGCCGGGCGCCGATCCGATCAACCAGGCCCTCGGCCTCGAGGGCGTCCGGCCGCTGGCCCTCGGGTTGCCCCGCATCGTTGCCGACCCGGCCGACGGGGAGGGCCGCGACCAGGTCCTCTACGGCTGCTATCTCTCGGCGGTCTCGTTCGCCTCGGCGGGTTCGGGGATGCATCACAAGATCTGCCACGTGCTCGGCGGCGCCTACGACCTGCCTCATGCGCAGACCCATGCGATCGTGCTGCCCCACGTGCTGGCGTACAACGCTCCGGCCGTGCCCCGCCTCGCCGCCAGGCTCGTCGAGGCTCTGGGCGGGTCCCTGCCAGGCGGCCAGGACGATGCCGCTGCTGCCGCGGTCGACGCGCTGGAGGCGTTGCGGCTGCGGCTCGGGGCGCCGCGCGCGCTGCGTGACCTCGGCCTGGCCGAGGCCGATCTGCCCGACGCCGTGGCCCGATGCCTGGCGGCCATTCCGGAGTCCAACCCGGTTCCGGTCACCGAGGAGTCTCTGACCGCGCTGCTCGGCGCGGCCTGGGCTGGACGTCAACCAACGATCAGGAGCGAGCGATGACCCACCAGACCCTGCCCACCGAATCCGTGTCACCGGAGCAGGCGGCCCGCGAGCGGGCGCTCGTCGACGAGGTCGTCGCCTCCTTCGCGGGCGCGGAGTCGCCGCGGCTGCGCCAGCTGATGGAGGCGCTCACCCGGCACGTGCACGCCTTCGTGCGCGAGACCCGCCTCACGGAGGAGGAGTGGGCGGCTGCGATCGAGTTCCTCACCGCGGTCGGGCACATCACCGACGACAAGCGCCAGGAGTTCATCCTGCTCTCCGACGTCCTCGGTCTCTCGATGCAGACGATCACGGTGAACAACGAGGCCGTCGGCGAGGCGACCGAGGCGACGGTGTTCGGCCCGTTCTTCGTCGAGGGCGCGCCCCGGATCGAGCTCGGTGGTGACCTGGCCTTCGGCGCGAAGGGGCAGCCCTGCTGGGTCGAGGGCACGGTCACGGACACCGACGGGCGGCCGCTCTCCGGGGCCCGCATCGAGGTGTGGGAGGCCGATGAGGACGGCTTCTACGACGTCCAGTACGGAGACGGCCGCACGGCCGCCCGGGCGCACCTGTTCACGGACGACAACGGCGCCTACCGCTTCTGGGCCATCACCCCGACGCCCTACCCGATTCCTCACGACGGGCCGGTCGGGCAGATGCTCGAGGCCGTCGGCCGCTCGCCGATGCGAGCGTCGCACCTGCACTTCATGGTCTCGGCCGAGGGTCGGCGGACCCTGGTGACACACATCTTCGTCGTCGGCGACGACTATCTCACCCACGACAGCGTTTTCGGGGTCAAGGACTCCCTCGTCAGGGACTTCGCGCTCCAGCCCGCGGGGACGCCGACGCCCGACGGGCGCGACCTCGGGGACACCGAGTGGACGAGGACTCGCTTCGACATCGTCCTCGCCCCGGCGCGGACCGCCTCCACCTCCTGACGAGAAGACAACACCCACGTCGTATGCCGCTGAGCTCGCCCCGGCATGCACGTGCCCTCACTAGGGTGGCTGGGTGACGAAGGACGCCGAGGCCCAGCCCATCGACCCGTCGACCTCGCGCCACCTCGATCGGCGGCTCGCCGGGATCCAGCGGGAGTCCCGGCTGCCGTCGGTCGCAGCTGGGATCGTGCGTGACGGCCGCCTCGTCTGGGGTCGCGCCATCGGCACGCTCGACGGCCGGGCGGGAGGCGAGCCGGCCGACCTCGACACGCAGTACCGGATGGGCTCCATCACCAAGCCGTTCGTCGCCGTCGCGGTGATGCGGCTGCGCGACGCCGGGCGTCTCGAGCTCGAGGACCGCTTCGAGGACCACGTGCCGGGGTCGCAGCTCGGTCGAGCCACCATCGCGCAGCTGCTGTCGCACGCGGCCGGCATCCAGGCCGAGACCAACGGGCCGTGGTGGGAGCGCACCCCGGGTGGGTCCTGGGAGGAGCTGGCTGGGTCCCCCGCGGTGCAGCGGTTCCGGGCGGGACGGCGGTTCCACTACACGAACGTCGGGTACGGCGCCTTGGGCGAGCTGCTCGCGCGGGCGCATGGTGTCGACTGGTTCGAGGTGGTGCGGCGCGACGTGCTCGAGCCGCTCGGCATGAACCGCACGACGGCCCGACCATCGGGGAAGGCGGCGCCCGGCTGGGCGGTGCATCCGTTTGCCGACGTGCTGCTGCCGGAGCCTGAGCACGACGCCGGGGCAATGGCACCGGCGGGGCAGCTGTGGACCACCGTTGAAGACCTCGCGAAGTGGGCCGCCTTCCTCGGGGGCGACACGGGCGATGTGCTCGCCCGCGACACCCTCGACGAGATGCTGGAGCCGCACGTCGTGGGGGACAACCCGGGCCAGCCGTGGACGGCCGCGCACGGGCTGGGGTGGCAGGTGTGGAACATCGCAGGCCGGCGGCTGGCCGGGCACGGCGGGTCGATGCCGGGGTTCCTCGCCGGGCTGCGGGTCGACCTCGAGTCAGGGGACGGACTGGTGGCCTTCACGAACTCCACTGCCGGACCGTTTGGTCCGCAGGTCGCCCCGCTGCTCAGCGAGTTCATGGAGCGCGAGCCGAAGGCTGCGGAGCCCTGGCACGCGGCGGGTGACCCAGCCGTTCTGGAGCTCGTCGGCATGTGGCACTGGGGCCCAGCCGTGACGGTGGCGAAGGTGGTTGACGAGCACCTCGTCCTGGGAGAGCCGGGCGAGGGGCGTGGCGCACGGTTCGAGCGGGTCGGCCCCGACGAGTGGCGTGGCCTGGACGGGTACTACACCGGTGAGCCGCTGCGGATCATCCGCCGTGGCGACGGCACGGTCTCGCACCTCGACCTCGCGTCGTTCCGCTTCACCCGCACTCCCTACGACCCCGAGGCCGACGTGCCCGGCGGTGTCGACGGGGCCGGCTGGACGTAGCGCGGGGCCAACTCCTCGTCGAGTGTGCAGAAGATGCCGGGCGCGGACTGCACACTCGACCAGACCCAGTCGAGTGTGCAGAAGATGCCGGGCGCGGACTGCACACTCGACCAGACCCGGTCGAGTGTGCAGAAGATGCCGGGCGCGGACTGCACACTCGACGGGAGGGTGGCCGTCAGCGGGAGCGGGCGATCATGGCGTCGATGCCGTCCAGAAACAGGCTGAGGCCACGGTCGAACTCCTCGGCGTAGAAGTCCTCGTCATCGTCATCGAGCGCTTCCGGGGCGGCTCCGGCGAGGTTCGGGAAGCGCTCTGGGTCGATGAGCTGACTGATGATCGCGAGGTAGTTGGCCTGGGCCGAGTCGGGCTCGGGCGGGCCGACCAAGCCCATCTGGGTGGACTGGCGGACATGGCTCTGGCTCCAGACATCGATCGCGAGCATGGCCGACAGTCGCTGCTGGCTGCTGAGCGGAGTGCCGGCGAAGGCCTCGAGGCCGGCCTCCATCCAGGCGATGGCGTTCGGGGTCAGTGGCGGAGCCCCCCAGGTCAGCTCGACGGTCCACGGGTGAGCCATTCGTAGATCAGCAATCTGCTTGGCCCACAATGAGATCCGAGCACGCCAGTCCATTCCGCCGTAGTCCAGGGCCGGTGGTCCATAGGCGATGTCGAGCATCACCGCCTGCAGCTCCTCCTTGCTGTCGACGTACCGGTAGAGCGACATCGTGGTGAACCCGACGGCCTCGGCGACGCACTTCATCGAGACGGCGCCCAGGCCTTGGCGGTCCGCGATGGCGTTGGCGGCCGCGCCGATCTCCTCGATACTGCGGCCCGGCTTGGGCCCCCGGCGACCTTCCGGCTCGCGGCCCCAGAGCAGCTGGAGGTAGCGCGGCAGAGGGGTCATGAGGCCAGTCTAACTAAGTGCTTGCGCAATACGCAGTTCCGCTCTAGTTTTGGTGTACGTCATAAACACTATGCTAACTACACAGTTAGGTTTGACCATGGCATCCTCCACTGCCGGACGTCGCGAGTGGACCGCACTCGCCGTCCTGTGCCTCCCACTGCTCATCGTCTCGATGGACGTCTCGGTGCTCTTCTTCACGGTGCCGCAGCATCGCGGCTGCCCTCGAGCCGACCGCCACGCAGATGTTGTGGATCTTCGACATCTACGGCTTCGTCCTGGCCGGCCTGCTTCTGACCATGGGCAACGTCGCGGACCGCATCGGTCGTCGACGGCTGCTGCTGCTTGGCGCGGTGGCCTTCGGCGCAGCCTCGGTGCTCGCGGCCTACGCGCCGAGCGCCGAGTGGCTCATTCTCGCGCGTGCTCTGCTCGGCGTCGGCGGGTCGACGCTCATGCCGAGCACGCTCGCCATCATCCGCAACGTCTTCGCGGACCCCGCTCAGCGCGCCAAGGCGGTCGGAGTGTGGTCGGCCGTCCTGGCCGGCGGCGTCGGACTCGGCCCGGTCGTCGCCGGTTTCCTCCTCGAGCACTACTGGTGGGGCTCGGTCTTCCTCATCAACGTGCCGTTCATGCTGCTCCTGCTCGTCATCGGTCCCGTGCTGCTCCCCGAGTCCCGCAACGAGGCGGCACGGGTCGACCTGCTCAGCTCGCTCCTGTCCCTCGCGGCGATCCTTCCGCTCATCCATGCGCTCAAGGAGTTCGCGGCTGACGGCTGGGCACCCGTGTTGGCCGCCTACCTGGCCGTGGGGGTCGTCGCCGGTATCGCCTTCCTGTGGCGCCAAGGGCGGGTGCGCTCGCCGATGGTCGACCTGACCCTCTTCCGGGTCAAGGGCTTCGGCGGGTCGGTCGCGATCCAGGTCATCGGCATGTTCGGGATGATGGGCAGTGCCATCATCACCTCCCAGTACATCCAGTCCGTGCTCGGCTACAGCGCGCTCCACGCGGCGCTGTGGAGTCTCGTCCCCGCACTCGTGGTCGGCGGCGCGGCCCCCACCGCCGCCGTGCTCGCCGTCCGCGTTGGGCGGCCCCGGGTCATGGGCGGAGCCTTCGTCGTGTCCGCGCTGGGCTTTGCCACAATGCGGTTCGCGGAAGTCGACTCGAGCATCTGGCCCATCCTCGTCGCAGCGTCCCTGGTCGCCATCGGGCTCGTGGCAGTCGCCACGCTCGTGACCGAGTACGCCATCGGCGTCGCGCCGGCCGAACGGGCTGGCTCGGTATCGGCACTTGTCGAGACCGCGAGCGAGTTCGGCGGGGCGCTCGGGATGGCCGTGCTCGGCAGCGTTCTCGCGGCCGTCTATGGCTCGCGCCTGTCCGAGCTGTTGCCATCAGGGCTGCCGGCCGAGGCCTCCCACGCTGCTGGTGAGACGCTCGGCGGAGCGACCGTCGTCGCAGGGCAGGTCGGCGGCCCGGTAGGAGCCACCATCCTCGAAGCGGCGCGGTCGGCGTTCGTCTCGGGCATGCACGCGGCGGTGTTGGTCGCTGCCGGGGCAGCAGTCCTGGGAACGCTCATCGCGCTGGCTGCCCTGCCGCGCAAGCCGATCAATCAGTTGGAGGACATCGACACGCCTACCCCAGCTGGAGTGGCCCGGTGACTCAGCCGCGCAGGCGCACCGAGAGGCAGGTGACGCAGCCCTCGAGCTTCTCGAACTCCGAGATGTCGACGACGGTCACGTCGTGTCCCCGGCTCTGCAACAGGTGCGCCGTCCGCGGCGCGGCTGCCGACATGAGGACGGACAGGCCGCCGAGCAGGACGACATGGGCGCCTGCCGGCTCGGGCACAGCCAGGAAGTCGGGCCACCGGTGCGGGTCGTCGACCGTGGCCTCGTGACCGACGACCGTGCCCAGCGGAAGGGCGGTGACAGCCGACTTGAGGTGCAGAGTCCGGGTGACCGGCACCCGATGAACCCTGACGCGAGACCCGGTCGGTGCACGCTTCACCGCCTGTTCCAGCTGGGCGATCCCCGCCTCGTTGGAGCGGCCACCGATCCCGACCCAGACATCGCGGCCCCACTTGAGCACATCGCCGCCGTCCAGCATGCCGGGCGCCTCGATCGACACGCAGCGGTAGCCGACAGGCTCCAGTGCCTCCCGGAGGCCGGCCTGCTCGGCCCGCCGCGCCGGCGCGCCCGAGCGGCAGAGAACGGCAACGTCGCCGAACACGACGACCTGGTCCTCGACGAAGACGCCGTCCGGGCAGTCGTCGACGGCGGGGGCCTCGAGCACCTGCCACCCTCGGCGTTCCAGTGCTGCGCAGTACTCCGACCACTGCCGCAGTGCGAGATCGGCGTCGACCGACGGCGACCGCTCGACGTGGGTGACGATCCCTTCCGCGAGGCGGGGCGAGGGACGCCGGACGAGGGCAAGGCGACGATGCACCACGCGAGCCTACGCGGTCCCCGAGGCGCGTTCTGGACGCAGCGCGCGAGATGCCTTACGCCGGAAGGGTGCCCCGGACGAGACTGTCGCCCGAGTGCTCAGGTTGGTCGTCGAAGGGCTCGCGAGAGATGTCCACGACGACGTAGCCCTGGTCGAGCAGGTCCTGGCTGATGGGGAACAGGCCCCTCTCGGCGTCCAGGAGTCCGATCGACACCATGCGCTTGCCGTCACGGTTGATGAGCCAGACCTCGAGATAGCCGTCGCCGGCATCGAGGGCGCTCGTGGTCGCGACCTCGAGCGTGACCCCGGAGTCGGTGCGGACCACCGCGGCCTGCCCGAGGCGCTGCTGCGTGTCGAGTGTGCCGAGATCTGCCTGGGCGACCCGCGTGGCCGGCGGCGCCGCCTCGTCCCAGACGGCTCGCCCGGTGAGCAGGCCGAGCACCAGGCCGGCCGCGGCCAGTCCGGCCGCCCATGGCCAGGCTCGGCCGCGCCGACGGATCGGTTGGTCGGGTCTGCGTGCCCCGATCGGCACGACGCCTGCCCTGTCGCCGGCTACCGTCGCGGCGATCCGGTCCCAGACGCGAGGCGGCGGGCTCTCCCACGCCCCCGCCGCCAGGAGGGCTGCCGAGCTGCCCGCCACCAGGGCGGCTGTTCGCCGGAGCTGGGACACGGTACGAGCGCACTCGTCGCAGCGTTCGAGGTGCTCACGCGCGCTTGGTGCCAGTTCGTCGAGATCGAGCGCCGCGTCGGCGAGCTGCCCGTCATCAGGGTGCGACATGTTCCACCTCCTCGAGTCTCTCTCGTAGCTGAAGCAGCCCTCGCCGGATGTGGCTCTTGACCGTGCCGAGCGGAAGCCCGAGCGCCTGCGCGATGTCCTCGTGAGACCGGTCCTCGAGGAAGGCCATCCGGATCACTACGGCCCGTGGGTCGCCCATCCGCTCGAGCTCGTGGACGACGAGGAGGCGCTCGGCCCACTCGGCATCATCGGTGACCGGAGTGGCCGCCGCCGACTCCAGGGCGACGGCCTGCAGGTTGCGGCGGTTGCGGTACCGCTGCGTGCGCAGGTCGGCGATCCGGTGCCTGGTGATTCCCACCAGCCAGGCCTGGATGCTCCCTTGCTCCGGTCGGAAGGTGTGTCGTCCGTTCCAGGCGGACACGAACACCTGCTGGGTGACGTCCTCCGCGTCGGCCGGGTCGCCCAGCGAGCGCAGCGCGATCGTGTGCACCAGGCTCGACCACAGCCGAAAGATCTCGGCCAGCGCGTCGGGAGAGCCGACGGCCAGGGCGTTGGCCAGCTCGCCGGTGTCGGCTCCGGGCTCGTCGTGGACGGGCACGGAGACACCATATCCAGTCGCAGTCATCCGACCGGGACAGCGACGACGACGAGGTTCTCCTCGTATGCGCGGATCTCCGGGTCGAAGCGGCCGCCGCACGTGACCACATGGAGGCGCGCCGGACCCGTCCTGTCGAAGATTGCCTCGAGGTCGAGCGCCTCCTTCTCGAGCCGGGTGAGCTGGGTGACCCGATACCGCCGCACGGTCGACCCGGAGCGAACGGTGAGCAGGTCGCCCTTGCCCAGCTGGTCGAGGCGGGCGGCCGGGCCGGTGCCGTAGTCCGGCATGTCGCGGTGGGCGGCCAGCACGGTGACGCCCTCCTTGTCACCCGGTCGCGGACCGTACTCGTACCAGCCCATGACGGCAGGGCTGGGTGGCAGGGCCATCTGCCCGTCCCTCGCGACGCCCACCGGCCGCACGCGCATCGAGATCCCCACGCTCTCGGCCTCGAAGCGGGCCGGGGCCGGGAGGGTCCGGGCCAGCGCGGCGCCCAGCCGGGCGTCACGGGCGGTCGTCTGCACGAGGGGATCCTGCGCCGGACCGGCAGAGGGCGACGCGGTGGGGCTCGTCCTCCGAGGCGGCTCGTCCGGGAGCGCCAACGCGGAAGCGGTCACGGGAGCGGGGGCACCGCCCACCTGCGGCCATGCCTCGGATGGGTGGGTCAGCCACGTTGCGGCGGTGCCGGCGAGCAGGGCGGCGGCCGCGGCGGCCGCCACCCTCACTCTCGAGCCGGACGCACGCATGTCAGGCGCGCGACGTTGCCCGACGGCGCGTCACCAGGACGAGGCCACCGGCGAGCGCGGCGGAACCCGCGATGAGGGCGTAGCGACCGGCGTCGTTGGAGCCGGTGCCGCCACCGGCCGGCACACCATTGGGAGCCGAGTGCATGCCGCTCACGGTCTGCACGGCGAGGTCCAGGCTGTCCTGGTCCGCGCTGCCCCAGGCGTAGACGATGGTGTTCGTCCCCTCCTTGAGCTCGACGTCCGCCGGGCCGATCGCGACCGTGTCGGTGCCGGCGAGGACGACGTCGGCGGAGATGGTGCCAGCCGGCAGCTCGGTCTTGACCTCGTTCGGGTTGGTGAGGCCCTTGAAGGCGACGTCGCCGTTGGCGCGCACGTCGACGGCCGGGGCGGCTGCCGTGTGGCGGACGGTGATGCGGGCCTGACCCGCGTCGATGGTGGACACGTCGTTGACGAATGGCGTGAGGACCGGGCTGCCCGAGGCGTCGAGATGCGCGACAACGGTGATGTTGGCGCCCGCGGGGACCGCGACGTCGTTCGCCTCGATGACTGCGTCGCCGTCCGCGCCCGCACCGGCAGCGGTGACCTTGAGGTCGTACTCGCCGGCCGGCAGCATGACCGGGTCCGTGAGGGTGCCGGGCTTGAAGTCGGTGAGCAGCGAGTCGCCGTTGGCGTAGACGTCGACGGTCGCTCCGGGAACGCCGTGCAGGATCGAGACGCTGGCCTCGTCTGCGGCGTGGGCCGGCAGCGCGAAGGCGGCTGGGGCAAGCGCCAGAGTGAGGATGGCGGAGGTGCGCAGGATCTTCATGAGGGTGTCCTTCCGGGACTGGAGATCGGTTCGGTTCGAACCGGACGGGTCTGGTGACCGTCCTGCCCCTACTTCCGTCGGGGACCCAACCTTGGATGCACCTTCGACAAAGATTCTTCAAACTATTTACAGATGCCGTATGCCGCTGAGCTCCTCCGCGCTCAGCGACCCGTGAGGAGCGGGCGGGCAACGCTTCCGCCGTGCGGTCCGCGCGCGTGCAGGCGAATACCAAGCGGTCGCGACCAGGACCACGCCTGCCGCGACCCCCGCCGCGATCGCGGTGGCGGTGGAGCGCGGCTCGTCGGCGAAGCGGCCGTAGGCGATCCAGCCAAAGCCCCAGGCCAGGGCGAGCCCGACGGCCCAGCGGCCGCCGAGGCGACGCGCGAGGAGGACCCCGGCAATCGCCACCACGGCCACCACCGCCACGGCGACGAACGGGTCGTCTTCCACGCCGAGGTCGAGGTCGGAGCTGACGACGGCGGCGGCGAGGTTGGCGGCCGTCGCGACGGTCACCCAGCCGAGATAGCCCCCGAAGGTGCCGTCGACGACGATGCGCTCCGGGACTCCGGAGGCCGGCTCGCGGCCCAGGCGGGAGACGAGCACGAGGAGGTTCACGAGCAGTGCCACGATGACGACCACGCTGGCCCAGACCCAGTCAGCCTGGGTGACGAGCAGCCACGTCGCGTTGAGCGCCATGGAGGCTGCGGCCAGCCAGCCGGTCCGCCGCGTTCGCTCACTGGAGGCGTTGCGCGGCACGAACTGCCACACGGTCTACGCCAGGAGCCCCAGGTAGATCGGCGTCCAGATCGAGAAGGCCGGCCCCGCCGGTGCGATGAGTGTTGCCTCGTCCGACAGTGCTCCACCGGCGGATTCCTCGACCCGTTGTCCGAGGACGCCGGTCCCGACGAGCGTGCCGACGATGCAGAAGAGCTCCGCGGCGACGACCGTGACGCGCCGCAGCTGGTCGGTGCTGGTCAAGGTGCGGTCATGGGCGCCCGCCGTGGCGGCGGAGGCACCCCGGGTGCGGGCCGATCGGGCTGGTGATGGCATGGCTGCCGAGTACCCGCAGGGGCAGGTCGCCAACCAGCGGAGCGAGGTGCCCGGCTCGAGACGTGCGCCTTGGACATTCGGCACGCCCAGGAAGAAGGCCAGGGTCTCGGTGGCCCCGCCTCGCCCACGGCGCGATGCTGGAGGTGAGGCATCCGCGAACGGGGTGCACAAGAGGCGCGGAGGAGGCCGCCAACCGTGGTGTTCGCTGATCGGGTCGATGCTGGGGCCCAGCTCGCCGCACGGCTGGAGCCCTTCAGGGGGCGGGACGCGGTCGTCCTCGGCCTGCCTCGTGGAGGCGTTCCGGTCGCCGCCGAGGTGGCCAAGGCGCTCGACCTGCCCCTCGACGTCATCGTGGTCCGCAAGCTCGGTGTCCCCTTCCAGCCCGAGCTGGCGATGGGTGCCATCGGCGAGGAGGGCGCCCGGTTCCTCAACAGGGCCCTCATCGGGCGAGGGAAGATCTCCCCGTCCGACATCGAATCCGTCGAGCGTCGGGAACGGGAGATGCTCGACGCGCGGGTGTCGCACCTGCGGCGCGGGCAGCCGCGGATCGACCTGCACGGCAAGGTGGCGATCGTCGTCGACGACGGCGTCGCGACGGGCGCCACTGCTCGGGTCGCCTGCCGGGTGGCCCGCCATCTCGGTGCTGCCCGGGTCGTGCTCGCCGTCCCGGTCGTGGCTGCCCAGGCGGTTCGCGAGCTGTTCGCGGGACCTGAGGCTGACGAGGTCGTCTCCGTCTCGGCGCCGAGGTCCTTCCGAGCCGTGGGCGCCCATTACCGGGACTTCACCCCAACGAGCGACGAGGAGGTCGTCCGCCTGCTCAAGCAGGCTCGTGACCGGGCGCCCGCAGCAGCGGGGTCATCGGATGGCGACGCCGACGAGGACGTCGTCATTCCGGCAGGGGCCGTGACGATCGCGGGTCACCTCACCGTGCCCGCCGGAGCGCGCGGAGTCGTCGTCTTCGCGCACGGCAGCGGCAGCGGCCGGCACAGCCCGCGCAACCGCTACGTCGCCGAGGTGCTTCAGCAGGCCGGACTGGGCACGCTGCTCATCGACCTGCTCACCACGGAGGAGGAGGGGGACCGCGCGAACGTCTTCAACATCGAGCTGCTCGCCGGGCGGTTGGCCGCGGCGACGCGGTGGCTGAGCCGTCGGGCCGACACGGGCTCACGCAGCTACGGCTACTTCGGCGCGAGCACCGGGGCCGGTGCGGCTCTGTGGGCTGCCGCCGAGCCGGGCTCCCAGATCGCCGCCGTGGTCTCGCGCGGCGGGCGTCCCGACCTGGCAGCCGAGAGGTTGGGGGCGGTGCGCGCCCCCACCCTGCTCATCGTCGGCAGTCGCGACGACGTCGTCATCGACCTCAACCGCACGGCACAGAGCCTGATGACGGAGTGCGACACCGAGCTCGTCCTCGTCGAGGGAGCCACCCACCTGTTCGAGGAGCCGGGCACGCTCGCCGCGGCTGCCAGCCACGCGCGGAACTGGTTCGTCCGGCACCTGCCGAGCCCAGCGGCATACGGCCACAATGGAGTTGACCCTCACGCGACGTGAGGCGCCAACCTTGTTCCCATGAGCGTCAGGACGCATGAGATGACCACCTGGACAGTGGGGCAGGTCGCCGACCTCTTCGGCGTGACGGTGCGGACGCTGCACCACTACGACGAGATCGGCCTGCTCACCGCGAGCGAGCGCTCGCGGGCGGGCTATCGGCTCTACACCGACGCGGACCTCGTGCGGCTGCAGCAGGTCGTCGTCTACCGGCGCCTCGAGCTGCCGCTGGAGCAGATCGCCTCGCTGCTCGACGGCGGGGACGACGCGGTGACGCACCTGCGTCGCCAACGCGAAGCGGTCCTGACCCGGCTCGACGAGCTGAAGGAACTCGTCGGAGCCATCGACCGAGCATTGGAGAGAGAGATGAGTGACCAGTCCGCCACGCCCGAGGAGCTGAAGGAGCTGTTCGGCGAGGGCTTCAGGGACGAGTACCAGGCCGAGGCGCAGGAGCGCTGGGGCGAGACCGACGCGTGGAAGCAGTCGGCGAAGCGGACCAAGCGTTACACCAAGGCCGACTGGGCCGAGGTGAAGGCGGAGATGGACGACACGCACGCCGCGTTCATCCGGGCCAAGCAGGCCGGTGAGCCCGCGACGAGCGAGGTCGCGATGGATGCCGCCGAGGCCCACCGTCTGCACATCCACCGGCGGTTCTACGACCTCGACCACGAGTTCCACCGTGGACTCGCGGACATGTACATCGCCGATCCGCGGTTCACGAAGACGTACGAGGACCTCGCGGAGGGGCTCGCGCAGTACGTCCGGGACGCGATCCACGCCAACGCCGACCGGCACACCCCCTCCGGGTCCTGACCGGTTCGAGGTATTCGATACCTCCAACCGGAGTGTGGGCGCGGTCGACCGCCCCAGCGGCATACGGAAGATGCTTTTTCCGTATGCCGCTGAGCTCGCTCGCGCTCGGAACGTGGCGTCAGCGGGTGGCGCGCTTGATGAGGCATCCACCCCGTCGAGGAGAGGCCGGGCCCGCGGTCGAGCTCCCCGACCAAGAAGTCCTCATCAGGGGAGGAAAACGGGAGGCGCGCCGTCGGCGGTGATCGGTAGCGTCTTGTGATTGTGACGATGACCGAGCTGGCGTTCGGAGAGAACCGGGACACGAGGCAGGACGAGCCTCTCCGGGATGCCGTGATGCCGGCAGGTCGTGTCCCCGTCGACTGGCGCCGGGTCCGTCGTCCGCTCACGCTGGTGTGCTTCACGTTGTCGTTGCTGGGGGCCGTTGCGGCCTCCCTCGGGTCGATGGTCGCCGGCCGGCTCGCCGAGCACGCCACGTCGACGCTGGTCGCGCTGCTGGCGCTGTGCGTCGTCGGCGGCGCCCTCATCGACACCGTCGCAAAGGTGATCTGGGCGGCAGTGTGCGACCGGGCCGAGGGCCGGCTGCGCGCCGACCTGCTCGATGCCGCCATGGCCCAGCCGCTGTCCGAGCTGTCCGAGCAGGCCGTGGGCGAGGTGCTCGACCGCATCGACGACGACACCTGGGAGGTCGGCCAGCTGATGCGCTGGGGCGTGTGGCAGGCCGTGCGCACGATGCTCGCATCGGGCCCGCTCTGGGTGGTCGCGAGCCTTGCCTGGTGGCCGGCAGCCTTCCTCTTCCCGATGACGGGATTCGCCGCCTACTGGGTGGTCCGTCGGCTGCTGCCCCAGGTCGCGGAACGCAAGGTGGTCGAGGAGGCGGCCTGGACCGACCACGCAGCCTCCACCGAGGAGGGGGTCGCCGCCCGTGACGACCTGCGCACGGCGCTGGGACAGGCGCACGTGCTGCGCCGCAACGCCCGGATGGCCGCGCGGGTGCATGCGGCTCTCGACAGGGTTCTCCAGGTCGAGGTCCGCATCACCCGGCGCAGCGGCGGGCTGCTCCACGGTGCGCTGGCCGCCGTCGCGCTCGTCGGCACCGCCCTCGTGCTCGCCGACGACCTGTCGACCGCCCAGCTGGTCACCCTCTTCCTGGTCACGACGATGTTCGTCGGCGGCGTCGACATGCTGGCGCGTCACCTGCCCGACCTGCAGGAGGGCTTCGGCGCGGTCCTGCGGCTGCGCGCCATGCTCGCCTCTCCGGCAGAGCCGACCGGCGGGCTGCCGCTGCACGACGGACCGCTCGACGTGGAGTTCCGCGGGCTCGAGTTCAGCTATGGCACTGGCACGTTCGCGCTCCGGGACGTCAACCTCGTCGTCCCGGCGGGTCACACCTGCGCGCTGGTCGGACGCACCGGCTCCGGCAAGTCCACGCTCGCCGCTCTGCTGTCGCGGGCGGTGGAGCCGCCACGCGGCACGGTGCTGCTCGGAGGCACCGACGTGCGCGACCTCGACCTCCAGCGGCTGCGGGCCGCGGTCGGCGTCGTGACCCAGCGCACCGAGGTGCTCGCAGGCACCCTCGCCGAGAACCTGGCGCTCTTCGGTGACGTGCCCCGTGCCCGGGTCGAGGCCGCGGTCGCCGAGCTGGGCCTGACGGAGTGGGTGGCCGGGCTGCCCCACGGCCTGGACACGATGCTCGGCCCGGGAGGGACGACCCTCTCGGCGGGCGAGGAGCAGCTCGTGGCGTTCGCCCGACTGCTCGTGCGTGACGTGCGCGTCGTCGTGCTCGACGAGGCCACGGCCCGCATGGACCCGGTCACCGAGGCGCGAGTGGTCCGGGCTGCGGACCGCCTGATCTCAGGACGCACGGGCATCCTCGTCGCCCACCGCCTGTCGACGACCGAGCGGGCCGAGCAGGTGGCCGTCCTCGAGTCGGGTCGCGTCGTCCAGCAGGGCCCGCGTCGTCGGCTCGCTTCAGGGGAAGGGCCCTTCCGTCGGCTGCTCCAGGCGGCCGCCCACGAGGTCGCCGTGGAGCAGCACCACCATGAGGACGCCGCGATCGGCTCGGTGCGTCGCAGCACGACCCCGCCACCGCCTCCGGTCCTGGCACCGACTCCCAGTCTGGCTCGGCAGGTGCTCCACACCGTGCGCATCCACCCGCAGTGGGGCCTGCTGGGCGCATCCCTGTTCCTCGTCGCATCACTGACCGGCGCGTTCGGTGCGGTCACCGGCTGGATCTGGGGCCTCGTCGTCACCGACCTGCAGGCCGGGCAGAACCCGGCTTGGCTCGCCGCGGCCCTGGTCGTCTCCCTCGTCGCGGGTCCGTTCGCACTGGCGCTGGCGTTCCGGACCTATCCCCACTGGTGGGTGGAGGTCCGGCTTCGGGTGCGGGCCGCAGTGCTCGCCGGCCAGACCGCCCAGCGCCGACTGGTGCGCACCCCACCCGGCGAGGTGGTCGCGCGCACCATGGATGCCGACCGGCTGGTGCGCTACACCGACCGTTGGGTCGACTTCGTCAACGGACTCGTCATCGCCTCGATGACCGCACTGATCGCGGGCACCTGGCTCGCAGGCGCGGTCCTGCTCGTGGTGATGGTCACCTCGGCGCTGGCGTCGACCCTTGGTCGACCGGTGGCGGGACGTTCGGCAGCGGCCGCATCGACGGCGCGAGCCAACTTCGGGCGATCGCTGGTCTCGGCACTCGAGTCCATCCGCACGGTCAAGCTGGCTGCTGCCACCCCACAGGTGCATGAGCACCTGCGTCAGGTCGACGGAGGCCGGGTCGACGCTGCGGTGCGCGAGCACCGGGTCCAGACCCTGCTCGACGGCGTGCCGATCGTCATGGTCCAGTGCGGCGTCGTGGCCGCCTGGGCGGGCTTCCTCCACGGGACCTGGCCGCTGGCCATCGCGCTGCTGGTCGCCAACGCGGTGAGCGGCTTCGACTGGTTCGGCCGCGTCGCCGGCTCGGTCGTGACCGAGGCGCCGGGCGTGCGGTCCTGGCTGAACGCGACGAGTGAGCTCGCCGGAGGCGGCGACCTGATGGACCTGCCGCCGGGCATGGACCTCGTCCACGGGACTGCCGACGAGCCCCAGCCGGGGCGGCGCGAGCCGTTGCAGACCCTGCGCCTGCAGGATCTGACCGCGATCCACGACGACGGCACCATCGGAGTGCAGGACGTCGACCTCACGGTCGAGGCCGGCGAGCTGGTGCTCCTGCTGGGCCAGGTCGGCTCGGGCAAGTCCAGCCTGCTCTCATCGCTCGCCGGGCTGACCTCCCACACCGGTCAGGTGGTCTGGAACGGCCGCTTGCTGGCCGACCCGGAGCTCGAGCTGCGGCCCGGCCGCGTGTCCTACATCGCGCAGGTGCCGAGGGTCCTGTCGGGTACCTTCACCGGCAACATCGCCCTCGACCACGCCGACCGGGCGGTCGGGCCGGCACTCGCGACCGCTCGGATGGAGCGCGACGTCACCGAGGCCGGCGGACCGAATGCGCTCGTCGGCCACCGCGGGGTCCGACTCTCTGGTGGGCAGGTGCAGCGGCTGGCGCTGGCCCGGGCCCTCGCCTGCGAGGCCGACCTGCTGCTCGCCGACGACGTGTCCTCGGCACTCGATGCAGCCACCGAGATCGAACTGTGGGGGGCGCTGCGCTCCGGCGGGGCCACCGTCATCGGCGCCACGAGCAAGGCGGCAGCGCTGGCGCGGGCCGACCGGGTCGTCGTCCTCGACGGCGGCCGGGTTGTCGAGACCGGTCCGTGGCGCGAGATGTCCCAGAGGTGGGGCCACCTCGCCGGGTGATCCCTCGGCTGCGCTCGCGATCAACGGTCGACACTGGGTGGAGCGACCCGATACCTCCAACCGGAGTGTGGACGGGGTCCGGTGCAGGCCGGGCCCCCGCGTAGCCTTGGGACATGCGAGTTGGAGTCTTCGGAGCGACGGGTCAGGTCGGTGGGGTCATGCGCACCCTCCTCGAGGAGCGTGACTTCCCGGTCGACGAGGTGCGGTTCTTCGCGTCAGCACGATCCGCCGGCACGAGGATCCCCTTCAAGGGCACGGAGATCGAGGTCGAGGACTCGGCGACGGCAGACTTCTCCGGCATCGACATCGCCCTCTTCAGCAATGGCGGCACGACGTCAAAGGAACTCGCGCCGAAGGTGGCCGCAGCCGGTGCCACGGTCATCGACAACTCGAGCGCATGGCGACAGGACCCCGAGGTCCCGCTCGTCGTCTCCGAGGTCAACGCCGACGACCTCGACACCATCCCCAAGGGCATTGTCGCCAACCCCAACTGCACGACCATGGCCGCGATGCCGGTCCTGGGGCCGCTGCACGACAAGGCCGGCCTGGTGCGGCTGCACGTGTCGAGCTACCAGGCCGTGAGCGGCTCGGGTGGCAAGGGCGTGCAGGAGCTCGACCGCCAGCTGCGCGGTGGCTACGAGGCGGGCGACCCGACGGGGCTCGCCATCGACGGCCGCGCGATCGATGTGCCCGAGGCACAGATCTATGCGGTGCCCGTCGGCTTCAACGTCGTACCGCTCGCGGGGTCGATCGTCGACGACGGCTCGCTCGAGACGGACGAGGAGCAGAAGCTGCGCAACGAGTCGCGCAAGATCCTCCACGCCCCCGAGCTGCTCGTGAGCGGGACCTGCGTGCGCGTGCCGGTGTTCTCGGGGCACAGCCTCGCGATCCATGCCGAGTTCGCCGACGAGATCACGCCGGACGAGGCGCTCGACCTGCTCAAGAACGCGCCAGGCGTCGTCGTCACCGACGTGCCGAACCCGCTCGAGGCCGCCGGTCGTGACGAGGTCTTCGTCGGCCGGGTCCGCGCCGACCAGGCCGCCCCCAAGGGCAAGGGCCTGGTGCTCTTCGTCGTCGGCGACAACCTCCGCAAGGGAGCCGCCCTCAACGCCGTGCAGATCGCCGAGGAGCTGCTCAAGCGCCGCTGACCCACGCGGGACTGGTTGGCGCTCGCGCGCTCACTGGTTGAGGTCGCGGGGGACCCGCAGCTGGAGGGCCATCGCCTCGAGGGCGAGCAGGGGCGGGACGTTGGCGTTGATGCGGTCTCGCGCCTCGGTGATGGCGTCGAGGGCGCCGAGGAGCTGCTCGGCGGTGAAGACGCTGGCGAGGGACCGGACCTTGTCCAGGGCGTCGGGGTTGACGAGGTCGACGTTCGACCCGAGGCGCCGTACCAGCGCGTCACGGTAGACGGACATGAGGTCGATGAGCGACCGGTCGATCATGTCGCGCGCGTGCCGGGTGGCCCGCGTCTTCTGCTCCTTCTCGAGCGCGGCGAGCTGGGCGCGGATGTGGGGAGGCTGGGTGCGCGCCGTCGGGTCGGCACCGAGCGTCTCGAGCAGACGCGCCCGCTCCGCGGCGTCGCGCTCTGCGGTGCTCGCCGCTGACTCCTCGCCGGCGATCTGCGCCAGGTCGGTGGCGGCGTCGATGGCGTCACCGACCCCGACGATCTTCGTCGCCATCGCGATGACGTCGCGCCGGCGGATCCGGGCGCCCTCGTCCCTGGCCAGCCGCCGGGCCAGCCCGATGTGGGACTGCGCCGCGCGTGCTGCGTGGAGGGCCATGGGCGGATCGACGCCGTCGCGTCGCTCGAGGAGCTCCGCGACCGCATGCACCGGCGGGGTCCGCAGCCGGACATGTCTCGAGCGCGAGCGGATCGTGATGATGACGTCCTCGAGGCTGGGCGCACAGAGCATCCAGACCGTGCGGGGGGTCGGCTCCTCGAGGGCCTTGAGCAGGGCGTCGGCCGCCCGCTCGGTGAGCCGGTCGGCATCCTCGATGATGATGACGCGCCAGCGGCCGACCGAGGGGCGCAGCGCGGACTCCTGGACCAGGTCGCGCGTGTCACGGACCTGGATCGACAGGCCCTCGGTCGCGACGACGTTGACGTCCGCGTGGGAGCCATCGAGCGAGGTGCGGCATTCACGGCAGTCGCCGCACCCACCCTGCGGACACTGCAGGGCGGCCGCGAAGGCCCTGGCCGCATTGGATCGGCCCGATCCCGGTGGCCCGGTGAACAGCCACGCGTGGGTCATCGCACCCTCGACGCTCACGGCGCGCGAGAGCGCCTCGACCGTGGGCTCCTGGCCGACGAGGTCTCGCCAGACGGTCATCGACGCTCCTCCAGCACTTCCTCGAGCCGCGCGAGCACCCGTGCCCCGATCTCCTCGGCCGGCAGCCCGGCATCGACGACGACGTAGCGGTCCGGATCACGGGCCGCGAGGTCGAGGAAACCTCGCCGCACCGCGTGGTGGAAGTCGTCGGCCTCCGACTCGAGCCGGTCGTGCACGTCACCGCGACGGGCCCGCCCGACCTCGGGGCTCACGTCGAGGACGACGGTGAGGTCGGGCAGCAGCCCTCCCACGGCCCAGTGCTGCAGCTGCCTGATCTCCTCTGCCCCGAGATCCCGCCCCGCACCCTGGTAGGCGATCGAGCTGTCGGTGTAGCGGTCGGTGATGACGACTCGGCCCGCGGCCAGGGCCGGCCGGATCAGCTCGTCGACGTGGTGGGCCTTGTCCGCAGCGAAGAGCAGGGCCTCCGCCCGGGCCGACACGTGGTCGCCATGGAGGACGAGCTCGCGGATCTGCGCGCCGAGGGTAGTGCCGCCCGGCTGCCGCGTCACGAGCACGTCCCGCCCGGCCCGCTCCAGGAGCTCGGCGAGCAGGCGCACCTGCGTCGACTTGCCCGCTCCGTCCCCGCCCTCGAAGCAGACGAAGAGCCCTGGAGCCGTGCTGACGCGACCCGCGTCCAGGTGCGGCGGGGTCGCAGGGCTCTGGCTCACGGGTGGAGCCTATGCGACGCGACAGACAGCGGAGGGGCGGCGCGGCGCGTAGTGCGCACTCGACAAGGAGGGGGAGTGAGCGGGAGGGAGCGGATCCCAGTGAGCGAGCCCAGCGGCATACGAACTCGGGAGTACTCAGGCTGGCAGGTTACGGTTTCCGCCATGACGTCTCGCCACGACGCCCGCCCGCGGGCCCGGAGTACGGCCCTGCGCCTCGCGGCCGCCGCGCTCGCGCTCGCGACGGTCGCGGCGTGCACGACGCCGGAGCCCGAGCACGTCCCGGTCACCGGCCCGGCCGGGGCAACCACCCAACCGCCGGCGGCGGCACTGGCGGACTACTACGACCAGCACCTCGACTGGACCCGATGTGGAGGGTTCGAGTGTGCCGACCTGCGGGTGCCGATCGACTACGACAACCCATCCGGCGGCGACATCGCCATCAAGGTGCTCAAGGCGCCAGCGACCAACGCCGGCAAGAGGATCGGCTCGCTCGTCGTCAATCCTGGCGGACCGGGCGGGTCCGGGGTGCAGTACGCCAAGTCGGCGGACTTCATCGTCGGGCGCGCCGTGCGCTCGTCCTTTGACATCGTCGGCTTCGACCCGCGCGGGGTCGGGGAGTCGGCGCCGATCGACTGCCTGAGCGACGGCGCCCTGGACGACTTCCTCGGGACGGACCCGACCCCGGACAACCGGGCGGAGGAGCAGGACCTCGTCACCGCCGCCCGCACCATGGCGTCGGGCTGCGAGGCGAACAACCGGAAGCTGCTCGCCCACGTGTCGACCGAGGACGCGGCCAAGGACATGGACGTCCTGCGCGCGGCTCTCGGTGACAGCCAGCTCAACTACCTCGGCAAGTCCTACGGCACCTTCCTCGGCTCGACCTACGCGGGCATGTTCCCCGAGCGGGTCGGCCGGTTCGTCCTCGACGGTGTCGTCCCGCCCGACCTGACGAGCGCGCAGCAGGCCGAGGGCCAGGCGAAGGGGTTCGAGCTGGCCACTCGCGCCTACGTCGCGGACTGCGTGGGCGAGGGGGGCTGCCCGCTCGGTGGCTCGGTCGACGAGGGCATGGCGTGGATCCGCGCCTTCCTCAAGGGACTCGACGCCAACCCGATCCGGAGCGGCGACCCGGCGGAGCCGAAGCTCACGGAGGCGTGGGCCTCGCTCGGGATCGCCGCCGCGATGTACGACCAGGGCTCGTGGGGCATTCTCACCGACGCCTTGCGCGAGGCGCACGCGGGTAACGGTGCCTCCCTCATGGGACTGGCCAACACCTACGCGGACCGGGTCCCTGGTGGTGGCTATACCGGCAACATCATGGAGGTCATCTACGCGGTGAACTGCCTCGACCGGCCGGACAGCCCCGACATCGCCACGTACGAGGGCTACGAGGCCAAGTTCTCGAAGGTCGCGCCGACCTGGGGTCCGTTCCTTGCGTGGGGGTCCATCGCCTGCGGGTTCTGGCCGGTCAAGGGGGACAACCCGCCACACAAGATCTCGGCCGAGGGCAGCAACCCGATCGTCGTCGTCGGGACGACGCGCGACCCCGCCACGATCTACGAGTGGTCCGAGCAGCTGCGCGACCAGCTCGACAACGCCGTCCTCGTCTCCCTCGACGGTGACGGGCACACCGCCTACACCCGAGGTAGCCAGTGCGTCGACCACGCCATCGACGCGTACTACGTGCAGGGAGTCGTGCCCAAGGACGGCCTGATGTGCTGAACGACGAGCCGCGCCGTCCCAGCGATCTTCCCGACACTCCAGAGGAGCCGTATGCCGCTGTGCCCGCTCCGTTCCGACCGCCCGCTCCCAGCGTGGCCGGGTCGCGTGACGTGAACGGACCAGGCGCCGGACCGGGGCGGACGGGGCGGATGGGCCGGGGCCGTTCGGCCGTGGCGGCCGCCGTCGTCGTCGCGCTGCTCGCCGTCGTCGGGCTGGTCGCGTGGCGTGTCACGCGGCCGGAGACACCGCCGGTCGCGACGCCACCGGCAGCCGCCACCGCTTCCGGGACGGCGACCTCGCCGGCTCCGACGAGCCCCTCGGCGGCCCAGAACCATCCCGGGGAGCTCGCCGCCTTCTACACCCAGGCGGTGGACTGGAAGCCGTGCGAGGGAAGCCCGGCCCACGAGTGCACCCGTATCGAGGTCCCCGTCGACTATGCCGAGCCGGACGGTGACACCTTCGAGGTCGCCCTACGGAAGGTGCCCGCCCTCGACCCGTCCAAGAAGGTCGGCACGCTGTTCCTCAACCCAGGCGGACCCGGTGCGTCCGGGCTGGAGTACGCCCAGTTCTCGAGCTTCGTCTTCAGCAAGGCGGTCCGTACGGCGTACGACGTCGTCGGCTTCGACCCGCGCGGGATCGGTCAGTCGGACGCCGTGACGTGCCTGTCGGACGAGGACATGGACCTGCTCTTCGAGAACGACCCGACGCCCGATGACGACGCCGAGCGCGCGAAGCTGCTCGGCGATGCGAACGCGATCACCGAGCGGTGCGCCAAGGCCGGCGGTGAGCGAGCGCTGCACCTGAGCAGCACCGAGGTGGCGCGCGACCTGGACGTCATGCGGGCCCTGGTCGGTGATGAGCGCCTCAACTTCTTCGGCGTGTCCTACGGGACGTTCCTCGGCGCGCTCTACGCGGACCTCTTCCCCGAGCGAGTGGGTCGCTTCGTTCTGGACTCGGCGGTGTCACCGAACCAGACCGACCAGCAGGAGCTGGGCTACGACGTCCAGGGCTTCGAGTCGTCCATGGACGCCTTCATCGAGTGGTGCGTCAGCCGGGACGACTGCGCCCTCGGGACCGACGCAGACGGTGCGCGGGACCGGGTCGCCGCCCTGCTGGACGACGTCGACCGGCGACCGCTCGAGACCTCGAGGGGTGACATCGAGTCCATCGGCGAGGGCTGGCTCGGCTTCGCGATCTTCATGTGCCTCTACTCGGAGGATTACTGGCCGACGCTGAACAAGGGCCTGGCGGAGGCATTCGAGGGTCGGGGCGACATCCTGCTCGCACACGCGATGACCATCGTCGGCCGCAGCACGTCGGGGGAGTACGGCGCCGGGTCCTACTTGCAGGCCATGATCCCGGTGCGGTGCGCGGACTGGCCGTCGAGCAGCCTGGAGGAGCTCGCAGCGCAGTCTCGACGGGCCCGGACCGAGCACCCGCTGTGGTCCCGGATGACCGGTCTGCAGTACGACAACTGCGGCACCTGGCCGGGAGAGGTCCGAAAGCCCTCTGGCACGACGCTCGGCAAGGGCGCCGCGCCCATCATCGTCATTGGCAACCTGCGAGACCCCGCGACGCCCATCGGGGGCACGAAGCAGCTCGCCGCGGACCTCGCCTCCGGAATTCTCGTGACCAGTGACCACGACGGTCATGGCACTTACTACGCTGGCAACCCGTGCGTGGACTCCATCGTCGACGGCTACCTCGTCAAGGGGAGCGTGCCAGCGTCCGACCAGGCCTGTTGACCGCCCTCCGGCGCGGTGGCGTGGTCGTCGCGGCCCTGGCGGTACTCGTGGCATTCGCGACCATGAAGCCCGCCGACCCGGAAGGGACGGCGGAGCGAGAGCCAGCTCAGCGGCATACGACATCATCCACGTCGGGGGCGCCCACGGCGACGACGGGAGCGGAGATCCGATTCACCGCGGCGGTGGACCCCAACCCTCCCGCGCTGCGGCGCTTCTACGCGCAGGAGGTGCGGTGGGAGCAGTGCGCTGACGACGAAGACTTCGACTGCGCGTCGGTGACGGTCCCCGTGGACCACGCCGAGCCGGCCGGCCCAACCGTCGACATCGCCCTGCGCAGGCTCCCGGCCAGGTCGGCTGCACCCAGAGGGACGCTGTTCGTCAACCCCGGCGGCCCGGGAGGATCGGGCACCGAGTTCGTCCAGGAGCCGGGTGTCTTCGGAGCCGAGCTGCGCGAGGCATGGCACATCGTCGGGTTCGACCCGCGGGGGATCGGTGAGTCGAACGGCTTCGACTGCCTGACCGACGCCGAGCTCGACGGGATGTACGCCGCGGACCCCACGCCACCGTCGCCCCAGGGCGCGGTGTCCCTCAAGGAGGCGGCCGCTGCCCGGGTCGACGGGTGCCTGCAACGCGGGGGCCCACTGGCGGCCAACATGGGGAGCGAGGCCGTTGCGGCCGACCTCGACATCCTGCGCGAGGCGGTCGGCGACGAGCGGCTCAACTACTACGGGGTCAGCTACGGGACGCTCATCGGCGCGATCTACGCCAATCGCTTCACGTCTCGCGTCGGGTTCATGGTCCTCGACTCCGCCGTGTCGCCCGATGTGGTCGACGACCCCTCCGTGAGCCAGCGCGACGTCGATGCCAACGCGCGGCACTGGGGACGGGAGTTCGATGCGCTCTTCGCCGAGTTCGTCGAGGCGTGCGGGAAGGACCGACCCTGCCCGCTCGGCGACGACCCGGACGAGGCAGCTGCGGCCGTCATCGAGCTGCTCGACTCGCTCGAGACCGTGCCGCTGCCGGCGGACTTCGACTCGCTGTCCCAGGTGACCGAGGGATGGGCGGTCACCGCCATCGGGGAGGGACTGCTCGACCCCGGCTCATGGCCCTACCTCGTCGACGCGCTGGAGCTCGCGATCGAGGACGCGGATGGCAGCGAGCTCGCGTGGTTCGCGATGGTGTCGGTCGGGCGCGACGTCGACGGCAGCTACCTGGGGTCCTCGTACGGCAAGAACCACCTGCCCGTGACGTGCGCCGACTGGCCGGTTCCGACCTGGTCGGAGCTCACCCCCAGCATCAAGGTCCTCGAGGAGCACCCCCTCTTCGGCAGGATCCAGCCGCCGCGACCCTCCGAGTGCATTGGCTGGACGGGTGAGCTGCGCAGCAAGCTCGTCGTCGACGCCGAGCCCGCGACTCCCGTCCTCGTCATCGGCAACGCGGACGACCCCGTGACGCCCATCGAGGACACCGAGTACCTGGCCAGCACGATCAGGGGGTCCCGGCTCGTCACCGTCGACGCGGACGTGCACGGGTCCTACGCGACCGGCAACGCGTGCGCCGACCGTGCGGTGGAGGACTATCTCATGCGCGCCACACCGCCCCGAAACGGGCTGAAGTGCTCGATTTCCTGACGATCCGCGGCCATGCGTATACTCAGCAACCGTGCTTCGGCACCCGCCGCCTTAGCTCAGTCGGCCAGAGCGATTCACTCGTAATGAATAGGTCATCGGTTCGATTCCGATAGGCGGCTCCGTCTCGAAAGGGCCTCTGATCAGGCAACGCCATGATCGGAGGCCCTTTTCGCTGCCTTGAGCCGGTCACAGCTTGAACACCTTCTTCGGCTGCTCGGTGACCAGCTCCTCCGCGGTCTGCCGGGCCTCGTCCTCGGTGAGCTGGTGCTCGGCCACGAGGTGGGCGAGCCAGCCGGCATCGATGCGGCGGGACAGGTCGTGACGCGCCGGGATCGAGCAGAACGCCCGGGTGTCGTCGACGAACCCGGAGGTCCGGGAGAATCCGACGGTCTCGGTGACGGCGGCCCGGAAGCGCCGGATGGCGTGCGGGGCGTCCAGGAACCACCACGGCACCCCGATGTAGACCGAGGGATAGAACCCCGCGAGCGGGGCGAGCTCGCGGGCGAACACGGTCTCGTCGACGGTGAACGGCACGAGGTGGAAACCGGAGTGCGTGCCGTAGCGCTCCAGCAGCGGCCGCAGTGCATCGGTGAACTCGACCCGGATCGGGATGTCGTTGCCCATGTCCGGCCCGAACTCCCGCGTCGTGGGGCCATGGTGGCCCCGGCGCACCCCCGGGTGCAGCGTCATCACCAGCCCGTCGTCACACGACATCCGGGCCATCTCCAGCAGCATGTGCCTGCGCAGCGCGGTGGCCTCGGCCTCGCTTGCATCGCCGGCGAGGGCCGCTCGGTAGATCCGGGCCGCCTCCGACGGTTCCAAGGGGTCCATGCGGACGTCCTGGTGGCTGTGGTCGGCCGAGACGGCGCCGTGCTCGACGAAGTACCGGCGGCGCATCTCCAGCGCCTGCACATACCCGGCGAATTCGCCGGTGTCGACGTCCGCTGCCTTGCCGAGGTCGGCGACGGCGTCCGGCCAACCAGCCCTCGCGGGTTCGAGATACCGGTCGGGGCGAAACGTCGGGATGACCCGGCCCTCCCACGTCGGGTCCGCGGCGAGGGCGGCGTGCGCGGACAGGTCGTCGGCCGGGTCGTCCGTCGTGGCCAGCACCGTGATGCCGAACCGCTCGTACAGCGCCCGGGGGCGGTAGGCGTCGGTGGCCAGCCGCTCGGCGATCTGGTCGTAGATCGTGTCGGCCGTCTGGGCCGACGGCATCACGTCGACGCCGAAGATGTCGGCCAGCTCGGACTCCAACCACCATCGCACCGGCGTGCCGCGGTAGACCTGCCAGTGCGAGCAGAGGTGTCGCCACACTGTCCGCGACTGCGCCTCACTCAACGGACCGCCCCCCACACCGAGCTCGTCCAACCCGATGCCGCTGGCATGCAGCAGGCGGGTGACGTAGTGGTCCGGGGTGATGAACAGGGTGGCCGGATCCGGGAACGGGTCGTTGTCCAGCAGTAGGTGCGGGTCGACGTGGCCGTGCGGGGAGATGATCGGCTGATCCCAGACGGCGTCGTAGAGCTGTCTCGCAATGGAGCGGACGTCGGGGTCGGGGGGAAGTAACCGGTCCGGGTGGAGCCGCAGCGGGCGGCCGGCGGTGGTCACCGTCCCATACTGAGACCCGTCACTGTCGGAAGGCAACCAACGTTGATGCGTTCGGCCCCCGGGTCGATGCCTTGACTGCGCCTGCTGCCCGTTGGATTCTGGCCGCAGCGGTCGCCCGGGGTGTTCGGTGCCACCCCCCGGGGACTCTCGGGGTGAGGAGGTGCAATGTCGGACCGCATCCTCGTCGTGTCCGACATTGACGGGACGCTGATCGACGCCGGTGGGGCGGGCGGCCAGGAGATTTACCCTGAGCAGGCTGTCGTGGTCGGCGATGCGCCGTTTGACGTCAGATCGGCGCACGGCGCCGGGATGGTCTGTATCGGGGTCGGCAGCGACCATTTCGACGCTGTTTCCTGACCATTCCGTATGCCGCTGAGCCAGCCAGGTGCACTCCTTGCCTTCCCGGGAGGGCTGGGTCTGCAGGTGGGCTGGAAGCCAGCTCAGCGGCATACGAAGGTCTCCTTCTTGATGCGGTTCCAACGGTGAGAGCAGACTGATCTGTGGCGACGAGGCCACCCGAGACCCAACAGCGAGTCCGACCACAGGAGGCGATCGACGTGTCCCAGCACGGCAGCGAGAGCGAGAACCCGGTCATCGAGGCCCCGACTCCGAAGGCTCATCGGCCGCGGACGAACCAGGACTGGTGGCCCAACCAGCTCAACCTGCAGGTCCTCCACCAGCACGCCCCCCACTCGAACCCGTTGGACGAGGACTTCGACTACAGGGAGGCGTTCAAGCGGCTCGACGTAGCGGCCCTGAAGCAGGACGTTGTCGACGTGATGACGACCTCGCAGGATTGGTGGCCGGCCGACCACGGGCACTACGGGCCGCTCTTCATCCGGATGAGCTGGCACGCCGCGGGGACCTACCGGATCGAGGACGGCCGCGGCGGCGCGGGTGACGGCGCCCAGCGCTACGCCCCGCTCAACAGCTGGCCGGACAACGTCAGCCTCGACAAGGCCAGGCGCCTGCTCTGGCCGGTCAAGAAGAAGCACGGGGACGCCATCTCCTGGGCCGACCTGATCGTCTTCGCGGGCAACTGCGCTCTCGAGTCGATGGGGTTCACGACGTTCGGCTTCGGCTTCGGCCGCGAGGACATCTGGGAGCCGGAGGAGGTGTTCTGGGGGCCGGAGGACACGTGGCTCGGGGATGAGCGCTACACCGGCGACCGCGAGCTCACCGGCCCCTTCGGCGCCGTGCAGATGGGCCTGATCTACGTCAACCCCGAGGGACCGAACGGCAATCCGGACCCGCTCGCCTCCGCGCGCGACATCCGGGAGACCTTCCGCCGGATGGCGATGAACGACGAGGAGACCCTCGCCCTCATCGGCGGCGGCCACACCTTCGGCAAGACCCACGGTGCCGGGCCGGCTGACCACGTCGGGCCGGAGCCGGAGGCCGCACCGATCGAGCAGATGGGCCTCGGCTGGAAGTCCACCTATGAAACCGGGACGGGACCGGACACGATCACCTCGGGCCTGGAGGTGACGTGGACCTATCACCCCACCCGGTGGGACAACGAGTTCTTCCACATCCTCTTCGCCTATGACTGGGAGCTCATGGAGTCGCCGGCCGGGGCGAAGCAGTGGCGGCCGAAGCACGGTGCCGGATCGGACATGGTGCCCGGCGCCTTCGAGGGTGCGCCGCGGCGCGAGCCGCGGATGCTCACGTCGGACATCGCGCTCCGCACGGATCCGGAGTACGAGAAGATCTCGCGCCGATTCCTCGAGCACCCGGACGAGTTCCAGCTGGCGTTCGCCAAGGCCTGGTACAAGCTGCTGCACCGAGACATGGGCCCGGTGTCCCGCTACCTCGGTCCCTGGGTGCCGGAGCCGCAGCCATGGCAGGACCCAGTGCCCGCGGTGGACCACGAGCTGGTCTCCGCCGCCGACGTGGCCGCCCTGAAGACCAAGCTCCTCGAGTCGGGCCTCTCCAGCCAGCAGCTCGTGCTGACGGCGTGGGCCGCGGCGGCGAGCTATCGAGGCACGGACATGCGGGGCGGGGCCAACGGCGCCCGGATCCGGCTGGAGCCGCAGCGCAGCTGGGAGGTCAACCAGCCCGCCGAGCTGGCCACCGTCCTCGAGACCCTGGAGCGGGTCCAGGGCGAGTTCAACGACTCACAGACTGCTGGGAAGAAGATCTCCCTCGCCGACCTCATCGTCCTCGGTGGTTGTGCGGCAGTGGAGCAGGCGGCGCGGAACGCCGGCCACGACCTCACCGTTCCCTTCACGCCCGGGCGGACAGACGCCTCCCAGGAGCAGACCGACGTCGAGTCGTTCTCGGTCCTCGAGCCGAAGGCCGACGGCTTCCGCAGCTACCTGCCGGCGGGCGAGAAGCTGCCGCCGGAGACGCTGCTGCTCGACCGGGCCAACGTGCTGCACCTGACGGCGCCCGAGATGACCGTCCTCATCGGCGGGATGCGCGCCCTGGCAGCCAACGTCGGCGGGACGTCCTACGGCGTCCTCACCGATCGCCCGGGAACGCTGACGAACGACTTCTTCGTCAACCTGCTCGACATGGGCACGGAGTGGAGGACGTCGGAGACGACAGAGAACGTCTACGACGGCCGTGACCGGGCGACGGGCGACGTGAGGTGGACCGCCACCGCCGTCGACCTGGTCTTCGGCTCCCACTCCCAGCTTCGGGCGATCGCGGAGTTCTACGGCAGCGACGACGCGCAGGAGAAGTTCGTCAAGGACTTCGTCGCGGCGTGGGACAAGGTGATGAACCTGGACCGCTTCGACGTGACGACATGACACGGTGATCCGCCGGGCCACGGCGGCCGATGCGTCGGCCGTCGTCGACCTGCGCGCGGTGATGTTCTCCGCCATGGGCGTCCCGGGAGTGGACCACCCGGAGTGGCGGCAGGGCGCGGCCCGCTGGTTCGAGCGGGAGCAAGCCCAGCGGCATACGTGCGCCGTCATCGCCGAGCGCGACGGTCACGTGCTCGCTGGGGCCATGGGCTCACTCCGTTTCGAGATGCCGTCACCGATCAACCCCAACGGTGTGTGGGGACTTCTCAACAACGTGGCGACGGTCCCGGAGGCGCGGAGGCAGGGACTGGCCCGAGCGTGCGTCGTCGGGGTGCTCGACTGGTTCCAGCACGAGACCGAGGCCTCGGTCCTCGAGCTGTTCGCGACGGGCGAGGGCTCGGGACTCTACGAGGAGCTCGGCTTCGCCGTGACGGCGTGGCCGGCGATGCGGATGCGCCTACCCCGATAGCTCGGGTTCCACGAGTCGGACCCTCTTGGGTCCGCTCATACGGGCGGTCCTAGCATCGGCAGAGGCGAAGAGGCGAGAGCGGGAGGCTGACATGGCGGGTCCGGAGCACGGTGGCATCGAACCGCGTGGCGTGCGCTACGAGCAGCTGGGCCGGGTCGGCCACGTCGTCCTTGACCGGCCGGAGGCCTCCAACGCCTTCGATCTGCCCGCGGCCCACTCCCTGGGTGCGGCCCTCGACACGGTCGCGGCAGCCGCTGAACGCGGTGACATCGGTGCCGTGCTGCTCGTCGGTGCCGGCGCGCGGTTCTGCGCCGGCGGAGACGTGCGCTCGTTCGTTGCCGCCGACGACCCACGCGCCTACCTGCGCGAGCTCGCGGCCACCCTCGAGGCCGAGATCCGTCGGCTGTCCGAGCTCGCCCTCCCCGTCGTGGTGGCCGTCCACGGGAGTGTGGCAGGCGCCGGGCTCGCCTTCCTGCTCAACGCCGACGTGGTCGTCGCGGCGCGCTCGACCCGCTTCACCATGGCCTATCCGGGGATCGGCCTCACCCCCGACTGCGGCGTCTCGTACCTCCTGCCGCGAGCCGTCGGCCAGCAGCGTGCGCTTGACTTCGCCATGACCGGACGGGTCCTCAGCGCGGACGAGGCAGCGCAGTGGGGTCTGGTCACACGCGTCGTCGCGGATGAAACCGTGACCCGCGAGGCGTTAGCGGTGAGCGAGTCGCTGGCGGATGCCGCCGTGGGCGCGCTCGGCCAGGCGAAGCGGCTGATCCGGTCCTCCTGGGAGACCACTCGGGCGGAGAGCGCGGCGGACGAGGTCGAGACCATCGCGTCGGCCGTGACCTCTCCGGAAGCCCAGGAGCGGATCGAGCGCTTCGTGACCCGCTGACGGGCTTGGCCCCGCGTGGACCCGCGTGGACCCGCGAGCAGACAGACCACCCAGAACGAGCAAGGAGAACCCATGTCGCTCATGACGCGCAGCAGCACCGTCGACGGCATCATCCGCCGCAGCGCCAAGACGTTCCGTGACAGGCCGGCCGTGATCTTCGGCGAGCGAACGCTCAGCTACGCCGCCCTCGACGACGCCGTCACGCGCGCCGCGGCCCACCTGCTCGACCTCGGCCTGACCAAGGGCGACCGCGTGGCCGCCTACGGCAAGAACTCGGACGCCTACCTCGTCGGCTTCCTCGCCTGCGCTCGCGCCGGGCTCGTCCACGTCCCGCTCAACTACAACCTGACCGGCCCGGAGCTCAGCTACCTGGTGACCCAGTCCGGGAGCCGGGCGATCCTGCACGACCCGGCTCTGGCGACGCACATCGACCTCCTCGACCCGGAGGCCCTCGACCAGCTCGATCACCGCATCGCGCTCCGCGACGCCGACGGGGCCCTCATCGACGTGGCGCTCTCCGGAGACGTGCCGACGATCGAGATCGAGGTGGCCGACACCGACACCGCGCAGTTCCTCTACACGTCGGGGACGACGTCGCGGCCCAAGGCGGCGATCATGAGCCACCGGGCTCTCGTCCACGAGTACGTCTCGTGCATCGTCGCGCTCGACCTTGCGGCCGAGGACAACCCGCTGCACGTGATGCCGCTGTACCACTCGGCGCAGATGCACGTCTTCCTCGTGCCGTGGCTCGCCGTGGGTGCGACGAACACCATCCTCGAGGTCCCCGACGCTGCCGAGGTCCTCCGGCGGATCGAGCAGGACGGCCACCGCGCCTTCTTCGCAGCGCCGACGCTCTGGGTCGCGATGGCCAACCACGCCGACTTCGAGACGCGCGACCTGGGCGGTCTCGTCAAGGCCTACTACGGCGCCTCGATCATGCCGGTGCCGGTGCTCAAGCGGATCCAGGCCAAGGCGCCGTCGCTCGGCTTCTACAACTGCTTCGGCCAGTCCGAGGTCGCACCGCTCGCGACCGTCCTGCGCCCCGAGGAGCATGCCGACCGCCCGGACTCCGCGGGCCGGCCGATCCTGTTCGTCGAGGCCAGGGTCATTGACCGTGATGGGAATGACGTCGCCGCGGGCGAAACGGGCGAGATCGTCTACCGGTCGCCGCAGCTGTGCGACGGCTACTGGAACGACCCCAAGGCGACCGACGAGGCTTTTGCCGGAGGCTGGTTCCACTCGGGTGACCTCGTCCGCATCGACGAGGAGGGCTTCATCTTCGTCGTCGACCGGATCAAGGACGTCATCAACACCGGCGGGGTTCTCGTCGCCTCGCGCGAGGTCGAGGACGCGCTCTACACGCACCCGGCGGTGGCCGAGGTCGCAGTCGTGGGCGAGCCCGACGAGAAGTGGGTCGAGGCGGTGACCGCCTTCGTCGTGCCCAAGGCCGAGGTGACGGAGGCGGACCTGGTCGAGCACGTGCGCGGGAGCCTGGCCTCCTTCAAGATCCCCAAGCGGATCACCTTCGTCGAAGCGCTGCCGCGCAACGCGTCGGGCAAGATCCTCAAGCGCGAGCTGCGCGAGGGCACCTGACCGTTTGAAGAGGCCGTATGCCGCTGGGCTCGCTTGCGTTGGAAGCGAGCCCAGCGGCATACGACGTTCTCGAGCGAGTCGCGCGAGGGCTGGCTCAGCCGGCGACCACCGTGCGCGTCGACGCGTGCGGAGTGGCTCGGGAGGTGCGGCGCAGGACTGACCGTCCGGCCAGCGAGACGGTGACCGCGATGACCCCGGCCGCCACAGTGACCGCGTAGGCGGGCGCGTGGCCACCCCAGTCGGCAAGGCGTCCCGCGACGGCGGCGCCAAGCGCATAGCCGAGACCGGTCGCGGCGGCGAGGAGCGTCATGGCGGCGCCGGTGCGGGACGGCGGAGTGATCCGCTCGCCGATCGTGAAGGTCGTGATCATGTACGGCGCAATGCTGACCCCCAGGACGAGCAGGACGGGAACGAGCGTCCCGAGCGAGTCGACCGCGAGCAGGGGCAGCGAGAGTAGCAGCAGCGCGACCGCGAACCACTGGAGCCGGCTCGGAAGTGACCAGCGGGCCGGCAGCGCGGCCATGCCGAGGCCGGCCACCACGCTGCCGATACCGAGCAGGGCGTGGAAGTAGCCGGTGAGACCCGGCCGGCCCGCATCCGTGGCGAGGACGGACGTGCCGGTCTGGACGGAGCCGAATACCGTGCCGATGACGAACTGGCTCACGCAGAGCAGGACGAGGGCCCCGGTGAAGAGGCGCCCGCCGAGGTGGCCCGTGCGGCGCGAGACCGCGTGGGTGAGCCGCGCCGTGTCGTGCAGCGCGAACCACGTGCCGAAGGACGCGAGCACGACGGCCGCCGCGCCCAGGGCCACCGTCGGGCTGGCCAGCGACACCGCGACGCCGATGAGGGCGGGCCCCAGCACGAACGACGCCTCGTCCGCGGCGCCCTCGTAGGAGAACGCCGTCTCGACGAGGCGCGGCTCGTGACGACCCATGCGCTCGACGATCGGGCGCCAGCGGACCCTGGCCATGGGACCGACCTGGGGGAGGAAGAGCCCGGCGGCCGCGGCGGCGACCGCGGACCACGCCCAGGGCAGCCCGGAGTGCGCGACGAGGAGCAGCAGACAGAGGCCGGCGGCACCGACGAGCGACTGGGTCGCGAGGACGCGGCGCTGCCCGAACCGGTCGGCCAGGCCCCCCCAGACCGCTGCGCCGACGGCGTTGGCGATGGCCAGGGCACCGGCGCTCGCACCGCCCGCCCCGTAGCTGCCGGTCGTGTCCGCCACGAGGAGGAGGGTGCCGAGCTGGCTCATGGCGAGCGGGAGGCGGGCCACGAACGCGACGACGACATAGGCGGGACCGGTCAGGCCGAAAAGGCTTCGGTAGGACTCGAGGGGTGACACTGGGCGACTCCCGGGGGTGCGCAAGAACGGGTGCGTACCTTCCCGCCCATCAGGTACGCCGGAGCCCTGTGCACCGGCCAGTCTAGGTCCGCCCCCGCCTTCGTCCCAATCGCCCGTGCTCGCCTATGCTCTGGTAATGCTCATCGTCGCTCTGATCCTCTTTGGCATGCTCGTCGGCGCGGGTGCGCAGCTCATCCTGGGCCGGGAGGGCAAGAGCATCGACTGGGCCATGGCGATCGTCGCCGGACTCGTCGGTTCCTTCATCGGTGGGCTGCTCCTGAGCCTCATCGCGGGCGACGGCTTGGCCTTCCGCCCGAGCGGCATCATCGGCTCGATCTTGGGGGCCGTCATCGTGACCGCCGGCTGGCGCTGGAGCCGAAGCCGTTTGGCGAGCTGACCAGCACGGCTGGTCGGGGTCAGAGCGTCGCGGCGGTCGGCCAGCGAGTGGGCCGCCGTGGCTGAGCTCGTGGTGGTTGAGGCTGCGTACGCGAACTGCGGTGTATGCCGCTGGGCCGTGAGCCGTCAGGCCAGTCCGACGGCTGGTTGAACGACGCCTTCGTGGCCGCCGACCCGGCCGAGCGGACATCGCCCATCCGAGGCCGACCATCTCATCCGCCTACTCATGGTGGCGGTTGGTGGCGTGGTTGCCCCAGCGTGGGGCGGCATCCGTCAGCTCGGGTCGTGGCTCGGGCCCGCAGTGACCTCCGTTCTGGCCGGGGCCCGCAGTGACCACCGGTGCAGCACCTCGATGAGGGCGGCGCCGATGATGCCGATGCCGAGGGACGGCCAGACGAGCGCGGCGGGAGCGTTGAAGCCGAAGAACTGGTGGCCGATCGGGAGCACGAAGGCGAGCACGGCGAGCCCTGCCATCGTGCCGATGAGGACTGCCTTCCACCAGCGGAACGGCCGCGCCAGCACGACAAGGATCCAGAAGAAGACGACGAGGAGCGTGATCGTCGCCCCCGTGCTCGGCTGGATGCAGGCCAGGTCGACGCCCACGTCCCCGGGCTGGGCGATCTCGCACCTCGTCGAGAACTCCTCCGGGGGCACGCCGTAGTTTCGGCCCGCCAGGACATAGGACGCGATGACGGCGAGCCCGGCGATGAAGCCCGCAGGCACCGCGAACCGCAGGATGCGACCCAGGAACCCGGACTGGTAGCGCCGCTTGTTGGGCCCGAGCGCCAGGAAGAACGCCGGGATCCCGATGGTCAGGGTCGACACCAGCGTCAGATGGCGAGGCAGGAAGGGAAACGGCATCAGAAACACGGCCGCCGCGACGATGGCGAGCAGGCTCATTGCGTTCTTCGCGACGAACAGGTTGGCCACGCGCTCGACGTTGCCGATGACCCGGCGGCCCTCGCCCAGCACCTTGGGAAGGTGCGAGAAACGGCCGTCGAGGAGGACGAGCTCGGCGACGGCCTTGGTGGCCTGCGCCCCGTTGCCCATGGCGACGCCGATGTCGGCGTCCTTGAGTGCGAGGGCGTCGTTCACCCCGTCGCCGGTCATCGCGACGACGTGCCCGTCGGCCTGTAGCGCGTGGACGAAGGCGCGCTTCTGCTCGGGTGACACGCGCCCGAACACCGTGGTCCGAGCCACGACCTCGCGCAGCTGTTCCTGATCCTCGGGCAGCGTCCGGGCATCGACCGCCTCGCCCGGGTCGAGCCCCACCTCGCGGGCGACCGCGGCCACGGTCTGCGGGTTGTCGCCCGAGATGACCTTGATCTGCACACCCTGCTCGGCGAAGTAGCCGAGCGTCGCCCGGGCATCGGGCCGGATCTGTTCGCTCAGGGTGACGATCGCAGCCGGGGCGAGGTCCTCCGGGAGGACCGGCTCTTCGAGGTGCTCGGCGCTCCTGCACAGGAGCATGACGCGTCGCCCGCGGCGCGCCAGCTCGGCGACGTCGTCGCGCAGGGGATCGTCGTCCGGGAGGAGGACCTCGGGAGCCCCGAGCACCCACGTCTCGTGCTCCTCGAAACAGGCCGCGCTCCACTTGCGCTCGGAGTTGAACGGCACCGTGCCCGTGCGGTGCCAGCCGGGAGTCACGAGCGCCGCCCCGATCGCGGCCAACGTGCCGTTGGCGTTGGGGTCGTCCGCGAGCGCTCCCAGCGCACAACGGATCTCATCCCCATCCGAGCCCCGGACCGGCTTGACGTCGTCGAAGGCGATCTCGCCGACGGTGAGCGTGCCGGTCTTGTCGAGACAGACGACGTCGACCCGGGCCAGACCCTCGACGGCAGGGAGCTGCTGGACGAGGACCTGGTCCCGCGTCAGCTGGACCGCGGCGAGGAGGAAGGCCACGGACGTGAGCAGCACGAGGCCCTCCGGAACGAGACCCACGACGCCGGCGGCGGAGCGGAGGACGACGCTCTGCCAGCCCTGGTCGCCGACGACCTTCCACTGCGACCAGATCTGCAGCGGTAGCGCGAAGGCGATGACCCACGTGATGTAGCGCAGCAGCGTGTTGATCGACGACTGGATCTCGGAGTACGTCCGGGTGAACTTCCTCGCCTCGGCTGCGATCCGGTTGACGTAGGCGTCGGGACCGATCGCCTTCGCGCGGTAGCGCCCCGAACCCGCCACGACGCTGGTGCCCGAGAGGATCTCGTCACCGGCGGGGTGGTGGACCGGGTCGGACTCGCCGGTGAGGTTCGCCTCCCCGAGCTCGAGTCCCTCCGACGTGAGCAGGACGCCGTCGGCCGGCACCTCGTCGCCGGAGCGCAGCTCGATGAGGTCGTCGAGGACGACTTCGTGAGTGGGGATGACCACCGATTCCCCGTCGCGGACCACCCTCGTCGTCGGTGCGTTGAGCAGGGCGAGGCGGTCGAGCTTCCGCTTGGCCAGGTACTCCTGCACGATTCCGATCGCCGAGTTGACGACGAGGACGATGCCGAAGAGCCCGTCCGCCCACGAGCCGGTCGTCATGACGAGGACGAAGAGAGCACCGAGGATCGCGTTGAAACGGGTCAGGACGTTGGCCCGGACGATCTCTCCGATCGACCGGGACGTCCGCTCGCCGACCTCATTGACCTGGCCGCGCGCGACCCGCTCGGCCACCTGGGCGGACGTCAACCCCGTCACGTGGTCGACGTGCACTTCCCCTGTGGTCGTCACACGCCCATTGTCGTATGCCGCTGGGCTCGCTACCCGGGCAACCCTCACTTCCGCTCGTGGGACGATTGGCGGGTGACTGAGTCGATCCAGCGTGCCCGAGCAACCACCGCGTCCTACTCGATCACGATGCGACTCCACACGGGGACGGACCCCGCGGTCATCGGGGAGCTGGCCACCAAGGTGGCTGCGAGCGGCGGTATCACGACCGCGCTGGACGTCGTCGACTCGCACCCCGACTCCCTCGTCATCGACCTCACCGCGTCGGCTGCTGACGGTGACCACGCGACCGAGCTCGTCGAGGCCGTGGAGACGCTCGAGGGCGTTCGCGTCCACAAGGTGTCCGATCGGGTCTTCCTGCTCCACCTCGGCGGCAAGATCGGCGTCGAGCCGAAGGTCAACCTGCGCAACCGGCAGGACCTCGCGATGGCCTACACGCCCGGTGTCGGCCGGGTCAGTCTGGCGATCGCGCAGCAGCCGGAGGACGCCCGGCACCTGACCATCAAGGGCAACTCGGTGGCCGTCGTCACCGACGGGTCCGCGGTGCTCGGCCTGGGCGACCTCGGGCCCAAGGCGGCGCTGCCCGTCATGGAGGGCAAGGCGGCCCTGTTCAAGCGGTTCGCCGACATCGATGCGTGGCCGATCTGCCTCGACACGACGGACGTCGACGAGATCGTCCGCACCGTCGAGCTCATTGCACCCGGGTTCGGTGGCATCAACCTCGAGGACATCGCCGCCCCGAAGTGCTTCGAGATCGAGGCCCGGCTGCGCGAGCGGCTCGACATCCCCGTGTTCCACGACGACCAACACGGGACAGCCATCGTCGTGCTCGCGGCGCTGACGAACGCCCTGCGCGTCATCGACAAGAGGCTGCCCGACGCCCGGATCATCGTCTCTGGTGGCGGGGCGGCGGGGTCGGCGATCGTGCAGCTGCTGCTGGCCGCGGGTGCGCACGACGTCACGGTCTACGACCGGATCGGCCTGCTCAACCGCGAGGACGACCGGCTCACGCCCGCCTGGCGCTCGCTGGCGGAGAAGACCAACCCCCGAGGCCTCTCCGGCTCGCTGCGCGACGGACTGCAGGGGGCCGACGTGTTCATCGGGGTGAGTGCGCCGCGCATCCTCGACCCGGTGTGGATCGACGAGATGGCCGAGCAGCGGATCGTCTTCGCCCTGGCCAACCCCGACCCCGAGGTGGACATCCACGAGGCGACGAAGCACGCCACCGTCGTCGCGTCGGGTCGCAGCGACTACCCGAACCAGATCAACAACGTGCTCGCCTTCCCCGGGGTGTTCCGCGGCCTGCTCGACGCCAAGGCAAACGATGTGAGCACGGAGATGCTCATCAAGGCCGCCGCGGCCATCGCGTCGGTCGTGACGGACGAGCAGCTCAACCCGAACTACATCATTCCCAGCGTCTTCCACCCAGACATGAGCAAGACCGTCGCCAAGGCGATCGTCGATTCCGTGCCGAAGGTGTCCAGCGCGGAGAGATGAGCCTCGACTTCGCCCTCGACGGGCGCCGGGCGTGGGCGGTCTGGCTGGCCGCCATCTCGGTCTACGTCCTTGCGGTCTTCCACCGCACCTCGCTCGGGGTGGCTGGACTGCAGGCGGCGGAGCGCTTCGGCATCAGCTCCGCGGCGCTGTCGACCTTCACCATCGTCCAGGTCTTCGTCTACGCCGCGATGCAGCTGCCGGTCGGGGCGCTGCTCGACCGCTTCGGCTCGAAGCGGCTGCTCGCCGTCGGCCTGACGCTCATGACGGCGGCGCAGCTCGCTTTTGCGTTCATCGACTCGTACCCGGCCGCCCTGGCGTGCCGCGTGCTGCTCGGCATGGGCGACGCGATGGTGTTCATCTCGGTGCTCCGGCTGGTCGCACTCTGGTTCTCGCCGCGCCGGACCCCGATGGTGACCCAGCTGACGGGTCTGCTCGGGCAGCTGGGTGCGCTCGCGGCGGCCGGCCCGTTGGCTGCTGCGCTGACGACGTTCGGCTGGACGCCGTCGTATGCCGTGGCCGCCTCGCTCGGGGTCATCACTGGCGTCCTGCTCGTCGTCATCGTCAAGGACAGCCCCTACGCCGACCACCACCGCGACGAGCTGCGGCTGCGGGCGCTCGGGCGCACCCTGAAGCAGGCCTGGCTGGTCCCCGGCACGCGGCTCGGGCTGTGGAGCCACTTCACGTCGCAGTTCGCCGCCAACATGTTCACGATGCTCTGGGGCTTCCCCTTCCTCGTCTCGGGACAGGGCCTCAGCGCACAGACGGCGAGCATCCTGCTCATGACCATGACCGCCACGTCGATGGCGACGGGTCCGCTCGTCGGGACCCTGGTCATGCGCTACCCCTTCTCGCGCAGCACCCTCGTCATGTGGATCGTCGTGGCGGGCGTGGCCGCCTGGGCGGCGGTGTTGATCTGGCCGGGGAAGGCACCGTTGTGGTTGCTCGTGGTCCTCGTCGTCGTCATCGCCGTCGGAGGCCCGGGCTCGATGATCGGCTTCGACATGGCCAGGACGTTCAACCCGCCGACACGGCTCGGCAGCGCGTCCGGAATCGTCAACACGGGCGGGTTCGTCGCCACTCTCACCGCGGTGGCGCTCGTCGGCGTGGTCCTCGACCGGGTGTCACCAGCGGGTCCGTCGACGTGGGACACGGACGCCTTCCGGGCCGCCATGACGGTCCAGTTCCCGGTCTGGTTCCTGGGGTTGGCGCAGATCTGGCGCTATCGGCGCAAGACCCGCCGTGCCGCTCTCGAAGCGGACCCCGAGGCCTACGCCGCAATGCGCGCGGGCCGCAACGTCACCTTCCACTGAGCCAGATCTCCGTCAGCGCGCCTCAGGCGTCGCCGACCGTGACCGCCTCGGCCTCGAGCTCGGAGTTGATCGCCTCGGCGCCGTGCCCGGGCTGCGCGTCGATGTCCCTCAGCTCGGCCCGGGCGATCCGCAGCACGAGCACGCCAAGAACCACGGCACCGGCGCCCACCCAGAACGGCAGCTGGATCGACTCCTCGCCCAGGCGGCCGGCGAGCCAGGGCGCGACTGCTCCGCCGCCGAACCGCACGAAGCTGTAGGCCGCCGAGGCCACGCCGCGCTCGACCGGGGCGACCTTCATGACGGTCTCGGTGATGAGGGTGTTGTTGATGCCGAGGAACGCCCCGGAGAGCACGACCCCGATGACGAGAACAGGCTTGTGATGGGCGCCGAGCCCCATGGCGGCGAGGATGGCCGCGAACCCGAGCAGGGCCCCGACAATGCCCGGGATCGTCCCGAAGCGACGCTGGATCCGCGGCGCGACGAACACCGAGGTGATGGCAAGAAGCAGCCCCCAGCCGAAGAAGATGAACCCGATCTCCTGGGCGCCGAGGTCGAGCGGGAAGGGCGTGAACGCCAGCAGGGTGAAGAAGCCGAAGTTGTACAGCAGGGCCGTCAGCCCGACCGTGAGCAGCCCGCGATGGCCGAGGGCGCGCAGCGGGGCGCTGAGCGACGAGCCTCGCGCGGGCGGCGGGGTGGCGGGGAGGCTGACAGCGGTGGCCACGAACGCGATCGCCATGAGCGTTGCGACGCCGAAGAAGGGCCAGCGCCACGAGATGTCCCCGAGCCACCCGCCCAGCAGGGGGCCGGCCGCGATGCCGACGCCGAGCGCGGCCTCGTACAGGATGATCGCCTGGCCGACCGATCCCGCGGCGGCGTTGACGATGGTGGCGAGCGCGGTTGCGATGAACAGGGCGTTGCCGAGACCCCACAGGGCTCGGAACGCGACGATCCCGCCGACGGCGTCCTGGGTTCCGGCGAGGCCGGCGCCGGCGATGATGAGGACGAGTCCGAGCAGGAGGGTGCGCTTGGCACGACGCGGCTGCTGACCCAGCCGGTTCCCAGCATGGCGATGCCCATGACGGCCAGGTAGCTCGTGAACAGGAGCGAGACCTGCGACGAGCCGGCGCCGAGCTCGTCGGCGATCGGCTTGAGGATGGGGTCGACCAGGCCGATCCCCATGAAGGAGATGACACAGGCGAAGGCGACGGACCAGACGGTCCTGGGTTGGCGCCACATGATGGCTAGTCCTCTCGTGGCTCGGGATCGCGCGAGGCGAGCTCGAGCAGCTCGTTGATGACGTCCACGGCGAGACGAACACGTTCGTGAGCGGGACCGTCCAGACGGCTGATGAAGGGTTCGACCACGGCCGCCCGGGCGGTGCGGACCTCCGCGATGGCGGCTGCGCCTGGAGCCGTGAGGGACACAAGCGTCGCCCGCGCATCCTCGGGGTCCGGGTCGCGTCGGACCCAGCCGGCGGCCTGCATCCGCTGGAGCTGGGTCGTGACGGTCGGCTGGCTGCTGTGGTCGTAGCCGGCGAGCGCGCTGACCCGCACCGGCTCGTGGTCCTCAATGAGGCCGAGCAGTCGAGCCTGCGCGAACGGGATGTCGAATGCCGCGTGCTGGCTCGCCCACCGCGACAGCCGCGCAGCGGCACGGAGCAGGTCGTTCGCGGGGTTGGGCGGTTTCGTCACCGCCGGCAATTTACATAGATAATCTATGTAAATCAAGCCGGAAGTCCGGTCAGTGGGCTGGCGCAGTAACCCGACCGCGAGCGGCCCGAGGTGAAACGATGGTCGTCGTGGACGACGGCGAGCTGGCCGCCTTGCTCGGTGACCATGCCGGCCGCCATTCGGTGCCCGGCGCAGCCCTCGGCATCCTCCGCAACGGCACGGTGTCGGTCGCCTGCCACGGGGTTGCCGATGTGCGGCTCCGTGAGCCGGTCACGCCCGGGACTCGCTTCGCCGTCGGATCCCTGACGAAGTCGATGGTGGCGACGGTGCTGGCGCGGCTGGCCGAGGCGGGCAGGCTGTCTCTCGACGACCCGGCTGTCGCGCACGTGCCGGAGCTGGTCGGCAGCGAGTGGATCGGTGCCGTGACCTTGCGGGATCTGCTCGCCAACCGCTCCGGTCTGCCGCTGCGCGCCCGCCTGGAGTTCGACTTCGACGGCCGGAGGGACGAGTCGGTCGACGCCCTGTCCCGGATGGCCGCGGACATCGGCGACGCTGGGCCACCGATGGACTTCTGGTCGTACACCAACGCGGGATGGAACCTGCTGGGCCGGGCGATCGAGGGCGCGACGGGCCTGGCGTGGGAGGACGCCATGTCCCGCTGGCTCACGGATCCGGGCCTGCGTGAGACGTCGTTCGGGCCCTCGAGCGACCACGGGGCACGAGCCTCCGGGCACACGACCACGGCGGCGGGGCCGGTGCCGGTCAAGCCGCTGAGGGGGCGCGCCTACGGCCCCGCCGGAGTCGGCACGGTGTCCACCGTCACGGACCTGCTGCGTTTCGGCGCGATCCATCTCGATGACTCCGCCCTGGCGGCACTGCGCGTCGTCCACGCCAGTCAGGCGATCCACGGCTGGCTGGACGAGTGGTGCCTCGGCTGGGCACGGTTCGACTGGGTGGGTGGACAGGCTTGGGGCTGGGACGGGCTCGTCAACGGTGAGCGGTCCTTCCTCCGGATCCTGCCCGAGCAGCGCGCCGCCGTCGTCCTCCTGACGAACTCCAGTAGTGGACGTGCGATGGGGCGCTCGCTGTTCACCGAGCTGATGGAGTCGCTGTTCGGCATCGGCGTCCCACCGCTGCGCCTCGGTGCCGTGACCGGCGCAGCAGGGGACCTGAGCCGCTTCGCCGGCGTCTACGCCTGGCCGGACCGGCGAATCGATGTCACCGTGGCCGGGCCCGGACTCACGATCAGAAGTGGAGGAGGCGCGGCGGAGGCGCTGCCCGTGGACGAGCGGATCTTCGTGGTGGACGCCGCCGACCCGGACAACCCCACCGTGACCTTCGCCGGCCCCGACGCGGCGGGACGGCCGCGCGTGCTCTACGACATGCTCTGGGGGCTGCCCCGCATTGGCGAGCACGACCGACGGACGGGTCGATGACGGGAGTGACGCGATGCAGGTGCGGGTGAACGGCACGCGGCTCTGGTTCGACGTCGAGGGGCCGGCGCTCGTCGCGGACGGCGATGGCTTCCGGCACCGGCCGACGGTCGTCCTGGTGCACGGCGGTCCCGGCTCGTTCGACCACTCCTACTTCAAACCGGACTTCGGTCGCCTCGCTGAGGTCAGCCAGGTGGTCTACCTCGACCTGCGTGGACACGGGCGCTCCGACTGGGGGCGCACGCAGGAGTGGAGCCTCGAGGTCTGCGCCGACGACGTCCGACACTTCTGCGACACCGTGGGGATCGGTGCACCCATCGTGCTGGGTCACTCGCTGGGCGCGCCCATCGCCCTGCTCTACGGAACCCGCCACCCCGGCCACGCGGCGGGTCTGGGCATCCTCTCCGGGTTCGCCCGGTGGGACGCGGCGCGGCTCGTCGTGGCCTTCCGTCGGGTCGCTGGCGACGAGGTGGCTGAACTCGCCCGGCGCAGCTACGCGGGCGAGGAGGTGACGGATGACGAGTGGGCGCAGGTCTACGCCGCGTTCGGGCCGCACCATCCGGACGACGAACGTC
This sequence comes from uncultured Actinomycetota bacterium, assembly GCA_963754395.1. Classification (GTDB taxonomy): domain Bacteria; phylum Actinomycetota; class Actinomycetes; order Actinomycetales; family Dermatophilaceae; genus Intrasporangium. The sequence continues at coordinate 47,485 of CAVWGJ010000023.1, read as the reverse complement.
GAGCGAGGTCGCCCCGCAATGCCGACCTCAACGCCCACGGCATGGAGCTCGTCCGCCGGGTCGACATCATCGACCAGCTGGACCAGGTCCAGTCCCCGGCGCTCGTGGTCGTGGGCGAGCTGGACCCCGTGACCCCGGTGGCCGCCGCTGAGGAGATCGTCGCGGCCCTGCCGCGAGGAACTGCCCGCCTCGAGGTCGTCCCAGGCGGTGGCCACTTCACGTGGCTGGACGCCCCCGAGCACTTCTGGCCGATCGTCAGCGAGTTCGTCCGCAGCTTCCCGGGATGAGGCGCTGGATCAGCGGAGCTGGCGCAGGACCCCGTCGGCGATCTGCTCGACGTGGTCGAGGTCCGACAGGTCGAGCACTTGGAGGTAGATCCGGGATGCCCCCACCTCGGCGAAGGTGCTGATCTTGTCGACGATCTCGGCAGCGGACCCGGCCAGACCGTTGCTGCGCAGCTCGTCCGCCTCGCGGCCGATGGCCCCGGCCCGACGCCGGAGGGTCGCCGCGTCGTTGCCGAGCACGACGACCTGGGCGGCCGAGTACACCAGCTCGTCCGCGTCACGTCCACGCTCCTCGCACGCCGCGCGAACTCGTTTGAAAAGCCCGCCCGACGTGGAAGCCGAGTGGAAAGCGGCATTGAACTCAGCGGCATACGCTGCGGCGAGTGACGGGGTGCGGCGCTTCCCGGTCCCGCCGATGATGATGGGGACCCCACCGTCCTGGACCGGCTTGGTGAGGCCGGGTGAGTCGATGATCGGGTAGTGAGCTCCCTTGTGGGAGAAGGTCTCTCCGGGTGCGGTGGCCCAGAGGCCGGTGATGACGGCGAGCTGCTCCTCGAGCCGGTCGAAGCGCTCACCGACCCGCGGGAAGGGGATGCCGTACGCCGTGTGCTCCGCCTCGAACCAGCCGGCGCCCAGGCCGAGCTCGACCCGGCCACCGCTCATCTGGTCGACCCCGGCGACCTGCACGGACAACGGCCCGGGCAGGCGGAAGGTCGCCGACGTGACGAGGGTGCCGAGACGGATGGTGGAGGTGTCGCGGGCCAGCCCGGCCAGAGTCGTCCAGGCGTCGGTCGGGCCCGGGCCGCCGTCGCCACCCATGTGGAGGTAGTGGTCGGAACGGAAGAACCCGCTGAAGCCGAGGTCCTCCGAGGCGCGGGCCACGGCGAGCAGGTCGTCGTAGGTGGCGCCCTGCTGGGGCTCGGTGAAGACGCGCAGGTCGAGGGTCACGGGTCAGCCGCGGGTGCGGAGTCGCACGTTGGGCAGCTCGGGGGCGGGCAGGGTGTCGCGCCAGGCATCCGGGAAGGCGCCGTACTGCACGCCACCGCCCGTCTCCCGCTCACGCTGCCACTCCTGGCGGAAGCGCACGACCTCCTCGTGGTTGCGCCCGATGAAGTTCCACCACATGACGATCTGCTCGCCGAGGGGCGCGCCGCCCAACAGGAGCAGCCGGGTCGGCTCCGACTGGTTCGCCTCGATGGTGACCCGGTTCGTGCCGTGCGGGTGGAAGATGATCTCGCCCGGCTTGGCGACCGCCCCCTCGGACGTCAGGGTGCCCGTGTCGCAGAGGAGGCCGTGCTCGAAGGCCGGGTTCACGTCGATGTCCAGACGCTGGTACGGATAGAGGTTGATCTCTGCCCCCACCAGGTAGGAGTACATCGAGACCGGTGAGGTCTCGCCGAAGAGGCTCCCGAGGAAGACGAGCACCCGGGCACCGTCCACCTCGATCGCAGGGGGTTCGTAGTGCTGGAAGGACGGCGACACGAAGCGGTGAACGTCCGGCAGCGCCACCCACAGCTGTGCGCCGTGCAGGATCGTCGTCTCGCCGGTGGAGTACTCCGAGTGCGCGATGCCGGACCCGGCGGTCATGATGTTGAGCTGACCGGGCCGGACCATGGCGTGGGCACCCGTGGTGTCCCGGTGCTCGATCTCACCGGTGAACAGCCACGACACGGTCTGCAGGCCGGTGTGCGGGTGGCCCGGCACCTTCATCCCGCCCGTCTCGGACACGTCGTCCGGGCCGTAGTGGTCCACGAAGCACCATGCCCCGATGAGCGAGCGTTCCCGCTGGGGCAGGCTCCGACGGACCGGCATCGCGCGAGGTCCGCCGAGAGGCACGAGCCGGTAGGGCAGGACCACTGCGCCACCGGCGGGCTCCGCGTCACGACCCTCGCAGACGAGCTCTGGAGGATTCTTCTCGGGGTTGCTCACCTCGACCACGCTAGCCCTCTCGGGCAGACTCAGGCCATGGCGACAGACCCGGGCACCCAGACCGTCACCCAGAACCGCGAACGAGGGCGTTTCGAGATCGCCGTCGAAGGGAAGCGCGTGGGGCTGGCCAGGTACGTCGAGGACGACGGGCGGCGGATCTTCTTCCACACCGAGGTCGACGAGGACTTCTCAGGTGAGGGCCTCGCCGCAGTCCTGGTCCGGCAGGCGCTCGACGCGACCCGCGAGGAGGGTCTGCGCATCGTCCCCGTCTGCCCCTACGTGGCCGCCTACGTCAAGCGGCACCACGACTGGGACGACCTGCTCGACCGGGTGGACCGCCAGGCCCTGGACGCCCTGCGGCAGGTGGACTCGTGACGACGGCACGGTGGTGAGCCGGCCGGAACGCCGGCCCAGGTCGGTCTATGGGGTCGGTCAGGAGCCGGACCCGCGGTTCAGCCTCGCCAACGAGCGGACCGCCCTGGCGTGGATGCGAACGGCCGTCGCGTTCATCGCCGGCGGCATCGCGCTGATCTCCTTCTCGGACGCGGGGGCCCTGCCGCTGTGGGCCCTGGCCCTCGGCCTCGCGGCCGTGCTGGGCGGAGCCGTGGTCGCGATCCGGGGTGCCCGCTCCTGGGCGCGGATCGAACGGGCCCTCCGCCTCGGGGAGCCGTTGCCGGCCCCGAGCGGTCTGTTCGTCGTCGCCGCCACCGTGGTCGTGGCTGCCGCGATCATGGCCGGGATCGCCGTGGCCGGGCTCATCCGTGGGTGAACCGGCGCCGCGGGACCCCGGTCTCCAGCCGGAGCGGACCGCCCTGGCGTGGACGCGGACCGCCGCCGCCCTGACGGTGCTGCCGGTGCCGCTCGTCGCCATCGCCGCGCGGCACCAGGAGTGGGCGCTCGTCACCCTCACCGCCACCGTGCTCGCCATCTCCGCCGCAAGCGCCTTCCACCTCGCGTCGAGCGTTCGCCGGGCGGTCCAGCACGACCGGCCCTTGCCACCGCCCTTTGCCGGACGGCTGATGCCGGTCCTCGGGGTGCTGCTCCTCGTCGTGGCGAGCGCCTTCGCGGTCGCCCTGTGACACAGCCCGCATCCCTCTTGCGGCACCGGGGCCATGCCCTAGAGTAACCGGCGTCACGTCGGGGGAACCCGGCGCCATAGGCGTTCGACCAGTGCCGGTCCGCAACGGGTTGACCGGTCCCAGGAATATGCAGCAGCACCATCCAGACTGCACGGATCAGGAGTTCGATGTCTTCCCTATCTGCGGCGGAGATCGCCGTCACCGGCACTGACCAAGGAATCGTCATCGGCGTGGCGGTCGTCGCGCTGGTCGCCTTGGTCATTGCCTTCATCCTGCGGGCCGGCGTGCTCGCGGCAGGCCAGGGCACCCCGAAGATGCAGGAGATCTCGGCGGCGGTGCAGGAGGGTGCGGCGGCCTATCTGGCGCGTCAGTTCCGCACCCTCGGCGTCTTCGTCGTCATCGTCTTCGTCCTGCTCTTCGCGCTCCCGGCGACGACGACCAGCGAGCGCATCGGCCGGTCCATCTTCTTCCTCCTCGGCGCGGCCTTCTCGGCGTCGATCGGCTACTTCGGCATGTGGCTCGCGACCCGCGCCAACGTGCGCGTCGCGGCTGCCGCGAATGGCGACGGTGGCCGGGAGAAGGCCATGCAGGTCGCCTTCCGCACCGGCGGCGCCGTCGGCATGGCCACGACGGGCCTCGGCCTGCTCGGCGCCTCCGTCGTCGTGCTCGTCTACGCCGGCGAGGCTCCCAAGGTGCTCGAGGGCTTCGGCTTCGGCGCCGCGATGCTGGCGATGTTCATGCGTGTCGGTGGCGGCATCTTCACCAAGGCAGCTGACGTCGGCGCCGACCTCGTCGGCAAGGTGGAGCAGGGCATCCCCGAGGACGACCCGCGCAACGCCGCCACGATCGCGGACAACGTCGGTGACAACGTCGGTGACTGCGCCGGCATGGCGGCCGACCTCTTCGAGTCCTACGCCGTGACGCTCGTCGCCGCGCTCATCCTCGGCAGCTCGGCCTTCGGCACGAAGGGCCTGATCTTCCCGCTCATCGTCCCGGCCATCGGCGTGCTGACGGCCATCATCGGTGTCTACATCACCAGGGCCCGCGCCAACGAGCCCGGTCTCGTGACGATCAACCGGTCCTTCTACATCTCGGCGCTCATCTCGGCGGTGCTCTCCGCGATCGCGGCGTTCACCTACCTCCCGACGTCGTTCGCGGACCTCGGCGTCGAGGCGGTCGCCGCCGAGCAGGGCAACCCAGCCCTCATCGCGACCGTCGCCGTCCTCATCGGCATCGTCCTCGCGGCGATCATCCTCTGGCTCACCGGCTACTTCACCGGCACCGAGACCGAGCCGACGCAGCACGTGGCCCGGTCCTCGCTCACCGGCGCCGCCACCGTCATCCTCGGTGGCATCTCGGTCGGCTTCGAGTCCGCGGTCTACACCGCGATCGTCATCGCCGCTGCGGTCTACGGCGCGTTCCTGCTCTCCGGTTCGATCATCGTCGCGCTCTTCGCGGTGGCGCTCGCCGGCTGCGGTCTGCTCACCACCGTGGGTGTCATCGTCGCGATGGACACCTTCGGCCCGGTCTCCGACAACGCGCAGGGCGTCGCCGAGATGAGTGGCGAGGTCTCCGACGAGGGGGCGCAGATCCTCACCGAGCTCGACGCCGTCGGCAACACGACCAAGGCGATCACCAAGGGCATCGCCATCGCGACGGCCGTCCTCGCGGCCACCGCGCTCTTCGGGTCCTACTCCGACGCCATCGGCCAGGCGCTGCGGGAGGCCGGGGAGGAAGTCACCGGCTTCTTCGTCGCCAACGTGGTCTCGCCCGACACCCTTGTCGGCGTCATCATCGGCGCCGCTGTGGTCTTCCTCTTCTCCGGGCTGGCCATCAATGCCGTGGCCCGGGCGGCCGGCGCCGTCGTCATGGAGGTGCGTCGCCAGTTCCGCGACATCCCCGGCATCATGGAGGGCACCGGCAAGCCCGAGTACGGCAAGGTCGTCGACATCGTCACCCGGGACTCGCTGCGTGAGCTCGCGACGCCGGGCCTGCTCGCCGTCTTCGCGCCGATCGCCGTCGGCTTCGGCCTCGGCGTCGGCCCCCTCGCCGGCTACCTCGCGGGCGCGATCGCGTCCGGCACCCTCATGGCGGTCTTCCTGGCCAACTCCGGTGGGGCCTGGGACAACGCCAAGAAGATCGTGGAGGACGGCAACTACGGCGGCAAGGGCTCGCCGGCCCACGAGGCGACCGTCATCGGCGACACCGTCGGCGACCCGTTCAAGGACACGGCCGGCCCGGCGATCAACCCGCTGCTCAAGGTGATGAACCTCGTCTCGCTGCTCATCGCCCCGGCGATCGTCGCGCTCTCCGTGGGCGACTCGGCCAACGACCTGGTGCGCTACGCGATCGCCGCCGCCGCCGTCATCATCATCGTCGCGGCCGTGGTCGTCTCCAAGCGGCGCGAGTCCTCGCTGCACGCGGAGCCCGTCCCCGCGGAGAAGCAGTCGGTCTGACCGGCGTCACACGCGAAAGGCCGCCCACTCGCTCGGGAGGGGGCGGCCTTTCGCACGACCGGATCAGCGGGCTCAGTGTCCGCTGCGCGGCGCCCACCGGTGCGTGTCGAGTCCTTGGTCGGCCGCACGCTGGATGGCCTCACGGACCACGCGCTCGGCCGCGGCGCGGTCGCTCCAGTCGGCTGCCGCAACGTGCTTGCCCGCCTCGAGGTCCTTGTACCGCTCGAAGAAGTGCTTGATCTCGTCGAGCTTGTGCGGCTGGACGTCGCGCACATCCCGCATGTTGTCCATCCGCGGGTCGACCGGCACGCAGAGTACCTTGTCGTCGCCGCCGGCCTCGTCCTCCATGTGGAAGACGCCGATCGGGCGGGCGTGGATGAGCACGCCGGGGAAGGTCGGCTCGGGCAGGAGGACGATCGCGTCGAGCGGGTCGCCGTCCTCGCCGAGGCTGTCCTCGATGTAGCCGTAGTCGCCCGGGTAGGCCATCGACGTGTAGAGGAACCGGTCAAGCCGGATCCGCCCCGTCTCGTGGTCGACCTCGTACTTGTTGCGCGATCCCTTCGGGATCTCGATGGTGACGTCGAAGTCCACGTCGTTGCCCCTTTCCTGACACAATTCCGGGAACAGTGTCGCGTAGGTGGCACCCATCCCGATAACCCAGCCATCCCGCGGACACGAAAGGGGCAACGTCGTGAGGCGGTTGACCGCTGCGCTGACGGCCTCCGCCGTGCTCGTCCTGGGCTACGCCGGACTCGACGCGGCGGACTTCGTGCCCGGACTGCTGACGACCCGACCGCTGCCGCCACCGCCGCCGACCGAGACCCCGGGCACCCGCACGCTTCCTGTCGTCCCACAGCCCTCAGCATCAACCTCGGTGCGTATGCCGCTGGGCTCGCTCGCCGGGGAGAGTGCGGCTCCCAGCGCGGCCGGGGTGCGTCGAGCGCTCGCCCAGGTTCTCGACCTACCTGCCCTCTCCGACGCGGCGCTCGTCGTCCGCGACGGGCAGTCGGGTCAGGTGCTGTTCGACCAGGGCGGTACGGAGCGCCGCATCCCCGCGTCGACGACCAAGCTGCTCGCGGCGGCGGCGGTCGGCCAGGTGTTCACCCCGGACGAGACGCTGAAAACCCAGGTGCGCCAAGGCTCCTCCGCAAATGAGATCGTCCTGGTCCCGGGCGGCGACACGCTCATCGCCCCAGGTGCCGGCGACCGCGACGCCGTCGCGGGCCGGGCCGGGCTGGCCGACCTCGCGAACCAGGTCGTCAAGGCGCTCAAGGACTCCGGGATCGACGAGGTCACCCTGTCGCTCGACACGTCCTACGCCCCCGGCCCGACACATGCCCCGACCTGGGGCGCCGACTTCCACCGCCTCGGGATCGTCGGCGCCGTGACGATGCTCGGCCTCAGCACGGAGCGGGCGGCCGAGAACCACCCTGCGCCGAACGACCCGGTCGCCTCGACTGTCGACACCCTCGCAGCGCTCCTCGAGAAGCGCGGCATCTCGGTCACCACGACCGCCACGGGCACGGCCTCCCCCTCGCAGCGGGTGCTCGGCTCGGTCGAGTCGGCACCGGTCCGCGACCAGCTCGCCCTGGCCCTCACCGACTCGGACAACACGCTCACGGAGGTCCTCGCCCGCCAGGCCGCCTTCCGCGACGGGTCGGCCACCGGCTTCAAGGACGTCGGCGCCTGGGTCGTGGAGCAGGTCGCGGCGCTGGGGATCGACACGGAAGGCGTGGCGTTGTCCGACGCGAGCGGTCTCTCCAGGGAGAACCGCGTCACGGCCGAGCTCCTGACCGACGTCCTCGTCCTCGGCTACGACGGCACGCACCCCGTGCTGCGCACTGCCCTCGAGGGCATGCCCATTGCCGGACTGACCGGCACCCTGGACGACCGGTTCGCCATCGACAGCACCGCGGACGCCGCTGGGCGGGCCCGCGCGAAGACGGGCACGCTCACCGGTGCCAATGCGCTTGCCGGCTCGGTCGTCGACGACGACGGCCGACTGCTCGTCTACGCGGGTCTGGTCGCGGGCGCACCGACGCTCCAGGCCCGCGCGGCCCTGGACCGCTTCGTCGCCGCCATCGCCGCCTGCGGCTGCCGCTAGGTCCATTGGCCCCGGTTCGAGGTATCCGGTTCGAGGTATCCGGCGACGACCAGGAGTCGAGCGATACCTCGAACCGGGGGGCACACTGGTCGGGAACGTTCCGGACAGATACCGCGTTGGGGAAGGCAGTGGCCCCATCACCGCTGAAAGGGCAGGCATGACCGACTCCGCTCACGATTTTGGGCACGATCCCGATGCGGCACCGGACGACCTGGTACCCCGGCAACCCCGTGAACTCAGCGTGAGGCCGGGAGCGAGCTCAGCGGCATACATCGACTACGAGTTCGCGAAGTGGACCGGGCGCACGGTCGTCAAGGCGGGACCGCAGGTCACGAGCGACGAGGCGGCCGAGATCGTCGCAGACCTGCGCGACGCAGCGGCCGAGGCCGAGGAGCCGGTCGCCGAGACGAGTCGCCTGCGTGCGCCGGATGGCGCGCCGCCACCGCTCGTGGTCGACCGCGCGGGCTGGATCAGCGCCAACGTCGACTCGTTCAAGGCCATGATCGACCCCGTCATCGACAAGCTCGTCGCCAAGCGCAAGGTGCCGGAGAGCCCGACCGCCCTGGCGATCGGAGGCAAGGTCACCGGGGCCGAGATGGGTGGCCTGCTCGCCTACCTCTCGAGCAAGATCCTCGGCCAGTACGACCTCGCCCCGGGCGGAACGCCGCAGCTGCTCCTCGTCGCCCCCAACGTCGTCGAGGTCGAGCGCAAGCTCGAGGTCGAGCCACGGGACTTCCGGCGCTGGGTGGCCATGCACGAGGAGACCCACCGGGTCCAGTTCACCGCCGTGCCGTGGCTGCGCGAGCACCTCATCGCGCGGTCCCAGTCGCTCGCCGTCGACCTCGCGCCGACGCCGGAGGAGATCGGCAAGCGTCTCGACCAGCTGGCTCGCAACCTGCCGGAGGTCATGTCGTCCGGCGAGGGGCTCGGGCAGCTCTTTGCCACCCCCGAGCAGAAGGCCCGCATCGCCGAGCTCACCGCCGTCATGTCCCTCCTCGAGGGCCACGCCGACGTCGTCATGGACGACGTGGGCCCGAGCATCATCCCGACGGTCGACGAGATCCGACGCAAGTTCAACGCCCGACGCAGCAGTGCGGTCGGCGCCGACCGGCTGCTGCGCAAGCTGCTCGGCATCGAGGCCAAGATGCGGCAGTACCGGGACGGCGCCATCTTCGTCCGCGCCGTCACCGACGAGCTCGGCCGGGACGGCTTCAACGCGGTGTGGTCGTCGCCCGATACCCTGCCCAAGCCCACCGAGATCCTCGACCCCAGCGCCTGGGTGCGCCGGGTCCACGGCTGAACAGGAGCGCTCCACGAGATGACGGGACCCGATCCAGCGGTTGCAGCGACCCGGCTCGCGGTGCGTGAGCAGTTCGCCGACGTCCCCGAGGGCGGTCTGGTCCTGGTGGCCTGCTCCGGTGGCCCCGACTCCCTCGCGCTCGCGGCGGCTCTCGGATTCGAGGCGCCACGTGCGGGCCTGCGGGCGGGGGCGGTGGTCGTCGACCACGGGCTCCAGCAGGGGTCCGCAGAGGTGGCCGAGGAGGCCGCGGAGCTCTGCCGTGAGCTCGCGTTGGACCCCGTCGACGTCGCGCAGGCGGAGGTCCGGCTCACCGGCTCGGGCCTCGAGGCCGACGCCCGCTCGGCCCGCTTCAAGGCGATCCAGGCCGTGGCCGACCGGCGCGGCGCGAGCCTCGTCCTGCTCGGTCACACGCGCGACGACCAGGCCGAGCAGGTGCTGCTCGGCCTGTCGCGCGGGTCCGGCGCCAGGTCTCTGAGCGGCATGCCGGTGCGGCGAGGGCCCTTCGTCCGTCCGCTGCTCGCCCTGCCCCGCGCGACGACGCTCGCTGCCTGCCACGCGCTCGGTCTCGAGCCCTGGCACGACCCCCACAACGCCGACCCGTCGTTCCGCCGGGTCCGCGCGCGTCGGCTCCTGGAGGCGCTCGAGGGTGACCTGGGTCCCGGCTTTGCCGCGGCGCTGGCCCGCTCCGCCGACCTGTTGCGCGAGGACGCGGACCACCTCCAGAGCCTTGCGGTCCGGGCCCGGGCCGACCTGCCCTCGGCGCCGGGCGATCCGGGCGTGGATCTCGGGGCGCTCGCCGCGCTCCCGCGAGCGATCCGAACCCGGGTGTGGCGCATCCTCGCCGCCGAGGCCGGGGCCCCCATCTCGGATGTCACCGCGGCACACGTTGAGTCACTCGACGCGCTGCTCACCTCCTGGCACGGTCAGGGGCCGCTGCACGTGCCCGGGGGGATCGCCGTCGCCCGCACCGGTGCCAGCATCCGCTTCAGCCCGATCCGCGAGACGGCCGACACGCACTGACCGGCCTGCTCGGTCGCGTCGAGCGTTCACGCTCCATTGGGGTCGTGCGTGGTTGACGCTGCTCTGACAACCACACCCACGCACGCCCTGTCCGCGCGGGTCGCGCGGGAGCGAGCCCGGCGGCATACGGCGTGGGGTTGAATAGAGCCCGAACGCCACCGTAAACGCACCAAGGAGCCTTCGTGGACCAGGAGCACATGGGAGACGACCTGGCCAAGGTCCTCTTCACCGAGGAACAGATCCAGAGCCGTCTCGCGGAGCTCGCCGTCGACATCTGGAAGGACTACGAGGGCAAGGACCTGCTGCTCGTCGGCGTCCTCAAGGGTGCCGTCGTCGTCATGGCCGACCTCATGCGCGCCCTGCCGGGCACCGCGCCGATGGACTGGATGGCGGTGTCGTCCTACGGCTCGGGCACCAAGAGCTCCGGTGTCGTGCGCATCCTCAAGGACCTCGACGCCGACATCACCGGCAAGGACGTCCTCATCGTCGAGGACATCATCGACTCCGGCCTGACGCTGTCCTGGATCAAGGCGAACCTCGAGTCGCGCAAGCCGGCCTCCGTGGAGATCTGCACCTTGCTGCGCAAGCCCGACGTGGTCAAGGTCGACATCCCAGTCAAGTACGTCGGCTTCGACATCCCCAACGAGTTCGTCGTCGGCTACGGCCTCGACTACGCGGAGAAGTACCGCAACCTGCGTTGCGTGGGGACGCTCGCTCCGCACGTGTACGCCTGACGGCGTCATCCGGCCGTATGCCGCTGAGCTCGCTTCCCGGGTCCCGCGGCAGGATGTGCCCATGACGTTCTCCATCGTCGCCCGCGAGGGCGAGGCGTACGGCGTGGCCGTGGCGAGCAAGTTCCTGGCCGTCGGCGCAGTCGTCCCGGGAGCACGGGTGGGCGTCGGGGCGGTCGCCACGCAGTCGTGGGCCCGGGTGGCCTACGTGCCGGAGCTGCTCAGCCGGCTCGAGGCGGGGGAGTCGGCCGACTCCGCGCTGTCCTCCGCCACCGCCACAGACCTGGGGAGCGCAACGCGTCAGGTCGCCGTCGTAGGGCGCAAGTCAGCGGCGACGTTCACCGGCGAGGAGTGCCTGCCGTGGTGTGGTGGCGTGGCTCGGGTCGCCGCCGACGGCGCGTCGGCGTACGCGATCCAGGGCAACATCCTCGTCGGACCCGAGGTCGTCGACGCGATGGAGCGGGCGTGGCTGGACTCTGCGGGCGCCACGTTCCCTCAGCGGCTGCTCGCCGCGCTGGCGGCCGGCGATGCCGCAGGTGGCGACTCGCGCGGGCGCCAGAGCGCTGCCGTGTACGCGGTCGAGCCGGGCGCAGGCTACGACCGCAGTGGAGTTGCCGCGGACCTCCGGGTCGACGACCACGCCGACCCGGTCACGGAGCTGGGGCGGCTGCTGGACGAGTGGGAGCTGGTCTTCGGGCGGCCCGAGGACGTCCAGCCGCTCGAGGGTGCGCTGGCCGACGAGGTCGCTCAGCGGCTCGGGCGGCTCGGGCACCCCGTCGACGCCGGCGGCGCGGAAGCGGGCGTCGAAGCGGCCCTCGTGGCCTGGGCGGGCGAGGTCAACTACGAGTCGCGCCTCGCCCCCGGTGGCATCGACCGGCGCGTCCTCGAGGCGCTCCGGGCCGCGAGCGACGAGCTCTCCCCCTGACCTCCGTCGCCTCGCGCCTCACCCACCGACCCCGCCCCCGGGGGGTCAGCGGCGGACCTCGAGCACGTAGGTCCGGCGGTCCAACGGGTCGGGCCCCGTCCGGTTCCGGGAGGGCGGCTGGTCACCGGTCACGGGGGCATAGCGCTCGAACTCGCACACCAGGTCACCCTCGCCGCCCGTGAGATCCGGCAGGCGCTGCTGCAGCTCGTGCACGTGGGCCGCGGGCACGAGGCCACCCAGGTGAGCCACGGCGCCGTGCACGTGGGTCGTGCGTGGCACCGCACGCAGGTGTGACAGCAGCCTCAGCGCCGGTCCGAGCGCCGCCGCGGGCAGGTCGACGTCGAACCGGTGCATCGGCTCCTCGACCAAGGTTCCTGCTTGCCGAAGCGCAGCCATGAGGACGAGTGGCGTGAGCCCCCGGAAGTCGCCGGCCGTGCTCGACATCGCCCTGCTGAACTTCTGGTGGGCGTGGCCCTGGCGCGCGTAGTACCCGGACGCCGTCATCGTCACGGCGCAGTCGAGGACCGGCCAGCCGCGCAGCCCCTGCGCCAACGTCTCGTGCACGCTCTCCTCCACTGCCCGGAAGAACGCCGGCGGCATCGACCCGAGCTCCACGTCCAGCCCGAACGTCACGCCGGACCCGGGCGCACCGGCGGCCACCCGCAGCCCCACGGTCGCGAGGTACGGGTTCGGCGCCACCGAGATCACCTCGACCGCCGCACCCGTCCCGACGACCCGCTCGACACAGATCACCGTGGTCTCCCGGAACCGCACCGGGACCCCGTGCTCGGTCGCGAGAGTGGCCGCGATGACCTCCTTCTGCACCTCGCCGTAGAGCGATACGTGGGTCTCACCGCGTGCGTCGTCGTGTCGCAGGTTGATGAGCGGGTCGGTCTCGGCGAGCCGCGTCAGCGCCGCGTACATCCGTCCTCGGTCGACCGGCCGAACCGGCTCGACCACCGTCTCGAGCGTCGGCGGCGAGAACTGCGGCCCACTGCGCTCCAACGCTCCGTCGCCGATCGGGTCGCCCACCCGGGCCGACTCCAGCCCGACGACCTCGGCCATCCGCCCGGCCGCCACGGACGTCGACCGCACGAGCACGCCCCGGTCGTGCACGCGGATCGCGGTGACCCGGTCCGCGACGTCGCCGAACCGCACCTTGTCGCGCACGCCCAGCCGCCCTCGCGTGAGATGCACGAGCGCGAGCTTCTCGCCGGAGCGCCCACGCTCGACCTTGAAGACACTCCCCGCCAGCGGCCCCCCGACGTCCGGCCGCCGCACCGGCAGGTACGTCGTGATCGCCCGCGCGACCTCGTCGAGCCCGGCTCCCGTGACAGCCGACCCGTGCAGGAGCGGGTGGACGAGCCCCCTCCGCGCCTGCTGCGCCAGGGCCCGCTCGAGCCGGCGGGTCGTCACGCCGTCCGCGTTGCCCACCCAGTCGCGAAGGAGTGCGTCGTCGTGCTCGGAGAGCAGGTCGGCGAGGCGCGCGCGCTGCCGCTCGTCGTCCTTCCCGAACGGGACGTATGCCGCTGAGCTCGTCCCAGCGCCCGTGACGCTACCGAGTGGGATGGCCTTGTCGGTGAGGCGCTCGCGGATGTCCGCGAGCAGGCTCTGCCCACGCGCCCCGGGCCTGTCGATCTTGTTGACGTAGAGCAGGGTCGGGATCTGCAGGCGGGTCAGGACGCGCATGAGGACCCGGGTCTGCGCCTGGACGCCCTCCACTGCGGAGATGACGAGCACGGCGCCGTCCAGCACGGCGAGCGAGCGCTCGACCTCCGCGATGAAGTCCGAGTGCCCCGGCGTGTCGACAAGGTTGACCGTGACTGGACGTTCGGGCTGGCCGAGCTCGAAGGACACCACCGAAGCACGGATGGTCATCCCGCGCTGCCGTTCGAGGTCGAGGGTGTCGGTCTGGGTGCTGCCCTCATCGACCCTGCCGAGCTCGTCGATGACCCCGGCGGCGTGGAGGAGCCGCTCGGTCAGGCTCGTCTTGCCGGCGTCAACATGCGCGACGATGCCCAGGTTGAGGCTGGGTGGTGCGAATTCCACTGTGCTTCATGTCCTTTGCATAGGTGGCGGTGACCTGCTGCTGGGGTGACATGAAGGAGCGGCGCATGCCCTTTCCTCTCACTCGACTGGACTGACCGCACCAGTGCAGCAACGCATCCGCTGCGTTCGCAACCGGTTATCCGGTATCGGGCCGTGTCGGACACTGGTTGGATCGGGGGGCATGAGCCATGAGATCGTCTCCCCGCGTCGTTGCCGTCCCGGGGACACGGTCGCCGTCCTATCGCCGTCGTGGGCGGCGCCGGCGCTGTTCCCCGAGATCCACGAGCAGGCGCTGCGGCGGATTCGCGACGATCTCGGGCTGGAGCCGGTCGAGTATCCGACGACCCGACGGCTCGCCTCGCCCGAGGAGCGGGCTGCCGACGTCATGGCGGCCTTTGCCGACCCGGACATCCGGGCCGTGCTCGCAACCATCGGCGGCGACGACCAGATCACCCTGCTGAAGCACCTCGACCCCGAGATCGTGCGAACGGACCCGAAGCCTTTCCTCGGCTACAGCGACAACACCAACCTGCTCAACTGGCTCTGGTTCCACGGGGTCGAGGGCGTCTACGGCGGCTCCACTCAGGTCCACCTCGGCCCGGGGCCGCGGCCGGACGCCGAGCACCTCACCTCACTCCACGCAGCCCTCTTCGGAGGCGACGTCGACCTCGTGCCGGTGACGCGCACCCGCGACATGGGCCTGCCGTGGGACGACCCTGCGGCGCTCAGCGACCCGCCGCCGGACCTGCCCGCCGAGCCGTGGACGTGGGCGGGCCCCGAGCGAGTGGTCACCGGCCGCACGTGGGGCGGCTGCTTCGAGATCGTCCGGTGGACGCTCGAGGTGGGCCGGTTCGTGCGGCCGGTGGAGAACTACGCGGGGTGCGTGCTGCTGCTCGAGCCGACCGAGGAGATGCCCTCTCCGGAGGAGGTCTTCCGAGGGCTGCGCAACCTGGGGAGCGCGGCATCCTCGAGGCGGCGTCCGCCCTCCTCTGGGGCCGGCCGTTCGCCTCCGGCCCCGGGCACACTCGCACGGACGCCGAGGCGAGCGCCTTCCGGTCCGAGCACCGCGAGCAGGTGCTGCGCGTCGTCGAGACGTACCACCCGGACCTCGTCGTCGCCCTCGATGTCGACTTCGGCCACACGTCGCCGCAGTGGGTGCTGCCCTATGGAGGGCGCCTGACCGTGGACGGCGTCAGGCAGGTGATCACGGCGCACTTCGCCTGATCCAGCCCTCCGATCGAAAGAACACCTTCCGGGCCCGAAAGGTGTTCTTTCGATCAGAGCATGGAGCGTGGGTATGGGCTGGTTGGGCGTCCCGGGGGGTAATGCGGAACACTGGTGGGTGGCCGGACGTTGTCCCCGTGCACCCACCAGTGCACTCACCCGTTGACGAGCAGGAGGACCGGGGCGTAGACCCCGCACACAAATGGACGGAAAGCGGCTACTGCGCACTCCCTTGGTGTGGATCCTGGTCCTCATCAGCGCACTCGTCTTCGGGATGCTGTTCTCGGACGCCGGTGCTCCCCGCATCGACACCTCCGAGGCGATGAAGCAGATCACCTCTGGCAACGTCGAGTCGGCCAAGCTGACCAACAACGAGCGCATGGAGCTGACGCTCAAGCAGCCGTACACCTCGGCCGACGGGACGGTCAAGGACGCCAAGACCGTCTTCGCCTACTACGTCGAGGCCCGCGGCACCGAGGTCGTGGACGCGCTCAACACGGCGGCTCCGGCGAAGGGCGTCGACGACTTCATCGAGGAACCGAGCTTCCTCGGCCAGCTGCTCGTCTCGATCCTGCCGATCATCATCATCCTCGCCCTCTTCTGGTTCCTGATGGGGCAGATGCAGGGCGGCGGCAACCGCGTCATGCAGTTCGGCAAGTCCCGCGCCAAGCTCGCCACCAAGGACATGCCCAAGGTGACCTTCGCCGATGTCGCCGGCTGTGACGAGGCGATCGAGGAGCTCCAGGAGATCAAGGAGTTCCTCCAGGAGCCGGCGAAGTTCCTCGCCGTCGGGGCGAAGATCCCCAAGGGTGTCCTCCTCTACGGCCAGCCCGGTACCGGCAAGACGCTCCTCGCCCGCGCCGTGGCCGGTGAGGCCGGCGTCCCGTTCTACTCGATCTCCGGCTCGGACTTCGTCGAGATGTTCGTCGGTGTCGGTGCGAGCCGGGTCCGCGACCTCTTCGAGCAGGCCAAGGCCAACGCACCGGCCATCGTCTTCGTCGACGAGATCGACGCCGTCGGCCGGCACCGTGGCGCCGGGCTCGGCGGTGGCCACGACGAGCGCGAGCAGACCCTCAACCAGCTGCTCGTCGAGATGGACGGCTTCGACGTCAAGACGAACGTCATCCTCATCGCGGCGACCAACCGCCCCGACATCCTCGACCCGGCGCTGCTCCGTCCGGGGCGCTTCGACCGCCAGATCGCCGTCGACGCGCCGGACATGCTCGGCCGCCACCGGATCCTCCAGGTGCACTCGCAGGGCAAGCCGATGTCGAGCGACGTCGACCTGCTCGCTGTTGCTCGTCGCACGCCCGGCTTCACCGGTGCGGACCTCGCCAACGTCCTCAACGAGGCGGCGCTGCTGACCGCCCGCAGCGACCGCAAGATCATCGACAACAAGGCGCTCGACGAGGCCATCGACCGCGTCATCGCCGGGCCGCAGAAGCGCTCGCGCATCATGTCGGCCAAGGAGCGCAAGATCACCGCCTACCACGAGGGTGGGCACGCCCTCGTCGCGGCGGCCCTCAACCACACCGACCCGGTGACGAAGGTGACCATCCTGCCGCGTGGCCGTGCTCTCGGCTACACCATGGTCATGCCCGTCGACGACAAGTACTCCACGACGCGCAACGAGATCCTCGACCAGCTCGCCTACGCCCTCGGTGGACGGGTCGCGGAGGAGATCGTCTTCCACGAGCCGACGACCGGTGCGAGCAACGACATCGAGAAGGCCACCGGCATGGCCCGCAAGATGGTCACCGAGTTCGGCATGAGCGAGCGGATCGGTGCGATCAAGCTCGGCCAGAGCCAGGGCGAGGTCTTCCTCGGACGTGACTACGGCCACCAGCGCGACTACTCCGAGGAGATCGCAGGCATCGTCGACGAGGAGGTCCGCAGGCTCATCGAGTCGGCGCACGACGAGGCCTACCAGGCGCTCAACGAGAACCGTGACGTGCTCGACCGCCTCGTCCTCGAGCTCCTCGAGCAGGAGACCCTGAACCAGGCGGAGATCGCCAAGGTCTTCCACGACATCGTCAAGCTGCCGCAGCGACCGACGTGGTTGTCCTCCCAGACGCGCCTGCCCGGCGACCGCCCACCGGTCCTCACGCCCGGCGGAGCTCGCCGCGCAGCAGAACGGCCACCTCCCGCCGCCGGCCGCTCCGGATCCGAGTGTCGAGGAGAAGATCGACGAGGCCGCCTCTGTCGGCGCCCACCCGCTCGCCGAGGAGCACCCGCCCGTCGAGGTCGTCGAGGTCCCGGACGACAAGCCCGTCCGCCCCGACGAGAAGGCATGATCCGTGGCGGTCGACGTGGCGAGGGCTGCGGCTGCCGTCCGGGAGCTGCTGCTCGCCATCGGTGAGGACCCGGAGCGCGAGGGCCTCGCCGACACGCCGGAACGCGTCGCGCGCTCCTACGCCGAGATGTTCGCCGGCCTCGACATGACGGCCGAGCACGTGCTCAGCAAGACCTTCGAGATCGACCACGACGAGCTGATCATCGTCCGCGACATCGAGCTGTACTCCACGTGCGAGCACCACCTCGTGCCGTTCCACGGCGTCGCCCACATCGGCTACGTCCCGAGCAAGGACGGCCGGGTGACCGGGTTGTCCAAGCTGGCCCGGCTCGTCGAGGTCTTCGCCCGGCGCCCACAGGTCCAGGAGCGCCTCACCACGCAGATCGCCGACGCCCTCGTCGAGCACCTTCGCGTGCGTGGAGTCATCGTGGTGGTCCAGGCCGAGCACCTGTGCATGTCGATGCGCGGCATCCGCAAGCCGGGAGCGTCCACGATCACCTCGGCCGTGCGCGGTCAGCTGCGCGACCCCGCCACTCGAGCGGAGGCCATGGCACTCATGCTCGAGGGCAACAGATGACCGATGCCGTGATGCGGTCGAAGGCCGCAGCCCTGGTCGCCGAGCACGACCGGACCCTTGTCATGGGCGTCGTCAACGTGACGCCGGACTCGTTCTCCGACGGTGGCGTCTGGTTCGAGCCGGAGGCCGCCCTGGCGCACGGCCGCGACGTGCTGGCCGCCGGGCGCGACATCGTCGACGTCGGTGGCGAGTCGACCCGGCCCGGTGCCGACCGGCCCTCGGTCGAGGAGGAGCTGCGTCGGGTGCTCCCGGTCGTGCGCGATCTCGCCGAGCAGGGTGCGGTCGTGTCGATCGACACCATGCGGGCCTCGGTCGCGGCAGCCGCCCTCGACGCCGGCGCCAGCGTCGTCAACGACGTGTCCGGTGGCCTTGCCGACCCAGAGATGGTTCCGCTCGTCATCGGGGCAGGGGTGCCCTACGTCGCCATGCACTGGCGCGGTCACAGCGCCGACATGCAGTCACTCGCCGTCTACGACGACGTCGTGGCAGACGTATGCCGTGAGCTTGCCTCCCGCCGGGACGAGCTGCTGGGTGCCGGGCTGAGCGAGGACCTCCTCGTGCTCGACCCCGGTCTCGGCTTCTCCAAGACGGCGGATCACAACTGGTCGCTCCTGGCCGCTTTGCCCGAGCTGCACGAGCTGGGACACCCCATCTTGCTCGGTGCATCGCGCAAGGCGTTCCTGGGGCGGCTCGGCGGGGGAGCGGGCGAGGCGCCACGACCCCCCCGCCGAGCGCGACCTCGAGACGACGGCGACCTCGGTCATGGCCGCCATGGCCGGCCTGTGGTGCGTCCGCGTCCATGACGTCGAGTCGACCGCCCGGGTTCTCGCGGTGGTGCGGGCGGCCCTCGAGCACCACGTGGCCGAGGAGGGGGCCTGGTGAGCGACCAGATCGTCCTCAAGGGCGTCTCCGCCCGCGGCTTCCACGGGGTCCTCGAAGCCGAGAAACGGGACGGCCAGCCGTTCGTCATCGACGTGCACCTGACCCTCGACCTGTCCAGAGCTGGCCGCACCGACGATCTGGCCGCAACGGTCAACTACGCGGACGTCGCCTCGGCCGTGGTGGCCCGGATCGCCGGGCCGTCCTTCGACCTCATCGAGCGGCTCGCCGAGGTCATTGCCGACGACGTGCTCGGCTACCCGCTCGTCGACGCCGTCGAGGTGGTCGTGCACAAGCCCGAGGCGCCGGTCGGCCACCCGTTCACCGACGTCGAGGTCCGCATCCGTCGCAGCAACGGGCCGCGAGCGGTCATCGCGCTCGGGTCGAATCTCGGTGACCGCGGGCGCACGCTCTCCCTCGCCGTCGATGCCCTCCGCGCCCTGCCCGGCTTCACCCTCACCTCGGTGTCGCCCATCGTCGAGACCGACCCGGTGGGTGGTCCGGAGCAGCCGCCCTACCTCAACGCCGTCGTCGTGGGCCGCACGACCCTCGATCCGGCGGAGCTGCTCGAGGCGCTGCACCGCATCGAGGACACGCACGGCCGGACCCGCGAGGTCCGGTGGGGCGCCCGGACGCTCGACCTCGACCTCGTCCAGTTCGGCACGCCCGGCTCGGGTCAGGAGGTCGTCAGCGACGAAGAGAGACTGACGCTGCCGCATCCCCGCGCCGCCGAGCGCGCGTTCGTGCTGCTGCCCTGGGCCCGGGCCGAGCCGGAGGCGCGCGTCAGGGTGGGGCCGGGAGAGAGCGGCATCCGGCCGATTGCTGAACTGCTTGACCGACTTGACCGCTCGGGCGTCCGGCCCGGACCCGAATGGGGGCAACTGTGAAGCCGCACAACGGCATCCGCGTGTCGACGCTTGTCCTCACGGGCGTCGCCGTCCTCGTCCTGGCGTGGCTCGTCATGCGCTGGGTCGAGGGCAACGGCCGGACCGTTCCTGACCCGGGCTGGATCGGTGCTGTCGCGATGCTCTTCCTCGGTGGTGCAGTCCTCGTCGCCGGCCGGCAGGTGCGCACCTTCAGGGACGGGGGCAGCGGCGCGTCCATGACTCCACTCAGGGCCGCCCGCACGCTCGTTCTCGGACAGGCTGCGGCCCTCACGGGAGCGGCCCTGACCGGGTGGTACGCCGCGATCATCCTCGTGCTGTTGCCCGACTCCGACATCGAGTCCCAGCGCAGTCGGATCTGGCCCTTCGCCATTCACGCCCTGATCGCCATCGCGCTCGCCGTCGCGGGCATGGTGGTGCAGCGTTGGTGCCGGATCAGGCCTCGCGATGACGGCGACGAGGAGGATCTCGACGAGCTGAACGGCTACGCGGACCGCTGATGCAACGATTGCCCTCACCACGGGGTCTGATGGGCATGGAGGCCACGTCCCACAGCCGGGGAACCCGCGCCCTGATCCTGGTGATCGCCCCGCTCTTCGTGACGCTCGCCGCCTGTGGTGAGGTGCGGACCCCAGGGACCGGCGGCTCCACGGACGGGACCGTCAAGGCGACGTCCACTGACTCTGTGCGGGGTTCGGCGCCGGTCACGGGCGAGCAGCGGACGACGCTGCCGAGTGCGCCGGCCCCCAAGGCCTTCGCAGACCGGGCGACGGTCGTGGCAGAGACATTCCGCGCATCCGGTCGGCCCGTGGCCCCGGTCGGCCTGGTGCTCATCTCGCCCTGGGCCGACGTAGCCTTCGAGACGGACGCGCAGAAGGCCGCGTGGCTCGCCGGCAAGGTCGAGTTCGGGGCCGGTGTCCCCGACGACCAGGTCGGGGTGTCGCAGATGACGCTTCCGGACGGGTCGGAGCGACCCGTCGACCTCCTCGGACCGCGGGAGAGCGTGGCACGTGCGCTGCAGGTTGGCGGCGACTGCTCCGGCGTGGCGGCAGACGAGTGCCGCCTGACGCTGACGAAAGCCACCCTGACGACGACGCGGGTCAAGACCAACGCGGGTGAGGCGACCGTCCCGGCCTGGTCGTTGGCGGTGGACGGGATGACACGTCCGATCGTCGTCGTCGCGACGGCGCCCGGACCACTCGACCGGCCGGCTGCGCCGCAGCCGCTGGCCGGTCTGCCCCAGCGCCCGGCAGGGTTCAGTCCCGCCGACTCCCTCGATTCCGTCTCGGGCGCGACCATCACCGTGGGGATCGGTCACGGTGCCTGCGACCGCGACCTGACCGGTCACGCCGTCGAGTTCGACGACCTCGTGGTGGTCGGAGCCACGCACACTCCGCCGGAGCCCGGCACGATGTGCACCATGCAGTACCTCCTCGCGCCCAGCACCCTGCAACTGACCGAGCCGCTTGGCGACCGGGTCGTCCTCGACGTTGTCTCCGGCAAGACCCTGGTCCTCGGCGTGCCGCCGATGTGACCGGACGGGCGGCATTTACTGCACACTCGACGGAGCGGTTGTCCTGGTCGTTGTGCTGGTCGCGGTCGTCGTTGGCTCAGGTGTACCAGCGGTGTCCACGCTCGTGGTGGTCCGGTTCGGCCGGGGTGGCGGGATGGTGTCGACGACGTCCTCGTCCGAGCACGCCGCAGCCGCCCAGACGCTGGCGGTGATGACGACAACTGCCGCGGCGCGGAGGGCACCGGCGCGCGAGAGCGAGCCCAGCGGCATACGGAAGGTCATTTGTCGACGTCGCCGACGACGAAGAACATCGAGCCGAGGATGGCCACCATGTCGGAGATGAGCTGCCCCGGCAGCATCTCCGTGAGCACGGAGACATTGTTGAACGACGCCGAGCGCAGCTTGAGCCGCCACGGCGTCTTCTCGCCCCGGGACACGAGGTAGTAGCCGTTGAAGCCGAGCGGGTTCTCGGTCGCGGTGTAGATCTGCCCCTCGGGCACCTTGAGGACCTTGGGCAGCCTGACGTTGATCGGCCCCGGCTTGAGCTGGATCAACCGATCGAGGCACGCCTCGGCCAGGTCCAGGCTCACGCGGGTCTGCTCGAGCAGCACCTCGAGGCGGGCGAGGCAGTCACCGGCCTGTCGCGTCACGACGCGCCCCGGGCCACCCTTGACGAAGAGCTCACCGTAGGCGAGGTAGGGCGCGTCCCGGCGCAGGTCCACGTCGATCCCGCTCGCCCGGGCGATGGGGCCGGAGACGCCGAAGCTCAGGGCAGTCTCGCGAGGCAGCACCCCGACCCGGCGGGTGCGGGCCTCCAGGATCTCGTTGCCGACGATGAGGTGCTCGAGCGAGGGGAGCCGCTTGCGGACGTTGACGATGGCCTTGTCGACGCGTCCCATCCAGCCGGCGGGCA
Organism: uncultured Actinomycetota bacterium; assembly: GCA_963754395.1. GTDB lineage: Bacteria > Actinomycetota > Actinomycetes > Actinomycetales > Dermatophilaceae > Intrasporangium. The sequence goes on along the minus strand of CAVWGJ010000023.1, from coordinate 25,325 downwards.
GGTCCTCCTTGAGGCCGCCGACCCGGTTGAACATGTAGTGCATCCGGCCGCCCGACACCTCCTCGAGCACGGCCTGGAGCTCCTCGCGCTCGCGGAAGGCGTAGAAGACGGGGGTGATCGCGCCGAGCTCGAGGGGATAGCTGCCGAGGAACATGAGGTGGTTGAGCACCCGGTTGAGCTCCGCCAGCGCGGTGCGCGCCCAGACCGCCCGCTCCGGAACCTCCATGCCGAGCATGTGCTCCACCCCGAGGACCACGCCCAGCTCGTTGGAGAATGCGCTGAGCCAGTCGTGCCGGTTGGCCAGGACGAGGATCTGGCGGTAGTCGCGCACCTCGAAGAGCTTCTCGGCGCCACGGTGCATGTAGCCGATGATCGGCTCGGCGCTGACGATGCGCTCGCCGTCGACGACGATCCGCAGCCGGAGCACGCCGTGGGTCGCCGGGTGCTGCGGCCCGATGTTGAGGACCATGTCGGCCGTCGCGAGACTCCCGGCACCGACACCCACGGTCAGGGCGCGCTGGCGCGAGGAGCGGGGCGACGTGGTCGTCTCGGTCATGGGTCGAGACTATGCCGTCGGGGGCGGGGGCGGCGCGATGGGCTCAGGCCGGGCGGAGGATCGCGACGAGGAAGTCGGAGTCGTCGGCATCGTGACTGAACGGTCGGACATCCCAGCCGGCGAGGAGCAGGTCAGTCTCGAGGCCCGATGCCCGGGCGTCGTCGAGGAAGTCGCCGAAGTCGTAGCCGCGTCCGGCGCCGAAGCCGACGACGATCCGGCCGCGCTCGGCGACCTGGTTGCGCAGCCGCTGGAGCACCTCGCGGCGGGTGCTCGGTGCAAGGAACGGCATGACGTTGCCCGCAGCGACGACGACCTCGAAGTCGGCGGCCACGCCCTGGGCCGCGAGGTCCAGCTCGGCGAGGTCACCGACGAGCCACTGAGGCCCCGGGTGGTCCTCGATCGCAGCCTCGATGAGCACCGGGTCGACGTCCACCCCGACGACGTCGTGCCCGGCGCGGGCCAGCGCCCCTCCGACCCGGCCCGAGCCACAGCCTGCATCGAGGATGCGAGACCGTCGGGGCACCATCGCGTCGACGAGTCGGGCCTCCCCGTCGAGGTCCTGGCCGGCCGCCGCCATGTCACGGAAACGCTTGACGAACCAGGTCGAGTGGGCCGGGTTGGCCTCGACGATCTGCATCCACTGGCTCTGCTCGACCATGGCGTCCCCTCAGACCGTCGGCGTCCTGCGCCGGGCCTTGAGCAGGACGAAGACGAAGAGTCCGATGGCGATGACGGTCCCCGCGGCCGTGAGGACCACGGGCACGAACTGGGAGTCCTTGGCGCTCTCCACTGCAGGATCCTCCGCCTGGGGCGCCAGGACCGGCGGCCCGGCCGTCGCGGTCGACCCGTCGAGCCCCGTCATCGCAAAGAAGCGGAACGAGCCGCTGACCGGGTGGCCGTCGTCCGAGGTCACCCGGTAGGCGACCGTGTACTCGCCGGCGGGGGCAGCCGAGGAGATGGCCTGTCGGACCTCGCGACCCTGGATCGTCGCGAGTCCCTCGGCCACGTTGCCGGTGGGTCCGGTGATGACGACCTGGAGCCCGATCTCGAGCGGCTGCTCGCTGAAGACGAGAGAGACGTCTCCGGGCAGGAGCTGCACGGTGGTGCCGTCCGCGGGGGTCGTCTTCTCGAGCACGTCGTGGGCGTGGGCGGTTGCCGGCACGGCAAGGGTGAAGCACACGGTGAGGAGGACGAGGACCAGCCGACGCATGGCCTCAGGGTACGTCGGGGCCCGTGACGTGCTTCACGGCCCACCAGAAGTCACCGAACCCGCCGGGACGGATCAGCTCCGCCTCGGCCGAAGCGCGCTCGAGAGCGCGGAGGTAGCCCATGGGGTCGTCGCTCGCCCGGACGTGCTCGGGGCCGGTGGCGCGCACACCGAGCCCGCGCAGGACCTCTCGCTGGCGCACGAGCTCGTCGGCATCGAGGGAGTCCACGGCCACGTGGGCCGTGAGGTCACAGCTGCCGTCCGGGACCGGGGTCACGAGGTTGCCGGCACGGTATGCCGTGAGGGTGCCGGCGCGGGGGCGGTTCGCCCCGAGGTGCCCGTAGTCGATGGCGACGAGCAGGCCCGAGTCGACCCGGCTGACGAGATGGGCCCAGGCCGCGTCCCGGGTCCGGCCGACCTCGACGCGCTGGCCCGGTCGGTGGCCGGGCCAGTGGGCGGCGGCCCACTCCGCATCCTCCGGATCGACATCGCCGCCGAGCTGCTCCTCCCCGGTCACGGGATCGACGAGGACCTCGCGAAGCCGCCCCCGTTCGTCGACCTCGGCGATCGTGCACGGGACGACGTCGAGCCACTCGTGCGCGATGACGAGCGTATTCTGCAGCCCGTGGAGACCGTCCGGCAGCCGCGCGCCTCCGGGTGACCGGATCCACCTGATGCGTGGGTCGAGGGCCTCGGGCCGGTCGACGACATCCACCCCGATCGCGCTCTCGACGGAGAGGAGGTGGGTCAGCAGCTCGCCGCGCCCGGCTCCGATGTCGACCACGACCTTCGGCGGGTCGTCGTGCGACCGGCCCCACAGGCGCAGGAGGGCGTCGGCGAGGACCGCCCCGGTCACCCCGTGTGTCGCCGTCGTGAAGTGCGCCGCAGGCCCACCGCGGGTGACATAGAAACCCAGCCCAGCGGCATACAGCGCGGTGTGCCACGCGTCGCGCCAAGGGATGGGATCCACGAGGAGGGACTTTAGGCGATACCGTGCCCCTGATGAGCAGTCCGCACGAGCGTCCCGCGCGGTTCGACGTCGGCATCGTCGGGGCGGGTCGGGTCGGCGCCGTGCTGGGTGCCGCGCTGACCCGTGCGGGTCACCATGTCACGGGTGTCTCGGCGGTGAGCGAGGCGAGCCGGGAGCGGGCAGCCATGCTCCTTCCCGGTGTGCCGGTCAAGCCCATCCCCGAGGTCGTCAGCGGCGCCCACCTCGTCGTGCTCGCCATTCCGGACGACGTGCTGGCCGAGCTCATCGCCGGACTCGCGACGACCGGCACCTTCACGGCCGGTCAGCTCGTCATGCACACCTCGGGGGCTTACGGGATATCGGTCTTCGAGTCCGCCATCGGCAGCGACCTCGTGCCGCTCGCCCTCCATCCGGCGATGACCTTCACCGGGACGGACGTCGACCTCGAGCGACTGCAGGACTGCTGCTTCGGCGTCACGACCGTCGACATGGCGCGGCCCCTCGCCGAGGCCCTCGTCATCGAGATGGGCGGCGACCCGGTCTGGATTGCGGAGGATGAGCGGCTCACGTACCACGCTGCGCTCGCGCATGGCGCCAACCACCTCGTGACCCTCGTCAGCCAGGCAATGGAGCTGCTCGGTCAGGCGGGCATCGACGACCCGTCCCGGGTCCTGGAGCCGCTCCTGTCCGCCGCGCTCGCCAACGCCCTCCAGCAAGGTGATGCTGCACTCACCGGCCCCGTCGCGCGGGGAGACGCCGGTACCGTTGCCGGGCACGTGGCGCTGCTCCGCGAGGTGGCCCCGGACATCCGGCCCACCTACCTCGCGCTCGCACGGGCCACCGCGCAGCGGGCGCTGCTGAGTGGGCGCCTCAAGGCTTCCACCGCGGACGCCATGCTCCAACTGCTCGCCGACGAGGAGGACAACTCGTGACCGTCGCTCGCACTCGGGAGGAGCTGTGCAAGGCGCGTGCCGCCCTCGACGACGGCGACGTCGCCGTCGTCATGACGATGGGTGCCCTGCACGACGGACATGCCACCCTGATCCACCGGGCCCGTGAGACGCACGCGCACGTCATCGTCACGATCTTCCTCAACCCGCTCCAGTTCGGGCCGAAGGAGGACCTGTCCCGTTATCCCCGCACGTTCGACGCCGACCTGGCCATCTGCACCGAGGCGGGGGTCGACCTCGTCTTCGCCCCGACACCCGACGTCATCTACCCCGACGGTGACCCGGGCGTGCGGATCTCGGCCGGTCCGCTCGGCGACGTCCTCGAGGGGCAGGCCCGGCCGGGGCACTTCGACGGCATGCTCACGGTGGTCGGGAAGCTGATGCACCTCACGCGGTGCACGTCGGCCTACTTCGGCCAGAAGGACGCCCAGCAGCTGGTGCTCATCCGCCGGATGGTGCGCGACCTCGACTTCCCGGTTCGCGTCGTCGCGGTTCCGACGGTGCGAGAGCCCGACGGGCTGGCCATGTCGAGCCGCAACACGTACCTCACCGAGTCGGACCGGGAGATCGCGCTCACGCTGTCGGCCGCACTGCGAGCGGGGGCCGCTGCCGCCGCCGAGGGGCCGTCCGCGATCCGGCGTGCCTCCCGCGCGGTCCTCGTCCGCGAGCCGCTCGTGCTCGCCGACTACCTCGTCCTCGTCCACCCCGAGACCCTCGAGGACGTGCCGGAGTGGTTCCGCGGTGAGGCGTTGCTCGCCGTTGCGGCCCGGGTCGGCACGACGCGCCTCATCGACAACCTGCCGGTCCTCGTGGGCCCGGGGGGCGGAGCGCTCGAGATCTTCTCGGCCGACCGGCTCGATGGATAGGAAGGCGATCCATGCAGCGATTCATGCTCCACTCGAAGATCCACCGGGCAACGGTGACACAGGCCGATCTGCACTACGTCGGGTCGCTCACCATCGACCGCGACCTCTTGGACGCGGCGGACCTCTGGCCGGGCCAGCAGGTGGACGTGGTCGACGTCGACAACGGAAACCGCCTGACGACCTATGCCATCGAGGGTGAGCGGGGCTCGGGCATCCTGTGCGTCAACGGCGCGGCCGCCCGCCTCATCTCGCCTGGCGACACGGTGATCATCATCGCCTACGCCTGCATGGATGACGCCGAGGCGCGGGCTCACGAGGCGCAGGTCGTCTTCGTCGACCGGGACAACCGGATCATCGAGGTCGGGCACGATGCCGGCGACGTGCCGGACGGGTTCGGCCTGAAGACCTCGGCCGTCACGGAGCGGCACCACGACTACCAACACTGAGACGAGGCCGTATGCCGCTGAGCTCGCTCCCCGACGGCCGTGGCCTCCCAGCCCTCCCGAGTGAGCGGTGCGAACGGGAGCCGGCCCAGCGGCATACGGTATGGGGCGTGACGCACCACGAGAAGGGGCGGGGATGAGCGCGAGAGCCGTCATGATCCCGCGGCGCCTCCGGGCAGCGGCCCCCGGCTGGACGGCCACGGCCGACGTCATCGTGGTCGGGTCCGGAATCGCCGGTCTGACGACCGCGCTCCGTCTCAGACGTCGGGTTGCCCGGGTCCTGCTCGTCACGAAGACGGTGCTCGACGAGGGCTCGACCGCGTGGGCCCAGGGTGGGATCGCCGCGGTGATGTCGCCCGACGACAGCCCGGAGGAGCACATCCACGACACGCTCGTCGCCGGGGTCGGCCTCTGCGACGTCGAGGCGGTGCGCACGCTGGTCAACGAGGGCACCGACGCCGTCTGGGACCTCATCGCCATCGGTGCGGACTTCGATCGGGGAGAGACCGGCAAGATCTCCCTGACCCGCGAGGGCGGGCACCACCGCGACCGGATCCTGCACGCCGGCGGCGACGCCACCGGCCGCGAGATCAGCCGCGCGCTCATCGCGGCGCTCAACCGGGTCCGGGACGATCCCGGCATCGAGATCATCGAGCACGCCCTCGTCATCGACCTGCTGTCGAACGCCGAGGGCGGCGTGTGCGGGGTGACCCTGCACGTCATCGGCGAGGGCCAGGTCGACGGGGTTGGGGCCGCGCACGCCCGGGCCGTCGTGCTCGCGACGGGCGGGCTCGGCCAGATCTACGCCTCGACCACGAACCCGGCCGTGGCCACTGGCGACGGGATGGCGGCTGCGTTGCGCGCCGGCGCCGAGCTGGCCGACCTGGAGTTCGTCCAGTTCCACCCCACCGTGCTCTATCTCGGTGAAGGATCGTCGCGGCCAGCAGCCGCTCATCTCCGAGGCGGTGCGGGGCGAAGGCGCGTTCCTCGTCGACGCCGCGGGGGTCCGGTTCATGCACGGGAAGCATTCGATGGCTGACCTGGCGCCACGCGACATCGTCGCGCGCGCCATCATCGCGCGGATGCGAGAGACGGGCACCGACCACGTCTACCTCGACTGCCGACACCTCGGCGCCGACTTTCTCGAGCAGCGGTTCCCATCCATCGTCGAGCGGTGCCGCGAGCTCGGCTTCGACCCCGCGACCGAGCTGTTGCCCGTGGCGCCGGCCCAGCACTACGCCAGCGGAGGTGTGCGCACGGACCTGCGCGGTCGCACCAGTCTCGAGGGTCTGTACGCGTGCGGTGAGACGTCCTGCACCGGCGTCCACGGCGCCAACCGCCTGGCGAGCAACTCGCTGCTCGAAGGGCTCGTGTTCGCCCGGAGGATCGCCGACGACCTGACCCATCGCCTGGCTGCAGCGGAGCTGCCCGACCCCAGCCCGGTCGAGGTGGCGAGCGACGCAGCCGACCACCCCGCGCTGATCCGCGGCAAGCGCCGGGTGGCCGTGCAGCGCGCGATGACGGCCGGCGCCGGATCGGTGCGGTCCGCTGCGTCGCTCGCTGCAACCGCGGCCCGGCTGGGTGAGCTCGCGGCCGCTGACGACGGCAAGAAGGGCGGTCCGAAGAGCTGGGAGGCGACGAACCTCCTGCACGTCGGGCGGGCTCTGACTCTGGCGGCTGTGCTGCGCGAGGAGACCCGCGGCGGGCATGTGCGCGAGGACTTTCCAGACCGCGACGACGAGAACTTCCTGCACCACACGGTGATTCGCCGCCGCCATGATGGACAGCTCATCACGGCAACCGATCCCGTATCGCACGAGAACCTCATTGGGCTGGATCTCGATGGCTCGCACCGCACCGAGGAGCACCATGAACGACTTCCCTGACCGAGCCGCGCGAGAGCTCGTGGCAGCCGCCTTGCGCGAGGACCTCGGACCCGACGGCCTGGACGTGACGACGCTGGCGACGATCCCCGAGGACCAGGTCCGGGTCGGCGAGATCGTCGCACGGGGCCCCGGCGTCGTCGCCGGCGGACCGGTCATCGCGATCGTGCTCGAGTCGGTCGCCGGGCTCGTCGCTGCCTCGGTGCCGAAGGTCGACGTGGTCCTGGCCGATGGTGCGCGCATCGAGCGGGGCGACGTCATCGCCCGCGTTGAGGGGCCCACGCGAGTGATCCTCATGGCGGAGCGGACGATTCTCAACATCCTGAGCCGGCTCTCGGGCGTCGCCAGCCACACCCGGCGCTGGTCGGACGCCCTCGAGGGCACCGGTACGACGGTGCTCGACACGCGCAAGACGACCCCCGGCATGCGGCTGCTCGAGAAGTACGCCGTCCGTGCCGGCGGTGGCACGAACAAGCGCCTCGGCCTCTACGACGTGGCCATGATCAAGGACAACCACAAGCTCGCGGCCGGGTCCGTGGCCGAGGCCTACCGCCTCGTCCATGAGAAGTTCCCCGACGTGGACATCCAGGTCGAGGTCGAGACGCCCGCTGAGGCCCAGGAGGCCCATGACGCCGGCGCCCGCTTCATCATGTGCGACAACATGCCCCTGCCGGTGCTGCGCGAGACGGTTTCGCTGCTGCGGCGCCTCGGCGAACCGGTCGAGATCGAGGCCACCGGGGGACTCACCCTCGAGGTGGTCGCTGACTACGCGGCGACGGGCGTCGACTTCGTGTCGGTGGGCGGCCTGACGCACAGCTCGCCGATCGTGGACCTCGCGCTCGACCTCGTCGACTGAGCCGCCGCTCTGCTCTGGTGCCCCCGACAATCGGACCGGGGCCCGATTGTGTGCGCGTCCGGGGCAGGAGGTGCCCCGACAATCGGACCGGGGCCCGATTGTCCGCCCGTCCGGGGCAGGAGGTGCGCCGAATCGGCTCCCACGATCGGAACCCGGCCCAATCGTCCCTCAGTAGCGCCGCCACCAGAGGTTGACGGCGTAGTCGACTCCGGTCACGCCCGGGTGCTCCGCCAGGATGAGGTCGGCGTGGTCGGGTGCGAACTCGATGCGGACCACCGCCTCGAAGTCCTCGCGCGAGTCGAAGTCCCAACGGATGTCGAGACGCTCGCGTGACCAGCCCTGGCGCTGCCAGAACCGCTCGACCGCCCGGGGGTCGTAGGACGGCAGGGCCCTGCGGAACCACGACCCGAACGTCGACCGGGTCGCGTCGTTGTCGATGACGAAGGCCACGCCTCCGGGCCGCATGATCCGATCGAGCTCGGCCAGCCCGGGTTCGCATCCCGGCCCGAAGAAGTAGGCCCACCGCGCCTGGGCCACGTCGAAGGACCCGTCCGCAACCCCGATCGAGGCTGCACCCTCCTCGCGAACCGAGCACAGCGGCATACGGGAAACACGTTGTGCCGCAAGAGAAGCCAGCGGTGGGTGGGGCTCCACGCCGACGACCGAGCGCGCCGTCCGGGCGAACATCGGCAGGTGGTAGCCCGTCCCACAACCGATGTCGACGACGTCTCGTCCAGCCCAGTCCTGCATCTCGCGCATCGCCGACTCGATGACACCGGCGCGGTCGACGCCCTGGTTCTCGACCTCGTAGACATCAGGTGTGTCCCAGATGTTGGGGGAGGCGATGATGTCACTCACGCCGTGGACCGTCCGGGCCTCGGCGTCGCCGCGATCGTCGCCGGGTGCACGATGAGCGGCAGGAGCTTGTGGGCGCCGCGAGCCCCGACCGCACGCACCTGCGCCACGTGCGCCTCCGCGCGAATCGCCAGCTCCTCGTAGCCCGCCCGACCCATCAGCTCGATGAGCTCCGGCGCCAGCGAACGGTAGACCGGCTCGCGGCCGACGTGCGCCTCGGGATTGCCGGAGCAGTACCAGTCGAGGTCGTGGCCTCCAGGACCCCAGCCGCGCCGGTCGTACTCGGTGATCGTCACCTCGAGGTAGCTGGTGTCGTCGGGCAGCTCGACGGTCCGATAGCTGCGCCTGATCGGCAGCTGCCAGCACACGTCCGGCTTGGCAGTGTGGGGCTGGGCGCCGGTCAGCAGCGCATGCTGGTGGAGGGCGCAGCCGGCTCCGGCCGGGAAGCCGGGCCGGTTGAGGAAGATGCAGGCGCCGTCGACGACCCGCGTCTTGCGTGCCCCGTCCTCCTTCTCGGTCCAGTCCTTCCGATGACCGGTTGCGGTGCCGACATCCCGGTACTGCCACTCGTCCTCGCCGAGCTCGGCAACGACGGCGGCAACCCGGCTGAGGTCGTCGTCATCGGTGAAGTGCGCACCGAGGGTGCAGCAGCCGTCGTCCGGGCGGTCGGCGTAGATCCCCCGGCACCCGGCCCCGAAGATGCAGGTCCAGTTGCTCGTCAGCCAGGTGAGGTCACACCGGAAGCGCTGCCCTGCGTCGTCAGGGTCGGTGAACTCGACCCAGACACGTGGGAGATCGAGAGGTGCTTCAGCCACCGCCACACCCTACGTCGTCGTGGTGCCAGGTGCGTGACGGCGCGGCCGGGGCCGGTGCGAAAGCGTCGCACCGGCCCGGACCGACCCGGACCGACCCCGTCCGACCCGGTACCTGGCGGTCAGTGCGACGGCGCCGCCAGGTCCCGGCGGTGCGTTCGGGTCATCTGCAGGTCTGCCACCCCGATGAGCAAGGTGACGGCTCCGATGATCCACGCGGTCCAGGCCATCGGCCTGGTGGTGCTGAAGCCCATGACCCACGGCGCGACGATGAATGCCGCTCCGAGGATCACCATGAGCCCTTCGAGGGGGACCATGTCGGGTCGCACCATCTCGGCGAGCGCCACCAGCGCAGTGATGACGCCGAGGACGACCATGGTCCAGGTGGCCCTGGTCGTGGTGGTCGTCCAGATGGGCGAGAGGAAGGCGTAGATGCCGGCGACGAGTGCGACGACATCTTGTAAGTGTGTCGATCGCTTCATGAGGATCGACCCTTCTTTCACTACTGGGTCCGTCGATCCGAGGCGGACCGGACACTTCGATTCTTGATCGGCTGGAGGTGGCCGTCAATGGACCGACGTGGACTGGCGCACCAGTAGATTCGGAGTCATGACCCAGGCCCAAGCGAGCCCCGCGGTTGTCGTCCGTGACCTCACCGTCGTGCGTGGCAAGCGTCGGGTGCTGCCTGCGCTGTCTCTCGAGATTCCCGCTCGTCAGGTCATCGGCCTGCTCGGCCCCTCGGGGTCCGGGAAGTCGACACTGATGCGGGCCATCGTCGGCGTCCAGGTCATCGAGTCCGGCACCGTGACGGTCCTCGGCCATGCGGCCGGGAGCGAGGCTCTGCGCGACCAGGTCGGCTACGTGGCGCAGTCGCTGAGTGTGTACCAGGACCTCACGATCCGGGAGAACGTCGCCTATTTCGGCCGGGCGGTGGGGCTGACGGGACGGGACCTGCGTGAGGCGGTCGCCGCCACCTTGTCCGAGGTCGACCTGGAGGACCATGCCGGCGACCTCGTCCGCAACCTCTCAGGAGGCCAGGAGTCCCGTGTCTCGCTGGCCTGCGCTCTCGTCGGCCGCCCCAGCCTGCTCGTGCTCGACGAACCGACCGTCGGCCTCGACCCCATCCTGCGCCGCGACCTGTGGGACCACTTTCATGACCTCGTCGGCCGGGGGCGCTCCCTCATCGTGTCGAGCCACGTCATGGACGAGGCGACCCGCTGCGACCGACTCGTCCTCCTGCGCGACGGCCGGGTCCTGGCGGACCTGACCCCGGCCGAGCTGCTCGAGCGCACCGGAGAGACCGACGCGGACGCTGCCTTCCTCACCCTGGTCGAGGCCTCGTCCGATGGAGAGGTGAACCGATGAACCCCGGGCTGACCATTGCCACGACCGGGCGTGCGCTGCGGCAGATCCGCACGGACCACCGCACGATCGCGCTCATCATGGGCGTGCCCATGGTCGCGATCGGGCTGCTCGCCTGGATCTACAACAACACGCCGGTCTTCGACGCCATCGGCCCTGCGCTCCTCGGTATCTTCCCGCTCGTCGTCATGTTCGTCGTGACGTCGGTGGCCACGCTGCGGGAGCGCCAGTCCGGGACCCTGGAACGGCTCCTCACGACCCGGATGGGCAAGGCCGACTTCATGCTGGGCTACGCCGGGGCCTTCGGCGCGCTGGCCATCGTCCAGGCCCTCCTCGCCACGTCCTTCGCGATCTGGGTGTGCGACCTCGACGTCCTGGGGCCGCTGTGGATGCTCGTGCTCGTCGCCGTCCTGGTCGCCATCCTCGGGTCCTCGCTCGGGCTGCTCGCAAGTGCGTTTGCTCGCACCGAGTTCCAGGCGGTGCAGTTCATGCCGGCCTTCATCATCCCCCAGTTCCTGCTCTGCGGCCTGCTCGTCGACCGCGACCAGCTCCCCGCCTTCCTCAGCGTCGTGTCCGACGTGCTGCCCCTGTCCTACGCCGTCGACGCGATGAAGGAGGTCACGGCGCATGCCGAGGTGACGAGTGCCGGCGCCTGGTCGATGGTGATCGTCGCGGGCTTCATCGTCCTCGCACTCGCCCTGGCCTCCCTCACGCTCAGCCGGCGCACTCCCTGACGGGTCGAAGCCGCCGGTCACGGACCGTTCAGGGGATGTTCACCGAGTCCGGCTAGTGTCGAAGGATGCGGCTGGGCGTCATCGACATCGGGTCCAACACCGTCCACCTGCTCGTCGTGGACGCGCACGCCGGCGCCCACCCCCTCCCGGCCTTCTCCCACAAGATCGACCTGCGCCTGTCCGAGCACCTCACTCCTGACGGGCTCATCAGCGACGACCTGACGGTGCGGCTCGTCGAGTTCCTCCGTGAGTGCCTCGAGATCGCCGAGGACCAGGGCGTCGAGGAGCTCCTCGCGTTCGCCACGTCCGCGATGCGGGAGTCGCCGAACGGCGACGCGATCATCGAGCGGGTCCGGGAGCAGACGGGCATCGCACTCGAGGTCCTGAGTGGCGTCGACGAGTCCCGGGTGACGTTCCTCGCCGCCCGCCGGTGGTTCGGCTGGTCGAGTGGGCGGCTGCTCGTCATCGACATCGGCGGGGGCTCACTCGAGCTCGCCTCGGGGATCGACGAGGACCCGGATGTTGCGATCAGCCTGCCGCTCGGCGCCGGCCGACTCACCCGGGAACGACTTCCCGGCGACCCCCCGACTGCGGAGGAGTCGCGCGCCGTCCGCTCGTACATCCGCGCCACGGTCGCTCGACAGGTTCGGCCGCTGCTCAAGGCCCCCAGCCCGGACCGCGTCGTCGGCACGTCCAAGACGATGCGTTCGCTCGCGCGGATCGCCGGTGCGGCTCCGCGCGAGAGCGGATCCTTCGTTCCGCGGGAGCTGCGGCGCGCGGATCTCGAGACGATCGTCGACAAGCTCAAGGGTCTCGACGCCGTTGCGCGGGTATCGCTGCCCGGGGTGTCCGCGGCCCGCGCCCACCAGATGCTCGCCGGTGCCCTCGTCGCCGAGGCGGCGATGGACCTGCTCAATGTCGACCGGCTCGACATCTGCCCCTGGGCGCTCCGGGAGGGCCTGATCCTCCGGCGACTCGACCTGCTCGATCCTGACGAGGTGGCGAACCGGCCCGGCTAGACGCGCGTCACATGGACCTCTCCCGGCGTCCGACCGGGCCGTGCCCCAGAATGAACCCCATGACGATCCGGATCGGGCTCTCGACGGCCGCGATGTACCCGGACAACGCGGCCACCGCCTTCGCGACGGCCGCGCGTCTCGGTTACGACGCCGTCGAGGTCATGGTGTGGACCGACCCGGTGACGCAGGAGCCCGGCGCCCTGCGTGCCCTGAGCGAGCACCACGGGCTGCCCATCGCGTCGATCCACGCGCCGACGCTGCTCCTCACGCAGCGTGTGTGGGGAACTGACCCGTGGGACAAGGTCGACCGCTCCATCGAGCTCGCTCTGGAGGTCGGCGCGCCCACCGTGGTCCTCCACCCGCCGTTCCGATGGCAGCGGGACTACGCCGCCTCCTTCATCGATGGCGTGGCCCTGCGTGAGCACGACACCGGGATCCGGCTCGCGGTGGAGAACATGTTCCCGTGGCGCACGGCGCGGCGCGAGATGCTCGCCTACCTCCCGCACTGGGACCCGGTGGACCAGCCCTACGACAACGTCACGATGGACCTGTCCCACACGGCGACGGCCGGCTCGGATGCCCTGCACATGGTGCGCGAGCTCGGGCCGCGCCTGGCGCACCTCCACCTCGCCGACGGTCTCGGGTCGTTCAAGGACGAGCACCTCGTGCCCGGACGGGGGTCGCAGCCGTGCGGCGAGGTCCTCGAGCACCTCGTCGACACCGGCTGGTCGGGTGACGTCATCATCGAGGTGGCAACCCGCAAGATGGCCCCGGAGCAGCGTGAGACCGCGCTCATCGAGGCTCTGGCCTTCACTCAGTTCGCGATCATGCCGACGCGTGGGGCCAGCCGCATCTGAGCCGCTGCCCAGCCGTCAGGGTCGGAACCCGCGCGGCCGCACCGTCAGCGTGTCGATGGACGCCTCTGGGGTGGCGGTCACCGCGAGCCGCACCGCACTGATGACAGACTCGACGCGCAGGTACTCGTCCGCGCGGTACTGCGCTTCCTCGAAGTCGATCATCTCGCGCTGCATGTCGGTGTCGACGCGGCCAGGGTGGATGGACGTCACCCGCACGCCGTTGGCTCGCTCCTCGTCGCGCAGCATGTCCGCGAAGGCGCGGAGGGCGAACTTCGAGGCGCTGTAGGGGCCCATGGTGGCAGTGGCGTTGAGCCCGGCCCCGGAGTTGAGCACCACGACGAGGCCATGAGCGGTCCGGAGCGCCGGGAGGAGCGCGCGCGTGATCCCTGCAACCGCAACGAGATTCACTCGCATGGACAGCTCCCAGTCCGACATCGGCACGTCGGCGACGCTCGCCACGGCGGAGGACGCCGGCGGAGTGCACGAGGACGTCGACGCGCGGGAGCCGCGGCACGAGGTCGGCGAGCCCGCGCTCGAGCGATCCGCCTGGCCTGCAGTCGGCGAGGTCGGCGACGAAGCCCTCGGCGGATGGCAGGTCCGTGACCGCAGCCCTCACCGACTCCGCCGACCGGCCGCAGACGACGACATGATGGCTGGCGGCGAGGTCCTCGACGACGGCGCGGCCGATGCCGCGGGTGGCGCCGGTCACCACCGCGACGGGGCGCTGGGGCGTGCTCATGCGCCAAAGGTTACGACGCAAACACGATGTCGTATGCCGCTGGGCTCGCTCCGCGGCACATCGGCGCCATCGGGCGTGGCTGGGGCTCAGGCGAGTCCGAGCCCTGCCGCCTCCTCCCAGAGCTCTTCACGAACGCGTGGGTGAGCGCACTCGTCGATGAGGTCGCGGCACTGCTCCCGCTCATCGCGGCCCCAGAGCTGCGCGACTCCGTTCTCGGTCACGATGGCGCTCTGCTGGAAGCTCGTCACCGGCTCGTCGACGAGGGGGACGATCGTGGACACGTCGGCCCTCGGGTGCCACGACCGCAGCGCGATGAACGACTGGCCACCAGGGGAGTGCAGCGCACCGACGATGAAGTCGGTCTGGCCGCCGAAGCCGGAGTGGATGCGGGCGTTGATCCGCGACGCGTTGGCCTGGCCGAAGAGGTCCACCTCGAGTGCAGTGTTGACCGAGGTCATCCGACGCTGCTGGGCGATGAGGCCGGGGTCGTTCGTCTTCTCGGTGCGGAGCATGCGCACCCACGAGTTGCCGTCGACCCAGTCATAGAGGTCCTGGCTGCCGAAGACGAACGACGTGACGAGGGGGTGGTCCCGGTCGAGGGATCCTGCGGCGTCGAGGGCGAGGATGCCGTCGGAGAACATCTCGGTCCACACTCGGATGTCCTTGCGGCCGATGATCGCGTTGAGCGTCGCATCGGGTACGGCGCCGATGCCGAGCTGCATGGTCGACCCGTCGAGGACCATCGAGGCGACGCGCTGGCCGATCGCCGCGCTGTCGTCGTCCGGCGTGCCGGCCGAGTGCGTGACGAGCGGTGCGTCGACGGCGACGGCGACATCGACGTGGTCCACCGAAACCTGGGCGTCGCCGTAGGTGTAGGGCATGCGGTCGTTGATGACGGCGATGACGAGACCGCCTCGGGCGCGGCAGGCCTCGATCGCGGCCGGTAGGACGTTGACCTCCACACCGAGACTGAGCTGCCCCTCGCGAGGGGGCGCGCAGTGGATGAGGACCGCATCGGGCAGGAGCGTCCGCGAGTAGAGGAGCGGCACGAGGGAGAGCCGCGACGGGACGTACCTCAGCCCGGGATGACGGCGCATGCCGGCCCCGACGAAGCAGGTCTCGACCGTCACGCCCTCGCGTTCGGGCAGACCGGGAGGCGCGTTGAGGGCATGGAGGATGTATTCGGGCAGGGCCTGGTCGATGACCTTCACGCCGTCCCAGGGGATGGCCATGTTCCCGCTGACGACGATCCGTGGATTCGGCGGCAGCGACTGGACCCTGGAGCTCAGCTCCTCAACCGACACGGTCTGCATGGGGCCCATCCTTGCGGAAGGCCACGCTCCGTCGGGAGCCAGCCCAGCGGCATACGGCATTGTCCTGGTCAATTGTCCTGGTCAGCTGGCCTTGCGCTTGCTCGCCGCCTTCTTGGTGGTCGTCTTCTTCGCGGCCGTCTTCTTGGCGGGAGCCTTCTTCGCAGCGGCCTTCTTCGCGGGAGCCCTCTTCGCGGGCGCCTGCTTGGCGGTGTCTGCCGGCTTCTCCGCGTCCGCCTCCTCGCGGATCTCGCTCGTCGACGCGCCTCCGGACTTGGCCGCCTTCGCCTTGTCGACGCTGCGCTGCAGGGCCGCCAGCAGGTCGACGACCTCGGTCTCCTCGGCCTGCGCCGCCGGCGCCTCCTTCAACTCGCCGCCCTCGATCTTGCTCGCGACGAGGGCCTCGACCGCCTCGGAGTAGTCGTCCTCGAACTCATCCGGCTCGTAGTCCCCGGCGAGTGAGTCGACGAGCGACGCTGCCATCGCGAGCTCCTTGTCGGTGGCTTGCGTGTCCTCGGAGAGGAACTCGAACTCCGGTTGGCGCACCTCGTCCGCCCAGAGCAGCGTCTGCAGGACGATGACGCCCTCACGCACTCGCAGCACGGCCAGGGTCATCCGGGTCCGAATCGAGACGGTGACCACGGCCATGCGGTCGGCCTTTTCGAGCGCATCCCGCAGGAGGACGTACGGCTTGAGACCGGTCTTGTCCGGCTCGAGGTAATACGAGCGGTCGAAAAGGAGCGGGTCGATCTGGTCCGCGGGCACGAACTTCTCGATCGAGATCTCCTTGGACGAGCGTGACGGCAGGGTCTTCATGTCCTCGTCGGAGAGGACGACCATCTGCCCATCCGCAGTCTCATAGCCCTTCGCGATGTCGGAATAGGGCACTTCCTCGCCGTCGATCGAGCACACCCGCTGGTACTTGATGCGCCCTCCGTCCTTCTCGTGGACCTGCCGGAACTGCACGTCGTGGTTCTCGGTCGCGGAGAAGAGACGGACCGGGACGTTGACGAGTCCGAAGGACACTGCGCCTTTCCAGATGGCTCGCATGAGAACAAGAATGCACCCATGCGCCCCATGCTCGCGACGCCCACACGGGTCATCCCGTCGGGCGACGAGTGGATCCACGAGGTGAAATGGGACGGAATGCGCGTGCTGGCGGACGTCAGCGAGGGCTCGATCCGGCTCACGTCGCGCACTGAGCGCGACGTCACGGTCGCCTTTCCGGATCTCCTTCCGTTGGCAACGGAATACGCCGACATGCTGCTTGACGGCGAGATCGTCTGTCTCGACGCCGGCAAGCCGTCCTTTGGTCTGCTCGCCGAGCGGTTCCATGTCACCAACGCGCGGCGTGCGTTGGTGCTCGCCGAGCGCAGCCCCGTGACCCTGATGACCTTCGACCTGCTGCGCCTCTACGGCGTCGAGCTGCTCGGCCGCGCCTGGAGTGACCGCCGGGCCACGCTCGAGCGCCTCGAGCTCCAGGGGCCGCGGTGGCAGACCCCACCGACCTTCGAGGACGGGGGGCTGCTTCATGCCGCGACGCGCGAGCAGGGTCTGGAGGGCATCGTCAGCAAGCGGGTCGGGTCGACCTACCGACCGGGCGTCCGCTCTCCCGACTGGCTCAAGTCGCCGCATCGAGGGAGTACCTCCGTGGTCATCGGCGGTTGGCGGCCCGAGTCCACGGGAACAGTGCAGGACCGGCTCGGCGCAGTGCTCGTCGGTGTGCCGGGGCCGGGGGGCCTTCGCTTCCTGGGCCGAGTCGGGGCCGGCCTGGCGGGCCGCGCAGGTGACTCATTGAGCGCAGCCTTCGACCATCGAATGGAGGAGTCCCCCTTCGTGACGGAGATTCCCCCCGAGGACGCCATGGGCGCGCGGTGGGTTCACCCAGTGCTCGTCGCAGACGTCGAGTCCCTCGGGCTGGGCCACCAGGGCCGCCTTCGCCAACCGGCGTTCAAGCGTCTACGGGAGGACCTGTCCCCTGACGACGTCGACGACCTCATCCTGGGCGGCGAGTGATGCCCGGACCCGCACGCCAGCAGGCCGGCCCGAAGGTCACCGTGGAGGTCGAGGGCCGGCGCATGAAGCTGAGCAGCCTCGAGAAGGTGATGTATCCGGCGGCCGGGACGACCAAGGCAGAGGTCATCGACTACTACGCCCGGATGGCGCCGGTGATCCTGCCGCATCTCGCCGATCGGCCAGTCACCCGGATCCGCTATCCACACGGCGTCCACGACATGCAGTTCTTCGAGAAGAATGTGCCGGCCGGCACGCCAGCCTGGATTCGTCGGGCGGGCCGCGATCCCGTCTTTCCCTTCATCGACGACCTCGCCGGGCTCACCTTCTTCGCCAATCTCAACTCCCTCGAGTTCCACGTGCCGCAATGGCGGTTCGACGGTGAAGGACGTGACGCGGTCCCGCTCAATCCCGACCGTCTCGTCATTGATCTCGATCCCGGACCGGGCACCGGATTGCATGAGGTGTCGGTCGTCGCGGTCATCGTGCGGGACCGCCTCGCGGAGATCGGGCTGGCGTCGGTTCCGGTGACGAGTGGCAGCAAGGGTATGCAGCTCTATGCCGGTACTGCCGGGTGCAGCGCATACCAGTGACGAGATCCGCGACACGGTCCAGCAGCTCGCCCAGGAAATGACGAAGAAGCACCCCGAGCTCATCGTCTGGAAGATGGCCAAGGACCTGCGGCCCGGTAAGATCTTCCTCGACTGGAGCCAGAACGTCGCCGCCAAGACGACCATCTGTCCGTATTCCCTTCGCGGTCGGGAGGCTCCAACCGTCGCCGCGCCCCGTGGCTGGCACGAGGTCGAGGCCGGCGCGGCCGGCGCGGAGCTGAAACAGCTGCGGATGGACGAAGTCCTCGAGCGGGTCGAGCAATCGGGAGACCTCGCCGCCGAGATCACGACGCCTCAGGCCTGACGACGAGGGGCCACCTTCCGTTCGGAAGGCGGCCCCTCGCGAGTCATCGGGCGATTGTCAGTGGGCCTTGTCGTAGGCGGCTTGGATCTCCGCCGAGATCCGACCACGGTCGGAGACCTGGTAACCGCTGGCCCGAGCCCATTCCCGAACCGATCCCAGATCGGTTCGCTTCTGTGGGGCAGCGCCGGAGGAGCGGCGTCGCCCGCGCCCACTGCCACTGCGACGCGCTTTTCCGGTCCATGAAGCCAATGCGTCGCGCAGCTTCTTCGCATTCTTGTCGCTGAGGTCGATCTCGTAAGATACCCCGTCGAGCGCGAAGGAGACGGTTTCGTCGGCGTGACCGCCGTCAACATCGTCGATCAGGACGACTTCGACTCGCTGAGCCATGTTTCTCCATCTGGTGTTGTGATGGTAATGGGAGCGACGTGAATGCTTCGTATTCGCGTCGACAGCCAATTTACACGGAACTACCAATCCAGCGGAATCGCCGGGCGGCAACTGTGGAGAAACTTCGGGGAGTGCGGATCGTGCAACCTTCTACTTCTCGTCCGCGGAATTGCCGGCTGCCTCGGCCGTGCGCTCTGCCTCCCACTTCGCCAGCGCAATTCGCTCACGCCTGTCGCCCTCGAGAATGTTCTTGATGATGATGTAGAAGAGCCAGGCAACACCCACCGTCGGGAGGAGCGCGAGCACGTAGGGCAGGACCGATTCCATGTCTCCATGATCCCACGGGTCCGTGCCCGGCCCTGTCTCCCCGGCGTTGTCGCCCCGTCACCTCTACGGTGACGGCCATGGCCACCAAGTCGACGAGTCGGCGTTCTCCCCGTTTCCGATGCGCCGAGTGCGGATGGACGACGGCCAAATGGGTGGGCCGATGCGGCGAATGCCAGGTCTGGGGAAGTGTCGCGGAGGCCGGAGGCGCCAGCGTGCCACGCACCGCCGCGGCACCGGTGGTCACACCGGCCGTGCCGATCGGCGACGTCGACGTGCGGACGGCGACGGCACGTCCGACGGGAGTCCCGGAGTTCGACCGCGTCCTTGGTGGCGGTCTGGTGGCAGGCGGCGTGGTCCTCGTGGCCGGCGAGCCGGGCGTCGGCAAGTCGACGCTGTTGCTCGACGTCGCGGCGCAGGCCGCGCGACAGGGCGCAGCCACCCTCTACGTCAGCGGCGAGGAGTCCGCCGCGCAGGTCCGGGCGAGGGCCGGCCGCATCGACGCGCTCGCCGACACCCTGTACCTCGCCGCCGAGACCGATCTCGCCACCGTCCTCGGCCACATCGAGGCGAGCGCCCCGCAGCTGCTCGTCGTCGACTCCGTGCAGACGATCGCGAGCTCCGAGGTCGAAGGCCAGGCAGGCAACGTCTCCCAGGTCCGAGAAGTTGCCGTGAGCCTGATCCGGGCGGCCAAGGAGCGCGGCATCGCCGTCCTGCTCGTCGGTCACGTCACCAAGGACGGCTCGATCGCCGGTCCCCGAGTGCTCGAGCACCTCGTCGATGTCGTGATCCAGTTCGAGGGTGACCGGCACTCACGTCTGCGCCTCGTCCGTGCCGTCAAGAACCGGTTCGGCCCGACGGACGAGGTCGGCTGCTTCGACCTGTCCGAGGCGGGCATCGTTGGGTTGGCCGACCCGAGCGGTCTGTTCCTTTCAGATCGCCACCACGCGGTGGCCGGCACGTGTGTGACGGTCACGCTCGAGGGTCGCCGTCCGCTCGTCACGGAGATCCAGGCCCTTGTCGCCCCGTCCACGCTCCCGTCGCCACGGCGGACGTCCAGCGGTCTCGACGCATCGAGGCTGGCGATGGTCATCGCCGTTCTCGACAAGCGCGCTGGCGCACCGATCGGTTCCCACGACATCTTCGCGGCCACGGTCGGCGGCGCGCGGGTCACTGAACCGGCCGCCGACCTCGCCCTTGTCTGTGCACTCGCGTCCTCCGTCCTCGACCTGCCGCTGCCGGTCGATGCCATCGCCGTCGGGGAAGTCGGACTGGCTGGGGAGGTCCGCAGGGCAACGGGAATCGGCCGACGCCTCAACGAAGCCGCTCGACTCGGCTTCCGGCACGCCGTCGTTCCGACCGGCAGCCGGGCCGATGCTCCGGTGCCGAGGGGCTCGAGGTGATCGAGGTCGGCAGCGTCGCCGAGGCGATTGAGACGATGCGCCGCCTCGCCATGCGACGCACAGCGCCCGCACTGACGCGTGACACCGCTTAGACTGCGGACCACCGCCCTTGGTGCAGCCCCGCCCTCAGCCGAACGGGAAGTGATGGACAGGAACGACGACGACGAGCTGCTGCTACGCGCGGCCCTCGCCGCGGTCGCTCCCGGGACTGAGTTGCGCGATGGGCTCGAGCGGATTCTCCGCGGCCGCACCGGCGCTCTCATCGTGCTCGGCCACGACAGGGTCGTCGAGTCGATCTGCACGGGTGGCTTCGCCCTCGACGTCGAGTTCTCGGCGACACGGGTCCGCGAGCTCTGCAAGATGGATGGCGCCGTCGTTCTCGACCGCGAGGGAACCCGCATCCTCCGTGCGGCGACCCAGCTCGTGCCGGACTCGAGCATCGACACCTCCGAGTCGGGCACGCGCCACCGGACCGCCGAGCGGGTGGCCAAGCAGACCGGCTTCCCCGTCATCTCGGTGAGCCAGTCGATGGGCGTCGTCGCGCTCTACGTCGGCAACCTGCGCCACGTCGTCGAGGGTTCGCCGACCACGCTGTCGCGCGCGGACCAGGCGCTGCAGACGCTCGAGCGCTACAAGGCCAGACTCGACGAAGTGACCGGCACGCTGTCGGCGCTCGAGATCGAGGACCTCGTCACGATCCGCGACGTCACCTCGGTGCTCCAGCGCCTCGAGATGGTTCGGCGCATCTCGGCCGAGATCCAGGACTACGTCGTCGAGCTGGGCACGGATGGCCGCTTGCTCGCGCTCCAGCTCGAGGAGCTCGTCGGTGGCCTCGGCAACGACCGCGAGCTCGTCATCCGCGACTACCTGCCGGCCACCAAGTCAGACCTCACGGCCGACGAGGCCCTCGCGAACCTCGAGTCGCTCAACTCCGTCGAGCTGCTCGACCTCGGAGCCGACGCCCGGGCGGTGGGCTTCACCATCGTGGGGGACAGCCTGGACGCTCCGGTGAGCCCGCAGGGCTATCGCCTGCTGACCAAGGTGCCGCGCCTGCCGGTGGCGATCGTCGAACGCCTGGTCTCCCACTTCGAGTCGCTGCAGCGCCTGCTTGCGGCCGGCATCGAGGACCTCATGCTCGTCGACGGTGTCGGTGAGGGCCGTGCCCGCGCTGTCCGCGAAGGCCTCTCCCGTCTCGCCGAGTCGTCGATCCTCGAGCGTTACGTCTAACGCGGAGAACGAGATTCCGTATGCCGC
The DNA here is from genome assembly GCA_963754395.1 of uncultured Actinomycetota bacterium. GTDB lineage: Bacteria > Actinomycetota > Actinomycetes > Actinomycetales > Dermatophilaceae > Intrasporangium. The sequence continues at coordinate 3,610 of CAVWGJ010000023.1, read as the reverse complement.
TGGGCTCGGTGCCGCTCGACGTGCTGCGTGAGCGCGTCAATCGTTGGTACGCCCAAGCGGGTCGCGACCTACCTTGGCGCGACCCGGACTGCAGCCCATGGGGAGTTCTGCTGTCCGAAGTGATGGCACAGCAGACACCGCTGTCACGGGTCGAGCCGATCTGGCGCGAGTGGATGACGCGGTGGCCCACGCCTGCATCGCTTGCCGCTGCCGCACCCGGGGACGCCGTGCGAGCCTGGGGCCGACTTGGCTACCCGCGTCGTGCGCTCCGGTTGCACGAGGCAGCGAGGGTCATCGTCGAGCGGCATGGTGGCGCTGTGCCCCGCACGCCTGGCGAGCTGCTCGACCTGCCGGGTGTCGGTGCCTACACCGCTGCCGCCGTCGCCTGTTTCGCGTTCGGGATCCCGGAGGTCGTCGTCGACACGAATGTGCGACGTGTCCTCGCGCGAACCTTGGAGGGCAAGGCACTCCCCCACGCGGCATTGACTCGAGCCGAGACGGAGCTGGCCACGAGTGCCATGCCCGCCCAGCGGCACACGGCACGGGCGGCACGGGAGGAGGCGAACATCTGGAACGTCGCCGTCATGGAGCTCGGCGCTTGGTGATATCGCCGAAGATAATTTCTTCCGCGACCCGGCCGCCCATGGAGACTGCGAGACTGGCCAGCAATTCGTTTTTGCGATTGGTGTATTTGTCTTCCTCCGGCAACCACATCGTCGAACCAAGCGACGGTCCGCGCGGGATGATGGTGACTTTGTGCAATGGTTCAGTGTGCGGGAGAAGGACGAGCAACAGCGCGTGGCCGCTTCGTGATACGCAGTGTTCTGTTTTTCTTTCTCGCTCAACGCGAGGCTGCGGCGTTCTTTGCCCCAGCGAACTTTGTCGCGCGCTTCCTCCAGTTCCGCGAGCGTGATTCCTTTTAATCCGCGACGCGCGGCGAGCAATGCCGCTTCATTGATGACATTGGCCAATTCCGCGCCGGAATAACCGGGTGTGCCGCGTGCGATCACCGCAAGATCGACGCCCTCGGCGAGCTTCACTTTCTTTGCGTGCACGCGCAGGATTTCTTCGCGGCCTTTGACGTCCGGCAAATTGACGGTGATCTGGCGATCGAAGCGGCCCGGTCGCAACAACGCCGGGATCGAGAACGTCCGGCCGGTTCGTGGCTGCAATGATGATCACGCCTTCCTGCGTGTCGAAGCCGTCCATCTCCACGAGCAGCGCATTTAACGTTTGCTCGCGCTCGTCGTGTCCGCCGCCCACGCCATGGCCGCGGTGACGGCCGACCGCGTCGATTTCGTCGATGAAAATGATGCACGGCGCGGATTTCTTTCCTTGCTCAAACATGTCGCGGACGCGCGAGGCGCCGACGCCGACGAACATCTCCACGAAATCCGAGCCGCTGATGGAGAAGAACGGCACGTCAGCTTCACCCGCGATGGCGCGCGCCAGCAGGGTCTTGCCAGTGCCGGGCGGGCCGACCATCAACACGCCCTTGGGAATACGGCCACCGAGTTTCTGAAATTTTTTCGGATCGCGCAGGAACTCGACCAGCTCCTGCACTTCGTCCTTGGCTTCCTCCACGCCCGCCACGTCGCGAAACGTGATCTTGTTTTTGTCACGGGCGAGCATCCGCGCCTTGGACTTGCCGAAATTGAGCGCGCCCTTGCCAGCCATGCGGATCTGCTGTCGGAACAGGAAATAGAGGACCAAAAGGAAAAGCGCGATCGGCAGGAAACCCACCACCGTCTGCGCAAGCATGTTTGATTCTGTTTTGATGGCGGGCTGCATGCCGGCGTCAGAGAGCCTTTTCTGCAGGTCATTGGTGAAATTCAAATAGACGGTTGTGCGGAACGGCATCGGTTGTGAGGGCGCTGCGCCTGCGCCCTGCCGGATGTACGCGCCGCGCAGTGTCTGCGTGGGCCGGCCATCCTCGACGACCAACTGGAGAGGATAATTTTTGTCGCTAACGATCTGCTTGTTGTCCAGCAGCTCGAGAAAACGGTTATACGGCACGTCTTCAACCGGCTGCATCCCGCCCCGGTAAAAGAGCATCGCCATCGCGATCAAACTGAAGGCGATGACAATGAGAACGACGCCGCGCCAATTAAAATTCGGTTCGCTCCCGCGCTGTTTGTTCTCTCTTTGCGAGTTGCGATCAAGTTGAGGCATAAAACAATTTACGTGGGGAAAAGGTTATCATGAACGACTTTGCAATGCAAAACGACACGCCAAGCTGACATACTATGGTTCGTGAGTTGCGAGGTGAGCGGTTGGGTCACTGAAAAGCCTTGCCTGAAGTGGCACCTCGCTTCGCACGCCTGATCGGAGCGGGCGCAGGGTCTCGGGGGGTGCGCATGCTGTTAAAGTAGATATTCGGTTAGTTTCCTTTCCCCTCTCCGGCGTTCGAAATGACTTGGCGTCAAACCAAGATCGCCGCCTAACACCGCGTCCCCTGCCAGCCTGCGTTCAGGGAAATTATGATGAAATAATCCCGAGCTGGTTACGTCAGTTGCCGCAAGGTTCTCTCCAGCTCGGACAGCCCGTCGATTTCCGCTACGGTACGCTGCAACGACTGCATCGCTGCAGCGACGTGTTTGAGGAAATGTTTGTGACCCTTGACCAAGCCGAGAAATCCGTAAGCACCTAACGCTTGCATCAGGCGTTGCATGGCGCAGAGCCGCAACTTGAGATCGAAATCGCCGTTGATCGCGATACCGTTTTCGAGCTGACGCCCGCGATAATATGCGGTCAACTCTGCGCGTTCGCTTTCCGGAAGATCGACATAGGGATCATAAAGCAGCGACGCGAGATCGTATTCGGCAAGACCGGGTCGCATTCCCTGGAAATCGATCAGGTGCGCCTGACCGTTTCGGATGATGATGTTCTGCGATTGAAAATCGCGGTGCACCAAGACTCTCGGGAACGATGCCAGGCGATCTGCGATTTCCTGCAGCGCAGGCAGCGACGCCAGCTGCGCGAGCTTTTCGTTCTCGATTTTGAATAAACGGCCGAGGCAATTCTCGAAAAAATAATTCTGTTCCCACAGGTAAAGCTCAGAATTGAACTCGGCCGGCAAATGCTGCTTCATCTCGATGCAAACCGATTCGGGCAATGCGTGCAGCGCCGCGATTTGATCGAGGGCCGATTCGTAGAAAGCGCGGCGCACCAGCCAGGTTTCGTCGCGATAACTGTAGAGGTCGCGCTCGCCAAGGTCTTCCAGCCAGATCAAACCTTCGTCAGCGTCGTGAAAGTAAATCTCCGGCACACGAATTCGGTGCTCGGTAAGAAAATTCGCGATCGTCACGTAATGGCGATTTTCTTCCCGCTCCAGATTGTATTTCACCAAAATGAGCGCCTGCTCCGGCGAGCAACGGATCCGATAGAATTTGCGATCCGATCCGCCCTTTTGAATTGGTGCGATTTTTATTTCGCCGACATCCAACAGCGGGAAATGCTTCCGTGTTCGTCGAACAAGCAGGTCCGTTCTCATAAATTCAGATGTCGATGTCGCGATGGATGCCAGTGACCTTTTTTCGGGAGCGGACAATACAGGCCTTCAACCGGCTTTGGGAAGCAATTTCTGCATCCGGCCACAAAATTGTGTCTT
>CAVWGJ010000022.1:0-117636 GCA_963754395.1 uncultured Actinomycetota bacterium | reverse complement strand
CTTGCCGGCGGCGAGCTTGCGCAGGTAGTAGGCCCGGCCGGGGTGTCCAGGCGGATCTGGGTGGCCGCGGCGATGTGGATCATGTGGTTCATCTGCCGGTTCCCGGCCCGGGAGAGCCGGTGCCGGACGTTCTCGCCGGAGGAGGCCTCGATCGGGGCGGTGCCGGTCCAGGACGCGAACCGGTTCCGGTCGGCGAACCGGGCCACGTCGCCGACGTCGGCCAGCACCCGGGCGGCGACGATGGGCCCGACGCCGGTCAGGTCCATCAGGCTCGAGCCGGAGGCCTTGACCATCGCCTTGAGCTCCTTGGTCAGCGCCTTGATCTTCGCGTCGATGGCGACGAGCTCGGTCAGCTGCTCGAGCGCGAGCCTCTTGCGGGTCTTGCCGGCCACGTCGCGGGGCCGCACCGAGGCGAGAATCCGCTTGGCCTGCAAGGCTGTCAGGTCCTTCTTCGCCTTGCCGGGGGTCAGCTCGGACAGCAGCCGCTGCAGCCGGTTGACGCGTCTGCACCCGCGCCCGGGTCAGCTCCTCGCGGCGGGCGACCAGCATCCGCAGCGCCTCGAGCTCCATCGTCGTAGGCAAGGACTCGTAGGCCCTTGGTGCGCACCGCGACGACGGCGACGGCGTGCGCGTCATGGGCGTCGGTCTTGCGGTTGTGGCCGGTGTCGAACAGCCGGGCCCGGGCGCCGACAGCTTCGCCGGGACGTCGACCACGTGCTCGCCGTCGGCGAGCAGCCGCTGCGCCAGCGGGCGGCCGGCGCCGTTGCTGCCCTCCACCGCCCAGACCCGCTCCGGGTAGGCCGCGACGTGCTTGCGCATCGCCGCGTAGCCGGCCTTGTCGGTGCCGAACCGGCCGGTCGCCAGCACCGTCTCGTGGTCGTCGACGACCTCGATCGTCGCCGACAGCTTGTGGGGATCGACCCCGATGAACACCTTCGATCCAGCTACCCGCCTCGTCGAGACCTACAGGGATTGCGAGGCGGGCAGTGCTACTGAGAGCTGGGCAGACCCCTCTGGAGCCACACCTCACGGGCGGTGCCCGACGGGAACGCAAACCGATGTAGAGCCACACCGATCACGCTGGTGGGCAGCCGCATGGAGAGCTTCCCGCCGGGCACCTGGACCGAGTCTGGCCGGACACCGGTCCTACCGAAAGTGTCTAGTAGCCGCGTCAAGGCGCCCAGACAGGGCTACGCCCGAGAGCCAGGGTGAACGACGTTGATGCATGCTCCGGGGCAAGCGCTGCGCGACGCTGGAAAAGGCGTGCAGCCTTCATAGCCGGCTAGCGAGTCGGCCACCAGATGATGGTTTGCCACGCCCGGTATCTCAGGCGCCGGGATATCCGCCTCCCGTAGGGAACGACGAAAGGCCAACCATGACCTACGAAGCCGTCACCGAGCCGCTTTACTCGATCGCCGCAACGGCCGTCGGCGGGCGTGGTGGCCATGTCCACAGCGCCGACGGTGTCGTCGACCTCCCGCTGGGCAAGCCGGAGCCAAGCCAACCCGAAGGCGAATCCCGAGACCCTGTTCGCCGCGGGGTATGCCGCATGCTTCGGCAACGCCCTCAACTCGGTCGCGAAGGCGGCAGGTCTCGACACGTCCAGTCTACTGTCACGGCCGACGTCACCCTCGGAGAACAGCGACAGGCGTCGGCCTCGCCGTGGCGCTGCTGGCCCGCATTCCCGGCGTGGACCAGGCGACCGCTGACCAACTCGCGGCCAAGGCCCACGCGGCGTGCCCCTACTCCAAGGCGACCCGCGGCAACATCGACGTGACGATCACCGCCCAAGCCGGCCAAGCGCCGACGAGGTGGATGTGCTGGCCGCTGTCGACGAGGCCGAAGCGATCGGGTGATGCGCGAACTCGGCCCAATGGCATCCGGGGCCGGCCATGGCCTTTATCGCCGAAGGTTGCCGTTCCACGAATCGGGGTGGGCGAAGTGATTCCTCATGGCCTCCACCGCTGCCGCGGGAGTTGCTTGGCAACATAGCCGCAGCCGCAGAGAACGACGCCGCGTCGTGGCTCTCATCTCGACCCGATGACGTCCGTCGTCGGAGAAGTTGTGGACCCGAGAGTGCGTCTTTGCGCCGCCAGGGCGCGTGCTTGTCGCGACCGATTTCAGGGTGGCGGGCGTCGCAATAGCTGTTGCGATGAATGAATTGAAGCCGAGCCGTTCGTAGACCGGCACCGATCTACGGCCGGAGTGGACCGTGACGTGGAGGACACCGAGGTGTTCCGCATAGTGCGCAGCGGCCTGCACCAGCGCGGAGCCATCCTCGGCCCCGGTACTCGGGCAGGACGAAGACGGTCTGGATATCCGCGGACATCCGGTTGGTCGCGCCCCGCCTCGGGACGCGAGGCACAAGCGCGACCCAGGCCATGCCAACCAGCCCCTTCCCAGGAGCCCGGGCAACGAAGGCTCGATGTGAGTCCCTTTGGGCGGCCCAACATTCAGCCAGGTCGACCGCGAATGCTTCGACAGACTCCCGATACGGCTCCTCATCCAGGTGGTCGAGGTGCAGGAGTCGAGCCAACTCCGCCACGTCGTCCGCGCGCGCCTGACTGATTTCCACGAGGGAGAGTCTGCCAACTGATCCACGGGTGGACTGCTTCGGTGATCGCCACGGTGCACCACTTCGCCGCCTTCGGACTGCGACCCTCGCGATCCCTACGCTGCGCGGCGCCCATGACACCATTTGGAGGTGGCTGTAGGCGAGGACACAATCTGGGCGCGGCTCGAAGAGTGCGTGGGCACCTTGCACGAGCCCTTCACCGCCGCGCAGATCATGTCGTGGTTCCGCCGGCACTACCCCGACGTCAAGGAGACCTCGCTTCGGGCGCACATCCAGTCCGCCAACTCGACGTCCCCGATCGCGGCACTCTCGGCTACCGACCGCCTCTGATCACCCGCGTCCAGCACGGCACGTATGTGCGGGCGAACCATGACGCCCACACGGGAGATATCGCCAGCGAGCCCAACCTTCAAGATGAGCCCACCGAGTCAATCGCGGCGCCTACGGAATCCGCGAATGAGTCGGCACGTCGAGGCGCAAGTGCAGTCGGCCGTGGTCACCTACCTCGCCACCAACAACTGGCAGGTTCAATCCGTGGCGGATACCGCGGCTCGGTCGCACGGGATCGACATCGTCGCAGTAAAGGACGGCATCACCATCGGCGTCGAGGTCGAAAGGATTCCCCAGCAAGCGATACTCCGATCCAAGCCGTGCTCACGAGACCAAGCCCACACAGCCGGCTACTCAAGCTCGGGTTTGGTTCGCTAGCGCGCTGCTCGCATCGCTTCGTCTGCGGACGAGACAGCCGAGCATGGTGTCCGTCATTGCCCTGCCAGAGTTCGTGACTTACAAGTCGCTCTACCAGGACACAAAGAGGTCGCTCGATCTGATCGGTGTGCGTGTGTGGTGGGTTGCCGAGGACGGGCGAGTGACTCCGGACGACAACGAGTAACCGGCTTCACGTCGGTCGTCTCCAGAGCCGCGCCGATTCGTTCCAAGCAGCAGGATGACGGTGTGTCACATCGGTGTGTCACATCGCCGCGGGCAGCCGTCTACTGCGACGCGGTGGCGAGGCGGATCAAGGCGAGAAGTTCTCGGTCAGGACTGACGTGTCGCCTGAACAGCGGCCCGCATGGAACGGTCGACAACTGCAAGGAGAGTTCGAGCAGGTCCGGGTCGGGTGGCCCGAGCGGTACGCGTTCGCCAAGTGCGTGAACTCGTTCATCGACCCGAGCACGCTCCGGCTCTGGGTGGTGGCCACACGGTAGTCGACCGTCCCGGCGCACTCGACGGCGGTTACTGTCTCGTCGACGCCGAGTCGGCGAAGTACGGCAGCCAGGTGGTTCGGGAAGCGTTGGAGCAGCGTCGATGCCGGCGCCATCGGCATCATCACTGGCAGCAACCTGGCCTCACTCACCAGCAGCGCGACTTGACGGGGTCGCCATGGCAGAACTGTCGCGTACCAATCGCCCAGCATGGTGGTCGATTTGTCCGCCTCAGATGCCGGTGCGGCTGAGAGACGGCTCAGCAGTTTGCGAGTACCCCGAACGACGACCACGGAGCCATCATCCACCGGCTCGCCAGTGGCAGACACAGAGCGTCTATCCGCCGCATCAGGGTCAGTGCGCTCCACTAGGGAGACCGATGCGATAGAGCTGGTCAGGACGAACCGCATCAGCCCTGGTGGTTCACTGGTTCGATGCCGACGAGCGCGGGGCCAATCGGTGAGGTCGAGCTCGGCAGAGCTCGGGAGAGGCGCTGGTGGGTGCGCGGTCGCCAGGTCCGGTCTTTCCCGCGGGCGGGGGTTTTCGTCGAGGATGTGGGCTTCGCGCTGCTCTTCCCGTCCGAGCGCGTGCTCGTCCCGTCCTTGTGGGAGGCAGTGGCCGGTCAGGACGCCGAGCCGTTCGCAACGGGAATGGACGAGAACGAGCGGCGCGTGTGGTCGTGGAAGGATGAGCTCCCGCTCCGAGGCCTTGCCTGGTACGGCAACTTCGTGGCAGGCCGCGGCTCATTTCTGTGCCCGTCCCTGCTGCGGTGGCTCTACCCCGCGCACGGCGGGACGGACGACCATAGGGACCTTGACCTGTCAGCGACGGCTCACGAGATCGCCGCGGCTCTGATCGAAGGACCGCAGCCGAGCGCGGAGCTTCGCGCCTTGATAGGAGACCGAGCCGCTACCAGCGTGCTGCGCTGGAGTTGCAACGCCATTTGTTGGTCACCACCGCCGGGGTTCACGAACGGGCCTCTGGCTGGCCGTCCACCGTCCTTGATCTGACGTGTCGAAGGTTCGACGTGGGCGGAGGGCAGGACCACCGGGCCGCCGCGGAGCTGTTCATCGAAGTGGTGCTCGACGCCTCTGCCCGCGACCTGGCCCGCACGTTCCGATGGCCGGTTGGCGAGGCAGGCGCGCACCTCGACGCGCTGACCGCCTCGGCTCGCGTGACGCGATCCGGCAACCGCTATCTGGCGCGTCCAGTCGCCGGTCAGTTCCGCTAACCCGTCTGCGGATCCATGAATCCGGTCCCTTGAGAGTCCTCTGAGGACGACTGGGGCCGGGATTCCAGGTTCGGGTCTGACGTTCGGGAAGGCGGGACTGGAACGGAGCGTCGAGCATGTCAGCGAGGGGTACGTCGACCATCAACCGCAACGAGACGCTGTGGGCGAGCAAGCCATGGTTTTGGCGGGCGCCTGTGCCTCTCGCCCGGGACCCAAAGATGCGCGTGGTTCGAGAGCCGCCGCAGGCTGATTCGACGATGGCGCGCCCTGTGATGGAACGCAGCGACCAGGCCACGATCCGCTCGCGCGAGCCAGGCCCTGGGTAGGTGCGTCACTCCGCCGGGAGGAGGCCAGGCCTCTCGAGCAGGATCACCTACATAATGCAGCTGGCGTTACCTGGGAACGTAGCTCAACCTGATCACGTCTGCGTCGATCTGCTCGTTGGCCATCAGGCGAAGCGGCGGCGGCGGTCCGGCGAAGAAGGGCTTGCCGTGACCGAGCACCACCGGGTGCAGGTAGATGCGAAACTCGTCCACCAGTCCGAGTTGGCTCAGGCTGTCCGCCAGACTCGGACCGGCGACTTCGATCTCTCCGTCGCGCGTCTCCTTCAGGTCTGCGATCACCTGCTCGATCTCGTCCGCGACCAGCGTGGCGTTGGGCCCGACCGAGGCCAACGAGCGCGACACGACCCACTTCGGCAGGTTCCGCCATGCGGCTGCGTAGGCCTGCTCCTCCGTGTCCCAGTCAGGATGATCGTCGTCCCAGTAGCGCATGACCTCATACATCTGGCGGCCGTAGACACAGCCGGTCTGCGCCTCGGTCTGCTCGATGAAGTGGCGGAACAGCGCGCGGTTCGGCGCGAACGCCATGTGGTCGACGTAGCCGTCCAAGGACGGGTTCATCCCGAACACGAGCTTGGCCATACCCATTCCCCTTCTTGCGCCTGCCCGTCGATCATCGCTCATCGAGCCCGCTCATGCCGCGAGTCGCGCGCCTCGGACCTGCGTCTAACCGCCGCCTGTCGGGTTGACGCGCTCGGCTTGTGAAGCCGGCCGGTCCACCCGCGCAATGACAGAGTCACAAGATCAATTGAGGCTCAGTGCCTGTGCGAAGGGGCGGCGGAGGCGCTCGAGCCGGTCGCTGGACTCGATCGGGTCGACCCCTTGGCGGATGGAGCGCGCGACCACGATTACCCACAGGGTGCCGTGGCTCAGCGTATTGCGCTCTCGGCTGGCCTCACCGGTGGACTGACATCTCGCCGATCCGTGCCTTCGGGATGAGTGAGTATGTTCGCCGCTTCAGGGCCCCATCGACCCATGGCTCGTGCGCTCCGCGCCGTTGAGGCCGTCAGCAGGCCTCTAGAATCGCGGCGTGACGCTCCAGCTGCGCACTGCTCGGCTTCTGCTGCGCCCGGTCGACGCGGACGACCTGGACACGCTGCTCGCCATCCGCAACGCGCCTGCGGTCGTGGCAACGACAAGCACTGGCGAACCACTGCCGCGCGAGCGAATGGCGGAGCAGCTGTCGCGCCGGCGTGCGAGCTGGCGTGAGCACGGGTTGGGATCTTGGCTTGTGTTGCTCGACAGTGAGCCGGTCGCCTATGTCGAGGTGGCTCCCATCGGCGAGGGGAGCGGCGTCGACCCGGAGGCGATCGAGATCGGCGTCGTCGTCCACCCCGACCACTGGGGCAAGGGCTTCGCGCTCGAGGCCGGTCTTGCTGCCGCCCGTGACCTCTTCGACCGCGTCGCGCTCGACCGGGTCTACGCCGGCGTCGACCCCGACAACGCGAAGTCCCTGCGGGCGCTCGCGAAGGCGCCCGGTGTACGCAGGCTCGACGACGAGCTCTACGAGCTCACGGCCCACGCCTTGCCCGACTAGGGTCAGCGCCTGTCCAGCCCTTCCCGGCTTGGACGTTGTCCGCTCGCCCCACTCCGGAGCGCGCTCTACGGGTGGCTCCGGAACCCGTTGGAAACACAGGTCGAGTACCGGGCCCTCCGGCACCACCAGCCGGGTCTCGAACCTGTCGGTCTCGTCGGTCACGTCTCGGTGCCCAGTGCGGTCTCCCAGAACCGCCCGAGGGCCTGCGGGTTGATGGCGTGGAACACGACGTTCTCCAAGTACCCGAGCCCAGACGAGCGGGATCTCACGCGTTCATCCGCCCGCGGGCCAGCGGACATCCTGCTGCAGAGCCGCCGGGTCGCTGTACTTTGGACGCATGGCGGGCAGTAGGCCAACCATTGCGATCCTCACCGGCGGCGGTGACGTGCCGGGGCTCAATCCGGCGATCAGGGCGATCACGGTCCGCGCCCTGCGCGAAGGGCATCGTGTCCTGGGGATCCGCCGCGGATGGGCGGGACTGGTGGACTACAGCCGTGAGGTTGGCGCCGACAACTCGGACAGCGTGCAGGAGCTGTCGGAGGCTGTCGTCAACCGGGCCGGTCGGACCGGCGGCACATTCCTGCACACCTCTCGTACCCAGCCGAGTCAGCTGCCCCTGGAGCGGGTGCCGGAGCATCTGAGCGGCTACGGGGACCCGATCAACGACGTGACCAAGGACGTTCTCAGGAACCTCGAACACATCGGGGTGGATGTTCTCATCCCGATCGGTGGCGACGACACGCTCAGCTACGGCAAGCGGCTGCACGACGAAGGAGTGAACGTCGTCGCGATCCCCAAGACCATGGACAACGACGTCTACGGGACCGACTACTGCATCGGGTTCAGCACCTGCGTCACCCGCACCATCGAGCTGACCCACCGGCTTCGTACAACCGCGGGGTCTCATGAGCGATTCCTCGTCATCGAGGTCTTCGGCAGGTATGCAGGCTTCACCGCGCTCCTTCCCACCATGGCCGGTGCGGCCGACCGTTGCCTGATTCCCGAGCATGCCGCGGACGTCGAGCAGCTCACGGAGCTGCTGGTTTACGACCACAACAGGAACCCCAGCAGGTACTCGGTGGTTCTGGTCTCGGAAGGCGCGAACCTGACATCGCACGAGGGGATGAGCTTCGAGAGCGCAGAAACCGACATGTTCGGTCACCGCAAGCTCGGCGGCATAGGCGACAAGGTCGCATCGGCGCTGAAGGAGTTCTCCCCTCGCTACAACAACGGCAGACGCATCGACGTGGTCAACCAGCGACTCGGATACCTGGTTCGCTCAGGGGACCCCGACGCCCTGGACTCGATCGTGCCGATGGCGTTCGGCAATCTCGCGCTCGACCTCATTCACAGGAAGCAGTTCGGCCGCCTCGTGAGCATTCACCGCGGAACCTACGACAGCGTGCCCATCGCCAGCGTGACCTCGAAGAAGAAGGTGGTGGCGGTGGAGAAGTACTACAACAAGGACCGCCTCCGCCCGATCTACGAGTTCGACGGCGCGCCCTTGTTCATCATGACGAGCGATTGATCCCGGCTCTCGGCACTCGATCAGGCTCGCCGTTCCCACTCCCCGTGTCTCGGCTGTCCGGCGCCCATTGGCAGGAGCACCATCGGCAAGCCGTGAGCGAAAGAGCGGAGCGTGCTTGCACCTGGTTGCGCGGCACGACTGATCACGGCGTGGGGGAGACTGAGGCTCGTGACGCACAGGTCGAACCCGCTCCAGCCATCCAGCCGCTCCAAGGTGCCGCCCTTCGAGGTGATGGACGTCCTCGACCGCGTGGCGGTCCTCCGTGCGGCTGGTCGGGATGTCATCTCGCTCTGCGCCGGCGAGCCGTCGGGCGGCGCCCCGACCGCCGTGTCCCGGGCCGCCACCGAGATCCACGCGTCGGGGCAGGCCCTCACCTACACCTCCGCCCTCGGGATCCGGCCGCTGCGTGAGGCGCTCGCTGGCCACTACCGGCGCTGGTACGGGCTCGACGTGGATCCGGGGCGCGTCGCGATCACGACCGGCTCGTCCGGCGGCTTCATGCTCGCCTTCCTCGCCGCGTTCGATGCCGGCGACCGCGTCGCCCTGGCTCGCCCCGGCTACCCCGCCTACCGCAACATCCTCGCCGCACTCGGCTGTGAGGTCGTCGAGATCGACTGTGGTCCCGAGGTGCGCTTCCAACCGACGCCGGAGCTGCTCGAGGCCGCCCATCGACAGTCGCCGCTCGCTGGCCTCATCGTCGCCTCACCCGCGAATCCGACTGGCACCATGGTGGATCGGGCCGAGTTCACGGCCATCGCCGAGTGGTGCGCTGCAAACGCCGTGCGGCTCGTCAGCGACGAGATCTATCACGGCGTGACGTACCCCGAGGCCGGCGCCGCCGACCCGCGTGGCGTCTGTGCCTGGGAGCTCGACGACTCCGCGATCGTCGTGTCGTCGTTCTCCAAGTACTGGGGCATGACGGGCTGGCGCCTGGGGTGGCTGCTCCTTCCCGAGGAACTGGCGCGCCCCGTCGACGCCCTGGCCGGCAACGTCGCACTCTGTCCACCGACGCCGGCGCAGTACGCAGCCGTCGAGGCATTCACGGAGGAGTCGTACGCCGAGTGTGACGAGGCCGTCGCGGAGTTCGCGCGTACCAGGAGGCTGCTCCTCGAGCACGCACCCCGCCTCGGCTGGGGAACCGCGGCACCCGCCGACGGCGCGTTCTACTACTACGCCGACCTCGGAGCTGAGCTGGACCGCTGGGCCAGCTCAGCGGCATACGCCAAAGCCTTGCTCGACACGGAAGGGGTAGCGCTCACCCCCGGTGGTGACTTCGACGATCGGGCGGGTGAGCGGTCGGTGCGGCTCAGCTTCGCGGCAGGGTCCGAGGCCGTCGGACAGGCCATCGAGCGGATCGTCCGCTTCCACGAGCGGGGCTGAAGCGTGTTCGCTCTGATCTACCGGGAGTACGGCGGTCCGGAGGTCCTCACGGTCGGGGCGGTGCCGGAGCCGCATGCGGGACCGGGCCAGGTGCGCATCCGCGTGCAGGCGGCAAGCGTCAACGTCTGGGACGTCAAGGTCCGGTCGGGACGGATGAAGGACGTTGTCCATCCCGCCTTCCCCGTCGTGCCGGGCATTGACGCCTCGGGCGTCGTCGATGAGGTCGGTGCGGGCGTGGCCGGCGTGGAGGTGGGCGACGAGGTTTTCGGGCTCGGCTCGGCGACGACGGCGGAGCTCGCGCTGCTCGACGGGTGGGCGCACAAGCCGGCCTCGATGACGTGGGCCGAGGCCGCCGCCTGTGCGCTCGCGAGTGAGACCGCGCAGCGTGCGCTCGAGGACCTCCGTGTGGGCGACGGCACCGTCCTGCTCGTCGAGGGGGCCTCCGGCGCAGTGGGGTCCGCGGCGGTGCAGCTCGCCCGGGCGCTCGGGGCCACGGTGATCGGGACGTGTTCCGAGCGCAACGCCGACTACGTGACGAGCCTTGGCGCACACCACACGACCTATGGGCCGGGGATCGCGGACCGGGTGGCTGCGCTCGATGTGAGGAGAGTGACCGCGGTGCTCGACACCGCCGGGTCCGGTTCGCTCGCCGAGCTCGTCGGACTCGTGGACGATCCCGCGCAGGTCGTGAGCGTCGCGGACTTTGATGCCCCTGAACTTGGGGCGAGGGCGGTGCGGAACGAGCCACGGGCCATCGGTGCGCTCGAGACCGTCGCACGGCTGCACGCCGACGGCCGGTACCGGGTGGGGGTCGGGCGCGTCGTGCCGCTGGAGGACGCCGCCACAGCCCATCGGCTGAGCGCGGCGGGGCACGTCCGCGGGAAGGTCGTCATCGAAGTGGCGCGCTGAGACCGCCAAAGGCCGCGCGCGGTTCGGCTGGTTCATCCACGGCGTGAGCATCGCGGGGGCTAACGTCCCAAACATGGGCTGGCTCTCGGGGATCGTCGACGGCGTGCGGACCTGGTGGTCCCGGCGCCGGCCCGGGGACACGTCGGACACCCTTGGCCCGGGCGTCGCCACGGTCGAGGAGCTCATCGAGCGGATGCGGGCCATCGACCGCGAGCTGGGCCCAGAGGACGGCGTGCGCGCCTTCAACCACATGTACCTCCGCGTGACCGAGCTCGTCCGCGACCGCGTCACCGACGGCTACTTCACCAACCCCGCGTTCCTCGCCCGGCTCGACCTCCGCTTCGCAGGTCTCTACCTCGGGGCGCTGCTTGCCCCGGTGCCCGCGGCGGCCTGGGCTCCGGTTCTCGAACTGCGCCACACCCCGGGCCGGCTGCCCATCCAGTACGCGCTCGCCGGCATGAACGCCCACATCAACCACGACCTGCCGCTCGCTGTCGTCGCCACGTGCCGTGAGCTCCGGCTCTCGCCGGACAGCCCGGGCGTCTACGAGGACTACCTCCGGATCAACGAGCTCCTCGCCGCGGCCCAGGAGGAGGTGCGTCAGTCGTTCCTCGACGGCCTCGCCCTGGAGGTCGACCGAGCCCACACGGGCCCGGTCGCCAACCTCGTCGGCGCGTGGAGCATCAACCGGGCCAGGGACGCGGCGTGGACGAACGCCAACGTCCTCTGGCGGCTGGACCGGCTCGAACCGCTCCGGACGGACTACGCCGCGACGCTCTCCCGCTCGGTCGGCCTGGCAGGCAGGCTGCTGCTGACGCCGGTCGACGAGCTCGCCTGAGCCTGGGATGGCTTGATCCCGAGGGCCTTCCGCAGCCGCCACGCGGCATAGACGGCGAGCAGGCTCACGCCGAGGTGCAGCCCGAGGAAGCCATTGGCCAGGCCCGCCCCGAGCAGGGCACCGGCGACAAGGGGGCCGAGCGCCGAGAACGTCGTCTGGAGCGCCGCGAAGGTGCCCAGCGTCTGACCGACCATGCCCCTGGGGGCAAGGGAGGCCGTCAGCGGGTTGAGGACGGGCGAGTACATCGTCTCGCCGACCGCGAACACGCCGAAGGTGGTCACGAAGAGTGCCGCAGCGATCTCGGGACGGAACTGCGCCATGGACAGGATGAGCCAGGCGAGCACCCAGATCGAGCCCACCGCCATGAGGAGCGTCGGGGCGCTCCGGCGCGCGGTGGCCCGGACGACGACGACCTGGAGCAGCACGATGATGATCGAGTTCACCGCAGCCGCCGTACCGATGGCCTTGGAGTCGACGTCGAGCACGGTGATCGCGTAGGCCGGCAGGCCTGCCTCGAACTGGGCGTAGAAGCCGAGCGCCAGGGTCACCGTGATGACGCCGGTCCACCGCAGTGCCGGGCTGGCGAAGATCGTCCGCAGCGCATCCATCGGTCGGCCGGGGTTCGCGCCTGCGGTGTCGAGGCCGCTCTCGGGATGGGTCGTCGCGCGGGCGCCGGAGCTCCCGATGATCGCCGACGAGACGACGAAGCCAAGTGCGGCCGTGAGGAATCCGACGTCCAGGCCGTCGGCGCGCGACAGATCCACGAGGTGGCCCGCGACGTAGGCGCCGATCGCCATGCCGATGGCCTCACCCGTGAACTTGTAGGCGAAGACCTTCCGGCGGTCGCGCACGGCAACCCACCGGAGGACGAGCACCTGCTTGGCCGGCATGGCGGCGGTGAGGCCCAGGCCGAAGACGAACATGCCGAGCAGGAACGCCGCCGGCGCGTCGGCGAAGACGAGCGCACCGACGCCGAGGGCGGCGAGCAGCTGGGCTAGCACGGCGACGATGACCGGGTTGAAGCGGTCGCTCAGTCGGCCCGCGAAGGGCGCGGCGATCAGGGCGCCCACCGAGAAGAGGGACGACGCCGCAGCGGCCGCCAGCGCGCCCCACGCACGGGTCTCAGCGGCATACGCGTACTGGTAAGGGAGGACGGCACCCCAGCCCAGCATCCCGATGGAGGACGCGAGAATGAGCAGTTTTGCGCGCATGACGAATTCACACCCTTTCTGGTGACGTGGGGAGCGGAAGCAGCCGGAAGAGTCAACACGGCTTCGATGCCGAATATTTCGAACTCTAAGTTCGACCTCGAAAGGTTAGCAGTCGAAGGAACCGTGCCACAATCGGGTTATGGCAGCGCGGGCGAGGAGTGCACAGGAGCAGCACCGCAAGGCCGTCGCCGCCTACGTGGCGGCCGGCGGCGAGGAGTCGGTGCAGCGCGTCATCACCGGGATCTACGGCGTGACGAAGAAGCTCGACCAGTGGTACGTCCGGCAGCTCGCCGATCTCGACCTCACCCAGGGCGAGTGGGCCGTCGTCGCCGCCCTCGCGAAGGCGGGCGAGGCGAGGCTCACTCCCAGCCAGCTCGCAGACCTCACGAGCGTCGCGCCGTCCTCGATGACCCACCGCCTGGACAAGATGGCCCAGCGGGGCCTGATCCAGCGGCGTCCCGACGAGACCAACCGGACCCGGACGCTCATCTCGCTCACGGGCGAGGGCTGGGACCTCTTCAGCGACGCGATCCGCGAGTCCAACGTCGTCGAGAGCGACATCCTCCGCGGACTGTCCACAGAGGAGCGCGGCGTGCTCGCCAGCCTCCTGGAGCGGGTCATCGAGCAGCTCGACCGCATCGAGGCCTGAGCGCGTGCATCTGCTTGTCGTCGGAGGCAGCGGCTTCCTCGGGCGGGAGATCGTCCGGCAGTCGCAGGCGGCAGGTCAGGCCATGACGGCCACCTATCACTCCTCCGGTGCGCTGACGCCGGGCCAGGACTGGCGCCAGGTCGACATTCGAGACCGTGAGGCGGTGACGAGCCTGGCTCGCGACGTGCGTCCTGACGTCGTCATCAATGCCGCCTACCTGCAGTCAGACTGGGCGACCACGGCGGAGGGATCGCACACACGTCGCGCTCGCGGCAACGGCGGTGGGCGCGCGGCTCGTCCACGTGTCCAGCGATGCGGTCTTCTCGGGTGAGGCGGTCACGTATGACGAGACGTGCCTGCCGGATCCCGTCAGTCCTTATGGAGCCGCGAAGGCGGCCGCGGAGACGGCCGTCAGGGGCATCGCACCTGACGGGGTCATTGCCCGGACGTCACTCATCCTGGGTGACGGCGACTCACCAACCGAGCAACTCGTCCACGCCATTGCATCCGGTTCCGGTGGCGTCCTCTTCACCGATGAGATCCGATGCCCGGTGCACGTCACCGACCTCGCGTCAGCACTGATCGAGCTGGCTGGGTCACCGCACCACGGCGTGCATCACGTCGCCGGTGCGGATGCCATCAGCCGGTACGGGCTCGGCGTGCTCATCGCCCGCCGCGACCGCCTCGACGACGCCGCCCTCCCGCAGGGGCTGCGCGCGGCGACCGCGATGCGGGGGCCCATTGACGTGCGCCTCGACTCGACGAGGACCCAGGCGAAACTGCGCACCCGGCTGCGCGGCGCACGCACCTTCCTCGCGAACGACGCTGGCTGAGCCGCCCTAGTCTCGCCGACGCTCGTGCCGCTCTCGCCGGGCGCGGGAGACGGCGATGACGGCACAGGCTGCCAGGCCGATCAGGAGCAGCACCGGTGCGGCGTACAAGGCGGCGAACAGCACGCCGTCGGCCGGGCTGAGCGTGCACCCGAAGCCGATGCCCGTGCACTGGCCATTGGCGTTCTCCGTCGGCAGCGTCGCGTGGAGGTACCACACGAGGAGCGCCGGCAGGCCCCAGAGGATCCCGAGGGTCAGGAGGTAGGCACGGTAACCGCGGAGGGGCTTCACCGCCTCATGGTCACACTGGGTTCGTAGCCGGGACATCCGCCCCGCTACTCAGGGATTCCCGATACCGCAGCCCCGTCGCGCTCACGACTCGTGTCCTGCTCCGCAAAGCGGAGCAGGACACGACTCTCGCGCCCGGCAAGGCTGGGAGGAGGCGCGCGAGGAGGAGCCAGCTCAGCGGCATACCCTCTGGTCATGTTGATCCCTCTCGGCGACCACGCCCCGAATGTCCACGAGTCCGCCTGGGTCGCCCCGAGCGCCGACCTCGTCGGCAACGTCGAGCTCCGGGCCGACTCGAGCGTCTGGTACACCGCGGTGCTGCGCGCGGAGTTCGAGCCGATCGTCCTCGGCGAGCGGAGCAACCTGCAGGACGGCGTCATCGTCCACACCGACGTCGGCAAGCCTGCGACGGTCGGCGCCGGCGTCTCGGTCGGCCACCGGGCGGTGCTGCACGGCTGCACGGTCGAGGACGACTGCCTCATCGGGATGGGGGCGATCGTGCTCAACGAGTCGCACATCGGAGCGGGATCCCTCATCGCCGCCGGTGCCGTGATCCAGGAAGGCGCCGTGATCCCGCCGCGCTCCCTCGTCGCCGGCGTGCCGGGCAAGGTGCGGCGGGAGCTGAGCGACGCCGACCTCCAGCGGATTCGCGCCAACGCCGAGGGGTACGTGGGGCTCAAGGACATCCACAGGACGGCCCGCGGCTGATAGTCCCCGGCTGCGGGCCGCCGCAGGGAAGGACCCTCAGTCATGAAGCCGTCACTGTCGAAGACCGGGCTCTCGCTACTCGGACTCGGCGGCGTCGCGGCCTACGACCTGATCCAGCGGAAGCACGCCCTCCTGCGCAACTTCCCGATCATCGGGCACGGGCGATACCTCCTCGAGGCGATCGGGCCGGAACTGCGCCAGTACATCGTCACGGGCAACGACGAGGAGCGGCCGTTCAGCCGGGACCAGCGCTCCTGGATCTACCGGTCGGCCAAGCTCGAGAACAACTACCAGGGCTTCGGCACCGACAACGACGTCGAGTACAACGAGGGCTATCCCGTCATCAAGCAGCGCACCTTCGCCACCGTGGTGCCACCGAGCGGTGCCCACTCCGGGCACGAGGCGTGGCTGCCGAGCGCCAAGGTCCTGGGGGCCGCCCGGGGGCGGCGGCACGCCTTCCGACCGGACTCGATCATCAACATCTCGGCGATGAGCTTCGGCTCGCTGTCCGGGCCGGCCATCCGGGCGCTCAACCAGGGCGTCAAGCTGGTCGGCGCCCTGCACAACACTGGCGAGGGCGGGCTCTCCGACCACCACCGCCAGGGCGGCGACCTCATCTTCCAGATTGGCACCGCCTACTTCGGTTGCCGGGACGAACAGGGCCGCTTCGACCTCGAGCGGCTCGTCGACCTCGTCCAGTCAGCACCGGTCAAGGCCATCGAGGTGAAGCTGAGCCAAGGCGCCAAGCCGGGTCTGGGCGGGCTGCTGCCCGGTGCCAAGATCACGCCGGAGATCTCGCGCATCCGCGGCATCCCGATGGACGTCGACTGCGTGAGCCCCTCCCGCCACGCCGAGTTCAGCGATGTCGACTCGATGCTCGACTGGGTCGAGAAGATCGCTGACGCCACCGGCCTGCCGGTCGGGATCAAGTCGGCGGTCGGGCACCGTGACTTCTGGGAAGAGCTGATCCGGCAGATGAGCGGCGGCTCCCGAGGGGTCGACTTCATCACCATCGACGGCGGCGAGGGAGGCACGGGCGCAGCGCCGATGGTCTTCAGCGACACGGTGTCCCTGCCGTTCCGGGCCGGGTTCAGCCGGGTCTACCCGCTCTTCGCCGAGGCGGGCCTGTCCGACCGGGTCACCTTCATCGGGGCGGGCAAGCTCGGGCTGCCGGACAACGCCGTCGTCGCCTTCGCGCTCGGCGCCGACCTGGTCAACGTGGCCCGCGAGGCCATGCTCGCGATCGGCTGCATCCAGGCACAGAAGTGCCACACCGACACGTGCCCGACCGGCGTGGCGACGCAGAACCCGTGGCTGATCCGGGGCCTCGACCCGACGCTCAAGTCCGTCCGTGTCGCCAACTACATCAAGTCGTGGCGCAAGGACCTGCTGCGGATCACCGAGGCCGCCGGCGTCCCTCATCCGGGCCTGCTCAGCATGGAGGACGTCGAGATGATGTTCGGCCAGATGGACGTGCGACCGATGGCCGAGGTCTTCGGCTACCAACCGGGATGGGGCCTGCCCTCTTCAACGGACCAGGAGGAGCTGGCCCGCCTCATGGCCGGCACTGTCCCCCAGGGCGGCTCCGCGCCGCCGTCCGAGCACGCCGAGGGATGAGCGGTTGAGCGGTCGGGCAGGCTGCTCAGCGGAAGCGCGCCGCGAACCGCCCCGGGGTGAGTCCCGGTTGCCGCCCGGAAGTCGCGGGTGAAGTGCGCCTGGTCGGCGTAGCCCAGCTCGACCGCGATGCCGGAGAGATCGGCATCGGCATCGCGGAGCCGGTCCGCGGCTTCCTGCAGACGTCGACGGCGGATCAGCCACTTCGGGGTGATGCCGACCCGTTTGTGCAGGACGCGCTGAAGGGTCCGCTCGGCGATGTCGAAACGCTCGCACAGGTCGTCCACGCGCAGCAGCTCCGGTGTCGTCTCGACGGCTTCGACCACGGCGTTGACGAAGGCGCCCTCCTCGTCGATGGGCAGGTGGGTGGCGAGGTGGTCCTCCACGAGGCCGCAGGCCTCCGTCCGCCGGTCCTCGTCGCGTGGGTCGCCGCCCATGGTCTCGCGGATCCGATCACCCAGTCGTATGCCGCTGAGCCCGGTCACGCTCTCGACGTCGACGAAGCAGTTGGTCAGGTCGCGGACCGGGTGCCCGGTGAGCAGGTGCCCCGCCGCGGGCTGCAGCATGAGGCCGACCGCCCAGCCGCGGCCGACCAAGGTGGTCGATGACAGGCCGGAGACGACTCCGTAGAAGCGGGCGTACTCGTCGGACACGACGAGGAGGCAGACCGGGTACTGCAGGACGCGCTGGGGTGACTCCCGGCCGGCGGGGACGTCCCAGACGGGGATCCAGAACCGGCGCGCGATCGGCTCGAGGCCAGGGGAGACGGGATAGCGGTCGATGGTGAAGTGCAGGTCGGCAGGGTCGAGCAGGTGGGCCGGCTCGGTGTCCGGATCGGGTCTGCCGGGCATGTGTCGGAAAGTATCAAGACCTACTGACGACAGTCTCCGTACGGTCGAGCGCATGACCACCACATCCAAGAGCACTGCATGAAGAACGTCGTGCTCGACCGCTACATCCAGCTCGCCGCCGCGTTCGGATCCGTCGTCGACACCCTGCCGCGCGACGCCTGGAACTTGCCCTCCGCATGCGAGGACTGGACCGGCCGGGACGTGCTGGCCCACGTCGTGGGGACGCAGCGCGAGTTCCTGCGCTCGCGGGGGATCGAGCTCGACGCCGATCCGGCGCTCGACGACGACCCGGTCGCCGGCTGGCACGCCCACGATGAGGAGATGCGGCGGCTGCTGGCCGATGAGTCGGTGACATCCCTGGAGTACGACGGCGTCTTCGGCCGGACCACGGTCGGCGCCACCGTCGTGAGCTTCTACGGCTTCGACCTGCTCGTGCACCGTTGGGACCTTGCCCAGGCCGCGGACCGGGACGCGAGGTTCACTGAGGAGGAGCTCGACCTCATCGAGACGGCGCTGCCGGGTTTCGGTGAACACCTCTACGACGACGGTGTCTGCAAGCCGGCCGTTCCCGTCGCGGAGGACGCCGACCGCCAGGCAAGGGTGCTGGCGCGTCTCGGGCGCTCGGCTCGAGGTTAGGCCGGTCCGAGTGGGTCAAGGCGATCAGTGTCGGATCGGCCGATATTTCACGTAAACCCCCACGAGATCCCCAAACCGCCTGACATCCCACGTGGACATACTGGGGTGATGGACAGCCTCACGACAGCGCAGATCCTCGATGCCCGCCTCACCGACTGGCGCAAGCTGGCCCAAGCCCTCCACGCGCGTTTCCTGACTGGTGACTTCGCAGCCGGACTCCGGTTCGTCACCGCGGTCTCCGAGGCGGCGGAGGCCGCGAACCACCATCCCGACGTGACGCTCACCTATCCGTACGTCGACCTCAAGCTGATCAGCCACGACGCGGGCGCCCTGACCCAGCGCGATGTCGAACTCGCCCGTCGGATCAGCGAGATCGCGCAGGATCAGGGCGTCGCCGCGGACCCGCACGCCGTGGCGGAGATCGAGCTCGCCCTCGACACGGCGGACCTCGCTGCGGTGGGCCCGTTCTGGGCCGCACTGGTCACAGGTAGCACCGACGCGCTCCACGGCTCCGACGTCGTCGATCCCAAGGGACGAGTGCCCCTGCTCTGGTTCCAGGACACCGACCACCACCGGACGCCGCGGCAGCGCTTCCACATCGACCTGTGGCTGCCGCACGACATCGCTGAGGAGCGCATCGCCGCGGCGGTCGCGGCCGGCGGCACCGTGGTCGACAACGACAATGCGCCGTCGTTCGTCGTCCTCGCGGACCCCGAGGGCAACCGCACGTGCGTGTGCACCAGCCTCGACCGCTGAGTTCGTCCTCGCCTGGCGCTCACTCTGGACGTATGCCGCTGGGCTCGCTTCCGCGCGCCGCTTTCGTCACGTTCGTGCTGGGTGTGACGGCCGCGGGGCTCGGCGCGTGCGAGTCCGGGCCGTCCAGGTCGGAGCCCGCTCCAACCCCGTCGAGTGTGCAGTACACGCCGCCCGTGTCGGAGCCCGCGACCAAGCCCTCGTCGAGCGTGCAGAAGCCGTCGGCCGCAGAACAGGCTCGGCTCGACCAGCAGCTCCGCGACGCGGCGTGGAAGAACGACGTCAAGGCGGCCCGGGCGCTCATCGACAGGGGAGCCGACGTCAATGCCAAGGACGCAACGGTGCAGTCGGCCTATCTCATCGCGACGAGCGAGGGCTACCTGGACCTCCTGCGCTTGACGCTGGCGAACGGCGCGAAGGTCAACGACAAGGACAGCTGGAACGGGACCGGGCTCATCCGCGCGGCCGAGCGGGGGCACTACCTCGTCGTCGGCGAGCTGTTGCAGGCGGGGATCGACAAGAACCACGTCAATCGCATTGGCTACCAAGCACTTCACGAAGCCGTCTGGCTGGGACGGAACTCAGCGGCATACGTCAACACGGTCCGTGTGCTGGTTGCCGGCGGGGTCCAGCTGACCCGGCTGTCCACGACGGAGCGGCTGACGCCGCTTCAGATGGCGCGGTCACGCGGGTACGACCGACTGGAGGCGGTGCTCGTGAAGGCAACGGGAGCCAAGGACCTGGCCGATCCGGACGCTGAGCTGCTGCGGGCAGCGAAGGCGGGGGATGCCGACGGAGTGGCGCTCGCGCTGCGCGCGGGCGCCGACATCGAGGCGCGCGATGGTGACAAGCGGACGGCGCTGCTCGTCGCGGCGACGCACGACCGCGTCGAGGTGGCCCGGTTGCTCGTGGCCATGGGCGCGTCGCCCGATGCGCTCGACGACCGCCACGACACCCCGTGGCTCGTCACCGGCGTCACGGGCAGCGTGGCGATGCTCGAGGCGCTGCTACCGGCGAACCCGGACCTGACGATCCGGAACCGGTTCGGCGGAGTGTCCGTCATTCCCGCGAGCGAGCGGGGCCACGTCGACTACGTGCGGCGCGTCGTCCGGACGGGGATCGACGTCAACCACGTCAACGACCTGGGCTGGACCGCCATGCTCGAGGCGGTGGTCCTCGGCGACGGGGGCCGTCGGCACCAGGAGATCGTGCGCATCCTCCTCGACGCCGGGGCGGACCCGGCGATCAGCGACAAGAACGGCGTGACGCCGCTCGAGCACGCGCGGACCCGAGGGTTCGACGCGATCGTGCGGATCCTGCAGGAGGCGCGCTAGCGAGCGCCCGTCCAGTTTCCGGGCGGCGGCTCTGCACGCACGTCCCGGTCCTTCGGAGTGGTCGGGAGGGGCAATCTGATGAGTGCCAGACCGAGGAGGAGTGCGAGGTATGGCCACCAGCCCTGTCCCCAGAAGACGCCTGACAGCAGGACGAGCACCAGACCGGGAAGGGCGATTCGGAGGTACCTGGGACTCCGCACGACGTGCCAGCGCCCAGCTGGATCGACCATCGGGCCTCCCTCTGGCAGTGGCCGGGCCGTCAGCTCACCATAGCGAGAGCCCCGACCTCCGTGTGAAGATCGGGGCCCGGCTCCACGGCGGTCAGCTCGCCTCGGCCTTCCCCTGGATCGCCGTCGTGTCGTCGCCGTGCGACACGGAGATCTTGCGGGGTTTGGCCTCCTCGGCGACGGGGATCGTCAGCGTGAGGACGCCGTTGTGGTACTTCGCCTCGATCTGATCGAGGGCGAGCCCTGCACCGAGCGAGAGCTGGCGGGCGAACGTGCCGGTCGGGCGCTCGTGCGAGAGCCAGCGGACGTCGCCCAGGTCCTCCCGGACGCGCTCGGCGCGGACGGTGAGCGTCCGGTCCTCGACGTCGATGTCGATCGACGTCGGATCGACACCCGGAAGGTCGATCTCGGCGATGAACGTCTCGCCGCGCTTGTACAGGTCCATCGGCATCGGGCCGGGTCCCGCAGTGCGGTAGCCCTCACCGAAGAGCCGGTCCATCTCCCGGAACGGGTCGAAGGTCGTTGCCATCTGACAGTCACTCCTCAATTGAACTCGAACAGCCGCGCGGCGGGGAGCCGTGCAGACGCACCTTTCATGAGTGGTAACGACTCAACCTTGCGACACATTCCCGTGACCCGTCAAGCCCGCCGGTCCGTGGTCGGACGACTCGGCCCGTCAGGAGAACTGGGCCAACAGCTCCGGGCTCAGCTCGCCGCTGAGCTCGTACGCTCGGTCGACGGTCAGGTCGATGAGGTCGTAGTGCTGCTGGCCCGCCGCCGTCGTGGCGACGAGGGTCACCACCCCTGCCCGGCGTTGGAAGAAGGACTGCCGGATCTTCCACCCGATCACGCCGTTCCGCGTGAGGACGACGCGGCTCCGGTCGAGTGATCCACTGCGGGACACCAGGTGCGCAGGCGTCACCGCGTGACCCAGGCCGGCATAGCGATCCACACCCAGGAACCAGCCGGCAACTCCGAGCGGCAGGGCGACCCACAGCAGCCACCCGGGCCAGTCCCACAGCGGCAGACCGGTGCCGAGGCCGAGGGCGACGACGACGGGGAGGACCATGGCGCGGGTCAGGCGTCGTCGCCGTGCGGCCGGACCATGCGGTTGCAGCGGCCCGGAGACCGCCTCGGCGTCTCCGGTGACGGCCGTCGCGACGGCCTGGACCACCCCCTGGGGGGCGGGCGGGGACAGCCAGTCGGAGCCACCTCCCGCCTCGCCCTGGAGTCCGGTGCTCACGGCCTTGAGGCGCCCGGCCCCGGCGAGCCGCAGTCCGAGCGGTTCACCTACGTCGACGCCGCGCACCCGAGTGTGGTCGATGCCGACCTCGCGGCTCGTGAGCAGGCCACGGCGGGTGTGCAGGCTGCCTGTCCGGTTCCGGGTCAGGCGGAAACCCCAGAAGGACAGGACGTACGCACCGACGGCCAGCACGGAGACGAGGACGAGGATGCCGAGGACGTCGACCCACCACGCCAGCCCGCGCACCCAGTCGGCGCCGGTCTGGAGGACGTCACCCTCCTCCGAGAACCGCCCGAGACCTTGGCTGGCAAAGCCGAAGATCGCTGCCGCAGAGGCGATACCGGTCATCGTGAAGGGCGCGTACCGGATCCAGGACGGGTCGAGCCGCACGAGCTGCTCGTCGCCTCCCGGTGGCTCCGGCGCGGAGCGGGGCGGCTCGAGCTCCGCGGGACGGCCCGTCGGGGCCGGCAGGACGGCGAGGGCAGGGTCGACCCGGTGGAGCAGCTCAGCCCGGAGTCGGCGCCCCTCCTCGACACCGAGCGAGTCGAGCACGAGCCGCTCCCTGGCGGCAGAGCCCGTCGAGACCTCGACCCTGGCGAGGCCGAGGAGGCGGTGGTGCACCTCGGCTGTCAGGTCGACCGAGCGCACCTTGTCGAGCCGGGCCGTGGTCGTCTGCTTGTTCAACAGCCCGCGCCGGAGCTCGATCTGGTCGGCGCTGATCCGATAGCGGGTGGTGACCCACCGGAGGAGCCCGAACGCGACGATGACCGGCAGCACGAGCAGCTCCCACCGGTCCGAATCTTCCGAGTTGAGCTGGACGACGAAGATCGCCAGGAGGGCGGGGAGCGCCCGTATGAAGGTCTGGATGGGATGGATCAGGAGCATCCGCTTGTCGAGCCGCTGCCACTCAGCCCCGTGCTCGGTACCCGGCGTGCCCGGCGTGCCCGGCGTGCCGGCCGTCGGTTCGGTCACGTGGCATCGCCCTTCTCGGCGACGGCAGCGGTCGTCAGGCTCTCGACGAGCTGTCGGGCAACCTCGAGGTCGAGCCCGTCGATCTCGAGCGGTCCGGCGGCCGACGCCGTCGTCACCGTCACGCTCGCCAGACGGAACAGCTGGGCGATGGGCCCACGTTTGAGGTCAACGGTCTGCACCCGCGAGAGCGGCGCGATCCGGCGCTCCTGGTTGAACCAACCAGTCTGCGTGTAGATCGCGTGCGGAGTGGCCTCCCAGCGGTGCACCCGATAACGCCAGCGGGGCATGGCTAGGACGTAGGCGATCGCGAGAACGAGCCAGGCCGCCGCCACCACGTGGTGCGGCGTGCGGTCAGGTGCGTCGTCGACGAACCACCAGAACACCTGCGCCAGACCAACGACGAGCGACACGATGACGCCCTGGACGGTCCACATGCGGATCGCTCTGGGCGACACGAGGTTCGCGGGCTCACGTAACTGCACGGCCCCACCGTTTCACACCTCACTCGGCCCGATCCGGCGGAGCCCCGGGACGTCGTCGAAGTCCCTGTCCGACGAGACGATGGAGTCGAAGCCGTGCGTCAGCGCGGTGGCCACATGGACGGCATCACGGCCGCCCAGCCGAGTTGAGTTCACGAGATCGATGGCCCGGTTGAGGATGATGGTGTCGAAGTCGTGGAGGATGCACAGGCCTGTCACCGCCCGTGCGGCTTCACTGGCTGCGCGCCGGTCTGAACGCCGGATGCGGTGGAACAGGAACTCTTGGACCGCCTCGACGCTGGCGTGCAGGACCAGCTCGTCGTGGGATGCACGTAAGACGATGTCTCGCGAAGCGGCGCGTTGCGCCGACGGCCCGCCGAATGCGTGCGCCAGGACCGTCGTGTCGATGAAGACGTGCCGCTGCGTCAACTCTCGAGCCTCGTGGCCAGCTCGTCGTCCATGGCCAGCTTCGTCTCGGACCAGTCGCCGGCTGGAGGCTCGTCGTCGGTGAGGGACGCGAGGTCGAGGAACCGGCGCGCGGACTCGGTACGCCTGGCGGCCTCTCCGTGGGAGTCGAATCGCAGGTCGATGGCTTCACGGATCACTGCCGCCACGCTTCGCCCGCTGGAGCGGGCTTCGGCCTCGACCTTTGCGTACCGCTCTTGGTCGAGGAGGAGCTGCAACCGGCGCTCCATCAACGACATGCACATACATTAGCATGTGTAGGTCAAATCCTGAGCGGCTCGACCGGAAATCTGGTTGACGCGGCAGTCGCTTCTCGCGAGGGTGAGCCCACCGTCGAGATCTGAGGAGTGGGGCGAGCATGGGCACCATTGCAGTTCACGAGTTCATCGCGCTGGACGGGGTCTACGAGGACCCGAGCTGGACGTTCGAGTACGGCTTCGACCCGAGAATGGGCGAGACCCTGGGGGCGATCACCGGCTCGGCGAAGGCGATCCTCCTCGGGCGAAGAACCTACGAGATGTTCGCTCCCGCCTGGTCGACTCGCACGGTCGAGGACGACCCGGGCGCCCCCTTCTTCAACGACACCCACAAGTACGTCGTGGGCGCGACCGAGCCCAACGTCGAATGGGGACCCTCGACGCGTCTCGGCGCCTATGACCCGGAGGCGATCCGCCGGCTCAAGGCCGAGATTGACGGGACCATCTACATCTCCGGCAGCGGCACCCTCGTCCGCGGGCTCCTCGCCGACGGGCTGGTCGACGACCTGCACCTGTTCGTCTACCCGGTCGCGCGTGGCACCGGGGAGCACCTCTTCCGCGACGGTGTGGACCCGACGAAGCTGCGCCTCAAGGCGACTGACGTCTACGACAACGGCGTCGTCCACCTGGACTACGGCCCGGCCTGACCGGTTGTGAGGACGGGCCAGCCGCGTCGCCGGTCAGGCGGCGGCTGACTCGACCACCGGACCGCCGCTCTCCGCCCGAGACTCCGTGAGCCGGGAGTAGCGGCCACCCAGGGCCAGCAGCGAGTCGTGGCCACCGAGCTCGACGACCCGGCCGCGGTCGAGGACGGCGATCTGCTCCGCGTCGCGGATCGTCGACAGGCGGTGGGCGACGGTGATCGTCGTGCGGCCGGCCATGAGCCGGTCGAGGGCCGTCTGGAGCTCCCGCTCGGTCGCGTTGTCGAGGGCGCTGGTCGCCTCGTCGAGCACGAGCACGCGCGGGTTGCGCAGCAGGGTCCGGGCGATGGCGAGCCGCTGCTTCTCGCCGCCGCTGAACCGGTGGCCCCGTGCTCCGACGACCGTGTCGAGACCAGCCGGCAGCCCCGCGACGAGCGCCGCGACCTGGGCCGCTTCGAGAGCTCGCCACAGCTCCTCGTCGGTCGCCTCAGGCGAGGCGAGCAGGAGGTTCTCGCGGATCGAGGCGTGGACCAGATAGGTCTCCTGGGTGACGACGCCGACGATCCGGGCCAGGTCCTCGGGAGCCAGGTCGCGCAGGTCCACCCCGTCGACCGTGACCCGACCGCGGGTCGGGTCGGCCAACCGCGACACGAGACCGGCCAGCGTCGACTTGCCCGAGCCGGTCTCCCCGACGAGGGCCAACGTCGTGCCCGCGGGCACGTCGAGCGTGACGTCGTCAGCGGCATACGTCCCGCCGTCGTACGTGTGGCTCACCTGCTCGAAGCGCAGGTCGCCACGCAGCGACGCGAGGTCGATGGCAACGGGAGTCCTGGGCGGCGCCACGTCGACGGGGAGGTCGAGGTAGCCGAAGATCCGGCTGAAGAGGGCCATCGAGGTGATCCACGAGGCGCCGACGTCGAGCAGGCCCATGAGGGGACGGAAGATCCCCGCCTGCAGGCCGGTGAAGGCGATGAGCGTGCCGATCGTCATGCCGCCCGAGGTCGCGGGGAACCCGGCGGCCAGATAGATGAGGGCGGGGATCGCGGCGAAGATGATCTGCATCGTCGCCATCCGGTAGCGCCCGGCGAGCTGCGAGCGGAGCTCGAGGTCGACGAGGTCGGTCGACGTCGCGGTGAAGCGATCCGCCGCACGCGCCGTCGCGCCGAGGGTCTTGATGAGCGTCGCGCCGCTGACGGTGAGGCCCTCCTCGACCTGGCTGTGCAGGTCGGCGAGGCGGCGCTGGCGCTGGGTCGTGATGTCCCGCCGGAGCAGCGCAACCCGGCGTGTCGTCCAGATCGCCGGCGGGATGACGACGAGCGAGAGCAGGGACAGCCGCGGGCTGAGCGCCACCATGGCGACGGCGGTGGCGATCGCGGTCGTCACATTGCTCGCGATCGACGTCGCGGTGGAGGTGATGACCGACTGCATGCCGGAGATGTCGTGGGTCAGGCGGGACTGCACCTCGCCGCTGCGCGTGCGGGTGAAGAACGCGACCGACTGGCGCTGCAGGTGGCGGAAGACGTCGGTGCGCAGCCCGTGCATGACGCGCTGGCCGACAGAGGTCGTCATCCACGTCTGGACGACCCCGAGCAGCTGCGTCACGACGGTGACGGCAAGCATGCCGCCGACGGCCCAGAGGAGCAGGCGCACGTCCTGGTGGGGCAGCGCGTCGTCGATGACGGCACGCAGCAGGAAGGGCTGGGCCATCGAGATGATCGAGATCGCGACGATGATGATGGTCACGATCGCCACCGGCGTCCGATGTGGGCGGAAGAGCGCGGCCACGCGGCGAAGCGATACCGGGGACTCGGCGAGCTGAGCCTTGTCCTGCGGGTCGACCCTCTCGGGGCTACGGCCGCCGCGACCGCCCCGGTGTTCGAGTTGATTCATGTGGTTACCTCTCTACATCCAAGTGCTGAGGCTACCTCATTAAGTGCTTGCCTCCAAGTTTTCCGTATGCCGCTGGGCTTGGTTACGCTCGCGGTCATGAGGTCCCAGCGTGGCGGAGACGACGAGCAGTCGCTCGACGAGCTGCTCATGGGCGCGGCGCGAGCTCTTCGTCGGCGCTGGTCCGCCGGGCTCGGTGACGTCGCCGGGATCGAGCTGTCGCCGCACGAGGCGAGGGCGCTGCGCACCATCGGGCACCACGGGCCCACCCGGCTCGGCGTCGTCGCCGAGCACCTGCGCATTGCCCCGCGCTCGGCGACCGATGTCGTCGACCGTCTCGAGTCCCGTGGCCTCGTGGAGCGGGCGCCGGACCCCTCCGACCGTCGCGCCATGACCGTCTCGCTCACCGAGCTGGGGACCGACGTGCTGGCCCAGACCGACTCGCTCCGCAAGGAGGGGGCCGCGGAGTTCTTCGGGGCACTCACGCCAGCCCAGCGGCATACGCTCGCGTTGTTGTTGACCAAGCTCGACGCAGAGCCCGGCCGACGCGGCAAACCTAGGATGGGGCCATGAACGTCGAACTCGGGCTCGACACCTTCGGTGACATCGCCAATGGCCCCGACGGGCAGCCGCTGCACCCGGCCGTCGTCATCCGGGAGGTGCTGGCCGAGGGCGAGCTCGCGGACCGGTTGGGTCTCGACTTCTTCGGGGTCGGCGAGCACCACCGCCGGGACTACGCCATCTCCGCGCCGGACACGGTCCTCGCCGCGCTCGCCGCCCGGACCGAGCGGATCCGGCTGGGCACGTCCGTCACCGTCCTGTCCTCCGACGACCCGATCCGCGTCTTCCAGCGGTTCTCGACGGTGGACGCGATCTCGCGCGGCCGCGCCGAGATCACGGTGGGGCGAGGCTCGTTCATCGAGTCGTTCCCCCTCTTCGGGCTCGACCTGGGCGACTACGAGACCCTCTTCGACGAGAAGCTGAGCCTGCTCGCGGCCGTCGTCGCCGAGCAGCCGGTGACGTGGGAAGGGACGATCCGTCCGCCCGTCGACGTCGACTTCGTCCAGCCCGCAACGGAGTCCGGCCACCTGCCCGTCTGGGTCGGCGTCGGGGGAACTCCGCAATCGGTCGTCCGGGCCGCCCACTACGACTTCCCCGTCGTCATCGCCATCATCGGTGGCTCGGCGCGGCAGTTCGCACCCCTCGCCGACCTCTACCGCCGCGCGCTCGTCGAACTGGGCAAGGAGTCCCGACCGGTCGGGGTCCACTCGCCCGGCTACGTCGCGGCCACGGACGAGCAGGCCCAGGAGGAGTTCCTGCCGCACTCGGTGGCGTACATGAACAAGCTCGGTCGTGAGCGTCGCTGGGCTCCGATGACGATCGAGCAGGCCAGGCAGCAGCTGGGGCCCGACGGCGCGATGTACTGCGGCTCGCCCGAGACGGTGGCACAGAAGATCGCCGACACGATGCGTGTGCTCGGCGCGACGCGCTTCCAGCTCAAGTACTCCGTCGGGACGCTCCCGCATGACAAGCGCATGGAGAGCATCCGCCTCTACGCGACGGAGGTGGCTCCGCGGGTCCGCGACCTGCTCGCCGACGACTGACCACGAGCGAAGGCACCCGGCGGCACTGGACCCCATTGCGTCGAGTGGGCAGTTGGCGTCGGGCTCAGCCGGGTCGAGTGGGCAGTTCGCGCCCTGCCCAGACTCGTCGAGTGTGCAGTTCGCGCCAGACACCTGGCCCTCGCCCCGACCCGGGTTGCGGAATCGCCCCGGACAATCGGGCCGCGGTCCGATTGTTGGGGGCGATCTTGCCCGCGGAGCGCAGACAATCGGGCTGCGGTCCGATTGTCTGCGGGGTGGCGGGCCAGGACGGTCCGGGGCTGACTCGTCCTGAACTGAGGAGCGGCCCAGCGGCGCACACTTCGTCGAGTGTGCAGATTGCGCCTTCGGAACCGGCGCGAAGTGCCCCCTCGACGATAGGCGGGCCCGGCGCGAAGTGCCCACTCGACGAGAGGCGAGCCCGGCGCGAACTGCACACTCGACGGGACCCAGCTCAGCGGCATACGGCCTGAAGGGGTGTGAACTCAGCCGGGCGCGCTCTGGAGGAAAGTGAGCACCGCGGCCACGCGGCGGTGGACACCAGTGTCAGGGAGGGACAGCTTGGTGAAGATCGAGTTGACGTGCTTCTCGACCGTGGACGACGAGAGGAAGAGCGCCTGCTCGATGCCGCTGTTGGTCTTGCCGAGGGCCATCTGGCGGAGGACATCGAGCTCGCGGGGAGAGAGGGCTGCAATGGGGCTCGTGGTGCCGCGGCTGCGCCGGCGCACCAGCGTGTCGACGATCTCGGGATCGATGACCGATCCGCCGCCCCGAACCTCCGTCAGGGCGTGGACGAGGTCCTCGAGGTCCCCGATGCGGTCCTTGAGGAGGTAGCCCAGGCCCGCCGCACCGTTCTCGAAGAGGGCCAGCGCATAGCTCTCGTCGGTGTGCTGGGAGAGGACGACGACGCCGATGCCCGGGTGCGTGGCTCGGATGGCGTGAGCGGCCTCGATGCCCTCCATCTGGTGCGTGGGGGGCATCCGGATGTCGGTGAGCACGGCGTCGGGGGAAAGGCGCCGCACGGCGTCGAGCAGCTCGGTCGCCGTGCCGACGCAGGCCAGCACGGTGATCTGGCCGGAGTCCTCGAGGAGTCGGCGCAGGCCCTCGCGGACGAGGTAGTTGTCCTCGGCGATGACGATCCGCAGCGGTTCAGACACGGGCGGCCTCCCGTGGCCGCTCGACGGGCAGGTCAATGGGCAGGTCGACGGTGAGCCGGGTGCCGTGTCCCGGAGTGCTCGTGACGCTGACGCGCCCCCCGACGACACCCACCCGGTCACGGATGTTGGCCAGACCGCCGGGCGAGCCGTTGCGGGAAGTGAGGTCGAATCCCGTTCCGTCGTCGGAGACCTCGACCCGCAGGCTGTTGGGCGTCGTTGACACGGCGACGCTGGCGTGGGTGGCTCCTGAGTGCTTGGCGACGTTGGCCAGCGCCTCGCGCACGGTGTAGAAAGCGATTGCCTCGATGTCCGCGCTCCATCGCCGATGCCGCACGTCGTCACTCGCGACGATGGTGAGCGGGATCGGGTAACGCGCCGTCCGAGACTCGATCGCCGGGATGAGCCCGTTGTCCGTGAGCACCTGGGGGTGGATGCCCTGGGCAAGCTCGCGGAGGTCGCTCAGCGTCTCCCGCGCCTGATCCTGCAGCTCCGCGAGCTCCATCTGGCTCAGTTGGCCGCGGCCGAGGCGGTTGCGGGCAAGCCGTAGTCCCGCGATCAAGGCGACGACGCTCTGCTGGATGCCGTCATGGAGGTTGCGCTCGATCCGGCGTCGCTCCTCGTCCTGTGCGGTGATGAGCCGGGTGCGGGACGCGGTCAGCTCGCCGAGCTGGTCGGCGAGCTCGGCGGTGAGCCTGACGTTCGCGACCGCGGTGGTCGCCTGGCGCGCCACCGTCTCGAGCAGGCTCAGCTCGGCCAGGCCGTACGCACCGCTGCGGGCGGGGCCCAGGTCGATGCGGCCGATGACGAGCTCTCCGCGTGTCAGGTCGAGCCCGATCGCCGGCTCACCCGACACCGTCCCGGCGACGGCATCCGGGGTTTCGACGGTGCGGCCGTCGGGTGCGGCGAGACGGATGCGCACCCAACTGGCACCCAGCCCGTCACGGAGTCCCCCTGCCAGCCGGCTCAGCACCTCGTCGACGTCGACGGCCTGCTCGAGCCGGGTTCCGAGGTCGCCGAGGAGCCCGAGTTGCTCGTGGTGGTCGCCGAAGACGGCGCGTCGGATCCAGCGCGAGAGCCAGCCACGCACCGGCAGCAGGAGCACGGCGATGCACGCCGTGAGGAGGACGGCGGTTGCGCTGGGTAGTGCCCGCGAGAGCAGCACGCCGGGGGCGGCGACCGCCCAGGCATAGATGATCGTGATGAGGGTGGTCGACGACTGCATGACCACGCGGCCGCGGTCTGCGACGGCGATGTCGTAGGCGCCGTAACGCAGGATCCCGTGAATGCCCGCGACGGGCAACGCGACCATGCACGTTGCGACAAGGACGGTCACCGCGGTGCCGAATGGTGTTCCGTTGATGCCCATGATGGTCGACGTCTCCCACAGCAGGTACATGACCAGGGTGCTCGTGACGGCGATGACCATGAGTCTCATCTGGCCGCGGCGGGCGGCACCGCTGAAGAGGGCGCGCCAGTAGAAGACGATCAGTGCGAGGAGGGGGATCACCCACCACTCGAGCAGCACGTTGTCGACGAAGGGCTGCAGGGGCTCGAGCGCGGGAACGACGTAGGGATTGGGGATGGGCGTGACGTCCAGGCCGATGTACTGAGGCAGTACGACGTGGTCGTGGGTCAGCAGAGTGGCCGGTCCGACAAGGACTCCCAGCCACACGAGCCGCAATCCGACGCGCTGCCACCGACGTTCGAGGATGCCGTCCGGGAACGACGCGATCATGAGGAGGAAACCGGTGGCCGACAGTCCGTCGGCGGTCAAGCCGATCTGGTTGAACAGCGCAAACGTAGGTGACGCCAGCACATCGGGGTGCGTCCAGACGAAGGTTTCGTACGCGGAACCGACAGCCGACCCGGTGGCACCCAGGGCAACGTAGATCGCAAGCCGCGACGAAGTGGCGGTGAGCAGCCACAGACCGAAGGCGTAGAGCGGCAGGACGCCGAAGAGCATCCAGCCCAAGCCCTCACCCGGGTGCGACCCTGGAGTCATGATCCCGCGGACGAGCAGCACATAGCCGATCGACCCGGTGCCGACCGCACCGAGCACCACGAGCCACGCGCGTCGTGCGAGCACACCTCATGATCCGCCATCGGAGTGCCTTCAGGGGAGTGGGTTTCCCCCAGGGGCACCCCCGGGGCTGCCCTCCATCTGGACGGGGGAGGGCCGCGTTCCGGGCCCCCAGCCTTTCCCGGGACCGTGGCTGAAGTGGCACCCGGGTGGGTGGCAGGACCCAGGGAGGGACATCATGCGCAGGACCTACACCGTGCTCGCGTGGATCATCGCGGCCGGAGTCTTCGTCCAGGCGGCGGCGATCGCCTTCGGCTTCGGCGGGATGGCTGGTTACGTCCAGGGGGGCGGCGTCGTCGACAAGGCACTCGTGGAGAGCCAAACCGTGGGCAACTTCACCGGGGAGCTCGGCTTCCCCATCCACGCGATCGTCGGCGGGATGGTCATCCCGTTCGCCGCGCTCGCGCTTGTCGTCGTCTCGTTCCTGGTCAGGGTGCCCGGCGCGCGCACGTGGGCGGCGATCGTGCTCGGCCTCGTCGTCGTCCAGGCCATGCTGGGCTACTCGATCACGGACCTGCCCTACCTGGGCCTGATCCATGGCGCCAACGCCCTGGCCATCCTGCTGGGCTCCGTGCAGGCGGCGCGGCTGGTGGCGCGAGCCGAGGCGCTGCCGACCGACTCCACCGTCACGGCCAGTGCCTCGGTCTGACGCTCCGCGAGGTCCCCGAGCCGCTGGCCTGCGTCGCCGTTTGGTTTCCGCGCTCGGGCTCGCCGCGGCACTGGCCCTCGCGGTCGTGGCGTGGTCCTCGAGCCGGCTGGGCGAGTACTCGGTCCTCACCATGGGCGTCGACGCAGCGCACGTGGGCCACGGTGGGCGGGGCGCCGGAGTCAGTGTCACCGCGCTGACTGCTGACCCGTCTGCGCCAGCCGATGTCCGGGTCGAGCTCGTCGCGCGGAGCGGGCCGGTGCCGCTTCCCGGCGGCCGCCCGGCGCAGGGCTACACCATCAACGGGACGTCCCCGGGACCGACGATCCGCGCGCGGCAGGGCGACCTCGTCGAGGTGACGTTGGTCAACGAGTCGGTGGGGACGGGCACGACCCTGCACTGGCACGGCATCGACGTGCCCAACGCGGCCGACGGCGTGGCCGGCGTCACCCAGGACGCCGTGCCCGTCGGGGGGCGTCACGTGTACCGCTTCCGGGCAGAGGACGCCGGGACCTACTGGTACCACGCGCACCAGCTCTCGCACGAGCAGGTCGAACGAGGCCTGCTCGGAGCCGTCGTCATCGAGCCCGCGACATCACCGCCGGCCGCGGCCACCGCGGCCACCGCAGTCACGGATGTGGTCGCGCTCCTGCACGTCTACGAGGGCCAGCACACGCTCAACGGACGGGTCGAGGACGAGCACGTCGAAGCCACGCCCGGAGAGCGCGTCAGGGTCCGGGTCATCAACACGGACCAGGGAACCGCCGCCGTCTGGGCATCCCAGCGGTTCCGCGTCGTCGCCATCGACGGCCGTGACGTCAACCACCCCACCGAGGTCACCGGACGACGCGTCCTCGTCCCGGCTGGTGGCCGGGTCGACGTCGAGGTCGTGGCGCCGGCTGCTGGAGCGGCCCGCGTGCACGTTGGTGGTGCGCGCAGTGTCCTCGTGGGACCGGTGGGCGCGCAGGCGCCGACGGTGCGCCAGCCGCAGCAGGACCTCGACCTGCTCAGCTACGGCTCACTCGTGCCGCTCGGCTTCGACCCCGAGCGCCCGGATCGCACGTACGAGTACGTCATCGGTCGTCGGCCGGGCCTCCTCGACGGCCGACCCGGCATGTTCTGGACGATCAACGGGCGGATGTTCCCCGACGTGCCGATGTTCCACGTCACGAAGGGCGACGTCGTTCGCATGCACATCGCGAACGAGTCCGGCGAGGTCCACCCGATGCACCTGCACGGCCATCACCTGGTCGTCCTGTCGCGCAACGGTATTGCGGCCCAAGGGAGCCCGTGGTGGGTCGACTCTCTCGACGTCCACCCGGGCGAGCGCTACGAGGTGGCCTTCATCGCCGAAAACCCGGGTATCTGGACCGACCACTGCCACACCCTGCAGCACGCCGTCGAGGGCCTCGTCGCGCACGTCATGTACGACGGCGTCACAACGCCCTTCATGATCAACGGCTCCGCCGGCAACCAACCCGAGTGAGGGCGTTTACTGCACACTCGACGGAGAGGTGGGACGAGTGACGGGACGGGTTTCCTGTCGCATGCAGGCGCCCGGCCGGCCAGAGGGAACTGGTCCCGTCATTCATCCCATGCCGTATGCCGCTGAGCTCGCTCTGCTTCGAGTGTGCAGTTCGCGCGGGCGCTTGTTGCACACTCGACGGAGAAGTGGGACGAGTGGCGGGAACTGCACACACGACGTTGCGTGACAATGATGGCGTGACCCCGCCGACACCTCTTGAGCACCTCGACGTGGCCATCGTCGGCGCCGGCATCTCGGGGATCGACGCGGCCTACCGGTTGCAGACGGAGCTGCCGGGCAAGCGCTTCGCCATCCTCGAGGCACGCGAGGCGATGGGCGGCACGTGGGATCTCTTCCGCTATCCCGGCGTGCGATCGGACTCCGACATGGGCACGCTCGGCTTCCCGTTCGAGCCCTGGACCGATGCAGAGTCCATCGCCGACGGTGGCCGGATCCTCGCCTACATCAGACGGACCGCGGCTCGGCACGGTATCGACCGGCACATCCGCTACGGCCACCGAGTGGTCGCTGCCGACTGGTCGAGCAGCGAAGAGCGGTGGACACTGACGATCCGGCACGGGGACGAGCAACGCCAGCAGACCTGCGGGTTCCTGCACCTGTGCAGCGGCTACTACGACTACGCGCAGGGTCATCGCCCCGAGTTCCCCGGCGAGGCGGAGTTCACCGGTCCGATCGTCCACCCGCAGTTCTGGCCGGAGGCACTGGACGTCGCCGACCGCCGCGTCGTCATCATCGGATCCGGAGCCACGGCAGTCACGCTCGCCCCGGCGCTCGCGCGGCTCGGTGCGCACATCACGATCCTCCAGCGGTCGCCGTCCTGGGTGATGGCGCGGCCCCGACGGGACGGCATGGCCGCCGCATCCCGCCGCGTGCTTCCGACCCGGCTGGCGGCGGACGCCGTTCGCTACAAGAACGCCCTGCTGACGTTCGGGTTCTACGAGCTGTGCCAGCGGGCGCCGCGACTGGCGAGGGCCCTCATCACTCGCGGGACGGAGCAGGCCGTGGGCGACACGGCCCTCGTCAAGGAACACTTCACACCGCGCTACGACCCCTGGGACCAACGGCTCTGCATCGTGCCCGACGGCGACCTGTTCCAGACCATCCGGGACGGGCGGGTCGAGGTCGTCACCGACACCATCGACACCTTCACGCCAACCGGGATCCGGCTCTCGTCGGGGCGTGGGCTGCCGGCCGACCTCATCGTCACGGCGACCGGCCTCCGGCTACTCGCCGCAGGCGGGATCGACCTCAGCGTCGATGGCGAGCACCGGGCACCGTCCGAGCTCTTCGTCTACCGCGGCCTCATGCTGGGAGGCATTCCCAACCTCGCGATCAGCCTCGGCTACGTCAACGCGTCGTGGACCCTGCGCGCCGATCTCGCCTCTCGCTACGTGTGCCGGCTCCTGGCCCACCTGGACCGACACGGGCTGCGCGTCGCGGTCCCCATGCCCCCCGACGGCCTGGTCGAGCAGCCGCTCCTGCCACTTCACTCCGGCTACGTGCGACGTGCGGAGGGACGCCTTCCTCATCAAGGGGACCGGGCACCGTGGCTGATGCGCCAGAGCTACCTGCCCGATCGCCGCGAGCTGCTCCGTGGCGACGTCACCGCGTCGATGGCCTTCCGCTGACCTCGCCATCGCCGAGCCGCAGCCGGTCGGACAGCTCCCCAGCCGCAGCGAGGGCCTCGAGCCGTGCCATGACGCGCTCGTGGACCGACCACGGGCTGATGGTGTTGACGAAGATCTTCGTCCCGCCCTCGAAGCCCGCGAGCGTCGAGACCCGCCACTTGAGCACGGCGCGCAACGGCATCGGCAGGTCGAGGGAGGGCGGCCGGTGGTGCCACTCCTCGTTGCTCGGCACCTCGACCCCGGTCGCCGCGTGGCAGGCATGCAGCAGGTCCGAGAAGTCCCGACGCTCGTCGACCGTCAGCTCCCACGGGCAGCGGTCCGCCACGAGGGAGTGCACCTCGAGCGACGGGTACCGGTGCCCGATGCCGACGAAGGCCACCGCGGACGCGGTGCGGCCGACGACCAGCCCCTGCGTCGCGGCATACTGGTGCCCCCACCGCTCGTAGAGGTCCGGTTCGAGGACCACCTGCTCCGCCTCACGCTCCAGCTGGGCGCCGAGCTCGTCGATGGCGACGACCTGCTTGTGCAGGTGGTCGAACGAGGCGCCCGCCGGCTGGAGCCAGTTCTGGAACACGCTGACGTAGCGCGCCTGCTCGTTGTCGCGATACAGGCCCTGCATCGCAGCGATCGCGAACTCGACGTACTTGCAGTGCTCCTCGGGCGTCAGCCGCCCTGAGCCGCGAAGCAGCGAGTCGTCCAGCGCCCCGGGCTCGAAGTGGTGGCGAGCGACGACGAGCAGGTGGTTGCCGGCGAAGAGCCCGACCGCCTCGCGCTCGACGTCCTCGTCGTTCAGGGGCTCGTCCAGCGACCCGTCGGCCCCGCGATCCGCGGCCCGTGCTGCCATCCTGGTGCGAGCCAGCCGCGTCACGTGCTGGCGGCCGCCCGGTGTGGCGAGGTAGGCACGCTGCTGGGCCTGCATGGCCTGCGTCGGCTGCCAGCCGTGGACCAGGTGCCAGTAGTCGAACGAGAGGATCTCGAAGAGGTTCGGCACCAGCCGGAACTCGAGCACGGCTCGCAGCAACGTCCTCGGCGGTCAGGCCACGCACCTCGCGCCAGCCCCCCGGCGCATCGGCGTCACGGACGAGACGCGCCATCTCGGGGGTCGTCTCGAGCGCCCGACCCGGGCAGAACGAGCAGATCCGGTCGCTGTCCGCGGGGTCGATGGGCAGCGGAGCACGACTCGTGCGGTTGATGGGCCGACGCCCTCGGCCGGGCAACGTCCACACCTTGGTGCCGGTGAAGGGGTTGACCTGCTTGATGGTCCCGTCTGGCAGGCGCGTCAGCGGCTCGATCACCCGGCCAGCGTAGGCCGCGCTTGGACGTAGCCGAGGTCACAGCCCGCCGCCCGTTGGCCCCGACTACTGTCCCGTACATGCGAGCAGCCAGAGTCACCGTCCTCGAAGGGCCTGCGGCCGTCACCGTCGAGGAGGTCGAGGAGCCCACCCTCGAGCCCGGCCACGTCCTCGTCGACGTCCACGAAGCGGGAGTCAGCTTCCCCGACGTGCTGCAGAGCAAGGGCCTCTACCAGATGAAGCCCGACCTGCCCTTCGTCCCCGGTGCCGAGTGCGCCGGCGTCGTGCGCCGAGCGGGTGCCGACAGCACCTTCCAGCCGGGCGACCGGGTCGCGGCCTTCCCGATCCTCGGCGCCTTCGCGGAGACGGTCGCGGTCCCCGAGGCCATGGTCTTCCCGCTGCCGGACAGCGTCTCCTTCACCGCAGGCGCCGCGTTGCTCATGAACTACCTCACCGTCCACTTCGCCCTCGCCCGGCGCGGTCACCTCGAGCGTGGCGAGACCGTGCTGGTTCACGGCGCGGCCGGGGGCATCGGCACCGCTGCGATCCAGCTGGCCAAGGCGATGGGTGCGCGCGTCATCGCGGTCGTGTCGTCGGACCAGAAGCGGGCCACTGCGGAGCAGGCGGGTGCTCACCACGTCATCAATGCTGACGAGTTCCTCGCTCGGGCAAAGGAACTCACGGGTGGCCGTGGCGTCGACATCGTGGTCGACCCGGTCGGCGGCGACCGGTTCACGGACAGCCTGCGCAGCCTCGCGCCAGAAGGCAGGGTGCTCGTCATTGGCTTCACCGCCGGCTCGATCCCCGAGGTGAAGGTCAACCGGCTGCTCCTGAACAACATCAGCGTCGTCGGCGTCGCCTGGGGCGCCATGTGGATGAGTGAGCCCGGCTACCTACGCACCCAGTGGCACGCCCTCACCCCCCTGCTGGAGAGCGGCGCCATCGACCCGCCGATCGGCAGCACTCATCCCCTCGAGGACGTTGCGGCCGCCCTGACCGAGATCGACGAGCGACGCGCGCTCGGGAAGGTCACGCTCCGCGTCCGCTGAGATGGGCGATCGGGGGCCGTAGATTCTGTCGTATGCCGCTCAGCTCGCTCCCAGCGCCGGCGTCCTCCCGGCGCGTCCTCATCACCGGCGCCGCCTCCGGCCTCGGGCTGGCGCTCGCTCGCGGGCTGGCCGAGCGGGGCGACCGGGTTCTGGCCACCGACGTCCTGAGAGCTCGCCCGGACTCGGTCCCTGCCGGCGTCGACTACCTGCCCCTGGACGTCCGACTCGACGCCGACTGGACGAGCGCTCTTGCGCACGTGCGCGACTCGTGGGGCGGCCTGGACGTGCTCGTCAACAACGCGGGCGTCGCGACGGGCGGTCGGATCGACGTGGCCACGATGGACGAGTGGCACCGGATCGTGGACATCAACCTGCTCGGCGTCGTCCGCGGATGCCGGACCTTCACGCCGCTCCTCAAGGAGCAGGGCAGCGGTCACATCGTCAACGTCGCCTCCCTGGCCGGTCTCGTGCACGCCCCAGGCATGGCGTCGTACAACGCCGTCAAGGCGGGCGTGGTCGCGGTCAGCGAGACGCTCGACCATGAGCTGGCGCCTCATGGGATCGCCGTGTCCGTCGTGTGCCCGGCGTTCTTCCGCACCAACCTCGGCGCCTCGTTCGCCGGTGCCGATGACGACATGGAGGCGGCGGGCAAGCGTCTGCTCGAGCGGTCCAGGCGCTCTGCCGATGAGGTCGCGGCCATCGTCATCAGCGGGATCGACGCTCGCCGGGACCTCATTCTCACCGATTGGGATGGCCGAATCGCTTGGCGTGTCAAGAGATTCGCCCGGCCGCTCTATCGGCGGGCGATGCGTCGGGCTGGAGCTCGGATCGCCTCGTCGACGCTGCGCTGACTGCCCAGCGGCCAGTCGACGCGGCGGCGGTCTCAGGGGCTGCGGCGGAGGTCGACGCGGCCCGGTGACTCGGCGCCGAGCACGCCGCGCAGGCTCGCGGCGACCAGGTCAGCAGCGTCGGCTGCCTCCGACACGTCGAAGGTGGCGGAGAGATGAGGGTCGTCGCCGTCGCGCTCCCAGCCCAGCGCGGCCAGGGTCTCCAGCTGGCGTGCCGTGAGGTCGGTGATGCCCTCGAACTCCGCGTCACCGATGCACTCGAGGGCGAGCGTGCCCTCGATCGGCCGGGCCTGGAGGAAGACGTCGGGAACGGACGGTGGAGGAGGTGGCGGTGCGAACGCCCGGCGCCATCCTCTGCGCGCCTCACGCCGCTCCTCTGCGACCGCTGCCGCCGAGTCGACGTGGACGACGAACGTCACCCAGTCATCCGGACCGAGCTGCTCCAGTTCCCTTGCGACACGGGCGCTCCAGGCCTCCCACGTCTCATCGGTCGCGTCCGTGCTGTCCACTGCGGCCGTCAGGTCGGGTCGAGCGCTCGCACATCCACTACCGCCGTCTCGAGCAAGCGGCGCAGGTGCTCCGGGATCGGCGTGGGGCGGCGGGTGTCGGCGTCGATCTCGACGTGGACCCAGTGGCCCAACGCCTTGGGAGGGCCGTCGCCAACCTCGGCAATCTCGGGGTCGACGAACAGTCCCAGCTGGTACGTGACGCTGCTCGTCCCCAGCCGCGTGATACGAAGGCCGACGATGAGAGGCGTGGGGAAGGCGACCTCCGAGTAGAACGTGCAACTCGACTCCGCGACGACACCTTGGGTGGGGTCCGTCAGCGGGTCGATCGTGATGTGCTCGACCTGCCATCCGTTGATCGCGGAGTCGAACAGCTCGTAGTACACCGCGTTGTTGAGGTGCCCGTACATGTCGTTGTCCGACCATCGAGTGGTCACGGGACGGTGAACCGGGAAGTCTGAGAGAGTCAGAGAGCGCGGATCGACCACCTGTCCATCCTGCCCGACGACGGGCCCGTTTGGCCGCGTAACCTGCATTCATGTCCACCTGGATCGTCTTCCTGCGGGCCGTCAACGTCGGTGGACGTGCGTATCCGATGGCGGAGCTGCGCTCCGTGCTCACCGAGGCGGGATACGGCGACGTCGAGACGCACATACAGACGGGGAACGTCCGGCTGACCAGTCCGGTTCGGTCTCGGGCCAAGCTCGAGACCGCGCTCGAGGACCTCTTCGAGGCCGATCGCGGCTTCTCGGTGGCGACCGTCGCGCTCACCCCGGGAGAGCTGACCCAGGTGGCAGCCGACGCCACGGTCCTCGCGGAAGCGAGCCCAGCGGCATACGGCCATTATGTGAGCCTCGTGAAGGCGGCCCCCGCTGCTGCCGATGCGAAGCGGGTGGAGGCGCTCTCGCGTGACGGTGAACGAATCTACCTGCGCGGCAGGGCGGTCCACTTGCTCCTCGACATCCCATACGGCACGGCAAAGGTGTCCAACGCAGCCATCGAGAAGATCCTCGGGCCGGCGACGAACCGCAATCTCAAGGTCATCACCGCTCTCGCGGAGAAGTGGGCTGACCGATGATGCACGTGGAGGTCTGATGAAGAAGATCGGTTTCCTGTCGTTCGGGCACTGGACGCCCTCGCCCCACTCGCAGACGCGGTCGGCGGCCGATGCGCACCTGCAGTCGATCGACCTGGCGGTTGCGGCGGAGGACCTCGGTGCGGACGGCGCGTACTTCCGGGTCCACCACTTCGCGCGCCAGCTCGCCTCGCCGTTCCCGCTGCTCGCGGCCGTCGGAGCACGGACGAGCCGGATCGAGATCGGCACCGGCGTCATCGACATGCGCTACGAGACCCCGCTCTACCTGGCCGAGGACGCCGGTGCGGCCGACGTCATCTCCGGTGGACGACTGCAGCTGGGGATCAGCCGAGGATCGCCCGAGCAGGTCATCGACGGTTTCCGCTACTTCGGGCACGTGCCGGCCGAGGGCTCGGACGCGGCGTCCATGGCGCGCGAGCACGCCCAGGTGTTCCTCGAAGTCCTCAAGGGGGAGGGCTTCGCTGAGCCGAACCCGCGGCCGATGTTCCCCAACCCGCCCGGCCTGCTGCGCATCGAGCCGCACTCGCCCGGGCTGCGCGATCGCATCTGGTGGGGAGCCGGCACGCGGGCCACGGCGGAGTGGACGGCCGAGCTCGGCATGAACCTCATGAGCAGCACGCTGCTGACCGAGGACACGGGCGTGCCGTTCCACCAGCTCCAGGCAGAGCAGATCCAGCGGTTCCGGGACGCGTGGAAGGCCGCGGGTCACGAGCGCGAGCCGC
The DNA here is from genome assembly GCA_963754395.1 of uncultured Actinomycetota bacterium. Lineage (GTDB taxonomy): Bacteria > Actinomycetota > Actinomycetes > Actinomycetales > Dermatophilaceae > Intrasporangium. The sequence continues at coordinate 76,876 of CAVWGJ010000022.1, read as the reverse complement.
GAGTCTCTGTGAGCCGGAGCATCTTCCCGATCGTCAATGAGCTGGACCGGCAGTACTTCTTCCGCGAGTCCGGCAGCCAGGACCAGGTCGGTCAGCTCGAGGGCGGCCTTGCACGGTTCGGCAAGACCTACGCCGACGAGCCCGAGCGGCTCGTCGCCGCTCTTGCCGAGGACGAGGCGATCGCGGCCGCCGACACGCTGCTCCTGACGGTCCCGAACCAGCTCGGCGTCGACTACAACGCCCACGTCATCGAGAGCGTCCTGACGCACGTCGCCCCGGAGCTCGGGTGGCGCTGAGCCTGTGGAGGGCCATCGAGAGTGTCGGGTGGCCCGCCTAGAGTCGGTCGCATGGCATGGAGCGTGGGCCGGGCGACGTGGGTCGGTGAGCTCTCCGATCCCGAGATCGCCCAGCAGGTCGGCTCGCGCACCTTCGACCGGGGCGTGGCCTATGCGGCCCAGCACCGCGTCCGGTCGCTGGCGGCGCGTCCCGAGGGGATGATGCTGCTCGGCACCGTCGAGGGCTCCGGCTCGGAGACCTACCAGACCATCATCGAGGCGAGGCCCCATCCGAAGGGGCGGGCGCCGCTGTGGTCCGGCCGGTGCAGCTGCCCGGTCGGCTCGGACTGCAAGCACGTCGTCGCGCTCCTCCTGCTGGCTCGGGACGTCGCCAACGGCAAGGAGCCGCCGGACCTGGTCAGTGACGCCGGTCCACCCACTGCGGGCGCGGAGGCGATGCTCGGCGGCGGGGCGCCGACTGCCCCAGGTGCACGCCCGGAGGCCCATTGGGCGGACGTTCTCGGCCACGTGCGACCACGAAGGCGGGACCGGGAGGTTCCATCGGCTCCGGAGCCGCGCGGGGACCTCATGCCCGCCGGACTCTTCGTTGACGCGATCTACCGGAGCGGTGGCTGGCAGAGACAGCCGGAGATCGGCTACGGGCTGCGGGCCACGCGCCGGACCCGCACCGGCTCGTGGCACCAGAGCCTGACGTGGCACGACGCACTCCCGCAGTGGCGGTCCGGCATGCGCTACCTGCCCGAGCACGAGCGGATCATGACGAGGTTGCGGGACGAGGCGCGCAAGGGGTCCGGCAGCACGACCTACTTCACCGCAGCGGCCCCGCTCAACCTCGACGCGAGTCCGGAGGTGTGGCCGCTGCTGCGCGAGGCGCGTGACGCCGGGATCGCCCTCCTGCCCGGCGAGGGCGTCGCGGGGCCCGTGCGGCTCCTCGACGAGCCGGCCGAGCTCGTCCTCCACGTCCTCAAGGCCGACGACGGCTCGGGCGACCTCGTCCTCAGGGTCACGACCGAGGGCCTGCCGGACGACCTCGTCGGCGAGGTGCTCCACATCGGTGACCCCGTGCACGGTCTCGTCATCGAGGGCGATGACGGCGCCCTGACGCTCATGCGCCTCGAGCAGGATCTCGGCCTCGACCGCAACGCGGTCAGCCAGGCCCTGGCCGGCCTGCGGGTGCCGGCCGAGGAACGATCTCGGTTCCTCACGACGGCGGTCCCGGGGCTGCGTGACCACGTCAGGGTCCGCTCGGACATTCCCCTGCCGGCCCCGGAGGGCCAGCCCGACGTGGTCCCGGAGCGGGTCCAGGTCCACGCCCACGTCGTCGGCGACGTGCCGGGCGAGCTGCGCCTCGATCTGGGCTTCGCCTACGACGGACGCGTTCGACCCTTCACGACGGAGCGGTTCGGGGGAGCGGTCCGGGACCGCGCCGCAGAGCGAGCCGCTGTCGAGGGGGCGACCTCCGTGCACAACGTCCGGGGCGCCACCTGGCGTGACTCCACGGGGTATCTGCATCTGGCAACTCACTTGGAGTTCAAGGGAGTCGACGCCGCGAGGTTCGTGACGGAGCAGCTGGAGCAGCTCGAGGCAGACGAGCACGTCGTCGTCGCGGTCGAGGGAGAGCTGCCCACCTATGAGGAGGTGACGAGCGCCCCCGTCATCCGGATCGGCACGGACGACCAGGAAGGCGACGGCCACCGGCTGCGGCGGGTCGACGACGGGCCGACCGACTGGTTCGACCTGCGGATCTCGGTCGAGGTCGACGGTGAGGAGGTCCCCTTCGAGCCGCTCTTCGCGGCGCTGGCTGAGGGGGATGAGGTCATGCTCCTCGACTCCGGAGCCTGGTTCCGTCTCGACCGACCGGAGCTGCGCCGGCTCAAGGAGCTGATCGAGGAGGCGCGCGAGATCGCCGATCCTTCGTCCGGTGGACTGCGTCTGTCACCGCACCACGTCGATTTCTGGGACGAGCTCGTGGCCCTCGGGGTCGTCGACCACCAGAGCGCCCGGTGGGCGGCGAACGTCGAGGCGCTGGGTGCCGAGGTCGCCGCTGCGCCGCCGCCCGTGCCGACAGACCTGCACGCCACGCTGCGGCCCTACCAGCTCGAGGGCTACCACTGGCTCTCCCGGCTGTGGGACGCGCGGATCGGCGGCATCCTCGCCGACGACATGGGTCTCGGGAAGACGCTGCAGGTCATCGCTGTCCTCGCCCGGGCGCATGAGCGGGGCGAGCTCGGCAGCCGGGTGTCGGTCCCCGCCGCCCAAGGGCGCGGACCGGTTCTCGTCGTTGCCCCGACGAGCGTCGTGGGGACCTGGCTCGGGGAGCTCGAGACCTTCGCGCCGCACCTGCAGGTGGTGGCCGTGACCGAGACGAGCCGCAAACGTGGGACACCCGTCACGGAGGCCATCGCGGATGCCCTGGTGGTCGTCACGTCCTATGCCGTGCTTCGCCTCGACGACGCGGCGTTCCGTGAGATCGAGTGGGGTGGCGTCGTCCTCGATGAGGCGCAGTTCGTCAAGAACCGCCAGGCGAAGACGCACGTGGCCGTGCGGCGCCTCGGGGCACCCTTCACCCTCGCCGTGACCGGCACGCCGCTCGAGAACTCCCTCATGGACCTGTGGGCGCTGCTGTCGCTCACCGCGCCGGGGCTCTATCCCAGGCCGGACGTCTTCACCAAGAACTACCGCAAGCCGATCGAGTCGGGAGCGCGGCCCGAGCTGCTCGACCACCTGCGCCGCCGGATCCGCCCGCTCATGCTGCGCCGGACCAAGGAGCAGGTCGCGCTGGACCTGCCGCCCAAGCAGGTGCAGGTCCTGCCGCTCGACCCCCACCCGGTCCACGGCCACATCTACGACCAGCACCTGCAGCGCGAGCGGCAGCGGGTGCTGGGCCTGCTGGGTGACCCGGAGGCGAACCGCGTCGCGATCCTCGCCTCGCTCACCCGGCTGCGCCAGCTCGCCCTCGACCCGTCACTCGTCGACGACGTCCATCACGGCAAGGCGACCGCCGCCAAGGTCGAGTTCCTTGTCGAGCAGCTCAAGGAGCTCGAGGCAGAGGGCCACCGGGCGCTTGTCTTCAGCCAGTTCACCGGCTTCCTCCGCATCGTCGAGCGGGCCCTCGCGGCAGCGGGTCTGCGCACCTCGTACCTCGACGGGTCGACGCAGGACCGGCAGTCGGTCATCCGTGGCTTCCGGGACGGGGACGCAACGGCGTTCCTCATCAGCCTCAAGGCGGGCGGCTTCGGGCTGACGCTGACCGAGGCCGACTACGTCTTCGTCCTCGACCCCTGGTGGAACCCCGCGGCCGAGGCACAGGCGATCGACCGGGCGCACCGCATCGGGCAGCTCAACCCGGTCACCGTCTACCGGCTCGTCTCGGCGGGAACGATCGAGGAGAAGGTCGTCGCCCTCCAGGAGCGCAAGCGAGATCTCTTCCAGCGCGTCGTCGACGAGGGCGGTGCGCTGTCCGGCGCCATCACGGCGGACGATGTCAAGGACCTGCTCGGCCTGCCGAGCTGATCATTGGAGAACGGGAATCCGGCGGCCAGGAAGCCGGACTCGCGTCAGTCGCCGTCGCTGGTGACGATGCCGTCGATGAGCTGCTGGGCCAGCGCGCCGTACTCACGCACCACCTCGCCCAGCTCCGTCTCCTCCGGATCGAGGAGGCGAACCACCCGAGACCCGGCAGCGAGGCCGATGAGGAGGCAGGCGAGCTGGTCGGCGCGTCGCCGTCCGGCCGCATCCGTGGTCGGGAACCGCTTGAGCATTCGCTCGCGGAACTCGGCCCGGGCCGCAGCAGGATCCGGTGCCCCGGAGATCAGGTAGAGGCCCCGCAGCCAGGGCTCGGCCACGTCGTCCGTGCGCCGATCGAGCATTCGTCGGACGAGGAGCTCGCCGAGTCCGTCGAGGGGCTGGTTTGCATCGATCGGGGTCGGCTCGAGCGGCGTCGCGTCGGCGTAGAGCCGCTCCTTGCTGCCGCAGCACTTCATGACCAGGGCCGGGGCTGACGCCGGCCTCGGCGGCGACCTCGCGGATCGTCGTGGCGGCATAGCCGCGCTCGCCGAACAGCCGTCGCGCACCCTGGAGGATGGCCTCGCGCGACGACCCGCTGCCGGGAGCCGGGCTGTCGGGCCGGCCCCGATGGCCGAGAGCCGTCACGACGCCCGCTCCATGGTCTGCGGGACCCCCGTCACGATGTCGACGTCCACGGTCGCGGACGTGTTGCCGATCTGCACCGCGCGGGACCGGGTCCGGCCCGTCGCGTGGTCGACGATCGTGAGGACGTAGCGGCCGGGCGGAGGGAGCCCGACCTCGTACCTCCCGTCGGGCTCGGCATGGGCCGTCGCGACGTACTCGCCGGAGTGCCGGATCAGCGACAGCATGACGGCCCCGAGCGGCGTGCCGTCGTCCGTGACCCTCCCGCTGAGGAGCAGCCGACGCGTCATGGTGATCGGCTCCAGCTCCCCGTGGCCGATCTCGACCAGGCCGGACTGCGGCGCCCAGCCGTCCGCAGAGGCGACGACGAGGTACCTGCCCGCGGACGGCAGCGCCAGGACGTACCGGCCCTCGTTGTCCGTGCGGCCCCAGTCGACGTGACGGCCGTCCGGGTGGAGCACCGTGACGACGCCCTGCCGGATCGGCTTGCCGGACCGGCCGCGCACCAGACCGCGGACGAGCATCTCGGGCTGGGTGTCGACCGGCTTGAGGGCGCCGCGCTCGCCGGCGGCACCGATGCCCGGCTCCGTCGCGACCTCCCCGGCACCCTCTTCGACGACCGTGGGCCGGACGATGAAGGCCGCCACCCCGGCACCCGTGAGAGCCGCGCCGGTACTGAGCCAGAAGACGATCTGATAGGCGCCGAAGGTCGGGATCGGAGCGCCGCCGACCTCCATGGTCAAACCAGAGAAGATCGCTGCCAGCACCGCGCTGGCGCTGGAGGTCCCGATCGCCCGGAGCAACGTGTTCAGTCCATTGGCCGACGCCGTCTCGGTGATCGGTACCGACCGCATGATCAGCGTCGGCATCGCCGCGAACGCGAGGACCATCCCGACGGACGAGACGCCCGTGGCCACGACCACCTCGAGGAGCGTGGCGTGCAGGAAGCTGCGCATGACGAAGCCGGCCGCCATGACGATCGCGCCCGCGATGAGCATCGCCCGCGGCCCGAACCGCCGGATCAGAGTGGCGGCCACCGGCGACAACAGGACCATGAGGATGCCGTTGGGCAACAGGACGAGGCCGGTCTCGACAACGGACAGGCCGAAGCCATAGCCGGACTCGACGGGCATCTGGACCTGCTGTGTGGAGCTGAGGAAGTTGGCGAACATGGCGAAGCCGACCAGGACCGACGCCACGTTCGTGAGCAGGACGGTACGCCGGAGCGAGGTCCGGATGTCGACGAGAGGCTGCCCCGAGCGGAGCTCGATCGGGACCCACGCGGCCACGGCGAGCGCGGCGACCACGAGCAGGACGAGCGTCTTCCGGTCGGCCCAGCCCCAGGCGCCCGCCTTGGACACGGCGAGCAGGAAGCAGGTCAGTGCCAACGAGAGCAACGCCGCACCGAGGTAGTCGAAGCGGCCCCCCGCCCGGACCGTGGACTCCGGCACGACGAGGAGCACCGCGACGAGCATGACGACGGCGAAGCCGCCCGAGACGAGGAAGAGGGCGTGCCAGTCGAAGTTGGACGAGATCACGCCCGCGAGCGGCATGCCGACGGCGCCGCCGATCCCGAGCGTCGCGCTCATCAGCGCGACGCCCGAGCCCACCTTGTCGGCCGGCAGGTGGTCGCGCATGATGCTGATCCCGACGGGGACGAGGGCCGTCCCGATGCCGGCCAGACCGCGGCCCGTGACGACCAGCGCGAGCGACGTACTCATCGCTGCCACGGCGGAACCGACGATGACCGACCCGAGGCAGACGATGAGCATGAGGCGCTTGCCGAACATGTCCGCGAGGCGGGAGACGATCGGCGTCCCGACCGCACCCGTCAGCAGGGTGATCGTGACGAGCCACGAGGCGTTCTCGCTCGTCGTGCCGAGGATCCCGGGGAACTCGGGCAGGAGCGGCAGGACGAGGGTCTGCTGCAGCGAGACGAGCGTCCCGCACAACGCGAGGACGGTGATGACCAGGCCCGTCGGCAGGCGGGCCCGCTCGCGCTGGTCGGGCGGCACGGTCGTCGTGGTGCTGATCACTGCCACTCCTGGAGCTGGGGGTGAACAAAAGTTCACGCTCAACCTAACCGACCGCCCACGTCGCGGTGACCCGATCACCGGGCTCAGCGGCATACGGCAGATCGGTTTGACTTGAAGCCCGCTTGAGGACCAAGGATGCGGACAGCGGGTACCTGACCCCGCGCGGACACCCTGTTTGGCCTGCTCAGGCGCGGCATAGAGTGGTCGCGGCCAGCAGTTTCTCGACGAAAGGAATGACAGTGGCTTACACGCTTCCCGAGCTGGACTACGATTACGCGGCTCTCGAGCCGCACATCAGCGCTCGCATCATGGAGCTGCACCACAGCAAGCACCACAAGGCCTACGTCGACGGCGCCAACGCCGCGGTGGCCAAGCTCGAGGAGCTGCGCGACTCAGGCGACTACGCCGCGGTCAACGGCGTCGAGAAGAACCTCGCCTTCCACCTCGGTGGCCACACCAACCACTCCGTCTTCTGGAAGAACATGAGCCCGGACGGCGGCGGCCAGCCCGACGGCGAGGTCAAGGCCGCGATCGACGAGTACTTCGGCGGCTTCGAGAAGTTCCAGGCCCACTTCAACGCGAACGCCAACGCGATCCAGGGCTCCGGCTGGTCGATCTGGGCGTGGGACACCCTCGCCGAGCGGCCGCACATCATGCAGCTGTTCGACCAGCAGGGCAACATCCCCGTCGGCCAGATCCCGCTGCTCCAGCTCGACATGTGGGAGCACGCGTTCTACCTGCAGTACGAGAACGTCAAGGCCGACTACGTCAAGGCGTGGTGGAACATCGTCAACTGGCAGGATGTCGCCCAGCGCCTCGAGCGCGCCCGCGCCGCAAAGGGGCTCATCATCCCGGCCTGACGCCCGCGGGACATCACTGAGTGCCGGACGCGCGCGATGTCGCGCGTCTGGCACTCGTGGTTTCGGAGCCACGGTACGGCTGGTGACGTTCGCTGCCTCGAGCGCACCCGTGCCACAAAGGGATTCATCATCTCGGCGTGATCCGCCGACGCCTCACGGCTGAGTGCCAGAGGCGCGCCATGCCGCGCATCTGGCACGCCTGGGCGACCCTTGCGCTCCGTGGGGAGCGGGGGAATCATGGCTGGCACTCAGTCCCGTCGGTCAAGGAGGATTCATGAGCGTCTACCGGGTCACCGAACTCATCGGCACCAGCTCGCAGTCGTGGGAGGACGCCGCGGGCGTGGCGCTCACGCAGGCCCAGCAGACCCTCCGGGACCTCAGGGTCGCGGAAGTCGTCGAGCAGGACATCGCGATCGACGAGGACGGCTCGTTCCAGTACCGGACCAAGCTGCGGGTCTCCTTCAAGTACGACACCGAGTAGGAGCCGGGCTTCACGTCGGCGAGCCCAACGGCGTTTGCCGTATGCCGCTGGGCCCGCTCGTGGACGCACGTGCAGTCGATCACGCGGCTGGGTCACAATCGAGCCCATGGCGCTCACGATCAGGCCGGCCGAGCCGGACGACTTCGAGGCTGTCGGCGAGATCACGGTGCGGGCGTACCTGGACGGCGGACACCTGGCGGAGGACTCCACCTATGTCCAGACGCTGGCAGACGCCCGTGGTCGTGCCGCGGGCGCGGAGCTCTGGGTTGCCGCAGCCGACGACGGCAAGGTGCTCGGGACGGTGACGTTCGCGCCGCCCGGCACCGCCTTCCACGAGATCGCCAAGGCGGAGGAGGGCGACGTGCGGATGCTCGCGGTCGATCCGTCGGCGCAGGGACGCGGGATCGGCGAGGCCCTCATGGTCCGCTGCATCGAGCGCGCCCGCGCCCTCGGGCTGGTGGGCCTCGCCCTGTCGACGCAGCCGTCGATGCGTGCCGCCCACCGGGTCTATGAGCGGCTCGGTTTCGTGCGTGCGCCCGAGCGGGACTGGCAGCCGATGCCCGGGATCGACCTGCTCGTCTACCGCCTCGACCTGACCGCAGCCCTAGACCGGCCCACCGGATGGGGTGGGGCGGGTCAGGCGGTCGATGACGCCGAGGAGCAGCGCCTCGCGAAGGTCCGGCGGCAAGGCGTCGAGCAGCGCGTTGATGGGTGCCATCCGCTCCGGGAGGGCCAGCGCACCCGAGCCGTCGGCGAGCCCAGCGACGGCGAGCAGGCCCGCGAAGGTCTCCTCGTCGAGGTGCTCGGGATCGACGGAGCTGGCCGCGACGACGAGCTCCTCGGGCGGTGCCGTCGGACCGACCGCGACGGCGGCCGCCGTGGCCTCGGCGAGGTCCCCTGCCAGGCGCGTGATGGAGTCGGCCGTGGCGGCGCTGAGGGTGAGGTGGAGCGTGGCCGGGAGGTCGCGGAAGGACATCTGCGGCTGGGCGTACCAACCGCGGGCCGCCAGCTCGTCGGAGATGGTGAAGACGTCGCACCTCTCATCGGCGGTCACCGCGAGGAGCGTCGAATCCGGCTCGGCGGCAACGGAAAGGTGCTCGATCCCCTCGACGGCACGGGCGAGCTCGAGGGTCGCTGAGCGAGCGCGTCGGGCCAGGGTCGCGTAACCGTCCTCGCCGATGTGGTTGACGACGGCCCATGCAGCGGCCACCGGTCCGCCGGACTTCGTCGACTGCATCGTCGTGTTGAGCATGGTGTAGCCGGGCCACCGAGCAGACGCGAAGAGGTGGGTCCTGCGCAGCGCCGCCGAGCGGTGGAGCAGGATCGAGATGCCCTTCGGCGTGTAGGCGTACTTGTGCAGGTCGAGGGACACGCTCGTGACGCCGTCGACGGCGAAGGTCCACGGCTCCTGGTCCGGTTCGTCCGGTCGCAGGTGGGGCAGGACCCAGCCGCCGATGCAGGCGTCGACGTGGCACCGGGCCCCCGCAGCCGCGGCAGCTGCGGCGATCGGACCGACGGGGTCGATGACGCCGTGGGCGTACGAGGGAGCGGAAGCCACGACGAGCACGGTGTCCTCGTCGATCGCCGCGCTCATGGCGTCCGGGTCCGCCCGCTTCGTCTCCGGGTCCACGTCGACGACGACCGGCTCGACACCGAAGTAGTGCGCCGCCTTGTGGAACGCGGCGTGTGCCGTCGTCGGCATCACCATGCGCGGCGACCGGATCTCGGGACGGGCGTCCCGAGCCGCGAGCACGGCCAACAGGATGGACTCCGTCCCTCCTGATGTCGCGACGCCGGCGAAGCCCGAAGGCGCATCGACGAGCCGGCCGGCCATCGCGACGAGGTCGTTCTCCATCTGCAGCAGCGACGGGAAGGCCGTGGGGTCAAGGCCATTGGTCGACGAGAACGCGGCAAGGACCTCGCGTCCGATCACGTCCGCGGACGCCACCCCCGAGTCGTAGACATAGGCCAGCGTCCGCCCGCCGTGCGTCGGCAGGTCCCGCCCGCGCAGCGCATCGACCCGCGCCCTGATCTCATCGAGGTCCATCGCGCTCATCGCGCGTTCTCCTTCCAGTCGGGGAAGCGGCGCAGGGACAGCAACGACAGTGCGACGAGCACGGCCGGCACCGCGGAGAAGCCGATGACGATCGCACTCAGTGCTGAATCGCCTTGCACGACAGCCGACCCCGCGCTCGAGGACACGTAGCCTCCGAGAGCGAGCACAGCGGCATACAGCCCAGGTCCGAGAGCCAGCCCGAGCGTCTCTCCAGCTGTCCACACTCCGGTGTAGAGGCCGATGCGCGTGCGCGCGTCGGCGCTGCGGCTCGCCACGTCGGGCAGCATCGCCATGGGGAACATCTGCGCCCCGGCGTAGCCGACGCCGACGAGGGCGACGCACGCATAGACGACGCCGTGCGGCAGCGAGCGGGCAAAGATGAGGGCGAGGGCCCCGGCGCCGAGGAAGAGCGAGGCGATGAGGTAGCCGCTCTTCTTGCCGAACCGTGTGCCGTAGCGCTGCCACAGCGGCGTGACGAGCAGCGCCGGCGCGACGAAGCACACGAAGAGCAGCGTGGCGGACAGCGGGGTGCCGAGGATCCAGCGCGACACGTAGTCGACCCCCGCGAGCATCGCCCCCGTGGCGAGGGCCTGGACGACGAAGGTGGAGAGCAGCAGCCGGAACGGCCGGTCCGACCTGACCACCCGAAGCTGGTCGCCGAAGGATACCTCGGCCGGCGCCTCGTGCAGGGCTGGCGCGGATCGGGTGCCGCGCCAGGCGCCCCACGCGCCGAGCGCGATGAGCCCGCCGACGAAGAGGCCGACGGCGCGATAGCCCCACTCGGGGCCCAGCGCGTCCCGGATCGCCGGCGACGCGCCGCCGCTGACGAGGATCGCGAGCGCGAGGATCGCGACGCGCCACGTCATCAGGCGGGTTCGCTCGTCGTAGTCGTCGGTCATCTCCGCCGGCATGGCGACGTAGGGCACCTGGAAGAAGGAGTACGCCGTGGCGCACGCGAGGTACGCGACCGCCACCCAGGCGGCACCCGCCCAGACTGGGGAGATCGGCCCGGCGAAGAGGAGGACGAAGCACGCCGCCAGCAGCAGCCCGGCCCGGATGAGGAACGGGCGGCGCTTGCCGTCGGGGTGCTGCGAGCGGTCACTGACCCGTCCGGCGATCGGGTTGAGGATCACGTCCCACGCCTTCGGGGCGAAGACGATGACGCCGGCGACCCCGGCGGCGATGCCGATGTGGTCGGTCAGGTACGGCAGCAACAGCAGGCCGGGCACCGTGCCGAACGCCCCGGTCGCCACCGAGCCGACGCCGTAGCCGCGGCGTACCGAGGGGCTGAGCCCGGGCGTCGTCGCCGCAGTCATGCCCGCACCCTAGCGGGCGCGGGCGGTCACGCCGACGAGTCGCGGGTCGCGGATCGGCTCGATGCCGAGGAACCCGTGCCGGACCAGCCCAGCGGTCGCCGCGTCGACGATGCGCGACGGCCTCTGCGGGCCCCCACCGCCCCAGGCGAGCACGACGAGACCGCCCGGTTTGAGGACCCGGCGCAGCGCGGCTAGCTCCGCGTCGGCGGGGCCGGTCCAGAAGGCGTTGACGTTGAGCGCGAGGGCCCGGTCGAACGGGCCGATCCCTTCATCCAGGTCGGCGAGCTCCCCCGTCAGGATCTCGAGCCGGCCGGCGGCGTGGTGGTCGGCGTTGCGCCTGGCGTTGCGCCTGCCCGCGACCGACGAGCGGTCGAGGGCGACGAGCCGGCCGGACCCGAGCCGCCCGCAGATGAGCGCAGCCGACACGCCCGATCCGCCGCCGACCTCGAGGACCGCGTCGGCGGGCTGTGGGCCGAGGAGGTCGACCGCGGCGACCATCCGGGCCGGAACGCTAGGTGGGGACACAGTCGGCGCACCTCCCGAGCAGCGCCGCGTGGCTCGTGTCGAGCTCGAACCCGAGGTCCTCGCGCATGATGCGGGCTGTCTCGTCGAGGACTCCGGGCGGCGCGTCCTGCACTCGCCCACAGACGACACACTGCACGTGGGTGTGGCCGTGACCGTGGCCCTGTGGCTCGCTCACATCGCTGCCGTATGCCGCTGGGCTCGATCCCAGCGCAGCCTCGCTCGCCGGGGTGGCGAGGTGGTAGACCGTGCCGGTGCCGCCGAGGTGCACGTGTGTGAGGACTCCGGCGCCGGTCAGGGCGGTGAGGGTGCGATAGACCGTCGCTCGGTGTACCGACGGCTCCAGGGTCGCAACCCGTTCGCCGATGTGCTCCGCCGACAGGTGCTCGTCCGCCCGGTCGGCGGTGTCGATGACGCGGAGGACGGCCTGCCGGGCGGGCGTGATCCGTTCACCGAGCTCACGGAGCCGGCCCAGGGCCGCCTCCACCCGGTCGCTGTCCAGGTGCCCGTTCACCCAGCCATTATCCGGGCGAGTGCGAGACGGTGTTGACCGCTCCTGCTGTCAACGGGGGAGCGATTCTGAGAATTGCTGGCGAGTTCGAGACACAGGAGACAGATCGGCCAGTTCAGCGGCCGGATCTTGAGACGCCAGCGGCGGATATCGAGACCGCCACGGCGGCAGCCGAAATTCTTGAACTGCCTGAGGTCACCGACCTTCCAATCGACCAGGCGCAGGCGGAGATGGTGCGATGGCGGCTACAGGTTCTGCTCCTCCAGCGGTCGCAAGCCGGCTGCGAAGGCGCACGCGGCGCCAGTAGCCGACGTTGATGCGAGAGACTTCACGAGTGGTCGACGACGGGATGAGCGGCGACGCCGTGCATCCCATTATGGGATTCGTTACGGTATGATAGGTCGATGAGCACGCAGATCGCTGTCCGACTTCCTGACGAGATGGTGGCATTCCTCGACCGCGCCGTTGCCACCGGGAAGGCGACGAGCCGGGCTGCCCTCGTGGCAGCCGCGGTGGAGCGCGAGATGCGGCGACAGGCTGCCGATCAGGACGCGCAGATTCTTCGTCGTCAGGGATCGGCGGATGACCTGGACGACTTGGTCCGATGGACCGGCGCTCATGTCGTGGTCGAGGACTGATCGGTGCGGGAGATCTGCTTGGTTCGCCTGGACAAGACCCGGCCGGCGCTCGTGCTGACTCGGGAGGCTGCCCGGGGCGCGATGACGAAAGTGACGGTGGCCCCCATCACGACGTCGATCAAGGGATTGTCGAGCGAGGTTCGGGTGGGCCCAGACAATGGGCTGGATCATGAATGCGCCGTCGCGCTCGACAACGTCGTGACTGTTCCAGTCGAACTCCTCGGCCGTACCGTTGGATACCTCAACGCCGAGCAGGAGGCCGAGCTCGCCCGTGCTGTGATTCTGGCCTATGACCTCGAGCTTCCGCTGCTCGATTGACGTGCAACGCTCCACGCGGCACACCGGACGTTCCCGAGAGCCACCGTTTCCACGTGAGTAGAGCCGATGCCGTGGTGCGCGAAATGGCGGATGGTCGCTCGAGGGCCCGAACGGCATCGATTACCACCGCACGCCCTCCCGACTCAAGCGTCGAACGAGTAGCCAACTCGTAGCCGAGGGCGCCCCAATCGTGACCATGGTCTAACCGGAAGGACTGGCGTGGCATGGCGGCGGCTCGGCGTCGTTTGTCCCCACGCAGGCGGGTGCGGCATCAGGTCGGTGGTGCGGCCGTGACTCTCATCGACCCCGTCAGGCCAGCTCGGCTCTTGCCAACTCGGCCTTGAAGCCCTGGCGCCATGACGGATAGCGCAGCTGCCAACCCAGCACCTGCTTGGCCTTGGCATTGGAGAAGGCGCGTCCCTCCGTCATCATGATGATCGCCACTGAGCCGGCGAGCGGTCGGGCGAGCCACACCGGCAGCCGCATTGGCGGCTTGGCTCCAACCAGGTCGGCCAGATAGGGCAGCCACTGGTTGACGGGCGCCGGTTCGTCGTCGGCAATGTTGAACACTCCCGTGGCCCGTTGCTCCACCGCCAGCACGGTGGCGCTCGCGGCGTCGTCGAGGTGGATCCACGACGTGTGGCCCGCCCCGCCGCCGACGACCGGGAACTGGCGCTTGCGGACGGGCGTGACGAGCCCCTCCATGGCACCCGGACCGTAGAACCAGCCGTAGCGCAGCGCCGCGCCGCCGACGGAGACGACCCGCTCCTCGACATGTCGCATGGCCATGAACCCGACGTGCGCGGGAGTCCCCTCGGCCGGATCCGTCGGCTCCTCCTCGGTCTTGACCCACCCGCCGCGGCGGATGCCGTTCCAGCTGCCATAACTCTGGGCCACGACGTGGGGCACGCCGGCCGCCTGTGCAGCCGCGAGCAGGTGGTCCGTGCCCTCGGTGCGCAGCCGGTTGGTCACGGCAAACCACCTGTCCATGTGCTTGAGGTCCGCCTTCGGGGCGATGGACGTCATCTGGTGGACGATCGCGTCCGGCTGGGCCGAGGCCACCGCCTCCCCCACCGACGCAGCGTCGAGCCCGTCCATGACGACCCCCTTGGCGCCCATCTCCGCCAGCAGGTCCAGCTTGGCGGCGCTCGTCGTCGTCGCCGTCACCTCATGGCCCCGCGCCACCAGCTGCGGCACCAGCCGCCGGCCGAGCACCCCACTGCCACCCGCCACGAAGACCCTCATCGGTTACTCCCTTTCTGCCCTGGCACGAACTTCCCTGACATACCTACGACGAGACACGCTCACCCTTTGTGACATCCGACGCCACGCCCGGTCGATGGGATGCCAAGGACCTTGACTAGCGGGTATTTCGTGGTCCGCCGCTGTGGACCCGTGTCGCCGCTGCTGATGCGTTGCCTATGACGGCGACTGGCTTGATCGAGTCCCGTGGCGTGGTGGAAGTGGCGGCCATGTGGTGCGAGAGGCAGGCTGGTCTGGCGAATCCGGGTGGGCCGTAGCGCAGGTTAGCCAGACAAGTCCCCCGCGGCACGAACAGCGGCGAGTCGACGCAACCGGCGCGGCGCTTCCCGAGCGAATGATCGGAGGGCATGGGCGCGCTCAACGCGGCGGGATCGGACGTCCCGTCCGCGGCAGATGAGTGCATTGACAAGCTTCCTGTGCCCCGGTCAGCGTCAACTTGAGCTTCTCGTACACCGACTCTGGTCGGGGAAGGTGCGCTTAACCTTCTTCAGCACTCGGCAGGACCTCCCTCCAGTGTTCTCGATGTACTCGCCCAACTTCTTCCGAGAGAACACATCGACCATCGAGCCATGGTTGGTGGCTCGGTCCGCGGGCCGGGCCACGGAGGAGATCGGATTCTCGGCCATGCGCTCGAACAGGGTCGTGTCGTCCTGGCGGTGACCTCGGTACGTCTTGGTCACCGTGTCCACGCCGTCCGCGACGAGGTCTCCGAAGATGCGGCGGATCCTGTCGTCGGTGACATCCCACTCTTCGGCGACGTGGTGCAGCAGCCCGGCCATGAGGGTCCCTTCCGCGTACCGCAGGGTCTGGCTTGGGTGGCGCGGGCTCTGCGTCGACATTCCGTGGCGACTAAGCCACAAGGAGAATATAAGGGTTCATATCTGCTACTCTAATGTGGTTAAAGCTTCAGTTCTGACACCTAAAGGAGCGCATGATGGCCGCCACCACGAGTCGCACCCCTGTCGCGGTAGCGCGCGCGCTCGACGGGCTGGGCCGGGACTTGGGCACGTGGCGGAAGCTGCGCCACCTGACGGTCGAGCAGGTCGCCGACCGTGCCGGCGTCAGCCGCAGCACGGTCCTGCGGCTCGAGAGCGGGCAGGGCGCCTCCTTGGAGAACCTGCTGCGGGTGGCTCGCGCGCTGGGTGTGCTGGACCTGCTGACGAAGGCGCTCGACCCGTACGCGACCGACGTGGGTCGCCTCCGCGCCGACGAGGAGCTTCCGACCCGAGTGCGCGCTCGCGGAGCCGGCAGGTGAGCGCCGTCGAGGTCTGGGTGTCCATCGGCGGCGCCGACGTCCGAGCGGGCACCCTGTACGCGCACCGCCGGCGTGGCGGCAGCACCGAGAGCGCCAGCTTCACCTACCTGGACGAGTACATCGCGAACCCGCGCGCCTACTCCCTGGAGCCGGGGCTGCCCCTCGAGGCCGGCGCCCACCAGAGCACCGTCGGGCACCCGATGTTCGGCGCGTTCAGGGACTGCGCCCCTGATCGCTGGGGCCGGACTCTGGTCAAGCGGCGCGAGGCCGCCCAGGCCCGCGCCGAAAGTCGCGAACCGCGCAGCCTCGGCGAG
This sequence comes from uncultured Actinomycetota bacterium, assembly GCA_963754395.1. GTDB lineage: Bacteria > Actinomycetota > Actinomycetes > Actinomycetales > Dermatophilaceae > Intrasporangium. Next base: position 60,861 of record CAVWGJ010000022.1, on the reverse strand, counting down.
GTCGACTACCTCCTCGGGGTCCGCGACGACCTGCGACAGGGCGCGCTGCGTTTCCGTAGCGGAGACGGCCCGTTCGAGACGATCGAGGACCGTGGTGTCCCTGCCCTGACAGACCTGCCCGAGCTGCTCATGCTCGCCGCGCGAGCTGAGGCCGACTCAGCCGACCTGCCGGACCTTCAGCGCCTCATCCGTGTCGGCAGCTCCCTCGGTGGGGCGCGGCCCAAAGCGCACGTTCGCGACGCCGACGGCAACCTCGCCATCGCCAAGTTCCCCAGCGCCGCGCACGACACCTGGAACGTCATGGCGTGGGAGAAGGTCGCACTCGAGCTCGCCGCCCAGGCCGGGATCACCATCCCGGCAAGCACCCTGCTGAACCTCGCTGGCCGCAGCGTTCTGGTCGTGGACCGGTTCGACCGGACCCGCGACGCCGACGGTGGACCCGCCGGCCGGGTCGGCTATGTGAGTGCGATGACGATGCTCCAGTCCACCGACGGGGAGCAGGGCAGCTACCTGGAGATAGCTGAGGCCATCGAGACGCGCTCGTCGCACGCGACCGCGGACCTCCGCCAGCTCTGGCGCCGGATCGTCTTCTCCATCCTCATCTCCAATACCGATGACCACCTGCGCAACCACGGATTCCTGCACGAGGACGGTGACACATGGCGGCTGTCCCCGGCGTTCGACGTCAACCCGAACCCCGAACCAGGGCACAAGCACCTGAGCACGGCCATCGACCTGGCTGATGACACGGCGAGCATCGCGCTCGCCCTCGCTGTCGCGGACTACTTCCGCCTCAGCGCCGAGGAGGCCAAGAACGTCGTCGCGCAGGTTCAGACGGCCGTCTCGCAATGGGCCCGGGTCGCCCGCCACCACGGCCTGTCCTCGCAGGAGGTCACCGCCATGTCGTGGGCGTTCGACGCGCACTCCGCGCGCGCGTCGAGATAGGCGTCGCGACCGCTGCGGCTCCGGCTCGGACGCTCGCACTGCGGCAGATGAGTGCTCCGTACCGGTGGCGGTGTCGTCGAGCCACGGGTTGTCTTCGAAAATACGGGGCAGGTCAAAACAGCATCCGATTGACTACGCAGGTGAGGATTGCCTACGACACGCCTACCGTTGATCTATTGCCGTTGATCGCTGAGCAGCTGAGCCTGTGGCAACGGGACCCCTGGGCCGGCCACATCCATCCCGGCGACCTCGGTTGGCATTCCTCGGTCGGCCCCGAACAGATGGCGAAGGACCTGCGCGTCTGGACCCTCGAGGGTGTGCCGATCGCGATGGGGATGCTCGATGGCTCGGAAGTGCTGCGCATGGCCATCGACCCCTCACTCGCCAACGACAAGAATGTGGCCGACCGCCTCGCGCATAACCTCAACGAGCCCGACTCGGGGCTGTTCACCGGCGGGGAGGCGATCATCGAGGCGCGCGGTGCGCACGCTCTGTCCGCAGCCCTGAAGGCGGCCGGCTGGGTAGACGACGAGCCTTGGACTCCGATGGCGCTGGACCTCACCGGCGCGCTCGACATGACCCGCTTGGATCGGTCGGGTATTCGAGTGGAGCAGGCCTGCCCGGCTGCCGCGGACGTCTGGACGAGCATCCATTGGTCGTCCTTCAAGGGGACCCCGTACGACGACGAGGCACGGTCTCGCTTTGTTCAGCGCTGGACGCGGCTCATGACCGGCCCATTCGCCGATCGAGCGCACAGCCTTGTCGCCTACGACCCCGACGGGACGCCCGTGGCTGTCACGACAGTGTGGACGGCCGGCGACGGAAGGCCCGGGCTGGTGGAGCCGATGGGCGTCCACCGCGACCATCACGGCAAGGGCTACGGCGTCGCGATCACCCTGGCGGGGGCTCGCACGCTCAAGCAGAACGGCGCGACGTCGGCGGCCGTTGTCGCAGAGAACTCGAACCCGGCTGCGCTGGCGACCTACGCGTCCTCTGGGTTCGTCTCGCTCGGAGAGGTGACCGACCTCAAGCGACCCTGACGACCTCCAGCCAGAGTCCGCACATCGGCAAGAGCGTGAAACATCGCCCGTCGAGCGGTCGCCCGGCGAGGATCGCGCCAGGCCTCAGGATCGGCTACTGGGTCCGTCTCAAGCTCGCCACGGCGGACGAGATCGTCTCAAACTCGTTTCCCCTTGACGGTTGCCAAATTGCCACCTTCGCCTGGGTGACGGAGCTCACATCTGTAGTGCCCCAGCAGATCCGAGAAAGGGAGAGTCGGCCAGCGGAGGTCCTGCCGCTCATCAGGATGGGCGCCGCCAGCCTCCGCGCTCCCCGCGGCGTAGCACGGCTCGTGACGGGGACGGCCGCGACGCCGAGAGCGCCGCCGCCGGGTGCGACACCGGCGAAACCAAAGGATCGCAGCAAGCAGTAAAACCCCGGCCAGCTCGAGATGCACCCCCACCACGGTCCCTCGACCGTGACCGGTCTACGGGACCGGGCCGTCAAGGGCGCGTCCATGCGCTACCTCGAGCTGCGCGTCCATCGAAGCGACCTGACGATTGCGTTACCGGAGGAGAAGGCTGCCGAGGTCGGAGTGCGCCAAGTCTAGAGATCGGACCAGCTCGTTCGGCTGCTCGACATGCTCCAGGCGCCAAGCGACCCGCTCGAGCCGCAGTGGGCACGGCGGATCACGTCGAACCACGAGCGACTCCTGCGCGGTGACCTGCCCGAGACGGCCGCCGTGGTCCGGGACCTCCCGGCGCTCGATCGTCTGGTCCCGGCGGGCTGGCTGCCGGTTCCGCTCGGCTATCCGGCGACTGGTCCCTGCTGCAGGATCCGGATGGGGTTCCCGAAGGGGTCGCGAATGGCCATGTCGGTGCCATAGAAGTGCTCGGTGGGCTCCTGGGTGAAGTCTGTGACGCCGCGCTCGCGGAGGGTGGCAGCGAGAGCGTGAGCGTCGTCGGTGATGAAGACGAGGCCGCCCAGAACGCCCTTGCTGATGAGCTGGCGGATGCTCTCGGCCGTTGCCTCGTCGTGAAGCGGCGGACCGGGCTGTTCCAGTGAGATCTCGGTGGGTTCACTCCCAGGGGCCCGCACGGTCAGCCAGCGATAGTCGCCCTGCCGCACGTCGTTGCCCTTCTCGAGACCCAGCTTGTTCACATAGAAATCGAGCGCCTCATCCTTGTCGAGGACGTAGATCGACGCGACATTCAGCCTGGTGATCACAGCTGCCTCCTGCTTTGTTCCGAGTGAGATGACTCGATCGTAGGAAGCCGTCCAGGTCAGAGGCTTCTCCAAAACTGCTCGATGCCGCCGGCGGGCGTCTCGGCGAGCGAGCTGGGACCTCGCGGGGTGGCAGACTGCGCACGTGCGTGCTCTCACCAAGCTGACTGCCGGTCCGGGCCTCGAGCTCGTCGACCGTCCCGAGCCGCAGTGTGGCCCGGCCGACGTCAAGATCCGCGTCCTGCGCGCGGGCCTCTGCGGCACCGACCTGCACCTGCACGACTGGGACGACTGGGCCGCAGCGACGGTGCAGGCGCCGCTCGTCATCGGGCACGAATTCTACGGCGAGGTCGTCGAGATCGGTGAGGACGTCGAGCACGTCTCGGTCGGCGACCGCGCGTCCGGCGAGGGCCACATCGTGTGCGGCGTGTGCCGCAACTGCCGCGCGGGCCGGCGCCACCTGTGCATCGGCACCGAGGGGATCGGGGTCAACCGGGACGGGGCCTTCGCCGACTACGTCGTCATCCCGGCGAGCAACGTCTGGGTGCAGCCGCGTGACCTCGACCCGGACCTCGGCGCGGTCTTCGACCCACTCGGCAACGCCACGCACACGGCCCTCCAGTGGCCGATGGTCGGCGAGGACGTCGTCATCACCGGCGCCGGGCCCATCGGGGTCATGGCGGCGGCCATCGCGCGCCACGCGGGGGCCCGCTACGTCGTCGTGTCGGACACGAGCGACTACCGGCTGCGCCTCGCCGAGGCCGCCGGCGCCGACCTGACGATCAACGTGACGCGGGAGACCCTCGCCGACGCGCAGCGCCAGCTCGGGATGAGGGAGGGGTTCGACATCGCACTCGAGATGTCGGGCGCCGCGCCGGCCGTGAGCGACCTCATCACGAACATGAACCATGGCGGCCGCATCGCCCTGCTCGGCCTGCCGCACGAGGCCTACGAGCTGGACTGGGGCAAGGTCATCACCCACATGCTGACCCTCAAGGGCATCTACGGCCGGGAGATGTTCGACACCTGGTACGCCATGTCGCAGATGATCGCGACATCGGAGCGTTTCCGGACTGCCGTGACCCAGGTGATCACCCACCGGTTCCCCGCCGAGCAGTGGGAGGAGGCCTTCGAGACCGCACGCTCCGGCCAGTGCGGCAAGGTCGTCCTCGATTGGAGTTGACCGTATGCCGCTGAGCTCGCCAGGTGCCGGCGTGCCCTCGGGTGCCGGGTCGGGTTCGCCGGAGGCACGCCCCCGGCCGCTCGTGCTGTTGCACGGGCTGGGCCAGGGCCCGATCGTCTGGCAGGACTTCGTGTCGGCCCTCGGTGCCGGGCGGCCGATGCACGCCCCGTGGATGGTTGGACTGCGGCCGAAGGACCCGGTGGGCTTCGACCTCGGTGCTGCTGCCGCCGGACTCGCGGACGAGCTTGAGCTGCAAGGAATTCGGCGCGCAGACGTGCTCGGTGTGTCGGTGGGGGCCTCGGTGGCGATGCGGCTGGCGGTCGAGCGGCCCGATCTGGTCGGTCGGCTCGTGCTGGCCGGGCCGATCGTGCGGCCCTCCGCGGGGGCGCTGCGGATGCAGAAGCTCGCCCTGCGGCTCATGCCAGAAGGCAAGCTGCTGGACCTGGGTGTCTCGCGGCCGCGGATGCTCGCCGTCTTCGACGCCCTTCGCACGTTCGACGGACGGGATGCGCTGGCCCGGATCGCCGCACCGACGCTCGTCGTCGTCGGCAGTCGTGACCGGGCCGGCCTCGTCGCGGCGCGGCAGGTGGTCGACGACGTCGCCGGCGCGCGCCTGGAGACGATCGACGAGGGCAGCTCGCTCCTCAACGTCGACCGGCCTCGAGAGCTTGCCGAGCTGACCCGGGCCTTCCTCGACGGTGAGGAGTGAGACGCGCGATGGCACCCGACAGCACCGTCCAAATGGAGGTCAATGCCAACGACGTCGTGGCCTTCCTCGTCGAGATCGCAGCCCTGGCCCTCATCGGACTGTGGGGCTACCGGGCCGGCGGGCCGCTCTGGGCCAAGATCGCTCTCGCCATCGGCCTGATCCTCGTCGCGTCGGTCGCCTGGGGGTTGTTCGCGGCGCCGCGGGCCCGGTTCCGGATTCCCTGGGTCACGCTCCTCGTCAAGGTCCTCGTGCTTGGGGCTGCGGTCGCGGCCGGCTTCACCATCCTGCCGCTGGTGTGGGCGGTGGTGTTCGCGGCCGTCGTCGTGCTGAACCTCGTGCTCATGTACGTCGGGCCGTTCGCCCGCTGATCCCGTCAGCTGGCTGTCCAGGTGCGCCAGGTGTCGATCTCGATGCGGATGACAGGTCCGGCCGGCCGCTCGTCCGAGTACTGCGGGTACTTCGCCGCGAGGGTGTCGAGTGCGGACGATGTCTCCGGGTCGGCGCCGGGGCTGATGGTTGCACGGCCGTCAGCGCGGACCCACCACAGTCGCGTCCAGTCGTCGTCGTAGTGGTCCACGAGGAGACTCACGCGCGGGTTCGCCTCGACGTTGGCCAGGCGTCTCAGCCTCCGGGTCGACTTGGGCTTGGCGTCGACGGCGGTCCACACGACGTCGCGGTCCGGCTCGAGGACGAATACGACCGGAACGAGGTGCGGGCCGCCGTCCGGGGCGACGGTGCCGAGTCGGGCCACCCGAGCGGCCTCGAAGCGCCGACGCAGCTCGGAGTCCACCGGGCCACGCTAACGGCAAACCGGCTGGGCGCGCTGTCCTACCGGATGAGCTGGGGGAAGGCGCCGATGAGGCCGTTGCTCAGGACGTCAGCCATCTCGAGGATGTGCTCGTGGATCTCGTCGTAGTCGGCGACGCTGGCCGCGTAGTCGCCCGCGAGCTCGTGCGCGGCCTCGGCCAGGGTCTGGTCGAGGTGCATCCGCATCGAGGCGCGCATCTCGGACCGGGGCCAGAAGCGCGGGTTGGCCTGCGCGAGGAAGTCCGCGATGTCGTCGGAGTTGGCGTACCAGCGATCCTTCGCGTCTGCGAAGGCCGCCGTGTCGCCGTCCTTGGCGGCCTGGAGCAGCTCGACGGCGATGGTGATGTGGTCGTGGAGCAGCGCCGTCAGGGCGTTCCCAGCCGCCTCGCCGTAGAACGGCTTGATGGCATCACCGATGTCCACCTGGTTCTGGAGCAGTCGGGCGGCGGTGGGTCCGAAGCCGGGCTGTCCCTCGGCGGCAAAGGTGACGATCGCGAGACGCGTCCACGTCACATGGTCCTCCCAGAGCTTGCGCATCTCGTCGTGGAGGGCCTGCTGTGCGGCCGGGCGGGGGCCCGCCGCCGCCTTCACTCCAGCATGCGCATGGGATGCCGCCGCCACGACGGGCTGGGCATCGGCTCTCGGTAGGGTCCACGCGAAGAAGGCGCTGAGCAGCGCGACGAGCACTAGCGTCACGGTCCGCGTGACAGGCCCTCGGGCCGGGGTGGCTTCCATGGTTGGTCCTTCCGGTCGTCCCTGACGGCGGGTTCGTGTCGGGTGGGACGGCGCTCCTTACCGGTCATCTGGAAGCCCAGCGGACAGCGAGAGGGCACATGCGGTAAGACGGTGGGGTGCGACGTACACGAACCCGGTATGACCACGAACATCGCGCACCCCAAGCAGCCAGTGGGCGCGAGCCGTCCCTGTCACGGGTCCGGGCCGCCGGCCGACGTCGTCGAGTGGAGGCGATGCCGGCTCATGGAGGCCGGCTTCGACGAGGAGCTGGCGCGGCGAGTTGCGGCGGACCCGGCGATGGACGTCCACGCCCTGCTCGATCTCGTCGACCGCGGCTGTCCACCAGAGCTGGCCGTCCGGATCCTGGCGCCCGTGTGACCGCGCCATGATCCCGGCCAAGCTCCCCGACGGCGACCCGATCACGCTCGCACCCGACGAGACCGGTGCCCCTCTCGAGCGGGACTGGCTCACGACGCTTGCCTCGACTGGGCCAGACCGCGACCTTGCCCTGCGGGACCTGCACCGCCTGCTCCTGGGGGCGGCACGGCACCAGGTGTGGCGGATGCGGGGCCTGGTGCCCGCGCTCGGCCCGGGGTCCCTGGAGGATCTCGCCAACTGCGCGGCGGATGATGCGCTGACGATCCTGCTGGGCAAGGTCGGCACGTTCCAGGGTCGGAGCCGCTTCACGACGTGGGCCTACAAGTTCGCCATCCTCCAGGCCGCCAACGAGGTCCGACGCCAAGCGTGGTCAGTCCGTGAGGTCGAGCTGCGCGACGACGCCCCTGACTCGAGGATTCCCGGGCCAGAGGCGATCGCCGAGGCGACGGACCTGGCGCAGGCCGTGCGGCTGGCCATGCACGTCGCCCTCACCGGCTACCAGCGCCGGATCGCCATCGCCCTGCTCGTCGATGAAGTGCCGATCGACGTCCTGGCGGACCGCTTGGGCACGACCCGCGGCGCGCTCTACAAGACCCTGCACGTGGCCCGGTCCCGGATCCGGGCGCATCTCATCGCGAGCGGCCATCTTCAGCCGAATCCCACCTCTCGAGGCGCATCATGAGCAACAACCGAAGCCATCTCAGCGACGAGGCCGTCCGCGCCCTCACCCTGTCGACGGAGCCCTGGCTCTCCTGCGAGGACTGCTTCGAGCTCTCGGACGAGTTCGCCGAGCTGGTCCTCTCCGACCCGGGAACCTCGGCGATGGAGCCGATGTTCGTCCACCTGTCTGCGTGCCCAGCCTGCGCAGAGGAGGCGGAGTCGCTCGTCGCCCTCGTGGCCGAGACCTCCGGAGTCGACGCCACGCCCGCCCTCGCCCGGCTCCACGCGGCTCACGGAGGCTGAACCGGACCGGACCCCTGAGATCGGCCGACCTCACCCGCCTGCTGCGGCCGCCTCCATGGCCCGCTCGATGGCGCTCGGAGAGCGGGTCTCGAGGTCGATCATCCCGACCCACGTCGGCCGGACGAGCACGCGGGTCATCCGCGGGCAGATCACCGCCAGGTTCTGCAGCTTCCAGCGTCCGCGCCTCGCCGGGCGGTGTCTCGGGACTGGGCGGCAAAGGTGCACTGCCTCGGCCCCGGCCGGCTGCGCCCCCGAGTCGGGGCGACGCCCGCGCGGGGTGTCATCAACTGCACACTCGACGCAGGAGTGGTCTTCGGAGGTGGGCCCGTGTGCTCTCAGTCAGGCGCTCAACCACCCACGGAAGCGACAGGAGAGCCAAGGATCTCGCCAATTTAGATGAATACCATTACTGCACAATTGAACTCGCAACAACCTGCCGAAGCGCCGCGCGTCGTCAAACCAAGCCACGCAGCCAAGCCAACTCCTCGCGCGAAGCGAGCTCAGCGGCATACGCTGACGTCTGTCACCCGACCCACCCGCGAAGGACACCGATGTACGGCACCGTCAAGGACGAGCTCGCAGCGACCCTGCAGGAGATCAAGGACGCCGGCCTCTACAAGAACGAGCGGGAGCTGACGTCGCCGCAGTCGGCGCACGTCACGACGCTCAAGGCGGACGCGCTGAACTTCTGCGCGAACAACTACCTGGGCCTGGCCGACGACCCCGGCGTCATCGACGCGTCGAAGAAGGCGCTCGACGAGTGGGGCTTCGGGATGGCGTCGGTGCGCTTCATCTGCGGCACGCAGACCCAGCACACCGCGCTCGAGCGCAAGATCGCCGACTTCCTCGGCACGGAGGCGACGATCCTCTACTCGTCGTGCTTCGACGCCAACGGCGGCGTCTTCGAGGTCCTCTTCGGCGAGCAGGACGCCATCATCAGCGACGAGCTCAACCACGCGTCGATCATCGACGGCGTCCGGCTGTCCAAGGCCATGCGCTACCGCTACAAGAACGCGGACATGGCCGACCTGCGCGCCCAGCTCGAGGCGGCCGATGGAGGCTGGCGCCCAGCGCAAGGTCGTCGTCACGGACGGCGTCTTCTCGATGGACGGCTCCTATGCACCGCTCGACGAGATCTGCGACCTCGCCGACGAGTTCCGGGCGATGGTCTTCGTCGACGACTCGCATGCGGTCGGCTTCGTCGGCGAGGGGGGTCGCGGTACGCCGGAGCTCTTCGGCGTGCAGGGCCGCGTCGACATCATCACCGGCACGCTGGGCAAGGCGCTCGGCGGCGCGTCCGGCGGCTACGTCGCAGCCACCAGGAGGTCGTCGACCTGCTGCGGCAGCGCTCGCGCCCCTACCTGTTCTCCAACTCGGTGGCGCCCGGCGGTCGTCGCCGGGTCGATGGCCGCGATCGACCTCATTGAGGCCTCCGGCGAGAAGCGCGAGATCCTGCGCCGCAACACCGCGCTGTTCGACCGGCTCATGCGCGAAGCCGGGCTTCGACGTGCTGCCCGGGACGCACCCGATCCGCCCGATCATGTTCCCCGGCGAGGACGGCGCGCGGCGGGCCACCGAGACTGCCGACCACATGCTCGAGCACGGCGTCTACGTCATCGCGTTCAGCTTCCCCGTCGTACCGCGAGGCAAGGCGCGCATCCGCGTGCAGCTGTCCGCCGCGCACTCCGAGGACGACGTCCGCGCGTGCGTCGACGCCTTCGTGGCGGCGCGGGACGCGGTCGGCTGACGGGAACAGGAGGAGGCCGTATGCCGCTGAGCTCGCTTGCGCAGTCGTCGCCGGGTCGCGTGGGTGGCTTGGTGGAGCGGCTCACCCCTGGCTACTTCGCGCTGGTCATGGCGAGCGGCATCATCTCGATCGGACTGGGACTCACCGGGTTCCGCGTTCTATCCGTCCTGCTCTTCGCGGTCTGCATCGTCGCCTACGTCGTGCTGCTCGGGCTCAACCTGTGGCGGTTCGCGGCGTTCCGGCACGCCATGGTCGAGGACTTCAAGGACCCGAAGCGGGCGTTCGGGTTCTTCACGTTCGTGGCCGGGCACCAACGTCCTCGGTGCGCGGGCTGCCGCCGAGGGCTGGTACTCGCTGACGGCGTGGTTGCTCGTCGTCTCGTTCAGCGTCTGGCTGGTTCTCGGCTACGTGATCCCCTGGAGCGCGGTGCTCAGTCGAGCGCAGCGGCCCGCCGTGGCGCTCGCCAACGGGACGTGGTTCATCTGGGTCGTGGCGAGCCAGTCGGTTGCGGTGTCGGCGGCCACCCTCGAGGTGGTCATGCACGATCTGCGCGCCTACCTGGCCATCCTCGCCGTGCTCTCGTGGTCGGTCGGCGTCTTCCTCTATGCGGCCTCGGCGATCATCGTGGCGCTGCGGATCATGCTCTACGAGCTCGACCCGAAGGACTTCGACCCGCCGTACTGGGTGGCGATGGGGGCCGTGGCCATCACCGTGGTCGCGGGCGCGCGCATCGTCGAGATGGAGTCGGCGCCGATGGCGGACGCGACGCAGGGGCTGGTGGCTGGGCTGTCGGTCGTGTTCTGGGCCTTCGCGACCTGGCTCATCCCGGTGCTCGTCGCCGCGGGAGTGTGGCGCCACTACGTCCGCAAGGTGCCGATGACCTACGTCCCGACGCTGTGGAGCATCATCTTCCCGCTTGGGATGTACTCCGTAGCGGGGATCTACCTCGGGCGGGCAGACCGGCTGCCGATCGTCGAGGCCATCGGCTCGAACTGGCTGTGGGTTGCCCTCGCGGCATGGGTCATCGTCTTCGTGGCCATGGTCCGCAGCGTCAGCCGAGCCCTGCTACCCGGCCGCTCCCAGCCCTGATCGAAAGAACACCTTTCGGGGGCGGGCCTCCCCGCTCGATCAGGGCTGGGACGTGCTGCCCCAAAGTTTGTTCACTCGATCAGGGCGTGTCCAACTACTGGCGAGGGATGTCGTGCAGCCACGGGCGGCTGAGGTCGAACGAGCGACCGGAGATCTCGTCGACCTCGATGGCGACGACGACGGACCTCGGGCTCGGCACCCAGGGCCGGATCGGGAGCTGCTCGATGATGTACCGTTCCTGGCCCTCGAGGATCCTGGCCCGTCCCCTGATGATGACGCTCGTCGCTCGCTCGTCGACGACCTCGTCGACCTCGAACGCGACGTCCCTGTTCGCGGTGACGCCGAAGAGCTTGCTGCCCTCGCTCGTGATGAAGATGATCCGGTTGTCAGCGTCGACGGCGTAGTTGATCGGCGTGATGTGGACGTCCCCCACGAGGTGGAAGGCGAGCCGGCCGAACTCGCGCGCTCGCAGGAAGTCCCACGACTGCTCGGGGTGCAGGACGTGCATGGGCCCGTCACTCGTCGATGTCGTACATGTGAGCCTCCCTCGTTGGTGGGGTGCAACTCCCGTAGTACTTGGTACTACCTATTGTAGTAGACGTTTCGGGATCCACCCCTGCCGTGCGAGGTGGATCACCGGCTGCTCAGCAGCCTACTGAGCAGTGCGGCATACCGAACCTCGCCGGATGAGTGGGATTCGACTAGGCCCATGGACTTCTACTGCTCCTACGCCCATGGGTTCGCTCGAGTGGCCGCCTGCACGCTCCCCGTCGCAGCCGCCGACCCGGCCCGCAACGCGGATGAGATCATCGAGCAGGCGCGGGCGTGCAGCGAGGAGGGGGTGGCGCTGGCCTCCTTTCCGGAGCTGAGCCTCACCGGGTACTCGATCGACGACCTCTTCCTCCAGGACCCCCTCCTCGACGCCACCGAGGAAGCGCTCGCACGGATCGTCGAGGCGTCGGCCGACCTGCTGCCCGTCCTCGTCGTGGGGGCTCCCCTCCTCAAGGGGTCACGCGTCTTCAACTGTGCGGTGGTCGTCCATCGCGGCGCCATCCTCGGGGTGGCCCCCAAGGCCTACCTGCCGACCTACCGCGAGTTCTACGAGGCCCGCTACTTCGCGTCCGGAGACGACCAGCGGGGCGAGACGATCGAGGTGGCCGGATGGAGCGTGCCGTTCGGCACCGACCTGCTGTTCCGGGCGACCGATCTCGAGAGCTTCGTCCTCGGGGTGGAGGTGTGCGAGGACATGTGGATCCCCGTGCCGCCGAGTGCGGAGGCAGCCCTCGCGGGGGCGACCGTCCTCGTCAACATCTCCGGCTCCCCCATCACCGTCGGTAGGGCCGAGGAACGGCACCTGCTCAGCCGCAGCGCGTCCTCCAGATGTCTGGCCGCCTATCTGTACTCCGCCGCAGGCGAGGGGGAGTCGACCACCGACCTCTCGTGGGACGGGCAGACGATGATCTACGAGCGCGGCCAGCTGCTGGCGGAGACGGAGCGGTTCCCAGAGGGACCCCGCCGGTCCGTCGCCGACATCGACCTCGACCTGCTCCGGCAGGAGCGCATGCGGATGGGCACCTTCGACGACAACCGGCGCACCCATGCAGAGCGCGTCTCGGACTTCCGGACCGTCGAGTTCGAGCTCGGTCCGCCCACGGGGGACATCGGGCTCAGGCGCAAGATCGACCGTTTCCCGTTCGTGCCCGACGACGAGGACCGCCTCGCCCTCGACTGCTACGAGGCGTACAACATCCAGGTGTCGGGGCTCGAGCAGCGACTCCGGGCGATCGGCCAGCCGAAGATCGTCATCGGCGTGTCGGGCGGGCTCGACTCGACGCACGCCCTCATCGTCGCGGCCAAGGCGATGGACCGGCTGCGGCGGCCGCGCACCGACATTCTCGCCTTCACGATGCCGGGATTCGCCACGTCGGCGCACACGAAGAACAACGCGATCCTGCTCATGGAGGCGCTGGGCGTCACGTGGGAGGAGCTCGACATCCGGCCGGCCGCGACAGAGATGTTGCGGGCGATGGGGCATCCGTTCGCGCGTGGTGAGGAGGTCTATGACGTGACCTTCGAGAACGTGCAGGCCGGCATGCGCACCGACTACCTCTTCCGCATCGCGAACCAGCGTGGCGGCATCGTCCTCGGCACCGGCGACCTGTCCGAACTGGCCCTCGGTTGGTGCACCTACGGGGTTGGGGACCAGATGTCGCACTACGGGGTCAACGCTGGGGTTCCCAAGACCCTGATGCAGCACCTCATCCGGTGGGTCGTGTCGTCCGGTCAGTTCGAGGAGCACGTCGGGGAGACGCTGATGTCGATCCTGGCCACGGAGATCACGCCTGAGCTGATCCCGACCAAGGAGGGTGAGCAGCCGCAGTCCACCCAGGCCCAGATCGGGCCGTACTCGCTGCAGGACTTCAACCTCTACCACCTGCTGCGGTGGGGCTCTCGCCCCTCGAAGGTCGCGTTCCTGTCGTGGCATGCCTGGCACGACGCCGAGGCCGGCGACTGGCCCGTCGGCTACCCGGCAGCCGAGCGCCTGTCCTACGACCTTGCGACGATCCGGCGCTGGCTGGAGGTGTTCCTGCGGCGCTACTTCGCCAACCAGTTCAAGCGGTCGGCCCTGCCCAACGGGCCCAAGGTCGCGGCCGGTGGTTCGCTTTCCCCTCGGGGTGACTGGCGCATGCCGTCGGACGTCTCGGCCGCGACGTGGCTCGACGAGCTCGACGCCAACGTTCCCGAGGCCTGAGGGTCACACGCGCGTCACACGTGGGTTACTCGTAGAGCACGTAGTCGACGGTCGGTTTGAGTGCGAGCACCTGGGCGGGCGTCATCAGCGGCCCGAACTCGCCGTCCTCCTCGAGGAAGAGCTTGAAGCCCACACGCATGCCTTTGGGCAGCTTGGTGGTCAGCTTGCGCCACGTGTCCTCCTTCATGGCTCGGCTGCCGATGCCGTCGACCGACTTGATGAGGGCCACCCCCGTGCGGCTCTTGATGACCTCCTCGTTGCGGATGATGTTCGGCGCCAGCTCGTGGACGACGACGACCTTCTCGGGGAGCTGGTGACGAGTCACGAGTGAGCCGACCCAGGCCGTGACCTCGTTGATCTCGCGACCGGTCGTGTGGCCGAACACGCGCATCGGCACCTGACCCGGCTTCATCGCCCACTCCGGGTCGAGGGCCAGGCCCACGTCCGGCTGCTGCAGCCACTTCTCGTACGCCTTGACCTCGTCGAGGAAGGTGGCCCTGCCGGGCTGGATGCCGAGCAGGAGGATCGCCTTGTGTCGACGTGCGGCGGCGAGGTGTTCCTGAATCACCTTGTCGGACAGGCGGCTGCGCCACCTCCCGTCACGGCCGGCGGTTCCCTGCACGATGGTGCTCAGCAGCTCCAGCACAGGCTGTGGGGTGCGGCCAGAGGCGAACGCGCCCGCGCGCTTCTCGAGCTCCCGGACGCGGTCTTCGAGGCCACCGACGCCGAGACGCCCCAGGGCGGGAGCTCCGGGGGAGCCCGCGTAGCCGACGAGGCGGTAGCGGGGGAAGAGGGTCCGGCCGCCACGAGGCAGCTCTGCGAGGCGTGCTGAGGTCGTGCTGGGGGTCGCGGCCGCTGCCGAGGAGGAGGTCCCCGCCGGGGTGGTGGTCGTTGCCGACACGGCGGACGACGTTCGGCCCGCCGGGCTGCCCGGTGGCCCCAGCTCCGGCGCCTGACAGGCTCCCAACCCGATCACCGCACCCACGACACCGGCGGCGCAGCACCGTAGTGCCCGCGTCGTCGAGTTCACGAGTCGCTCCCTCGGTTGGCGTCAAAAGCCAGACCCACCCTAGGCCGTATGCCGCTGAGCGGGCTTCCGTGCGTCCGTGCACTGAGCACGTGCCTGGAACGCAGGATGACGCTTACCCACTGGCCTCCTCTTGCTACGGTCGTGGAATGAGTGAGCAGCCTGACGAGTCCGCGATAGCCCAGCGGGCCGAGCTCCTGCCGGAGGAACAGGCCGCCGGCAGCGATGACGCCGAGGCGCAGGCGGAGGCGATCCTGGAGGAGTCGGACGAGCGCACAGAGCGCCCCGAGAAGACCCGCCGGGAGTCGACGCAGACGCCCGACTGAATCGCCTGCTGCGATGTGAAAGGGTGGTTTCGCGACGCTCAGCTGGTGAGGGCCTGGCGCAGCAGGGTCACGAGCGCGTCGAGCTGGACCGTGTCGGTGGGGGCCACCTCGACGTCGCTCCCATCGAGGGCCCGAGCGGCCAGACCCTGCTTCGCGTCGATCAGCTCCGCGATGCGGGTGTCGACGGTGCCGGCGGCGAGGATGCGCCACGCCGTGACCGGCTCGTCCTGCCCGATGCGGTGCACGCGGTCGATGGCCTGCTGCTGCTCGGCCGCGGTCCACGACAGCTCGGCGAGCACGACGTTGGACGAGGCGTGCAGGTTGACACCGACCCCGGCGGCCAGCAGCGAGCAGACGGCGACGGCCACCTCCGGATCCTTCTGGAAGGAGTCGACCGCGTCCTGTCGCTGCTTGGTGGACTGGTCGCCTCGGATTGAAACCGTGCGCAGTCCCGCCTCGCGCAGCACCTGCTCCGCCTCGTCCATGACGTCGATGTGCTTGGCGAAGAAGACGACCTTGCCGACGGAGTGGGACAGCTGGGCGGCGTAGTCGGCCGCCAGCGTCGCCTTCGCCTGGCCGATGCGCCGAACGAGAGTGAAGACGTTCTCACCCGTTCCCTCGCCGGACGGGGCCTTGAGCTCGGCCGCCGCGACGCGGCGCATCAGACTGACGTCCGGCTCGCCGTCGACCTCGTGCCCATGTCCTTCGGCGAGCTGCGCCCGGTAGCGGCGAGCGAGCCGCTCACCCAGATCGCGCTCGGCCCGCTCGATCGAGCGACCGGCCTCGCCGTCCAGCTCGACCGTGATGTCGGCGATCCGCTTGTCCGGCAGGTCGCTCGCGACGTCCACCTTGCGCCGACGAACGATGCCCATGTCGATGACGGCCTGCCTGGCCTCCGGATAGAACGCCCGGTCCATCGGTGTATAGCCGGTCGCGTCGAGCCGCCGCACGATGTCGCCGATCGGCTTGCCGTCCTTGATCCAGCCCAGGAAGCGCCAGATCGCGTCGAAGTCCTTGACGTCGTTGATCAGGGGCGTCCCGGTGAGGGCGAGGAGGAGCGGGTCGCCACCTGGTGTCGTCTCCCGGAGGCGGTCGGCCAGGGCGAGGACCTGCTGCGACCGCTGGGACTGGAGGTTCTTGATGAAGTGCGCCTCGTCGACGACCATCGACCGGAACCCGAAGGTGGACAGCCACCCGAAATGGCGGTCGAGAATCGCGTAGTTGACGACGAAGACGTCCGCAAAGGCGTCGACGTCCTCACCGTCGCCGTGGATGATCGTGACCCGGCGCTGTGGAGTCCAGCGCTCGACCTCGCGGGCCCAGTTGATCTTCACGACGTTGGGCACGACCGCGAGCATCGGATAGGCGTTGGCCACCGACGCGGCCAGGACGGACTGCGCCGTCTTGCCGAGGCCCGGCTCATCGGCGAGCAGGAAGGTCCGATGTCCCTGCTGCACCGCCTGGACGAAGCGGGACTGGTGGACCATGAGCTGCGAGCCGGGTGGCGAGATGCGGTCGATGCGCGGCTCGGGCGGCAGCTTCATCGTCGCGGCCTCGCCACCGGAGCCTTGCTCGAAGGCGCGGTACAACGGGCCGAGCAGCTCCCAGTTCGACAGCCGCCCGACGTAGTCGTGATGGTTCGCCTTCGACAGGTCCGGTGCGAGGAAGGGATTGGCACGAGTGCGCGCCGGAACCGCCGGGGGAGTGACCTGCTTGGCTGCGAGCTCGGGGGCCATGACCTGCGCGACCGGTTGGGGCCGGGTGATCACGAGGTCCTCGGGGGCGAGCTCGGCGCCCGACTCGAGGAGCCAGTCGCGGCGCATCTGCTGGGCAGCCGGACCGGGCTTGGCAGCCGGGTCGAGCAGTGCCAGCAGGCTGGTGTCCCGAGCGGCGATCTGGGCCAGGATTCCGGCGATGCCGTCGAGGCGCTTGAGCAGGTCGGCCCGCGTGCCCGCCGAGATCGAGGAGTCGTCCTTGACCCTGGCTCGCTCCGCCCGCATGAGAAGGGCGACGACCTGGAACTTCGTCCGGTTCGTCGGGGTGGCGCGCCCCTTCGAGGCCACCCTTGCCTCGACCTCGCGCACTCGACGGGCGAGGATCGGGATGATGGGAGCCGGGTCATCGTCCCGTTGGGTTGACCGGCCGCCCCCGCGTGCGGAGCGTGCGGCACCGTTGGAGCGATCGGCGCTGTCAGTGCTGTTAGCGCTGTCAGCGCTGTCAGCGCTCGCAGCTCGGTCAATACCATCACTCGAACGGTGACGGACTCGCGTGGGCATCTTCCTCCTGGTGATGCGATGTCCAAGCCGGCCCAGCGGGCGCGGCCCCCGACGAGGGAGGTCGTGCGCATGGTCCGGCTCTTGGGGCGCTCAGTGCGATCCCGATGTCCGCCCGTGCGTGGATGTCAACCTCAGCGACTGCTGCGGTCGGGGCCGAGTGGCCGGAACTGCCGACGTCCACGCTGTTGGGACAGACCGAGTTTACCGTACCCACAGGGCCACAAAAGACGAGGTGCATCGGCGCCTGTTGCACACTCGACGGGACCGAGCTCAGAGAGCGCCCCGCATCAGCCGAGGGTGGTCCCGACGAGGGCGCCGATGAGGTAGGTGACGCCCATCGCCAGAAGGCCACCTGTGACAGTGCGGAGCATCGCGCGCAGACGGGGACTGCGCCCGAGCCGGGCGCTCACCAAGCCGGTCAGGGCAAGGGCGACAACCACGCTGAAGACGGTGACCCAGGTGCGCAGGGAGGCCGGGCTGAACGTGATGGTCAGCAGCGGGAGGAGCGCCCCCACGGTGAAGGCGGCCATCGACGCCCACGCCGCGTGCCATGGGTTCGTCAGCTCGTTCGGGTCGATGCCCAGCTCGGCTTCGGCATGGGCGCCGAGCGCATCGTGCGCCGTCAGCTCCCGCGCCACCTGCTCGGCGAGCGACCGGCTGATCCCCCTGTTCTCGTAGAGCTGGGTGAGCTCCTCGAGCTCCCCCTCGGGGTCCTGACGCAGTTCCCAGCGCTCGAGTCGGAGCACTGACCGCTCGGTGTCCCGTTGGGTGCTCACCGACACGTACTCCCCGGCGGCCATCGAGATCGCTCCCGCGACGAGCGCGGCGATGCCGGCGATCATGATCGACTCCCGGTCGGCCGTGGCTCCGGCTACACCGACGACAACGCCCGCGGTGGACACGATGCCGTCGTTCGCTCCAAGGACGGCGGCACGCAGCCAGTTCAGCCGGGTGCTCAGACTCTCCCCGTGGGGCTCGTCGTGGTCGTCGAGCTCGTTGTCGGGAGGGTTGGCCACCGCCCGATCGTGGCACCTCCCGTCGTTGCTGTCACATCAGCTGCCCGGGACGTCGCTGCAACGACCGTGACTCGACAGCGGACCCACAGGAATGGCACAGGAAGGTACTGGTCAAACCACAGGGCAACCGCGTTCCATGGAATACATGAGCAACCAGAGCAAGACCGCCGCGCCGAAACTCCAACGCCTCGACGGCTCGCCCGTGCGGGTCCTCGTCGTGGACGACGAGGCCAACCTCACCGAGCTGCTCGGGATGGCGCTGCGCTACGAGGGCTGGGAGGTCCGCGCGGCCGGGTCCGGGATGGAGGCGGTGCGCACGGCCCGAGAGTTTGACCCGGATGCTGTCGTGCTCGACATGATGCTCCCCGATTTCGACGGTATGGAGGTTCTCCGCCGGATGCGGTCCGAGAACCCCAACGTGCCCGTGCTGTTCCTCACCGCCAGGGACGCGGTCGAGGACCGGGTCTCCGGGCTGACCGCGGGCGGCGACGACTACGTGACCAAGCCGTTTTCCCTCGAGGAGGTCGTGGCTCGGGTCCGCGCACTCATGCGCCGGACTACTGTGGCCGTCAACTCGAGCGACTCCGTGCTCGTGGTCGGGGACCTCACGCTCGACGAGGACAGCCATGAGGTGCGTCGGGCGGGGGAGGAGATCCACCTCACCGCCACGGAGTTCGAACTGCTGCGCTACCTCATGCGGAACCCGCGTCGGGTCCTGTCCAAGGCGCAGATCCTCGACCGCGTCTGGAACTACGACTTCGGCGGCCAGGCCAACGTCGTCGAGCTCTACATCTCCTACCTCCGCAAGAAGATCGACGCCGGTCGGGATCCCATGATCCACACGATGCGAGGTGCCGGTTATGTCCTCAAGCCAGCAGTTTGAGGTAGCCGTCCCCGAGCCTGTTCACACGCCACGCACTCCGGGGTCCGGGGACGGCCAGGCCCCCTCGTCCCCGCCTCCGCCTCCTACGCCGGCTGCCCGCGCGAAGGAGGCTTTCGAGCGCCTGCGGGGCAACACGCGACCGCCCTCGTCGTGGACGCTGCGGACCAAGCTGGTCGCCTCGATGGTCGTGCTCTTCACGCTTCTCAGCGTCGCGACCTTGTTCTTCACCATCACCGCGCTGAACCGCCAGATGACCAGCCAGCTCGATGAGCAGCTACACGAGTCGGTGGCGCGCATCCTGACCGAGCGGACCAAAGTGGAGCTGGGGGGTGACGACGACACGGGGCCGGCACCCCGGGGCCCCGGCAACGAAGGCCTGATCGCCTTCTTCCCCGGGCAGCCGAGCGCCGTCCTGCCCGGGCCCGCCGGTGCCGCGACCGGGCCAAACGGCAGCAGGCTGTCCCTGACCCCGAGTCAGCTGCAACAGCTGCAGGCCGCCGGTCTGAGCGAACGCGCCATGCAGGTGCGGATGGTCGGCGGCCTCGGTTCGTACCGACTCATCGCGACGCCGGCCACACTGCTGCGCGCCCCGTCCGTCTTGACGGACGGCCTGCTCGTCGTGGGCCTGCCGACGGAGCCCAAGGAACGCACCCTGCGTGCCGTCGCTCTCAGCGCGCTTGCGATCCTCGGTGCAGGGGTCGCGCTGGCCGCGCTGATCGGCACGTGGCTTGTGCGGCGGAGTCTCGAGCCGCTTCGGCGCGTCGCCGACACCGCCACGCGCGTCTCGAGGATGCCGTTGCACACCGGTCAGGTGGCCCTGCCGGAACGCGTCGCCGCCGAGTACACGGATACGCCGCACGGAGGTGGGTCAAGTCGGGGCCGCCTTCAACGAGATGCTCGACCACGTCGACGAGGCCCTCAACGCCCGCCATCGCAGCGAGCAGCGGGTCCGACAGTTCGTCGCGGATGCCTCGCACGAGCTGCGCACGCCGCTCGCCTCGATCAAGGGCTACGCGGAGCTGTCCAAACGCGAGACGAATCCCGTCCCCCAGTCGGTGACACACGCCATGGGACGGATCGAGTCCGAGGCCGGCCGAATGGGCTCGCTCGTCGAGGACCTGCTCCTGCTGGCTCGCCTCGACGCGGGTCGCCCCTTGGACGCCGAGTCGGTCGATGTGTCGATGCTCGTCGTCAACGCCGTCAGCGACGCCCATGCCGCTGCGCCGTCGCACGAGTGGAAGCTCGACCTGCCACCGGAGCCCGTCGAGGTGCGCGGCGACCCAGCGCGATTGCACCAGGTCGTCACGAATCTCCTCGCCAATGCGCGCACGCACACCCCGGCCGGAACGTGCGTGACGACCTCCGTCCGCCGGGAGCGGGAATGGGTGCGCATCGAGGTGCATGACAACGGGCCGGGTGTTCCGATGGACCTGCAGCCCAACGTCTTCGAGCGGTTCGCCCGTGGCGACAATGCACGCAACCGGGCTGGAGGTAGCACCGGCCTCGGTCTGTCGATCGTCGCAGCAGTCACTCGAGCACATGGCGGCAGCGTCGAGATGTCGAGCAGGCCGGGGGACACGACGTTCGCCCTCATCCTCCCGTCCGCCTGATCCGCAACCACAGACCAGGGCAACGAAGGGTGCACACGACTGCGGTCACGGCCCGAGGCAACCGGCGCTCTTCAGGGTGCCTCAGCCCTCCCACAGCGACGGCACAGTACAGCGCACGAGGTTTGGAGCCATGGATGCCATGGCCCTCACCTCGACCCGACCCTCTGTCCTGACCGAGCCGTCGGAGAAGCGTCCTCAGCCGGCAAACGCGGCTTGGGTGCGGCCCTCGCTGCTTGCCCTGTTGGCGGCGACCCTCGCGCTCTACACCTGGAACCTCACTGCGAGCGGGTGGGCGAACTCCTTCTACACCGCGGCCGCGCAGGCCGGTAACGAGAGCTGGAAGGCGTTCTTCTACGGCAGCTTCGACGCCGCGAACGCCATCACTGTGGACAAGCCCCCCGCCTCGCTGTGGGTCATGGGCCTCTCGGTCCGACTCCTCGGCCTCAGCCCCTTCGCCATTCTCATCCCGCAGGCCCTCATGGGGGTCGCGACCGTCGGTGTCGTCTTCGCGACCGTCCGGAGGCACTTCGGCCCGGCCGCTGGCCTGCTTGGCGGGGCCGTTGTCGCGCTGACGCCGGTGGCGGCGCTCATGTTCCGTTTCAACAACCCCGACGCCCTCCTGACGCTGCTCATGGCGCTCGCGGCCTGGGCGCTGATGCGGGCGGTGGAAGCGGCGTCGGCTCGGTGGATGGCGCTCGTCGGAGCCTTCATCGGCCTCGGCTTCCTCACCAAGACGCTGCAGGTGCTCCTCGTCGTGCCGTTCCTCGGCATCGCCTACGTGGTCGCTGCTCCGACGTCGCTGCGGCGGCGCATCGGCCACTCGCTCGTCGGGCTCGGCGCTGCGGTGCTCTCGGCTGGCTGGTGGGTCGCCGTCGTCGAGCTCGTTCCGGCGAGTGCCCGTCCCTACATCGGCGGCAGCCAGACCAACTCCTTCCTCGAGCTGACCTTCGGCTACAACGGATTGGGCCGGCTCAGCGGCGAGGAGGCGGGCTCGGTCGGTGGCGGCAATGGGTGGGGGGCCACCGGTCTGGCGCGCATGTTCGACGCCGGCGTGGGGGGCCAGGTGTCGTGGCTTGTCCCGAGCGCGCTGATCCTGTTGGTCGTGGGCCTGGTCCTTCGGGGCCGTCGGCCGCGGACGGACCTGCGCCGGGCGGCCTACCTCGTGTGGGGCGGCTGGCTCGTCGTCACCTTGCTCGTGTTCTCGCTCATGGCCGGCATCTTCCACGAGTACTACACGGTGGCCCTGGCGCCCGCGATCGGGGCGCTCGTGGGAATGGGAGCCACCGAGGCGTGGGAGCGCAGGCGCTCGTGGGTGGGCACGACCGCCCTGGCACTGGCGACGGCTGCTGCAGCGGTCTGGGGCTTCATCCTCCTGTCCCGGACGACGGCGTACGGCGACTGGCTACGGTTCGGTGTGCTGGTGGTCGGTCTGCTCGCGGCGTTCGTCCTGCTCTGGTCGAGGCGTCTGCCGGTCAAGCTGCTCGCCGGGGTCGCGGCGGTCGGGGTCGTCGCGGCGCTGGCCGGGCCGGCTGCCTACTCGCTGACAACCGTGTCGGAAGCGCACACCGGGTCGATCGTCATGGCCGGCCCGGCGGACGTGACCCGTGCGGGTGGGCCGCCGGGCTTCGGTGGCCCGCGAGGCGCCCAAGGACCTGCGGGGCAGGGGCTCGGTGCGCCGCCCTTCGGCGGTCGGGGTGGCTTCGCGCCCCAACAGGGCGGCCGCGGTGGGGCTGGCGGTCTGCTCGACGCATCCACGCCCAGCACTGCGGTGGTCGCGACGCTCTCGGAGAACGCTCAGTCCTACACCTGGGTGGCGGCCGCAGTCGGCTCGCAGAGCGCAGCCGGCCTCCAGATCGCGACCCAGCTGCCGGTCATGGCTGTCGGCGGGTTCAACGGCTCGGATCCCAGCCCGACGCTGGAGCAGTTCCAGCAGTACGTCGCCGATGGACAGATCCACTACTTCGCTGGCGCTGGGCGCGGCTTCGGCGCGAAGGGGCAGATGGGCGGCAGCTCTGCGAGCTCGGAGATCGCCGCGTGGGTGCAGGAGAACTTCCAGAGCGTCACCATCGACGGCACGACGTTCTACGACCTCACCCAGCCGGTCAACGGTCAGGTGGTCGTCGACCCATGGATCGCGACATGAGCGCCGTCCGTGAGGCTGCCCCAGTAGGTCGGGACACACTCGCCGGGCAGGTCGGCCGCTTCGCGGTGATCGGGGCGCTGTCGACGGTGCTGCATCTCGGGCTCTTTGCCGTGCTGGTCTCGGCGGAGATCGGGGCCCAGCTCGCGAACGGCTCGGCGCTCGTCATCGCCACGATCGCCAACACGGCCGCCAACCGCGCATGGACCTTCGGCGTGACCGGACGTGAACGCATGGTCACGCATCACGGTCAGGCGCTGGTGGTCTTCGGGATCACCTATGTCGCGACGACCCTCGCGCTCGCCATCCAGCACTGGGTGGCGCCGGACGCGGGCACCTTGGCCCAGACAGCGGTCGTCGCCGTGGCGAATGTCCTGTCCACGGTGCTGCGTTTCGTCGCGATGCGGCGCTGGATCTTTGCCGCTCGAGCATGATGTGAAGCCGACGCGGCATCTTGGGACAACGTGTCGGCGCGCTCGTGGACTGCCTGTCCCGACAAGGAGATTCGCCGAGCCAGGGCGGGGTCGCATCAACGGATGCCGCTGGGTCGGCTCGGCGGCGGGTTCGAAAATGTACTGCGCGCGTCAGTGGGCGGCAGTAACGTTGGTGACTCACGCAGGGGCGTGACCTCACAGGGGAGGCTCTCATGGACCGTTCCAAGCGATTCATACCTGTCGCCGTCGCGGCCACGGTCGCGATGACGACGCTCGCGCTGTTCGCCCCGGCCGCCGGGGCAGACGACTCCGGCCAGAAGAACGGCCGATTCACCGCCGGTGCCGCGGGCGTCGGTGACGTCTACTATCCGCTCGCTGGTAACGGCGGCTACGACGTCCAGCATTACGACATCGCCGGTAGGTACGACCCGGCGACGGATGTCTGGTCGGCGACGACGACGATCCTCGCCACGGCCACCGCCGACCTGTACCGGTTCAACCTCGACTTCGACGGCATGGACATCTCCGGCCTCAGCGTCGACGGTAAGAACGCAGGCTGGACCCGGAACGGCGCCGAGCTCGTCGTCGTGCCGCAGCACAAGATCAAGTCCGGCGCGCCCGTCACCGTCATCGCGACGTACTCCGGTGTCCCGAAGGAGTTCGTCATCCCGATCGGGGGGGAGTTCGAGCTGCGGACGGGGTTCATGGCAACCGATGATGGTGCCACTGTCGCCGGGCAGCCCGACGTCGCTGCGGGCTGGTTCCCCGTCAACGACCATCCGAAGGACCGGGCGACCTACACCTTCCACGTGACCGTCCCCGAGGGGCTCGGCGTCGTCGCAAACGGTTTCCTCGAGAGCGAGCAGACCGCGGGCGGGTGGACGACCTTCGTGTGGGACGCGCCGGAGGCCATGGCGAGCTACCTCGCAACGATCGACATCGGGGAGTGGGACGTCCGGGAGTGGACCACGGCGTCCGGCCTGCCGGTCTATGACGCGATCGATCCCGACCTGCTGCATGATGCGGTGCTCGGTCCATCGATCGAGGCGTCGTTGGCGAGGCAGGGCGAAGTCGTCGACGTCCTGTCGGAGGCGTTCGGCCCGTATCCCTTCTCGACGGTCGGTGCGATCGTCGACGACCAGGACGACCTGTTCTTCGCGCTGGAGACCCAGACCAGGCCGGTCTACTCGAAGTACTTCTGGCCCGACGGAGGAGACTTCGTCGTCGCGCACGAGCTCGGCCACCAGTGGTACGGCGACTACGTTGCCCTCGAGCAGTGGCAGGACATCTGGCTCAACGAGGGCTGGGCCACGTACGCGGAGTGGGTCTGGGGCGAGCACGAGGGCTTCTTCACGCCGCAGGAGGCCTTTGAGTCCATCTATGCGGACATCCCGGCGGAGGACCCGTTCTGGACGTTCGTCATCGGCGAGCCGCCGGCCGACGACCTCTTCGGGAACCCGGTCTACATTCGCGGCGCGATGACGTTGCAGGTGCTGCGCAACCGTGTCGGCGACGATGCGTTCTGGCAGATCGCGCGGGACTGGGTGTCCGAGCGCGGGGGCGGCACGGGGACGACGGCGCAGTTCATCGAGCTGTCCGAGCGGGTCTCGGGGCAGCAGCTCGACGACCTGTTCGACGCGTGGTTGTTCACAGCGTCGAAGCCGTCGATCACGAGTGTCGCGGCGCTCGGTGCCCGGAGTGCCGACTCAGGTGATGCAAACCGCGCGGCCGCTGACTCGACGCGCGCGGTCGAACGGTGGAGCTCCGCTGTGCAGGAGCGCCTGGCGCACGGAAGGTACTGAAAGGGCAGGGCCCGGAAACCCCGCGGACCGCGTGGGAGCCAGCCCAGCGGCATACGGCATGGTCTCAGTCGCGGTCCTCGGGGGCGGCGCACGGCCCCCACCACAGGTCGGCTTGCGCTGCCTTCACGTCGTCGGCTGCCCTGTTGGCCAAGGGGACTCGGGCTCCCGGCCGGGGCGCCAGCAGATGGACCTCGTGCTCGGCGGCGGAACGACGTGCCCAGCGGATCGGCTCGCTCCACCAGTGCATGGCGAGGTTGAAGGTGGCCCAGTGCACGGGCAGGAGGACGGACGCCGTCGCGTCGCCCCGGTTGACATCGAGGTGCGCCCGCACCGCCTGAGCGGGGTCGAGGTGGATGTCGGGCCAGTGCTCGCTGTAGGCGCCGATGGGGATGAGGGTCAGGTCGAAGGGGCCGAGGTCGCGGCCGATGTCCTCGAACCGGTGGGTCGGACCGGAGTCGCCCGCGAAGTACGACCGCGTGCCCGGGACCGCGCAGCGCCCACCCCGCCCAGAGCGTCTGGTTGCGCACGAGGCCACGTCCGGAGAAGTGCCGGGCCTCGGTGCAGGTCAACACGACGTCCCCGACCGTGGTCGTCTCACGCCAGTCGAGGGCGGTGATGCGTTCGGTGGGCACTCCCCAGCACTCGAGGTGCAGGTCGACACCGATCGGCACGACGTAGTGCGGGCGGTGGGAGCGCTCGAGCTCGGTGATGGTCGGCTCGTCGAGATGGTCGTAGTGGTCGTGGCTGATGAGGACGGCATCGAGGGGCGGCAGGTCAGCGACCCGGCACGGATTCGGGTGGAGCCGGCGAGGACCCACCCGGCCCGATGGTGAGACGCGATCACCGAACACCGGGTCGAGCAGGAAGCGGTGGCCGTCGAGCTCCACGAGGCTCGTCGCGTGGCCGAGCCAGGTGACCGCGAGGTCAGCCGCGACCTCCGGCCACGACGGGCGCTCGATCGGGATGCGGCCGACGGGCCGACCACGTCCCCGTGCCCGATAGGCGGCGATGGCTGGATGGCCGAGGCCCTCGCCCTCCGGCGCCGCGACCCAGTGCGTTGGCTCGTGGGACCGGAACTGGCCGTCGCGGTAGTTCGGCGACCCGACGGCCCGCGCCCGTGTCGCCGAGGTCGACGCGCCGATCCGGCGAAGCAACGCCACTCGGGTCGTGGAGGCGGCCGCCGCCGCTCTCAGCATGCTCACACGTCACGGTAACCCGAGTCCTCCGCGGCCGAACACTCCTCCCACCAGGGCTGGGCGTACTTGGCGGCCACGACATCGGCCTCGGCCTCGGTCAGGTCCACGCGCTCCCCGAGGCGGGGTGAGATCAGCGGCACGCCGGCCTCCTCGGCAGCGCGCCGCACCCGTCGCATCGGCTCGGCCCACCAGTGCATGGCCAGGTTGAAGGTCGCCCAGTGGACGGGCAGCATGACCGAGGTCGCGGCGGCCGTCCACGCCTCCCGCTCCGTCGGCGTCAGCTCGCCCTCCTCGTGGGCCCCGCCCGGTGTGTCGATGCGCTGGTCGCCCTCGATGAACTCGTCGGCGACGCCGGTCTCGTCCGCCGTCACCGCCTCTGTGACAGCGCCGATCCGGTTGACGTCGCGATGGGCGGCCACCGCCTGCTCCGGTTCGAGGTGCAGGTCCGGCCAGTACGGGTCGTAGGCACCGATCGGCAGCAGGGTGAGGTCAAAGGGACCGAGGTCGGCCCCGATGCGGGCGAACCGCTTCGAGGTGCCCGAGTCGCCCGAGTAGTACGCGGAGTGCCGTGGGCCGTGGATGGCCCAGCCGGCCCAGAGCGTCTGGCTGTCGACGAGGCCGCGGCCGGAGTTGTGCCGCGCCTCGGTGCAGGTGAGCCGCACGTCGGCGACCTGCGTGGACTCCCGCCAGTCGAGCGACGTGATCCGGTCCTTGGGCACGCCCCAGGCCATGAGGTGGAAGTTCACCCCGAGCGGGACGACGTAGTGCGGCTGGTGGGTCCGCTCGAGCGCGGTGATCGAGGGCGCGTCCAGGTGGTCGTAGTGGTCGTGCGAGATGAGCACCAC
The DNA here is from genome assembly GCA_963754395.1 of uncultured Actinomycetota bacterium. Classification (GTDB taxonomy): domain Bacteria; phylum Actinomycetota; class Actinomycetes; order Actinomycetales; family Dermatophilaceae; genus Intrasporangium. Next base: position 33,775 of record CAVWGJ010000022.1, on the reverse strand, counting down.
GTCGACGCTCGGGATCTCCTCGATCCGACCCGGCACCGGGTGAAGGCGCTTGGGGCCGAAGCGATTCGACGGCGAGACCCGATCCCCGAAGACGGGGTCGATGAGCAACCGCGCGCCGTCGAGCTCGAGCAGGGTCGTGGCGTGGCCGTACCACGTGACCGCCAGCTCGCCCGCCTGCTCTGGCAGGACGGGGCGCATCCGCGGGACCTCCCCGACCGGGCGTCCCCGCCCGTGCACCCGGATCGCCGCAAGGAGCGCGCTGGTCTGGGCCCGAAGGCGCGGTCGGAGGGAGGGCTCGTCCGCCTCGAACCGGCGATTCCTGAAGTTGGGCGAGTCGCGGACCGTCGGGACGATCTCCGCCGGGTCGGCGCCCATGCGGTGCAGGATCCGCAGGAACTCGTGGGCGCGTGATCGGCTGGAGAGGCGAGCGATGGCACCCGACATCGCTCGGACGGCGGCTCGGTCGGACGTGGCCAGGCTGCGCATGTCACTCCTTGGCGTCAGGGGTGGCGCAGCAGGGTGCGGCGCGTCTCCATTGTGCGCTCGTTCCGTACCCGCTCGGACAAGCACCATGCCGTATGCCGCTGGGCTCGCTGCTCGGCGCGACCCCCGCTCCAGTGGCTGGGTGTGTCAACCTGACGTCGCCAAGGTGTTGACATGACATCACCATGATGTCAATGTGGTGCACATGGACATCACAGAGTACGTGGACGCACTGCGTCAGGACCTTGCGCGGGCGGCCCGGGCGATGGGCCAGGAGACGGAGCAGGCCGCGGAGCGGCTCGGCGTCGCGCTCGACTCCAGCGTGCGCCTCGCCCTGATGGACGCGCTGTCACACGCGGCTGCCGAGATCACCAATGAACTCGACGGGGTCTCCGTCGAGGTGCGGCTCCAGGGCCGTGAGCCGGTCTTCGTCGTCGTCGGAGCCGGCCCGTCGGCCGTCGCGGACGACACGACCGGGAGCCGCACCGAGGACGGCGCGAGCCTGCCGCTCGACGAGGACGGGGAGACGGCGCGCATCACCCTGCGCATCCCCGAGTCGCTCAAGGCCAGGGCTGAGGACCTCGCAGCGGGTCGTGGACAGTCGCTGAACACGTGGATCGTCAACGCGGTCCGGATGGCCTCCCTGCCGGGGGTCAACATCAACATCGGCGGTCAGTGGGGAGCCGGTCCGGGGGCGCCGGGTCGGAACCGCTCGTCAAACAAGCGCGTGCAGGGCTGGGTCCGCTGAAGCGGGCAGCCGAGAACACCAGAGGAGCTAGGGGAACCATCATGACCAACATCGAGAAGCGTTTCGAGACAACCGGCCCGATCAACCTCAAGGTCGAGCAGCCCGTGGGAGACGTGAAGCTGACCGTCACCGACGAGCCCGTCACGATCGTCCGACTCATCCCGCACGGCCGGTCCGGCGAGGAGCTCGCCGAGCGCTACACCGTCGAGGCCCGGGGCAACGACGTCGTCGTCCTCGCGCCGAAGAAGGATGGCTTCCTCGGGCTCGGCCTGTTCAAGGGGTCCGTGGATGTCGAGGTCGACCTCACGGCCGGAAGCACCGTCGACACCCGCACGGGGTCCGGGGACATCGAGGGCAGGGGTCGCCTCGGTGACGTCCAGGCAGCGACCGGATCCGGCGACATCGCGTTCGACCAGCTCGGCGACGCCGAGCTCAAGTCGGGCTCGGGCGACATCAACGTCCAGGTCCTCGAGGGCGAGGCTCGCGCCAAGACCGGGTCGGGCGACGTCAGTGTGGGCCAGGCCAGCGGGCGGCTCGACCTCGTCTCCGGCAGTGGTGACATCGCCATCCGGAGGGCCGATGCCGACGTCAAGGCCAAGACCGGCTCTGGCGACGTCGTCGTCAGCACGTCCATCGCCGACCTCGAGCTCATGACCGGTACGGGCGACGTCAAGCTCGGCGCCGTCCACGGCGGGGACATCACGGCACGCACCGGCACGGGCGACGTGAGCATTGCGGTGGCGGCGGGAGTCGCTGCCTACCTCGACCTCAACACGGTCACCGGCGAAGTCCGGATCGACCTCGAGAGCAGCGGCGGCCCCGGTGATGCCGAGGCCCGGACCAGCCTCGCTGTCCAGTCGGGCAGCGGCGACATCCACGTCAAGAGAGCGCAGGTGAGCCTGACATGACGACCTTCCACGACTCCCAGCACGTCCGTCCGATCCTCACGCCGCAGGAGGCCATCGCCCGCGACCTCATCATCGACGGGGTGGCCCGGCACCATCGGGTGCACCGGGTGGCGCGTCCGGTCCGCCGGCACACTCGCACGGCGCTCGTCCTGCGGCGACTCGCGGCCCGCCTCGACCCGGAACCGGAGCCGACGAGTGCACCTCGTCCGACGTGGACGCCGGGCAGACAGCTTCCGGCATCGCACTGAGGACCGGCCGCCGCGGTGCCTCCACGATCGCGGCGGTCACGGCAAGGGCCCCGGCGGAGACGCCGGGGCCCTTGCGCATCGGGGACAATGGCGAGGTGTACGTACCGCATTTCAATGTCATGGCTGACGCCGACACCGAGGCCTTCCTGGCTGCCCATCCGGCCGGTCATCTCGTCACCGTCGCACCGGACGGCCGACCCGATGTGACCCTCCTGCCGCTCGTCCTCGACGAGGGCAGGGTCCTGGCGCACTTCGCGAGGGCCAACGACCACTGGCGCCGGATCGCGCCCGGCTCGGCCGGCCTCGTCGTCGTCACCGCCGCGGACGCGTACATCTCCCCGAGCTGGTATGCCTCGAAGGCAGAGCACGGCCGGGTCGTGCCGACGTGGAACTACAGCGAGGTCCAGCTGAGCGGCACGGTCACCGTGCACGACGACCCGGACTGGGTCCGCGACGTCGTCACGCGACTGACCCACCGCCACGAGGCCCACCGCGCCGAGCCGTGGGCGGTCACCGACGCCCCGGAGCGCTACGTCACCGGCCAGCTGCGGGCGATCGTCGGCGTGGAGCTCGCCATCGAGACCGTCTCGGCCAAGGCGAAGCTCAGCCAGAACCGCTCCGACGCGGACCGGGAGGGCGCGATCGCCGGCCTTTCGCGCGAACCCGGCCACGCGGCCCAGGACGTCGCCGACGCGATGCGAGCGGCCCTCGGGGACTGAGCTCAGCGGCATACGGCATCTCTTGTGCGGCTCAGCGAAACGGCACAGACGCACCACAGGCCACGTCGCGAGCGTGGAGTCATGGACACCACAGCACGCAGGATCGGACGGGGCCTCGGCGCCGCCGTCGCCGTCGCCTTCGTCGGGACCGCCGCCCTCGGGGCGGGCCAGGCGCAGGCCGCTGGGATCTCCAGCGGACTGACGTATGCCGCTGAGCCGGCTCCCAGCCCAGGACCGCCTCCGCAGCCTGCCGCCCATCCGGCGAACCTCCCGCCGGCGACGACCCTGGCCGTCCGCTATGCGTTCCGGGACGTCGAGCTCGTCGAGCTCTGAGCGCTCAGCTCGTCGGCTCCAGCCAGGCGTGCACCAGCGGCACGACGGACGCGCCCTCGCCGCTCGCGGCGGCGACCCGCTTCATCGAGCCACTCCGGATGTCTCCCGCCGCGAAGATCCCCGGCACGGTCGTCTCCAGGCTCCCCGGTGGCAGTTCACCCCGCCACCTGCCGGGTGGCACGTCGCGACCCGTGAGGAGGTACCCGGTTTCGTCCCGGGCGATCTCGCGGGGCAGCCACTCGCAGTGGGGGTCGGCGCCGAGGAGGAGGAACAGGCCGCGGCACGCGCGGTCGGTGGTCGACCCGTTGACGGTGTCGCGCACCGTGATCCAGCCGAGCCGCCCGTCCTCGTCCGCGCCGCCGTCGACGACCTCGGAGCACGGTTGCACGGTGATGCGCGGGTTGTAGGCGATCTCGCCGATGAGGTACTGCGACATGGTCGACTCGAGACCCTCCCGGCGCACGAGGATCGTGACCGAGCGGGCCAGGCGGGAGAGGTGGATCGCCGCCTGACCGGCCGAGTTGCCGCCGCCGACGACGACGACGTCGTAGTCCTCCATCTCGCGGGCGGCGGTCATCGCGCTGCCGTAGTTGACGCCGAGGCCCACGAGCGCCTCGAGGCCCGCGATGTCGATCCGGCGGTACGTCACACCGGTGGCGACGACGACGGCACGGGCGTGCACGTCTCCGCCCTCGGTGACCAGGGTGTGCGTCGCGACGCCGACGGCCTGACCCGGGACGAGCGAGGTGACGGGCCAGCCGCTGAAGAAGCGGGTGCCGAAGCGGATCGCCTGGTTGCGGGCGCGCTGGGAGAGGCGCATGCCGGAGATGCCGCGCGGGAACCCGAGGTAGTTGCGGATCATCGACGACGTCCCGGCCTGCCCACCGATCGCCTCCGCCTCGACGACGACGGTGGACAGCCCCTCGGACGAGGCGTAGACGGCGGCGGCGAGACCAGCCGGGCCGGCACCGACGATGGCGAGGTCGACGACCTGGTCGACGTCGATGTCGGCCGGCCGGCCATAGATGCGCTCGGCGACGTCGCGGACGCTGCGGGCCGTGGCGACGGTCTTGTCGGCGGCCATGAGGACCGGGTACTCGGGCTCGCCGTCGACGTGCGAGACGACGGCGCGGCCGACCTCCGAGTCCGGCGCGTAGACGCGGTTGGGCATGCCCATCCGGTCGAGGTAGTCGCGGATGCTCAGAGTGAGGCGATCACGGGTGGGTGAGACGATCTTGACCGTGACGACCTCGGGCTCGGCGACGGTCGAGCCCCAGTCGGAGAGCAGCTCGCAGATGGCGGTGTGGAACTCCTCGTCGCGCACGCCACGCGGCATGAGGAGGAAGGCGTCGTACTTGCCCTTCGCCAGGCCGGGCCGCAGCGGTGCGGCGTCCTCCCGGAACACCGACCAGTGCGAGGCGATGACCCGTCTCGCGGTCGGGACCACGCCGCGCCACCACGAGATCGCCTCGAGGATGTTGGCGTCGGGGAGCCGTGACTCGGTGACGAACATGGCCACCTGGCCGCCGTCCGCGACGATCCGCTTGGCCACGGCCTTCGCCTCGGCGGCCGTCGTCGCGGTGTGGAGGTCATAGTCGCGCTGGTAGCGGCCGAACTCGTCGGCCAGGTCGGCGCTGCGTTCCTCGGACACGAGGATGAGTGCGGGCATCACCCCATCGATCGTAGGGAGTGACACCGGTTCGAACTACGGTCATGCTGCATGACGGTGGTTGGTGACGACGGGCTGGCACGGCCGACCTGGGCTTCGGTCGACCCGCTCCTCAAGGAGTACTACGACACCGAGTGGGGGATGCCGGTCCGCGACGAGCGGGGCCTCTATGAGCGGATCTGCCTCGAGGGGTTCCAGTCGGGGCTGTCGTGGGCGACGATCCTGCGCAAGCGGCCGGCCTTCCGAGCGGCGTTCGCTGACTTCGACCCGGACGTCGTCGCCGGCTTCAGTGACGTTGACGTCGAGCGCCTCATGGGTGACGCGGGCATCGTCCGGAACCGGATGAAGATCCGGGCGACGATCCAGAACGCCCGAGCGACGATCGCGCTACGCGAGGAGGGCGGCCTCGTCGACCTCGTGTGGAGCTTCCAGCCGAGCGAGACCCCGACGCCGAGCGACTACTCCGAGGTGCCCACGGTGTCCGACGAGTCGAAGGCCCTGTCGAAGGCGCTGCGCAAGAAGGGTTTTGCGTTCGTCGGGCCGACGACGATGTTCGCCCTGATGGAGGCCATCGGCATGATCGACACCCACTTGCTGGCCAGCCACCGTCGGGGGACGTCGGGCGTCTGGCCGGAGTGAGTCGTCAGAGGTAGTCCTCGTAGGCGGGCAGGTCGAGGACGCCGTTGCCGGACAGGCCGATGACGATCGTCTCGTCGGTCGTCGCGGCGCGGGCGTGGGTCAGGGCTGCCGCCACGGCATGGGTCGACTCGGGCGCCGGGATGATCCCCTCCGCGCGGGCGAACTCGATGCCGGCCTGGAAGGCGTCCTCCTGCTCGATGGCGGTCGCCGACAGCAGGCCCAGTTCGAGCGCGTGGGACACCATCGGCGCCATGCCGTGGTAGCGCAGACCGCCCGCGTGGATCGGTGGCGGCACGAAGTCCTTGCCGAGGGTGTGCATCTTGAGCAGCGGGGTGAGGCCGGCGACGTCGCCGTGGTCGTAGCGGTACTCGCCCTGAGTCAGGGACGGGCAAGCGGCGGGCTCGCAGGCGACGACCTTCGTGGTCGCGCCGTCGCGCAGGTTGCGCCCGATGAACGGGAAGGAGAGCCCGGCGAGGTTCGAGCCGCCGCCGGCGCAGCCGAAGATGATGTCGGCGGTCTCCTCGATCGCGTCGAACTGCTCGAGGGCCTCGATCCCGATGACGCTCTGGTGGAGCAGCACGTGGTTGAGCACGCTGCCGAGCGAGTAGTGGGCGTTGGGGTCCTTGGCCGCGACCTCGACCGCTTCGGAGATGGCCATGCCGAGCGAACCGGTCGTGTCGGGGTCGTTGGCGAGCATGGCGCGCCCGGCCTCTGTCAGGTCGGACGGCGACGGGTGGCAGACGCCGCCGTAGGTCTCCATCTGGTACCGGCGGTAGGGCTTCTGGTCGTAGGAGGCCCGAACCTGCCAGATCTCGCACTCCAGGCCGAGGAGCGAGCAGGCGAGGGCGAGCGAGGCGCCCCACTGCCCGGCGCCGGTCTCGGTCGTCAGCTTCGTCGCGCCCTCGACGGCGTTGTAGTAGGCCTGCGCGACGGCTGTGTTGGGCTTGTGGGAGCCAGCCGGGCTCACGCCCTCGTACTTGTAGAAGATCCTGGCTGGAGTGCCCAAGACGCGCTCGAGGCGGTGAGCGCGGACGAGGGGCGAGGGCCGCCACAGGGCGTAGATCTCCCGGACGGTCTGCGGGATCTCGACCCAGCGCTCGGTGGTCACCTCCTGTTGGATGAGGGCCATCGGGAAGAGCGGCGCGAGGTCGTCCGGACCGAGCGGCTGCTGGGTGCCGGGATGGAGCGGGGGAGGGCACGGCTCGGGCAGATCGGCTGCGAGGTTGTACCAGTGGGTCGGCACGGACGAGGGCACGACGGCGCCCGTGGGCTCGGTGAGCGGCTTGCTGGAGCGGACCTCGGTCATGACGACTCCTCGAGAGGGTGGTGCTGGTGGCGACGTGCCATCAGCGGGAGGCTAACCGAGGCTGGGTGCCTGCGGGAGCCCCCTTTCGCCCGTTGGCTGGGCGTTCTGTCAGCGCGCCGACCGCTCCCCGAGCAGGGCGGCGAGGTACTTCGCGCGGAGTGCGGCGCTCGCCTGGCCCTCTGCGGGGCCGGCCATCGGGTCGACGTCCTGCTCGAAGACCGCGCCCTCCGGCGGGAGCGTTCCGTCGAGGAGGTAGGCGGACACCGCCTCATCCGCAGCCGCGGAGAGGAAGAGCGTCGTGTGGCCCCAGCCCTCAACGATGAGCTGGCGGGAGTTCGGCAGCAGGTCCGCGACACGGTCGGCGCCGTGGAGTGGGGTGGCCGGGTCGAAGCGCGTGCTGGCGACGAGGACCGGGTTGGCGGTATCGGCCGTGAACGGCCCGGTGTAGCGGTCGTCGCCGGCGCCCGGCCAGGCGCTGCAGATCGAGGAGATCCAGGTCCACAGCGGTCCGAACCTCGACTCCTGCTCGCGCTCGCCCGCGGCCGCTGCCCATGCTGCGAGCGAGTCGGGGTTGTCGCTGTCGCCGCAGGCCACGCCCGCGAACGCCTCGACGCCGAAGTACACGGGGAAGCCTCCGCGGCCGGAGCCGACCGAACGGCGCTTCGACTGGAACGTCGTGGCCGTGACCGGCTCGGCACCCGACGCCTGCGACTCGATGAAGGCGAGGTACTCGGCAAAGGACGACCAGCTCGGGGAGTCGTACAGCGCACCGAGGCTGTCCCCGATGAGGACCCGGTGGTCGTAGAGGAACCCGTCGAAGTCGATCGGCTCGGCACGCAGGAGGCTCTCGAGCGCGTCATAGCGAGCGGCCGTGCCCCCGGGCGCAGAGAACGCGCAGGTGTCGGCGGCCTCGTCGCACAGCCGGAAGAACTCGTTCAGGGTGTCTCTCGCGCCGATGTCGCTGCGCAGTCTGGTCGAGAAGGGCTCGTCCTCCTGGCCCGGGTCGCCGGTCGTCCAGTCGATGGGGTCGAGGACGCCATCGACGACGACGGCGCGCACCCTGCTCGGGAAGAGGTTGGCATAGGTCGTGCCGAGGAAGCTGCCGTAGGAGTATCCGGCGTAGCTGAGCTGCTCGTCGCCGACGGCAGCGCGCAGGAGGTCGAGGTCCCTCGCCACGTCGGCAGTCGACATGTGGTCGAGGATGCGACCACCCTTCTGGTCGCAGTCCGACTGCATGGCTGCGTCCGCCGCAGCCCAGTCCGCAATCTCTTCGGTCGTCTCGGGCCACACCACGGCCGTGAACCAGGCGCCGATCTGCCGGTTGCTGCCGGCGCAACGCAGCTGGGTGCTCCTGCCGATGCCCCGCGGGTCGAAGCCCACGAAGTCGAACCTCGCCCTCACCTCATCCGTGTACAGGAACGGACCAGCGAAGATCGTGAAATCGATCCCGCTGCCGCCCGGACCACCGGGGTTGAGGAAGAGCGAGCCGATCCGATTTTGCGGGTCCGACGCGGGGATGCGCACCATCGCGATCTGGATCGAAGCACCGTTCGGGCGGTCATGGTCCAGAGGCACGGGTACCTGCGCGCACTCGTAGCGAACCGGCGAGTCTGCGCTTTGCTCGACAGCGAGCCACTGGTAACAGGGCGACCACGCGACTGTGGCTGCCGCGGGTGGGGCGGCGGATGCGCCCAGGGCGGCCGGAACCATCGGCGTCAGGGCCGCGCCGGCTGCGCTGACCCCGATGAGCAGGCGCCTCCAGGGTCGAGCCGAAGATCCGGTGGGCCGATTGGACAGTCGCATGGTGACCCCCTGGGCAGGTACGCGAGATGGCCGTTTCTCATGGTCCTCCGGCTCAGTCAGCCATGTGCGGAAACGAGGAAGAATCCGTCGCGTCATGGGTTGCCACTGCCCGGCTCGGGAGTCTCAACGCTCCAGGACGGCCCGGGCGGCGTTGTGGCCCGGGATGCCGCTCACCCCACCGCCGCGCCTCGCGCCTGCGCCAGCGATGAGGAGTCCATGGTGCGGCGTCTCGACGCCCCACGTGCCGACCTCGTCCGCCGACTCGGCCCAAGGCCACTGGAGCGACCGGTGCCAGATGTTGCCACCCGGCAGGCCGAGCGACTCCTCGAGGTCGACCGGGCTCCTCGCCTCGATGCACGGGTTGCCCGCCGCGTCCCGGACGAGCAGGTCCGCGATCGGCTCGGCCAGGACGGAGTCGATCGAGCGGAGTGTCGCGGCGACGGCCTCCGTCGTCATTGCCGCGTTGTCGACGCGGAACAGCCGTGCCGGGAACTGCAGCCCGAAGACCGTCAGCGTCTGGGCGTCGGTGTCACGCAGGGAAGGGCCGAGGATCGAGCGGTCGGTCAGGGTGTGGCAGTAGACCTCGCACGGCGGGAGGTCGGGGACGCGCCCGGCGAGCACAGCGGCATACGCCTCATTGAGCTGTCGGTACCCCTCGTTGACGTGGAACGTCCCCGCGAAGGCGGCCCGCGGGTCGGTGGCCTCGTCGCGGAGGCGGGGGAGGCGCGTGAGGAGCAGGTTCAGCTTGAGCTGCGCGCCCTCGACGTCGCGCTCGGTCGGGATCGGGGCGGCGCCGGCCCGGATGAGGAGCCGATTCAGGACGGTGGGCGCGCAGGCCGCCAGGAGGCTGTCCGCCCTGGTCGATCCGCCGCGCCAGGCCACCTCACCCGTCGACGGGTCCACGGCGGTCACCTCGGCGCCCGTCTCGATGGTCGCGCCCGCATCGGTGGCCGCGCCTGGCGAGCGCCTCGGTCAACGCACCCATGCCGCCGACCGGGACGTCCCAGTCGCCCGTGCCACCGCCGATGAGGTGGTAGAGGAAGCAGATGTTCTGGCGCAGTGTCGGGTCGTCGAAGGCGGCGAAGGTGCCGATGAGGGCATCCGTCGCGATGATCCCGCGGAGGGTGTCGTCGTCGGTGACCGACTCGATGAGCCGGCTGATCGGCTCCTCGGTGAGGGCGTCGAAGAGTGCGTCGTCGCCGCTCAGGGCGCGCATCTCGTCTCGTGAGCGGAGGGGGTCGAGGACGGTTGGGAAGACGCGCTCGGCGAGCCGGGCCATGCGGTCGTAGAACCGGGTCCAGCCGTCATGGGCCGCGTCGTCGCCCGTGAGCTGGCGGAAGCGCTCGCTCGTCGCCGCCGGGTCTGCGCTGTCGACGAGCACGCCATGCGTCGGGTCGCCGGGAACCGGGGTGTATGACGAGAAGCGGCGCCGGACGAGGCGGACATCGAGCTCGAGGTCCGTGATGATCTGGCGGGGCAGGAGCGAGACGAGGTAGGCGTACCGGGACAGGTGCGCGTCCACCCCCTCGAACGCGCGGACCGACACCGCCGCGCCCCCGACGTGGCCGGACCGCTCGAGGACGAGGACCCGGCGGCCGGCCCGGGCAAGGTAGGTGGCCGCGGTCAGGCCGTTGTGCCCGGCCCCGATGACGACGTCGTCATAGCGCACGCCCTCACCCTAGGGTCGCCGCTCGGCCCCGCAACACGCCCGGCACCTCGGTTCTCGCCCCTGTTGCAGCAGGGGTGAGTTGCGAGGTCCCCGGCGTGTTGCCGGATTGCTTGCGAGTCGCGCTGAGTCAGGAGCAGGGGTCAGTTGCGGGCGGCCCGCTCGGCGGCCTGGCGCTCCGACCAGATCCGGTCGGCGCGGTCGATGCTCGCCCGGCTCGAGAGGTCGACGCCCGCAGCAGCGGCCGCAGCCCTGGCCCGGGCCGACCCAAGGTCCGGAGCGACGAACTCCTTCGGCTTGATCTTCCGGTCGACCGCGGTGAAGCGACGAGCGTCCTTCTCGATGGTGCTCGCCGACAGCATGGCGGATGCGTCCGCGAGGGCGGTGACTCCGAAGAGCGGCTTGGTCACCGGCACATAGCCGTTGGCGTGCCCGCTCCGGTTCGGGTGGTAGCTCTCGACGATCGGGTAGGACAGGCCGTTGATCCACTCGACGTCGTCGCACACGGCGTGCCCGATGAACCGGGACGTCGGGTTGGCGAAGGTGAAGCCCTTGGCCGAGGCCGCCGCAGCAGTCTTCGCGTTGAGCAGGTCGGCTGTGTAGTTGAGGCGCGACTCCTCGCTGGGCGAGAACCAGGTGCCGGCGTTGCAGTCCTCGCCGTTGAAGATGCGGGGGTAGCCGACGACGATGACCTTGGCGTTCGGGGCCCTGGACTTGATGGAGGAGTACAGCGTCGACAGCCGGCCGGGCAGGACGTTGTTGATGACGTACTGCGCCCCGTCGATGGCCCCGTTGCAGTTGCTCATCCAGCCTGGCAGGGCGCACTCGGTGAGGACGTCGGCGAAGCCGGCATCGTTGCCTCCGACGGAGATCGTCACGTACGCCGTCGAGGTCGTCAGCGCGGAGAGCTGGCTGTTCGTCACGTCTGCCACCTTCGCGCCCGAGCAGGCTCGGAAGGTCAGGCTGAGGCCGAGCTGGGCGGCATCGAGCGAGGGGTAGGCGTAGACGGAGCGGTAGCAGGACGTGCCGTCGTTGATGTAGGTCCGCGTCCCGGTGCCGGAGGAGTAGGAGTCGCCGAGGGCAACGTACGGGCCACCAGCGGCGCCTGCGGGCAGGGCGAGGGCGATGGCCGAAACCAGACCCGTGACGATGGCCGTGACGAGGGTGAGGACTGCCGCGGACAGCCGGCGGCGTTGGGGGAAGCTCTTCACTGCGCACTCCTTCTGATGTCAACCGCGATGTCAACCAGAGGCACTGCAAGAACCGACGTCCCGGCGAAGGAGGCGTCATTACGGAGAGTAAGGCCGGTCCGGACGAGCCGCCACCGGAACTGGGCGGCTGCGCTCTACGCTGGCGTCATGGGATTCCCGGAGAACGTCCTGGCCAAGAGCGAGAAGGTGGAGCGGAGCATCCATCCGCACTGGATCACGGTCGTCGGACCGCTCCTCCTCGCCCTCGTCCTCATCGCCGGAGGCATTGCCCTTGCCGCGGCGACGCCGAACGACTCGACAGGCAACGGGATCCAGTGGGTCTCCGTTGGCGTCCTCGTCCTCATCGCCATCCCTTTGGTGCTCGTGCCCTTCCTCCGGTGGCGCACGACGCACTACGTCGTGACCTCGCACCGCGTCATGGTCCGCCGGGGGATCCTGGCCAAGTCCGGCAAGGACATCACCCTCTCCAAGATCACCGACGTCTCCTTCGACCAGTCCCTGCTCGACCGCATCATCAACTCCGGCTCCCTGCGCATCGAGTCGGCGGGCGACAGCCCCGACGAGCTGCTGCGCAACATCCCGCACAGCAACCACGTCCAGCAGCTCATCAACCGACTCATCGACGAGGACGACACCCGGCGTCGCATGGTGGCCAATGGCCGGGCCGCGCACGGACGGCCGGGTTACGAGTCGGCGGAGGAGGAAGACGAACTTGGCCGTATGCCGCTGAGCTCGGACCCCGACCGACCTGACCGTCCGCGGCTGGCTGAGGAGTGACAAGTCGTTTGACCTCAGGTGCACTTGAACCTGCATCGTATTCCTCGTGACTTCGAAGACCGATGCCGGCGAGGCCGTTGAATCCCCTGAGTTAGCCTCTGGCGCAAGCCTGTTCACCCGCCAGAACGCCCCGATCGTCATCGCCGTCGTGGCCCTGGTGACGCTGGGGGCCTTTGAGAACCGGGCCGTCCTGACGGCGATGCCGACCGTGCTCACCGAGCTGGACGCCGTGACGAGCTACGGACTCGTCGGCGCGGCGCCGCTCGCGACCTACCTCGTGTCGCTGGCTACTGCTGGCTGGTGGGCCGACCGTATGGGCCCGTCCCCGTGCTCCGAGCCGGTGCGCTGACCTTCGTCGGGGGGATGGCCGCCGTGGCGAGTTCCACGGGTCTGCCCACGCTCGTGCTCGGTCGACTGCTCAGCGGTCTGGCCGAGGGCCTGCTCGACGTCGGCGTCATGGTTCTCGTGGCTCGCGTCCTCGATCCCGTCCTGCGACCGAAGGTCGTCGCGATGTTCGCCGCGGCCTGGGTCCTGCCCTCGGTCCTCGGGCCGGTTGTCACCGGTGCCGTGACCGAGTGGGTTGGCTGGCGGTGGATCTTCATCGCGGGCCCGGTCATCTTGGCGCCGGTCTGGCTGGCGCTGCGACCGGCACTACGGGTCGCGCGGGGGCTTCCCCAGGACGAGGCCGATGCGGTGGCCGAGGGAGCGGCCGCACCCACCCGGCTGCGGGCGGTCCTGCCCTGGGCGCTCCTGGCTGCAGCAGCCCTCGTCGCGCTCAACCTCGTCACGGAGCAGCTCACCGTCCAGGCGCTCACGGTGTCGGTGGTCGTCGTGGTGGGCGTGGCAGTGGTCGGGCTCGGCGCCTCAGCGCGGCGCCTGCTCCCCAGTGGTGCGCTGCGAGCGGCTTGCGGCATCGGCGGCGTCATCGCCCTGCGCGGCCTGGTCAGTGCGTCCTTCATGGGAGTCGGCGCCTTCCTGCCGCTCATCCTCACGGTGCTCCGTGATCACGGACCGCTCACCGCCGGCATCAGCCTCAGCATCACAGGCCTCACGTGGTCGAGCGGGTCAGCGATCCAGAGCCGGTTCTCGGCTCGACCGATGGCGCTGCTGCGGACGCGGCTTCTCGCTTGTCACGTTCGGTCTCGTCGGGACGGGCCTCATCGTCTGGGCGGATGCGCCGACCGCCGTGGGCCTCGTCGGCTGGGCGCTGGCAGGCCTCGGGATCGGCATGACGTCCGGCACGCTGTCGGTCCTCATCATGTCGGCCTCCGACGACTCGAACCAGGGCCGCAACAACGCGGGTGGGCAGATGGCCGCATCCATGGCGAGCGCGGTCTTCTACGCTGCGGCCGGGGCAGTCCTGGCGATCGCAGGCGAGCCGAGCCGTCTGGCGTTCGGAATCATCGCCGGGCTCGCCGTCGCGCTCGCCGCCATCGGCCTGGCTGCGTCCGGCCGCGCCCGCTGCGCCCTCCCCGCAATCGACTGAACAGCATTCGGGCCCGGATTCGTTTCACGACCGAGGGAGCAGCGCGACGGTGACATTGTTCTCTTCAATCGACGCCTCAACGACTGCCCGGTGAGCCGTGGCGGCTTCGCAGATCTGCCGAGGTCCAGGTAGGTCTTTCCGCCCACATAGGGCTACGTGCGAAGAGCGACGACTCACGAACATCCCGATGGTCGGGACCGCGAACTGCGGCATCCTGAGTGTGTGAGTAACGCGATCGACGGAGAGCTGGCCGATTGGTCCACCCTGGCCGACAGCGACTGGTCCACCCTCCTACTCGGCAACGGGTTGAGCATGAACGTTTGGGCGGGCTTCGGGTACAAGAGCCTGTATGCGGCCGCAAAGCTGAGCGACGAGGCGAAAGCCATCTTCAACGAGCTCGGAACGACCAACTTCGAACAGTGTCTTGAATGCCTGCACCACGCGAACATTGCCCTGCGGGCACTCAAGGATCCCACGGTTCGGGTCGATAGCACTTATGACGCGGTCAAGGACGCTCTGTTCAACACGGTCGGTGAGGTACACGTCCCCTGGGGCGAGTTCCCAACCGAAACCCACGACCTCATTGCTTCCGAGATCGACAGCTTCCGCTCGGTCTTCACGACCGGTTACGACCTCATCCTGTACTGGAGTCACATGTGGGCCGAGTACCAGTCAACGAAGGTCACTACGAACATCGTGGACCTGTTCTGGGCTACCGGTAGCCGGTTCGATCCGACGGACACGGAGGTACGCAGTAGCCGAGCAACCAGGGTGCTCTACCTGCACGGCGGCCTTCACCTTTGGCAGGACGACCACACCGGTGAGAACGGAAAGTGGACCCACAGCTCCGGCCGCCTTCTCGACTCCCGGTCTCAATACGGGCCGACCGCCCACCGCCGGCCTCTGTTTGTGAGCGAAGGGACCTGGGCCGCAAAGAGCAGAACAATCCGGCAGTCAAGCTACCTGTCCTTCTGCCTCGACCAACTGCGCGAGGACGAGTCCCCTACGGTCGTTTTCGGCCAAGCACTGGCCGACCAGGACCGTCACATCGTCGGGGCGCTAGGTGAGGGCGGCGTCGTCGCTTCGCGATTTCGATGTATCCGACAGGCGACCACGATGCGATCGTCGAGGAGAAGGCGCGACTCCTCCAGGCCTTGAGGGGCCACCGGGTCGAGTTCTTCGACTCCACCACTCATGCGCTCGGCGACCCCAGCCTGCTCATTGCCCCGTAGCAGAGTGTTGGACGGCGCTTCCGCCGGATGCGGCTCGACGTCCGCCTGAAGGCCTAGCCTGACCAGGTGGCCAATGTTGACAATCCACTAAAACTCAAGCTCGAGCACCTGCTCGGCATGGGCGGCGGGTACGTCCTCAACTTTTCGAACAGCTCGTTCGCCGAGTTCGTTCGAGGCAGCATCGGGATGGACCCCTACGAGAAGCACAGTGGGTCCAAGGCCCAGGTGCTACGCCATCTCTGGTTCGTCCTGCCCGACACGGAGTTCGCAAAACTGACCGTCGACATGCTTGAGTACAAACGCCTCGCCGAGGATCTTGGACACGTCGAATCCGGCGATCGCGCGGAAGCCGATCGCCGACTGTCGCAAGAGGTCGTCGACCGGCTCACTCCATTGCTCGGAACCTCAGACAAGCTCACCGGCGAGGAGGCCAAATTCCTGGCCCGGGTGGTCGAACTGGACCTAAACCGGGTGCCTGTTCCACTCGACCTTCAATTGGTCGTCTCCGACCGTCTGAAGGAAGTTGAGATTCGCTTCGAGAACGGTGCCTACCTGGCGGTCGTCCTTCTCTGCGGTAGCACCCTAGAAGGTCTCTTGTACGAGGTCGCCAAGAGTCATCCCGCCGATTTCAACCGGTGCACGGCAGCGCCCAAGTCCGACGGCGTGGTCAGGCCCTTCCCTCGGTGGTCACTCAACGACTTCCTCGCCTGCGGCCGAGAACTTGGCCTGCTCAGCGAAGATGTCACCAAGTTCGCACACGCTGTTCGAGAGTTTCGCAACTACATCCACCCGCAGCAGCAGGTAACGGAAGACTTCAGCCCACGTCGGGTCACGGCGGAGGTGGCGCGTCACGTATTGCGCGCCGCCATCCAAGACCTTCAGAAACGCTAGCGGGGCGCTTGACGATGTCGTCGCGCCATGACCGCCGCCACCTTCGAAGCCACGCTCCGAGATTTGTTCCTGCTGACGTCTGAAGAAGACCTGCTGGAGTTGGCAACGTCAGGTGCAGTGGTCGGCCCGGTGCCGGGCCGAAGCACGTGCCTGCACCCACAGTGACGAAGTACGAGGGCTTCTCCCGAGGACTGACCGGCGTGTCCGGCCTGATGACGTTTTCGACGTCGAGCCAGCTGCAGAGCCGTCGTAGGAAACAGCATGGACCCGCCTCCAGGATTCCCCTGCCGAGCGTTCATGATGCAGGCAGCACGCGCGTTCGTCTCGCTGACGATGCGCGACGGCCCAAGGGCACCTGGTGCTGCACGCTGGAGCCGGCGTGAGCGTCTATCCGCCGCGAGTCGACCATTCTTACAGTGCGGTTGACGACGATCTGGCAACGGTTCGCTTCGTTGATTCTGCCGAACTGCCCGAGGACCTAACGTCACCGCTATGCGTCGCCTGATGTTCCTGCCCCACGCCGTCGTAGGGGCAGCGTTGCTGAGCAGCTGCACAGTCCCAGTGGGGGCGTTGGCAGGGATCGGTGTCGACGTCGACGGCAACCTGATCGGCCATTTGCGGGTCTGCGACGAGAGCATCGACGGCGCCACCTTGTACAACGACATCAGTTCACCTACCGCCACGGTTCCCACCTGGGACGAGGTCGGCCGCTGGGAGGCGCAGCCTCCAGTCGAGACAACCGCGGAGTGGTCGCTGAACGCCCCCGAAGGCGGATGGGCCGTATCGAAGCCGTTGGAGCCATTGGAGCCGGGTCGGGACTACACCCTCTACGGCTGGACCAAGAACAACACCTTGTCCGCGAGCGGGGTGACTTTCACCTTGGCCGACGTCGCCGCCCTGAAGCCGGGCCAGGTGTTGCATTGGTCAGGCCGCTCAGGTGGGAAGCCGGACCGAGACGTCAACGAGGTGAGTTCCCGGACCGACTTTGAGGCGAAGGCGTGCCGAATCATCGGCTTGTGACCGGCCCTCGTCCACGCAGGATCGGTTCGCTCCGCTGGCAGTGGCTGGTGCGGCGATCCGCCGTCTGTCGGCCCAGTCAATCGACGTAGTCCTGGAGGGCCAGCACAGCATCGAGCCGCCACCGGGGTTCCACCTGGTTGATTGTCTGCGCGAGATCGTCCGGAGTTCTTGGATCGCCCTGCAGAATCTCGATGGGCGGCGGATGGCCTTCGTAGTGAGCTCGCACCCCCGGCTCATCCGGCGTCACTGCACCGTCGGAGAAGATGGCGTCTTCGGCATTGGACAGGATCTCGTCGATCTGAGTCGGGTGCGAACGGCGCAGCTGGTCGAGAGCCCGTCGGAAGGACTTGCTCATCAGTTGTTGAGGTTCGGGCAAGGCAACCGTATGCGCGACGCCGTCCTCGTCCACCCACATGGAGGCAAGTATCGCCTGAACCTCGACGCGCCGTGTCGAGGCTGCATACCGCCGCCTGTCGACCGGCCGCGGTTTGAGGGACGCGTCGAAATGAGTGCGCTGGTTCGCGCGGTGTGGGACCGCCCCGTACCCCAGGATGGCGGCCCAGGCCGGTGTGGACGCACAGGACACTCGGCGACCTGTCGGCATGCGCTGGCAGACTCGGGGCATGTCCAGGCCGTCGCGCATCGAGCCCTCCGAGGACGTGGTTGCGCGCATCGCTTCCACTGCCCTGGCGTTGCCTGACGCTTACGAGCAGGACGCCTGGACCGGCGTGCGGTGGCGGGTCCGGAACAAGACGTTCGCCCACGTCCTGGTCTCCCAGGAGGGTTACACGTCGGCGTACCGCGACATGACCGGGGTCACCGAACCAACCACGGTGCTCACCTTCCGGTCATCCGGCGACGAGCTGTTGGCCCTGGCCAACGCCGGGCCGCCGTTCTACCAGCCGCCATGGTCGCCCACCGTCGTCGGCATGGTGCTCGACGACGACACCGACTGGGACGAGGTCGCCGAGCTGGTGACCGAGAGCTACCGGTCTTGCGCTCCCATAAAGCTGAGGCACCGACTGGATCAATGACGATGTGCGGCCTCTTGGTCTGCAGACCGTGATCCTGTTGGGTCGTTCGCCGCGTTGGCCGTGCTTCAGAAGGCCGTCGCCGCCGGAGTGGCGACGTTCCTGCCCTCGACCGGATCCGCGGCCTGGTGGGCCACTGGCACAGGACCGATCTGCGCCGGCAAGGGTGACATCGGAGTGCCTGCTCACCGATCCGGTCAATGCCAGCCGGAATAGTAGAAGGCGGAGTCCTGAACGACCTTAGCTATGCCCATGGAGATCAGCCCCGGTGATCGGGTGGCCTCCGGCAGTGGCAGGTCCACTGCCACGATCAGCCAGTCATCGGCGATGCTGAACTTTGTCAACGACAGGTCCCTGTTGAGGTCGTTGCATCGACGAAGCCGACTCGCGTCGTCTTTCGGGATCGGATCGGTCAGGTCCCACTGGCCGAAGACCCGGAGCGCCGTCACATCCTGGGCGACGCTGGCATACATGACCAACTCGCGATCCTGGCCCACCACGTGGAACTCGAGGTCTCCGTCCAGGTCGAGTGAAGACTCGATGCCACTGTCCAGCAGGTGCTCCTGAATCCGTCTGGTCAGCTGGGCTCTAGTCGCCGCCGAGGGCAAGCCCGATTCGGTCACGGAATCATCCCTCCACATCTTTGTGCGCGGCCCTCCATCGGAACTCGGAGATCCATGCCGCTCTGTGGCGGCAGGAGCAACCTATGCTGTGAGTCTCTCTCACATGGACGACCGGCCCATCCGCGGGCGACTCACGACCCGCGTCACTCCGCCGCGTATCGACCGGCAGTTGCAGCACGGACATGCCGAATAGCGGACGACTACGACCGGTGCCTACGCGCGTATCGGCCTGACGGGTCTGGGGGACGACGAGTCACCCGAAACCTCCACCCCGCCAGCCCGAGCAAGAGCACGTCGACAGCTGCGACAACCCACGGCAGCCATGGCCGGCCAGTTGCCGCCCCCGTGTCTTGGAGTGCCTCTGCGAGCCAAAAGACCACGGGAAAAGGTTGTGCGAAGAGAAACACAATCCACGCGATCAACTCCAGCGCGGCATGGGCTTCCACTTGTGCGTAGGAACAGCGGCCGGCTGGCGAGAAATGCCGCCCGTGGTCACCGATCTCCTCCAGGCGCGGGAAGGCGTCCATGGCAGACATGATGCCAGTCGACGCCAGCCTCAACGCTGTGACGCTGGCGTCCGCACATGCCGCGGATGGTGCGCTCATGGCTCCCCGGATGGGCACGCCGGACCGCTCGACGAGGCCGCAACGGCCCATCGCTCTCTGGCGGTGCTTAACCCCTCCACCTTGCCTGGTGACGCTCGCGCTTCAAAGCTATGTCAGTTTGAACCGGCCGCCGTGTTCGAGCTGAGCGAGATGATGACCCCCCGTCATCCCAGCGGGGATCTCGAATCCGGAACGTGTTGTCGTGTTGTCTGCGACGGTTTCGATCACTACGTATGTCACCGTCGATTGCCCGAGGAACGAGCATGCACCGGTCTGCCCTCCGCACGGGAAAAGAGATAGTTCGCCGAGAATCCCGCCGCTTCGACGTCCTTGATCTGGGCCTTGGCGACCTCCTCGGCACTGCCTGCCCGCAGTGTGATCACGCCAAGACTGCGTGGTCCGTCCAGCCCGCCACCTGTGTGCTCATAGCTGACCAGCGTGCCCGCCTTGGCATTGATGCTCACGGCCGCGGCATCCAGGTCACGGTCCAACTCGCGACGCTCGATCCCTGACATGCAACCGGTCAAGGCGACAACGACGAGGAACGCTGTCACGACCGCCGCGCCTCTCCTGTCGTCGCGCACCGACACGAACCGAGCGTAGCCGCCCGCGGGCTTGCCACAGCTGCAATTGAGCCGGCCACAGGGCGCCCCAAACCATGCTGGACGTGCGTCGCCGAACGTCCGGGAAAATGCCGCCGACCGCGCGTCCCGCGCCATCCGACAGGCAGCGGTCGACGGCTCCCTGCCTCGGAATCACGGCGGACCGTACTTCTCCCACAGTTGGAGTACCCCTCATCCCGACCGTAGGCAATACTCGACGTGCGACTTCGCCATCGAGCCCGAGGAGCTTCACCGTTGGAATGCGCCTGCGCCACGCTCTGCCGACTCGACGGGGCTGAGGCGAAGCAGTACGCCGCCGAGCACCTCCACAAGGCCTCGGTCGACTACGACAGGTGGACCGTGGCTTATGAGCGTGCGTGATCACGGGCAGGACATGGGTCCTTGACTACCCGCAGAGCGAGTACCACGGCGGCGGCCCACCCCGACTTCGGCAGCTCGACTCTGATGGCATACCCCTTGAAGGGTCCGGCGCCGGCCAAGTAGCTAAGCAGTGCGGGCATCCGCATTTGCCGCCGGTCGCGCAGTCGGTCGTGCCGATGAGCGCTTGGCCTGGATGCGACGCGAGGACACGATGGCAGGGGCGCGGGTTGCCCGGCGGAGGGCCCTTGAGCTACGGGCGCTCGCGCAACGCGACCGGCGCGAGAGGCAGGTTCGCCGGTCTCTCCTACTCGGAGCCTCGCTCGGAGCCTTCGACTGGGCCACCGGAGGGCGGGTCCTGGGCCATGACCGCATCTGCCGCGTCGATCCGCTTGAGTTCACCCCACATTGCGGCGACGCCGCCGACGACTCCGATGAAGGTCGCCACGGTCAGGTCGGCCTCCCAGTCGAAGAGGGGTGCCAGTACGACGGCGACCGCAACCCCCACCAAGAGGGCCAGCGCGGTCAGACCCCAAGCGACCGCCGACGAAACCGGGCGGCCCCTATTCCTAAACAAGCGCGAGAGGCGGGCCAAGCGCAGGTAACGCCACAATGACACACATATCGAGCCCGGTGAGTGGATCCACCCGGGCAAGCGTAGCGGTCCAGCAGCGCGGGTGGCGCCTTGTCCGCTGAGTCGATTCGACAGCGCACGACACTCCACGAACGCACTCATCTGCCGCGAGCAGACTGATCGAACTCGCCCTCGAGCCATGCCACTCGACCTAGATTTGGCCTGTGCCCGAGGGGTTTCGATGACGACTGGTCAGCGAGCGTATGCTCGGTCCTCGACAGACTGTTCCAGAACGCCTCCGCCGGCTTTTCGCGCACTGCCCCGAAGCAGCCACAGAACGGCTTCGTCGAGGACATGCTGTGGGAAGCCGACCCGATCCGCTTCGCGGAGCGCTACCCCGGACAGCGGCGTCATCGACTCCTACGGCGGCCAGTGGCCTCCCCCCTGCATCGACTACTGGGTCTACATCGACGCCCCCGCCCGTCGAGCCCTGATCTCGACCGAGGGCTGGTCCGCCGAGCAACAGACCGTCGACCTGTCAGGCCACAGGGACGATGACGGGCAACGCATCGGTGAGGTTCTCGGAGCGATCCTGTCCGTCGGCCCCTAAAGCTGAGCCCGGTGGACTACCACGTCCGCTCTTGCCGCCGTCCGAGCGGTCCCCAGCAGTGCGTCTACAAGGCGCCCAGACAGGGCTACGCCCGAGAGCCAGGGCGACAACATTGGTTCAGTGCTTCCGGCGAGCCCTGCGCGACACTCGAAGAGGCGTGCAGCCTTTCATAGCCGGCGCCAATCGGCCAGCGAGATGATGACTCCCCACGCCCGGTACCCCAGGCCCCGGGATCTGCGCCTCCCGTCAGGAACAACGAAGAGGCCGACCATGACCTCAGAAGCCGTCACCGAGCCGCTTTTTTCGATCGCCGCAACGGCATCGAGCGGACGTCAGTCGCCGTGTCCACCGCGCAGACGATCTCGTCGACCTCCCGCTCGGCGGGCCGGGGAGCCAAGCGAACCCGAGGGCGGATTCCCGCGACCCTGTTGGCGCCGAGGTCCCTGCCGCACTGCTTCGGGCAGCGCCCTAGACCTAGTCGCGAAAGCCAGCAGGTCCAGACACGTCCGCTTCGGACCGTCACGGCCGACGACACCTTCAGGAGAACAGCTCGACAGACGTTAACGACCTCGCCGTGGAGCTCCTGACCACGGGTTCCAGACATGGACCAAACGACCGCTGACCAACTCACACCAGAGGCCCACGCAGCGTGCCCTTCTTCCAGGGCGACCGGCGGCATAAGAGACATGACGATCACCGCCCGAGCCCTGCCAAGACGCCGACGAGGTCGATGCGCTGGCCGCTGTCGACGAGGCCGAGCGATCGTGCGTCGCGCGAACTCGGCCGAATGGCATCCGGGGCCGGCCATGGCCTTTATCGCCGAAGGTTACCGTTCCACGAATCGGGTGGGCGAGTGATTCCTCATGGACTCCACGCTGCCGCGGAGTTGCTTGGCAGCATAGCCGCCGCCGCAACAACGACGCCGCGTCGTGGCTCTCATCTCGACCCGATGACGTCCGTCGTCGGAGAAGTTGTGGACCCGAGAGTCGTCTTTGCGCCGCGAGGCGCGTGCTTGTCGCGACCGATTTCAGGTGGCGGGCGTCGCAATAGCTGTTGCGATGGATGGATTGAAGCCAGCCTTTCGTAGACCGGCACCGATCTACGGCCGGAGTGGACCGTGACGTGGAGGACACCGAGGTGTTCCGCATAGTGGCAGCGGCCTGCACCAGCACAGAGCCAATCCCCTTGGCCCCGGTCTCGGTCAGGGCGAGAACAGTCTCGATATCCGCGGACATTCCGTTGGTCACAGCCCAGCCTTCGCGCGAGGGACGAGCGCGAACCAGACCATGCCAACCAGCCCTTCCAAGAAGCCCAGGCAGCGAAGGCTCGATGTCGTCCCCTTCAGACGGCCCAACGTACAGCCCGGTGGGACCACGATGCTTCGACGGACCGATCGCTTCCTCGTCCACATGGTCAAGATGCAGGAATCGAACCAACTCCGCCACGTCGTCCGCGCGCCTGTGACTGATTTCCACGAGGGACAGTCTGCCAACTGATCCAAGATCAACTTCTTGGTGATTCGCCACGGTGCACCACTTCGCCGCCTTCGGACTACGACCCCCTCGATCCTTACGCTGCGCGCGCCCATGACACCATTCGAAGATGGCTGCAGGCAAGGACACGATCTGGGCGCGGACTCAAAAAGTGTCATCAGGCACCTTGCACAGACCCCTTCGCCGCACGCGAGGATCATGTCATAACTTCCGCCGCCACTTACCCCGACATCCAGGAGACCTCGCTCCGGACGCACATCCAGTCCGCCCGACTCAAGCGTCCCCCGATCACGACGCTCTTCCCTCGCAACCGCCTTCCGCTCACCGAGCGTCCGGCACCGGCGCGTATGTGCAGCGAGCCATGAACAGCCACACGGAATCTCGCCAGCGAGCCCAAAGCCTTCAGGAATCAGGCCACCGGTCGAGATCACAGCGCCTACGGATGCCGCGGATGGAATTGGCACGTCGAGACGCAAGTACAGATCGACATCCGTCACCCTTCCTCGCCACCCGACGAACTGACAACTCGATGCCATATTCGGATTCACGGCTACGTCGCACGGGATCGACATCGTCGCAGTACCAGACGGCGTCACCATCGGCGTCGAAGATCAAAAAGGATTCATAGCCAGCGATTGCTCCGATCCAGCAATGCTTAGCGACCAGCCGACGCCGCAGGCTCCTTGGGCTCGGGTTTGGTTCCGGCTGGCGCGCTTGCTCGCATCACTTCGTACTACGAGACGAGTCAACAGAACATAGTCTCGTTCGTTTTCCTTCCAGTTTTCATAACTTCCAATTGGCTCCCCCAGGCAGGGGGGTCGCTCGATCTGATTCGGATTGCGTCTGTCATAGGTTTACAAGGACGGACGAATGGCTCCGGACGACGACCAGGTCACCGACTTCCGCATCAGTCGTCTCCAGAGCCGCGCCGAACCGTTCCAAGCAGCAGGATGACAGTCTGTCACATCGGTGTGTCACATCCGCCGCAGGCAGGCCCGTCTTCTGAGACGCCGTAGGGAGACGGATCAAGAGCAAGAAGTTCTCGGTACCGGCTGACGTAACGCCTGAACAGCGGGCACATGGAACGATCAAGAACTGCAAGAAAGACGTTCGAGCGGGTCCAGGTCGGGTGGGGCGCAGCGGGTACGCGTACGCCAGTGTCGTGAACTGGTTCGTCGACCCGAGCACGCTTTCCGGCTCTTGCGGTCGTCGCCACCCTAGGTCGTCGACCGTACCGGCGCGCTCGACAGCGTTTTCTGTCTCGTCGACGCCAAGTCGGACGAAGAAAGTGCGTCCACATGGTCGGGAAGCGTCGAAGCAGCGTCGATGCCGGCGCAGTCGGCGTCGTCGCTGGCGGCGCAAGCGCCTCCGCTCACCAGCGGCGCGTTTGACCAGGTCGCCATGGCGGAACTACTAAGCGTTCCAATGGCGGGGCGTCGTCGTCGGATTTATCCGCCTTCGATGCCGCGGTCGGGCTGGAGGACGGCTGAGCATTTTACGAGTATTAAGAACGACGACGACGGAGCCATCGTCCACAGGCTGAGCCAATGGCAGACGCAGACGTATCCGCCGCATCAGGGTAAGTCGCTCCACTCGAGAGACCGAGCGATAGACCTGGTCGGGACGAGCCGCGCATCAGCCCTGATGGTTCACTGGTTCGATGCCGACGAGCCGAGTCCAACGGCGAGGTCGAGCTGGCAGAGCTCGGAGAGGCGCTGGTGGTGCGCGGTCGCCGGGTCCAGTCTATCTCCCGGGCGGGGGCGTTCGTCGAGGATGTCGGCTTCGCGCTGCTCTTCCCGTCCGAGCGCGTGCTCGTCCCGTCCCTGTGGGAGGCAGTGGCAGGTCGAGGACGCCGAACCGTTCGCGACGGGCATGGACGTGGACGAGCAGCGCGTGTGGTCGTGGAAGGACGAGTTCCCGCTCCGCGGCCTTGCCTGGTACGGCAACTTCGTCGCCGGCCGCGGCTCTTTTCCGTCCCCGACCCTCCTGCGGTGGCTCTACCCGCGCACGGCGAGACGAACGATCACACGGACCTGGACCTGTCAGCGACGGCCCACGAGATCGCCACGGCCCTGAGCGAAGGACCGCAGCGCAGCCCCAGGCTTCGCGCCTTGAATGGAGACCGCAGCCGCTACCAGCGTGCAGCCGTCGAGCTGCACATGCTACCTGTTGGTCACCACCGCCGGCGTTCACGAACAGGCCTCCGGGTGGCCGTCCACTGTCCTGGATCTGACGTGTCGAAGGTTCGACGTGGGCGGAGGGCAGGACCACCGGGCCGCCGCGGAGCTGTTCATCGGAGTGGTGCTCGACGCATCTGCCCGCGACCTGGCCCGCACGTTCCGATGGCCGGTTGGCGAGGCATGCGGACACCTCGACACGCGCCCACCGCCTCCGCTCGCGTGACGCGATCCGGGCACCAGTTATTGGTCACCTCCAGTCGCCGGCCGGTTCCACTAGCCCGTGTGCGGATCCATTGGCGGGCCGCGAACGCCTCCACCGGCTCGTGCACCGCCTTTACCAGGCCCTGCGTCGCGGCGGCGTTCGCCACGAGATCGTCGGCGCCGACCCGGTCGCCCTCGACGGCAATCACCTGCGCCCGCCGAAGCATCGCGGCGGCGACCGCAAACAGGCCTGCTCCGGCATAGAGATCGACGACGCGATTGCCGTCTGCAATGTGATCGACGACGTGCTTGACGAGGGATGGCGGCAGGAACCTGTTTGCCCTGGAAGAACGCGAGGACGTGCCGGCGCAGATCGAGATCCTGGCCGTCGACCCCGAGCACGTCCACCACATACGGCGATCCGGATACGACCGCTGCGCGCGGGCCACGCCCTGGCGGCACTGATACGGTCAGGCCGCTCAGTCCTTCCGACATACCGAGCCCGCTCAGCGCAGCCGGGTTCACCGGGGTGGGTGTCTCGAGGTGGACGACCCGCTGCGACGCATCGATGTTCTCGGACACCTCGACCTCGCGGACTCCCGCCATGCCGAGCGAACGCAGACCGGCCGCCAGTCGATCGAGGGTATCGCAGGTGTCCGATCTGAGCTGGCGCGTGGCCCTGGCGTCGCACAGATCGTGGGAGCCTTCGCGAAAGAACCGATCTGCCCTCCGCGCACGTGCAGGCGGGCGCGCATCCGGTAGCCTTCCTTGTCCGCGCCGGCAACCGCCACCGCCATTCGGGACTGGCACGGTGGCCGATTCGCGTGAATGCGTCCTCGATGACGAGCGCCTTTACCGCGGTTGACGGCTGTAGCGTGATGTGCGAGTAGAGGCATCCGCCGCAGAGCGGGTCGCCGCCCACGGGACGCCGGTCAGTGGAAGGCTGCTCCACCGAGATGACCTCGGCGTACGCCACGCCCCGGCCGACCCGTTCCACACGTGCAGTCACCAGTTCGCCGGGAATCGCACCGGCGACGAGCACCACCTGTCGGTCAGCGCGCGCAATCATGCGTCCGCCGGCAGCCGGCTTTTCGATGGTGAGCGCGAGTGTCTGACCCGGATTAAGCATGGTTGCCGGGGTGCATGCGACCGTTACGCAAAGGCGATGATCGGCAACCCGATCCGCTCGCGCAACAGCCTGGTGGCCGCCACGCTGCCTCGCGCGCCGCGAATGCGTCTGGCGCCATGGTTGCACGGAACCCAACGAGGTCGGCTTCGGCGTCGCGCTCGATCTGGTCCAGGACGTCCGCCGCAATCGACGACCTGACCAGCGCGATCAGTTCCGAGTCGAGCGCCGCGAGACGGTCCACGATCACCCGCCGCTCATCTCCGCGCAGACCGCCGCTCTTCCCGCGTGCAACGTCGAGTTCGGTCGATACCGCATCGACCAGAGGATCGGCGGCGTCTCCAAGCTGC
Source organism: uncultured Actinomycetota bacterium (assembly GCA_963754395.1). GTDB lineage: Bacteria > Actinomycetota > Actinomycetes > Actinomycetales > Dermatophilaceae > Intrasporangium. The sequence continues at coordinate 6,863 of CAVWGJ010000022.1, read as the reverse complement.
CCGGTGGCGCGCAGGCTGCTCAGCCGAATCAGCACGCGTTCGAGATGCTCTGGAAGGGACGGCCCGCGCCGCCTTTGCTTAGCCGCGTCCGTGCCGTCGCCGGTCGCGCCGGCCGCAGTTTCGGACGTGGTGATCCCGGTGGCACGCCGCCACTCGTCGAACACATCGAGCACGTCCGCCTCGCAGAAGTCGATCTTCACCGGACGCCGACGAGGGCCCTTTCGGTAGTAGCGCTCGAAATACCGGTCGATGCCGCTCATCGCCACCTTCAGCGGCACGCCGTCGGCCGCCCAGCGCGACACGATCTCGAACGAGGGCCCGACGATGCGGATCAGATGGCCGTCATTCTTGCGACAGAGGTGCGTTTCGATGTCGCGGCAGTATTCGGAGACGTCAATGACAGTTGCACGGGAATTGCAGATTCACTGCGTCACCGGCTCCGCTGGTTGCGCTCCCAGACGAGCCTCAAGCCCTGCAGGGTCAGCTCGACGTCGACGTGGACGAAGAGACCGTCTCGGGTGCGATCACGACAGCGAGGCCGCCCGTGGCGACACAGATCGAGTTGCCACCCAGTTCAGCGTCCATGCGGCGCACCAGGCCCTCCACCATCCCGACGTACCCGAAGAACAGCCCGGACTCCATTGCGCCGACGGTGGTCCGCCCCACCACGGTTTCAGGCTTGCGCACCTCGATGCGAGGCAGGCGCGCGGCGCGCTGAAACAGGGCGTCGGCGGAGATCGTCACGCCCGGGCAAATCGCCCCGCCCAGATACTCGCCGGCTCCGCTCACCGCATCGAGCGTCGTCGCGGTGCCGAAGTCGCAGACGATGAGCGGCCGTCCGTTGCCGCCGAACTGCTCGTAACGCGGCGATGGCGTTGACGATGCGGTCGGCGCCGACTTCGTGACGGGTTGCTGTAGAGGATCGGCATGCCGGAATTGGTCGCCGGGTCGACCACCAGCGGCTTGCGCTCGAAGTACTTCCACAGCATGCCGACGACCGTGTCGGTGAGCGGCGGCACCACCGAGCCGAGCACGACGCCCTGAATGCGCTCGCCGATCGATCTGGCCGTGCGCGAACAGCCCGTCCACCGTCAGGCCGAGCTCGTCGGCCGTGCGGTCGCGCAGGGTCTGCAGGCGCCAGCTTCGAATCAGTTCGTTGCCGTCGAACACGCCAAGGACGATGTTGGTGTTGCCGACGTCAATCGCTAGCAGCATGGATTCCCAGCGCACTTCCCCGGCCACGATCCGCTCGAGTGAACGGGCCGTGCGCACGAGCAGCGCTCCCATTTCGTCTATTCCCTCAGTGATGCCGGCTTGAACCCTGACGGCGTGTCCCACTCGCACCCGCGCACCGCGGCTGCCGAACGACCGCCGAACGCCACGCGTCGAGAATAGCATCGAAGCGCCCCTCGAGCAGGTCGTGATAGCGGGCCGCCAATGCCGCGAGCGACTCGGCGCACAGCGGCGGCGCGATCGATCCGCGCGTCCAAGTTCGCCTTCGAGCGATGTCACGCGCGCGCAAGTCGGGCGGATACGCGGCCGGCTCACGTTGATGCCGAATCCGAGGACGACGGCCTGGAGTGCCGGCTGCGCGTTGGCGCGGCCATCCCCTCGGCGAGGATGCCAGCCAGCTTGCGAGGCCCGACCAGCAGATCGTTCGGCCACTTGATGGCGGGGCCAGGCCCGTGCGCTGCTCGACCGCCTCCGAGAGCGCCACGCCGGCCGCAAGTGTCAGCAGCGCCGTGGCGCGCTCGGGAGCCAGCGCGCCCGGCCCGGCGTCGAGGACCACGGAGACATAGAGCCCTGCGCCTGGAGGCGAGAACCACGCGCCCGCGCCGTCCGCGTCCGGCCGTCTGCGCGTCGGCAATGACGACCGCGCCTTCGCTCCGGCCGCTCGACGCGAGCGTCGCGGCGACGTCGTTCGTCGAGCCAATGGTTCGAAATAACAGACCTGCCCGGCGAGCGCACCCAGCGGTCCCGACGTTCGGCAATCGCGTCGGCGAAATTCGGAGCGGCAGCGGCTGGATCTCGGCACGACGGCTGCGCTCAGATCGGTTCGATCTCGAAGCTGATGTCCACCGCCGGCGCCGAGTGCGTCAGCGCGCCGGCAGAGACGAAATCGGCGCCGGTCGCCGCCAGTTCCGGAATGCGATCCAGCGTCACGCCTCCGGAAATCTCAATCCGCGCCGGCCCGCGGCGCGCCGCACCGCCTCGCGAACGTCGGCCAGCGACATGTTGTCGACGAGCATGATGTCCGCGCCGCGCCGCCACCGCCTCGTCGACTTCGTCGAGCGACTGCGCCTCGATCTCCAGCCGCAGGTCGGGACGGCTTGCGCGGCAGCGCGCACCGCGCCCCGACACCGCCGGCCAGGCTCACGTGGTTGTCCTTGATCAGGATGGCGTCGTAGAGGCCGAATCGATGGTTGGTTGCGCCGCCCGCGGCGACCGCGTGCTTCTCGAGCGCGCGAAGGGTCGGGGTCGTTTTCCGCGTATCCAGGATCGTGATGCGCCCGCCGACGCATCCACGAACGCCCGCGCCGGGTCGCGATGCCGGACAGGCGCTGCAGGAAATTCAGCGCGGTCCTCTCCGCGACAAGCAGCGTGCGCGCAAGGCCGACGATTTCGCCGATCTCTTCGCCCGGCCGGCATGCGTCACCGTCGTCCTGGTGAACGCGACCTCGATACCCGGTTCGATCTGTCGAAAGGCCTCGACCGCGACGTCGACGCCGGCCAGGACGCACGGCGACTTCGACCAGGAAGACGCCGCGCGCGCGCTGGGCCGATGGAACCGTCGCGTCCGTCGTGACATCGCCGGCGCCCACATCCTCGGCCAGTGCGCGGCTGACGAGGTCGCGATAGGCCTCAGGCGGAAGGCGCCGCATCGTACCCAGCCAACACGAACGCCTGGGCTCGCCGACCACGCACTCGAACTGCTGCACGCGCAGCGCCGCCTTGAGGTCCGCTTCCACGTGCGGCATCAGCGCGAGCGTCGCCGCATCGGCCGTGATCGTCACCCAGGTGATCGGCACCTTCAGGGGCTGCTTGGCTTCAGACCGCTGCTTGCGGACCTCGAACAGCACGTCGGTGGACCAGTCGTAAATCGCCTGGTCACGCTCGCGATGTGTGTCCGAGTCGTCTGGCAGGAAGCGCTCCAACTTCCCCGGGCGTCGGCCACGCGGCGCGGTGCACCGACCCCTCCTGCCACCACGACCAGACCTCTTCGGTGACAAACGGCAGGAACGGTGCGAACAGGCGCAGCATCACCGAGAGCGCAGCCAGAAGCGCCGAATTGGCCGACGCCGCGGCGGCATCTCCCTGTTCGCCGTAACGGCGTCCCTTGACGAGCTCGAGATAGTCGTCGCAGAAGCGCCAGAAGAATTCCTCGGTTCGCTGTAGAACACGCGCGTAGTCGTAGCCGTCCAGGTTCCGCGTCGCCTCGTCGACGAGCCCGGCAAGGTTCCGAAGCATGGAGCAGTCGACCGGATAGCGTGATCGCCCCCTGCGGCGTTGCGGATCCGAGGGTGAACCGCGACGCGTTCAGCAGTTTCATCGCAAGACGGCGTCCCACCTTCATCTGGCCGGCTTCAACGGCGGTGTCGGTCCCCGGGCGGCCGCTCGCGGCCCAATAGCGCACGCCGTCCGATCCATGCTCCTCGAGCAGGGCCATCGGCGTGATGACGTTGCCCTTCGACTTCGACATCTTCTTGCGGTCGGGATCGAGCACCCATCCCGAGATCGCCGCGTCAGTCCAGGGAAGCGAGTCGTGCTCCAGGTGCGCACGCAGCACGGTCGAGAACAGCCACGTGCGGATGATGTCGTGCGCCTGCGGACGCAGGTCCATGGGGAACGTCCGCTTGAACAGGTCGAGGTCGTCTGGCCATCCGCAGGCCAATTGCGGACTGAGCGATGAGGTCGCCCATGTGTCCATGACGTCGGGGTCGCCGATGAACCCGCCGGCCTGCCCGCGCTGCTCCGCCGAGTAGCCAGCGGGCACGTCGGTTGATGGATCGATCGGCAACTGCGCCTCTGTGGGCACTATGGGCTGGTCGTGACGCACGACACCGTCCGTGTCGATCGGGTACCAGACCGGAAACGGCACGCCGAAGAAGCGCTGCCGGCTCACGCACCAGTCGCCATTCAGCCCGTTCGTCCAGTTCTCGAAGCGCGCCTGCATGTAGGTCGGATGCCATCGCAGCTCGCGGCCGCGACGCAGCAACTCCTCGCGGAACTCGATCGTCTTGATGAACCACTGGCGGCTCGTGACGATCTCCAGCGGACGATCGCCCTTCTCGAAGAATTTCACGGCGTGCGTGATGGGTCGCGGATCGCCCTTGAGATCGCCGCTCTCTCAGCTGCTCGACGATCCTGGCGCGCGCCTTTGCCGCGGACAGACGCGCGAGCTCATCGTAATGGCTGCTGCGCCCGCGTCGGCATCCACCGATTCCCACCCGGCACTGCCCCAGATGACCGGACGGAGCGTGCCATCGGCCTGGATGACCGCGCGCACCGGCAGGCTGAGTTCGCGCCACCAGGTGACGTCGGTGATGTCACCGAACGTACAGATCATCGCGATGCCGCTGCCTTTTTCCGGATCGGCCAGCGTGTGCGCGCGCACCGGCACGCGCACGCCGAACAGCGGCGTGATACGTCCTGCCCGAACAGCGGCTTGTATCGTTCATCGTCGGGATGCGCGACCAGCGCGACGCACGCCGGAATCAGCTCCGGACGCGTGGTCTCGATTTCCACGGCGCCCGCCATCCGGCCGGGCGAACGCAATCCGGTGGTAGGCACCGGGCAGGTCGCGATCCTCGAGCTCGGCCTGGGCCACCGCCGTCCTGAAGTCGACATCCCAGAGCGTCGGCGCTTCCACCTGGTAGGCACGGCCGCGCGCGAGCAGCCGCAGAAACGCGACCTGCGACACGCGCTGCGCGCGTCGGCCGATCGTCGCGTAGGTCATCGACCAGTCGACCGAGAGGCCCAGGTATTTCCAGAGATGTTCGAACGCCTTCTCGTCCTCACCCGTCAACCGGTTGCAGAGCTCGATGAAGTTGGGACGCGAGACCGACACCGGCTGCTTCCCCGGCGTGGCCGGCGGCTGATAGCCCGGATCGTACGGGAGCGACGGATCGCAACGAACGCCGTAATAGTTCTGCACCCGCCGTTCGGTTGGCAGTCCGTTGTCGTCCCATCCCATCGGGTAGAAGACAGCCTTGCCCCGCATTCGCTGAAACCGCGCGATCACATCCGTGTGGGTGTACGAGAACACGTGACCGAGGTGCAACGACCCGCTCACCGTCGGCGGGGGTGTGTCGATGGCGAACACGTCGGCACGCTCGCGCGTCCGATCGAACGCGAAAACACGATCCGCTTCCCACCGTGGAGTCCATTTGTTCTCGAGACCCTCGAGGGCCGGTTTTTCGGGCAGGGTGAGGCGCGCGGGATCGAGTCTAGCGAGCGATGGCAGCGGACCGGGCATCCGCTGATCTTATGTGATGTCGCGCTTGATCCGCTCGATCTCTTCGCGCACGAGCCGCTCCGCCGTGGCTGAAACGATGTCCGCCACCGTGTCGCGCACGACGCGATCGGAGAGCTGCTCGAGCACGCGCCGCGCGATCTGATCGGCCAGCGCATTCACATCGATGGCAGGCGCGGCGACAGCCGCGGGCATCGGCAGTGACACCTCGATGCCGGTCTGCTCCGCTTCGAGCAACGCTGCGAACGCATCGGTCAGAGGCATGCGGGGCGCTGGGGCGACGGAACGTGGCGCGCTTGTTTCGACGGGCTCGGTCCCAGCGGTCCCTGCATCGGGCGCGGGCACAGGTGTCAATGGCCTGGGAGACTTCGACAGCGCGGCAAACGCTTGATCGAGCTCGTCAAAGTAGCGATCGGTCTCGCTCGAGGCTGATGCCGATGGGCGGTCCGGCTCGCCGTGCGTGTCCGCCCGAGCCCCCTCGGCGACAAGGGGCGTCGACGCCGGCGCCTCCTCACCCGGGCCTGGGACACCATCTGCCTCCCTGAGTCTTTGTGCGACGTTCCCCGGGGTTCTCAGTGAAGGCGACGTCACCCGGGTCGGCGCGATGACCGACGGTGTGCCACGTCCCGCATCGAGCAGTTCGTGCACGCGCCCGACGAGAACCTCCGGATCGAACGGTTTGGTCAGGATGCCGTCTGCGCCAACACGACGCGCCTTCTCTTCGTCCACCGGATCGAACGCACTGGCAAGCAGCAGAACTGGAAGCGAGACGAGACCGGGCTGGCTGCGAACGAACTCGACCACCTCGTAACCGGAGCGGCCTGGCATACCGATGTCGGCAAGCACGAGATCGGGCGGAGACAGGCGAATCGCTTCCACGGCCTGTTCGCCATCGCCGACCGACATCACGCTCACGTCGCCGCCGGCAAAGGACAGCTCGACGACCCGCTGGATCGTGGTGCTGTCGTCGGCGAGAAGGACCCTCTTGTGCACGTGTGGTTATCGGTTGATGAGCGGGCCCGGCACAGGTCAGGCCCGGACGCGCACGTTTCCGTTGATGAAGTCGATGATGGCCTGCATCGGCGTGCCTGGGAGGAACACGCCTTTGACGCCGATGGCCTGCAGTTTGGGCACGTCCACGTCGGGGATGATACCGCCAACCAGGACGAGCACATCGTCCATCCCGTGTTCGTGCAGGAGCGCCATCAACCGGGGCGCGATGTGGTTGTGTGCGCCGGACAGAATGGACAGGCCGATGACGTCGGCATCCTCCTGCAAGGCTGCCGAGACGATCTGCTCCGGTGTCTGGCGCAAGCCGGTGTAGATGACCTCCATCCCGGCGTCTCGCAGCGCGCGGGCGATGACCTTCGCGCCCCTGTCGTGCCCGTCG
>CAVWGJ010000021.1:0-201840 GCA_963754395.1 uncultured Actinomycetota bacterium | reverse complement strand
CGTCCCCGGCGTCATCCTCATGGTGATCTCCGTGGTGGTCATCGTGGTCCGACGACGCTGACACTTCCTGCCATCGGTGGCCCATGCGAGCGACCCCGCCGGCGCGCGAGCGGGGCTGCGCTGGGAGCCAGCCCCGCGGCATACGGAATGACCTGCCTTCAGCTGGGCGCGCGTGGCTGGCGAACGCCGGAGTCCCCCTCTCTCCGGCGTCCGCCCAGTTCGTCAGCCTCGATCGGTCAGCGGGTCGAAGCCGGCGTGTGGGACTCCTCGTCGCTCTTCTTACGGGTGCGCCGGATTCGTTGGCTGATCTGTGGACCCGCGAGCAGCAAGGCTGCCAGTACGAGCACGACAACCGCGATCGGGCGGGTGAAAACGACCAAGAGGTTTCCGTCACCCAGCACGGATGTCTGCGTCAGAGCCTTCTCGAACAATGGGCCGATGACGAGGCCCAGCACGAGCGGTGCCATCGGCAGCCCGTAGAGCTTCATGAGGTAGCCGGCGATCCCCGAGAAGAAGACCACCCACACGCTGAACATGTTGTTGTCGATCGAGTAGGCCCCGATGAAACTGGTGAAGAGAATCAGCGGGTACAGATAGACGTACGGAATGCGGAGCATCTGGGCGAACGCCGGTGCCAGGGGCAGGTTGAGCACCAGCAGCATGACGTTGCCGATGAAGAACGACACGAGCAGTCCCCAGACCAGTGCCGGTTGCTTCTCGAACAGCAGGGGCCCGGGCTGGATCCCGTAGATGGTGAACGCGCCGAGCAGGACGGCGGTGGTGCCACCACCCGGAATGCCGAGCGTAAGGGTGGGAATGAAGTTCGCGTTCGCAGCAGCGTTGTTGGCGCTCTCGGGTGCCGCGACGCCCTCGATGGCGCCCGTTCCGAACTCGTCCTTCCGGGGCGAGACACGCTTTTCCACGCCGTAGGCGATGAACGAGGCCAGCGTCGAACCCGCGCCCGGGAGGCAGCCCAGCAGGAACCCGAGGATGCTTCCGCGCCCGATCGGCCCGACGCTGCGGCGCAGCTCGGATCGGCTGATCATCAGGTCCCGGAAACGGGCCTGGATCGGCTCGGCCGCTCCGACGCGGAGCTGGTACATGACCTCGCCCACCGCGAACAGCCCGATCATGACCTCCACGAAAGGGATTCCGCTGAAGAGGTTCACGTTGTCGCCGGTGAAGCGGGCGGTGCCGGTCGCAGCGTCCAGACCGACGGTGGCCAGCAGGAGGCCCAGCACAGCCATCGCAAGGCCGCGGAGCATCGACTCGCCCGAGAAGCTCACGATCGTGGCCAGTCCCAGCACCATGATCGCCAGGTTCTCGATCGGCCCGAACCTCAGTGCAAACTCCGCAAACGGTGGAGCGACCGCCATGAGGATGACCAGCGAGAAGATCGCGGCTATGAATGACCCGATGGCTGCGATGGAGAGCGCCGCCCGGCTCGTCCCTTGCGTGCCATCTGGTAGCCGTCCAACGTCGTGACGACGCTCGACGCCTCCCCCGGCGTCGAGATCAGCACGGACGTGATCGTCCCGCCGTACTGGGCGCCGTAGTAAATGCCGGCCAGCATGATGAGCGCAGTCACCGGTTCGAAGTTGAGCGTGAGCGGGAGCAGCACTGCCACACCCGTGGTCGAGCCAAGACCCGGCAGGAGGCCGATGACCGTCCCGGCGAACACGCCGACGAAGCACCAGAGCAGGTTCTCCGGTGACAAGGCCGTCGAGAACCCCAGGACCAGGTTGTCAATCATTTAACCCTCCGTCCCCAGCCCCAGCAGGCCACCGGGGAGTGGCACGGACAGGAAGACGCCGAACACGCCGTAGACGAACGCGACGGCAACCGCAGCGATGATGAGGGACCTGGACCACGGCTGGCGCTCGACCGCGGAGCTGATCACGACGACGAGCAGGCCGAAGGCCAAGAGGAAGCCGAGCAGCTGGACGAGCAGCAGCACCGCCAGCGTGAGGCCGAAGACGATCCAGAGGTTGATCACCCGTTGCCGTTCGGTCCGTCCGGTGGTGTCGATGTCGGGGATGTCGTCGGCGAGCTCGTCCTCGACGCCCTGAGTCGGACGTCGGATGATGCCGATCGTGACGGCGCCGCAGAGCAGCGACGTCAGCGCCCCCGTGACGAGCGGCAGGAAGCCCGGCCCGACCCGGCCGCCGTCGCCGAGGACGCCATAGCTGGCGCCCACGGCGGCGACGATCGCGCCGACAACGGCGAGGACGGCGTAGAGCACGGCCTCACCGTTGCGGCGCAGGGTCTGCAGATGAATCACTTGCCCAGGGCCTTGGCGAGCTGCTCGCTGTTGCTCTTCAGGTAGGACGTGAAGTCCTCACCGAACAGGGCGTTGGGCTGCAGGAAGTTCTCCTCCACGTAGGCCTTCGCCTCGGCGGAGTCGATGAACTTCTTCGCCGCATCGACCCAGAACGTCTTCTGGGCATCATTGATCTCGCCCGTGGCGATCAGGCCGCGGAACTGTGCGTAGGCCACGTCGATGCCCTGCTCCTTGGCCGTGGGGATGTCCTTGAGCGCGGGGTAGTCGTAGCGCTTCTCGCTGAAGGAGCAGAGGGCCCGGAGCTTGCCGGCCTCGAGCTGCCCGATGACCTCGCCCGGGTTGAGGGACGCGACTTGGATCTGCTTGCCCAGCAGGGCCGCCAGCACCTCGTCACCGGACTCGAACGGCACCTGGTCGAACTTCACGCCGGCCGCCTGCTCGGTCAGGGTGAAGATGACCTTGTCGAGGCTCGTGGCACCGGAGACTGCAGCCACGACCTTGCCGGCCTTGGCGGCGTTGACGACGTCGGTGCAGGTCTTCCACGGCGAGGCGGCCTCGACGACGGCGAGGGTGAAGTCGTCTCCGACCTTCATGATCGGGGTGAACGACGTGTAGTCGAACTTGACGTTGGTGCTGATCGGCAGTGCGAGCAGCGCCGTCTCGCTCGGCAGCAGGTAGTTGGGGTCGCCCTTCTTCGAGACGAAGTAGGAGTAGCCGACTGCGCCCGAGCCTCCGTCGCGGTTCTCAGTGTTTATCTTGAGGCCGGGCACCGCCTTCTCCAGACCGGCGGCGATGGAGCGGCCGGAGACGTCGCTGCCTCCGCCTGCGCCGAACGGGACGACCATCGTCACGTTCCCCTTCGGCTTGAACGCGGCTGACTCGTTGGACGCCTCGGCTTCGCCCCCTGACCCGCAGGCCGCGAGCGCGAGCAGCCCTGCAGTCGAGACCACGGCGAGGACCGACGTCTTTGTCGTTTTCATGATGTGCCTTCCAGATGAGTGGAACGTGAGTTCCGGAGGGGTCGGGGTTTCAGCGTGTGGTGGTGTGGATGCGGGTCTGGCCGCGACGAGCGGCAATGGAGGCTGCGGTCTCGAGGATGGAGACGAATCCCTCGAGATCCCAAGCGGATCGGCCGACGAACAGGCCGCCCACGCCGGGCACGTCGAGAAGTGATCTGGCGCTCGCGGGCGTGACCGAGCCGCCGTAGAGGATCGACTCGACCTGTGCTCCGCCGCGGCGGGCGAGTGGGCCCACCACGTCGGCGAGCTCCTCGGGCTGTGGCTCTCGACCGGACCAGCCGATGGCCCAGACCGGCTCGTAGGCGATGAGCAGGGGGACGACGAGTGCGACAGCACTCTGGTTGTGCTGGTGCTGCAGACGCTGCTCGGCACCGAGCTGGTGGCCCCGGAGCGCTGCCTCGAGCTGCTGGGAGGTGACCTCCACGGCACGACCCGCTGCACGCTCTTGGTGGGTCTCGCCTATGCAGACGAGCGGCACGACTCCGTGACGAACCGCCGCCGCGGTCTTGAGACGGACCGTCTCGTCCGACTCGCCAAAGTGCGCCCGGCGCTCAGAGTGTCCGATCTCGACGATCTCGGCACCGGCATCGGATGCCTGGGGCACAGAGATCTCGCCTGTCCAGGCGCCACCGTCCTCCCAGTGCGCGTTCTGGACGCCGACGAGGACGTGCTGGCCTGCCTCCTGCACGTCTCGCAGGAGATCGTGCACCACACCGAGTGCGGTGATCGGCGGCAGGACGAACGGCTGGACCCCTGGCCACGGACGGGTGCGGGCGATGGAGGCGAGACCGCTGGCATAGTCCTGGGCCTCGGCCCTCCGCTTGGTCATCTTCCAGCTCGTGCCCACCCAGAGCGTCATGAGCCGCCCTCGTAGGCGTGGATGGCAGCAACCTTGGGGGCCGACGACGACTCGGGGTCGAACGCGTAGCCGAGCCACTCGCGCGCCAGCCTTCGTGCGAGCTCGAGGCCGATGACTCGCTGGCCGAACGTCAACACCTGGGCGTTGTTGGACAGGACCGCCCGCTCGACCGAGAACGAGTCGTGCGCAGTGACGGCACGGACGCCCGGGACCTTGTTGGCCGCGATTGCCACACCCAGGCCGGTGCCGCACACGAGGAGCGCCCGGTCCACCCTGCCCTCGGCCACGAGTCGTGCCGCGCGCACGGCGACATGGGGGTAGGCGGTCGCCTCGTCCTGGCTCCCCCGCGTGACTCCCACGTCGACAACCTCGACGACGCGGTCGTCGGCCTCGAGATCGGAGCGCAGGATCTCCTTGTAGTCCAAGCCCGCGTTGTCGCAGCCGACGGCGATGCGCAGATGGTTCACGTCGTGCTCCTCTCGAGAGTGCTGAATTCGGTGTCGGGCCCGGCTTTGAGGTCCTCTCCCCAGGCGGTCGCGGCTGCGGCGACCACGAGTGCGAAGGACAGCGCTCCCGGGTCGGGGGTGCCGAGGCTGCGCTCGCCGTGTGTGCGGGCCCGACCCACGGTGGCCACCATGTCAGCCGTTGCGGCAGCGCCCTTGTCGGCTGCCCGGCAAGCGCGAGCCAGCGCCGTCGTCGGGGGCACGCCCTCGCTCAAAGCCACGGCGAGCTCGTCGGCGAACGGGCGGGCGGCGTCCAGCATCGTCTTGTCGCCCGGGCTGGCACCGCCAAGTCGACCCAGTGCGTCGACCGCGGCGGAGACGGCACGGGCACAGGTGTCGGCGTCTGCGGCATCGAGGTCCCCCGCCGCCGTCGCTGCCGCGGCCAGGGCACCGCCCCAGAGGGCGCCGGAGGTCCCACCGGCGGCCTCCGACCACGCCGTTCCGGCCTCGGCGAGCACGGTGCCGAGCCCGACGCCCTGTCCGGTGAGCTGAGCCGCCCGCGCAGCGGCCGCCTCGGTGCCCCGCGACATCCCGATGCCATGGTCGCCGTCACCAGCGACGGAATCGACCGCACCCAGCCGCTCGGCAGCGCTGCCCACCGCGTCACGGACGGCATGGAGAGCCGCGGCCAGACGTCCGGCTGCCTCGGCGGAGGCCGGTGACGCGACTGGGCGCTCCACCCGGGTGTCCGCCCGGTCCTGCACCTCCCTCCTCGGGAGGTCCACGGCCGCAGTGCGGCGAAATGCCGGTGCGTCGGCCGGTGCGAGCCAGAGCCGCTCGAGCTCGTCGTCGAGGAAGGTGATGGTCAGCGAGACGCCGGCCATGTCGAGACTGGTGACCAGCTCGCCCACTTCGGGCGCAACGACGGTGAGCTGCTCGCTGCTGAGCTTGGCGGCCACTCGACGATAGAGGACCAACAGTTCCTCCTGCGTGGTCGAACCCAGCCCGTTGAGCAGGACCGCCACGCGGTCGCTGGGCCAACTGGCTCCGACATCAGAGAGAACACGATCGACGAGCAGGTCGGCGACGTCGTCCGCATGCCGGAGGTCCTCCTCACCCAGGCCCGGCTCGCCGTGGATCCCCAGCCCCAGGCCCATGCGCCCCTCTGGGACCGTGAAGAGCGGGTGGTCGGCCCCGGGGAGCGTGCATCCCGTGAAGGCCACACCGAAGGAGCGAGTGCGCGCATCGGCTCGGGCGCCGATGGCCGCGACCGTGTCAAGGTCGAGGCCCTCGGCGGCAGCGGCCGACAGGCACTTGAAGACCACGAGGTCGCCCGCGACGCCACGTCGTCGCCGCGCCTGTCCGGGCGGGGCGGACGCGACGTCATCCGCCACGGTCACGATTCTCACGTCGTGGCCCTCGGCCCGGAGGATCTCGGCGGCGTGCCCGAAGTGGAGGACGTCGCCGGCGTAGTTGCCGAAGCCGAGAATGACGCCGCCGCCCTGCTCCGCCGCCCGCGCGACGGACGCGATGTGGGTCGCGGGGGGCGACGCGAACGTGTTGCCGCACGCGGCACCGTGAGCGAAGCCGTGGCCAACCCAGCCGGCGAAGGCGGGGTAGTGACCGGAGCCGCCGCCCAAGACCACGGCGACCTCGCCCCGCGGGGATGCCGTCGCCCGGACCACGCCGCCCTTGACAACGGTGAGGTGGCCTGGGTAGGCGGCGGCCAGTCCCTCGATGGCTTCACGGGCAAAGTCCTGCGGTGCGTTGTGCAGGTGAGTCATCGGGAGAGCTCCAGCTTCGTGCGCAGCAGGTCTCGCAGATAGCGGTGGTTGGTGGCCGACACTCCCAGGCCATCACCGCCGTAGTGCTCGGTGCAGATCGGGCCGCTGAACCCTGCAGCAAGTGCCATCTCGATCGCGCGACGGTAGTTGATGAAACCCGACTCGAGCGGCGCCGGGACGGAGAAGTAGGCGCCTGTGGCCGGGTCGTGGTCGCGGTAATAGTTCTTGACGTGCCAGTAGTTGCTGCGCGGAAGCGTCCTGCGCAACATGTCCTCCCAGGCCTCGACCGGCCGGTGCAGCCGCACGATGTTGCCGATGTCGGGGTTGAGTCCGACATTGCTCAGGTCGATGGCATCGACCATTCGCAAGCAGCCGTCGCTGGTCCCGAGGAAGGTGTCCTCGTACATCTCCAGCGACACCTCCACGCCCAGGTCGGCAGCGAGCTGTCCCACCTCACTGAACCGGGCGACGGCGAGGTCGAAGGCCTTCGGGTCGTCGAGGGGATCCACCGCGCCCGGCTGCGTCCAGAACCATTCCGCGTCGAGCTGAGGAGGCAGCAGTGGACGGTGCAGACCGAGGCAGACAACCGGCGCGCCGATCTCGGCGGCCGCTTGGACCGTGCGCAGGGCGTAGGCGAGATTGCCCTCTCCCCCGACCGGGTCGATGACGCTCCGGCGCACCACCGAGATAGCGGAAACGCCGAGGTCCGCGCCCTTCAGGCAGCGTGCGAGCGTCGCCCTGCCCTCGGGCTCGAGGTCGCCTGGACGAAGCCAGCTGTCGGTGATGTCCACGTGGCGGAAGCCGCAGGCCGACACCTCGGCGAACACCTTGGTCCAGTGGTCGGGACCTGCGTCCTGGACGCTCGTTCCGTCCGGGGCGACCGACGGGAACTGAATGAGGGCCGCACCAATGGGCCACTCGTCCGCAGTCCAGACCATGTGTCGACTCCTTCGTCAGCGGACTTCTGCCTTATTTCCCGACTGGCGAATACTATAGGATCTATGGCACAGGATTTGTCCAGCCCTCCGCTAGGATTTCTTAGGATGACTTCACGAGCCACCTCCGCCGAGCCGCCAGCTCTCGGGGCGCGCGGCGCTGTCGCGCGCCATGTCGAACGCCGTGCCCTCCGGGACGGTGTCTACGACGAGATCCTCGAGATCCTGCTCGAGGGCGGCGTGCGGCCAGGCCAGAGCCTCAGCATCGACGGCCTTGCCCGTGATCTGGGCGTCTCACCGACTCCCGTGCGCGAGGCGATGGTGCAACTGGAGCAGACCGGTCTCGTCACCCGGGCAGCGCTCAAGGGTTATCGCGTGGCACCTCCTTTGGCGCGAGAGCGCATGGCTGAGTTGGTCGAGCGCGCACGCTGCTTGAACTCGCCGCCGTTCGCGGCGCAATTCCCTTGTCCTCCGAGGGAATCCTGCATCTCAAGGCCGCCCATGCCGACCACGTCATCGCCGCTGCGGAGGTCAAGGAGAACCAGGCCAGAGATGACCGCACGGCGTGGCGGGCGCTGCGCCACTACTACGACGCCGATTGGGCCTTCCACGGACTCTCCTCGAGCACTGCCACAACGTCTACGTGCTGCAGCTCGCGGAGTCGCTCTCCCCCAGGTGCACCGCATGCGCCAGTCAGCGGGCCACGGGGTCACGGACGTCGACATGGCGGTCTCCGAGCACGCAGCCGTCCTGCAAGCGGCGACCACCGGCGATGTCGCGACGACCGAGAGCGCCATGCGCCGCCACCTCGAGGGCGTCCGCGACAGGTCAATGGCTGAATCCGATCCGGAGGAATGACGTGCGAGACGGTGTTGACACCGCCTAGTCACGACGCTAATCCTATAGGAAATCTAACGCTTGGAGTCGCCATGTCGCCCGTCATCCTCCCCCGATAGCCCTCGCCCTCGGGGATCCTGCAGGTATCGGACCGGATCTCGCGTGTCGCCTGCTCGCCGATCCCGCGAACCGCGCACGTGCCGAGATTCTCGTCCTCGCAGAGGCCGACGAGTTCGCCGCGCAGTGCGCGGAGGTTGGTGTCGACGTCCCGCTTTCCCGAACCAGGCCCCGGCCACGTCACCCTCGTCGGCGCGGGCGTCGACGTCGTCCCGGTCAAGCGCGCGGCGGTCAGCCGCGCGGCCGGCCAGCGGGTGATGGGTGACCTGCGCAAGGCTCTCACCCTCACCAACAAGGCGCCGTCGACGCGATCATCTCACGCCCCTGAACAAGGCCTCCCTCAACCTTGCCGGCATGCATGAGGAGGACGAGTTGCGCTGGTTTGCCAAGGAGCTCGGGCACGAGGGCGTGACCTCCGAGCTCAACTTCGTCCCGGGACTCGTCACGTCGCGCGTGACCTCACACATCCCGTTGTCCGCAGTCGCATCGCGGATCTCGGCGGCGAGCGTCCTCGACGCCATCCGCCTCCTCGACGAGGTCATCAAGGGCTACGGCATCGAGGCGCCGAGCCTCGCGTGTGCGCCTCAACCCGCATGCCGGGCGAGAACGGGCAGTTCGGCCGCGAGGAGATCGACCACATCGCCCCCGGCATCAGGCTGCGCCGCGCCCGCGGCATCGACGCCCAGGGGCCCGTTCCCTTCCGACACGAGTTTTCGTCCGCGCCAAACATGACGAGTTCGACGCGCTTCGTCACGATGTACCACGACCAGGGCCAGATCGCGATGAAACTCATGGGCTTCGACCGTGGAGTCACCATTCAGGGTGGACTGCCGGTGTCGATCTGTCACCCCCGCCCATGGCACCGCCTTCGAGCTCGTCGGCACGGGCATCGCCGGCACCTCGGCGCGAGCCGAGCACGCCTTCGACCTTGCGGTGTCCCTGGGGGCCCAGACGCAGAGCCGCCGTGCCAGCGGCAGGCTCGTCAACGCCTGACAGGAGCGCGACCGAAGAGCGGTCCGCGCGATCGAGAGATCGCGACGGGCGGGTGGACCCGACGGACTGCCATGACAGGAACTTCCACCCGACACCCGTGCTTGACCCGGATACATGTGGTAGTCCGTGGACCCGGGACCCCGGCATACGGCACATTCGACAAGGAGCCGGGCGGCACTTTCTGCACACTCGACGAGGAGCTGGCGCGGCACTTGGTGCACACTCGACGAGGAGCGAGCCCAGCGGCATACGCCATCCCGTGGAATGCCCGGGTGACCCGCGTCACGGGGCCAGCCTGCGCGGTCGGGGGTCTGATGCCTGACTGGTAGTTTCGATTGCGTCCACCGCCACACTGACGTGAAGGGCCAACCGTGAGCAGCACCCCCGTGAAAGTCGCCGTCACCGGCGCCGCCGGTCAGATCGGCTACAGCCTCCTCTTCCGCATCGCGAGCGGTGCCCTCCTCGGCCCGGACACCCCGGTCGAGCTGCGGCTCCTCGAGATCACCCCGGCGCTCAAGGCGCTCGAGGGCGTGGTCATGGAGCTCGACGACTGCGCGTTCCCGACGCTCGCGGGCGTCGAGATCGGTGACGACCCGGCCGCCATCTTCAACGGCGCCAACCTCGCGATGCTCGTCGGCGCCATGCCGCGCAAGGAGGGCATGGACCGCGCCGACCTGCTCGCCGCGAACGGCAAGATCTTCACCGGCCAGGGCAAGGCGATCAACGACAACGCCGCCGAGGACATCAAGGTCCTCGTCACCGGCAACCCGGCCAACACCAACGCGCTCATCGCGATGTCCAACGCCCCCGACATCCCCCGCGAGCGCTTCAACGCGCTGACCCGCCTCGACCACAACCGTGCCAAGTCCCAGCTCGCCAAGAAGCTCGGCGTCAGCGTCACCGAGATCACCAACCTCGCCATCTGGGGCAACCACGACGACTCGATGTATCCCGACCTCTACAACGCCAAGGTCGGCGGCAAGATCGCGGCCGACCTCGTCGACCAGACCTGGATCACCGACGAGTACATCCCGACCGTCGCCAAGCGCGGCGGCGCCGTCATCGCGGCCCGCGGCCTGTCGTCGGCGGCGTCCGCGGCCAACGCGACGATCGACCACATGCGCGACTGGGTGAGGGGCACCGACGACTGGGTCTCGATGTCGGTCCCGTCCGACGGCTCGTACGAGGTGACCGAGGGCATCATCTCCTCGTTCCCGTGCCTGGTGAAGGACGGCCGGTACGAGATCGTCCAGGGCGTCGAGCTGAATGACTTCTCGCGCGAGCGCATCGCCGCGTCCGTGGCGCGCCTCGAGTCGGAGCGCGACCAGGTCAAGGAGCTCGGCCTCATCTGAGTCAGACGGGGCTCCCGCAGTGACGTCGAAGGGCGTCGGTCACCCCCCGGTGGCCGACGCCCTTCCCGTATGCCGCTCAGCTCGCTCCGCATCGAGTGTGCACTTCGTGCCGGGCACGAACTGCACACTCGACGAGGGGCGGCGGGAGGGCTGGGACGTCAGGACGGCTGCGGAACCGGGCCCAGCGGCATACCGTCGGAGCCGGCCACCGCGTCGAGCGAGACGATGTCCATGCTCCGGGAGGCGATCTCCTGCAGGTCGGCGAGGCGGCCGAGGGCCTGCGCCCGCCGCGCGTTGTCACCGAGCTCCTCTGCCGCGAGAAGCTCCGCGTGAGCAAGGCGGTGCTCCTCGGCGAGCGCCGCGACGAATGCGGAGACGCTGGTCATGCTGTTCCTCCTTCGTGATCGGTGACGGCACGGCGACTGATCATCGCCCCGGCTCCGGAGCCGGTCTGCTCGAAGATGTCGGTGAGAAAGGTGCCGGGGTCCGCAGCCAGCAGCTCGTCGGGATGGCCGTGCAGGACATGGGCCAGGACGTGCGGCATCTCCTCGAAAACGGCCGATGAGAGCAGCAGAAGCGCCTCGTCCGGCCCCAGACGCAGCCACTCATCCGACCCGGGGACCTCTGGCGCCCGGCGCAGTCCCTGAGCGGTGACGAGCAGCGCCGGTGGCGCCTCACGAGACAGCACCAGAGCCTCTCCGTCAGGCGTGCAGGCCGTCGCGGCATACGCGCTCGACTCGGTCGACCCCGCCACGGGCAGGTCGGCGACGAAGACCCTCGTCACTCCGTGGCTCGTTGACACGTTGGCGAGGCCGTCAGGGCACTCCACGAGCGTGACGTTCCAACCACCCGGGCCCTCGTGGCGGCGAATCGCGCCCCTGTCGGTCAGCTGAACTGCCATCACCGGCCTCCTGCCCCGATCGCCTCGCCCAGCCCGCACCTAGTCAACGCCTGGGCCACATTGCCCGTCGCGCCGTGCACGGTGAAGCCGATGCCCTGGCCATTGCACTTGCGCCGCGTCCACAGGAGCGCGGCAATCGTCTCCGAGGACAGCCGGCGAAGCGACGAGACGTCGACCGCGATGCTGCCCTCCCCTCGTATCAGGCACTCTGCCGCGGTGGCACGGAGCACGAGGAGGTCGTGCGCGAGGTTGCTCTCATCGAGTGGTATCGAGATCAGAGCAGGATTGCGCACATCTGCCACCCTGACCTCGGCGCATGACGATCTCGCCGACGGTTTCTTTGCGATTGTGTGACTGAACCGCGATCCCCACGTCCCCGGGCCGGCCCGTCCGGCAGCCGCTGGCAGAATCGCGGCGTGGCGCTCTCCATCCTGGTTCTCGAAGACGACGACGGCATCCGTGCCTCGCTCGCCATGGCCATCGAGGGCGAGGGCAACACCCCACTCACGCACGCCTCGGCCGAGAGCGCGCTCGACGCGGTGCGCGCCCAGCCGACCGACGTCATGCTCGTCGACCTCATGCTCGGCGGGATGGACGGCTTCACGTTCATCCGCGAGGTGCGGCGGTTCAGCGACGCGCCGATCATCGTCGTCAGCGCCCGGGCCGACACCCACGACATCGTGGCGGCGCTCGAGGCCGGCGCCGACGACTACGTGACGAAACCGTTCGAGGTCAAGGAGCTGTCCGCCCGGATCCGGGCACTGCTGCGGCGGCAGCACCGTGGCCAGACCGAGGAGGACACCGGTCGAGTGGTCCTCGACGCCGAGGACGGTCCGCTGGTCCTCGACCTGGACGGCGGCCTCGTGCGCCGTGGCGACGAGCCGCTCCACCTGACGATGACCGAGTTCCGCCTGCTCTGCGAGCTCGCCCAGCCGCCCGGCCGGGTGTGGAGCCGGCGGATGCTGCTGGAACGCGTCTGGGATCGCGGCTTCTTCGGCGACGAACGCATCGTGGACGTCCACGTCCGCCGGCTGCGAACCAAGATCGAGCGGGACCCGAGCCACCCGCGGCTGCTCGTCACCGCGCGCGGTCTCGGCTACCGGCTCGATGTCCGATCGTGAAGCTGCTCCCCCGTGCCGGCTCGCTCAGCCTGCGGACGACGGTCACGCTCTCGTTCGCCAGTCTGGCCCTCATCGTGTCCGCCATCCTCGCCGGGGGCACCTACCTCGCGGCGCGCGGCTTCCTCATCGTGCAACGTGAGCAGACGGCGGCCCAGCAGGCCTTCGCGAGTGCGTCCGTCGTCCGTGATGGCCTGTTGACCCGGGGGTCCGACGTCATCGAGGTGCTGTCCAGCCTGCCCACATCGTCGGGATCCGTGGTGCTGGTCAGGAGGGACGCGGACTGGTACTCCTCGTCGCTCAACGTCGGCGAGGACGCCATTCCCGCCGACGTGCGAGAGGTGGTCAAGTCCGGTGCGGCTGCCGTCGCGTGGAGCCGGCTCGAGGGACGGCCCGTCATCGTCGTCGGCGTGCCCCTGCCCGCGAGCAACGCGTGGTACTACGAGATCGCCTCGGCGTCCGAGCTGGACTCGACCCTACGGACGCTGGGCACTGTGCTCGCTGGCTTCGCCGTGCTGACGACGCTGGGGGGCACGCTCATGTCCCGGTCTGCCGCGGCCCGGGCGGTCGCGCCGCTCGAGAGCGTTGCATCCGCTGCTGCGCGCATCGCCGCGGGCCAGATGGACACCCGGCTCGCCGCGACGGACGACCCCGACCTGTCGGTCATCGTGGGCTCCTTCAACACCATGGTCGAGGCGCTCGAGGAGCGGGTCCAGCGCGACGCCCGCTTCGCCGCCGACGTCAGCCACGAGCTGCGCTCCCCGGTGACCACGCTCCTCACGAGCGTCGACGTGCTCGCGGGCGCACGTGAGGAACTGCCCAACCGGGCGCAGCGGGCCGTCGACCTCGTCGATCGGGAGGTGAGGCGTCTCCACCGAGCCCTCGAGCACCTGCTCGCGATCGGCCGGGTGGATTCCGGGACCGCCCACCGAGACCTGGCCGACGTCGACCTCAACGACCTCGTCGCTCACGCTCTCGCGGAGAGCCACCGCGCGACGAGCCTGCTCAGCCCGTCGGGCGGTGAGGTGCACGTCCGAGCCGACAAGCAGGAGCTCAACCGGGCCCTCGTCAACCTCTTCGACAATGCCGACGTACACGGCGACGGGCTCACCGCCGTCGGCGTGGTGGCGAGCAACGGTCGGGTGCTGGTGCAGGTCGACGACCGCGGGCCGGGCGTGCCGGTCGCGGACCGCGAGCTGGTCTTCGAGCGGTTCGCGAGGTCCGGGTCGCGTGGCTCGCGCGGCGGCACGGGGCTCGGGCTCAGTCTCGTGGCCGAGATCGCTCGGGCCCACGGCGGCACCGTGTGGTGCGACGACCGGCCAGGCGGCGGGGCCCGATTCACCCTGGCGCTCCCGCTGAGATCGGAGGATGCCGAATGAGTGTCGGTCTGTCGAAGCGGTCCGCGATCCGCCTGTTCGTGTCGACCGCTCTGGCGGTCCTGGCGCTGGCTGCCTGTGGCGTACCGGCGACGTCACCGCCGACGGCGATCACCGACGTGCCCTACAACCTCATGGAGACTGCCGGACCGCTGACGCCGCTACCGTCGACTCCGGCCAGACGCGGTCCGTTCATCTACTGGGTCAACGCCGCGGACCAGCTCATCGCCCTCGAGGCCGGGACGACCACGAGCGAGGCGCCGGACACCGTGGCCGCCGTGCTCACGCGACTGGCCGAGGGCCCGAACGAGCGCGAGCGCGAGTCCGGCCTCGCCTCGGCCCTCGGGCCGGACGTCTCGCTCACGGTCAACAGCATCCAGGGGAACCGCGCGGACATCGACATCACGATCGGGCCGCCGGGCCCATCCGCTCGGCGCCTCCCGCTCGCCGTCGGCCAGATCGTCCTCAGCCTCACGTCGGTGCCCGGCGTCGACTCTGTCTGGCTGATGAGCGGCGGGACCCCGATCGAGGCACCGCTCCCGGACGGGGCACTGACAGCGAGACCCCTGACGGCACAGGACTTCACCGCCCTCGTCCCTGGTGGAGCCGCTTCCCCCACCGGACGAGCCGCCTAGGCTCGAGTGTGCACTGAGGCGCCGGCGCGGACTGCACACTCGAGGAGAGAGTGCGGGAGGTGGCACCGTACCGGCCCCTTCTGGGTCGAGTGTGCACTTCCCGCCGGGCGCGGACTGCACACTCGACGAGAGAGTGCGGGAGGTGGCGCCGTGCCGGCCCCTTTTGCGTCGAGTGTGCACTTGCCGCCGGGCGCGGACTGCACACTCGACGAGAGAGTGCGGGAGGTGGCACCGCGCCGGCCCCTTTTGCGTCGAGTGTGCACTTCCCGCCGGGCGCGGACTGCACACTCGACCCAGGACCAGGACCCACGCGACCCAGGACCCAGCCCGGGCGCGGACTGCACACTCGACGAGAGAGTGCAGTCAGGTGGCACCGTGCGGGCCCCTTTTGCGTCGAGTGTGCACTTCCTGCCGGGCGCGAACTGCAACTCGACCCAGAACCCAGGACCCAGACCCAGCCCGGGCGCGAACTGCACCTCGACGCGGGGCGGGGCAGGTCAGACGTCGACCTTGACGGTGGCGGAGGCGACGAGGATCCCCACCGCGAACGCGAGGAGGATCAGCACGTCAAGGGTCCGGGAACGGACGTTGAGTCCCCCCGCCTTGCGAGCCGGTCGCGCCACCAGACGCACGATCGCGCCGAACAGGAACGCCGCCGACAGGATCCGGCCGCCCCAACGGACGTCCCCGAAGGCCATCATCAGCGTGCCGGCCGCGCCGACGATGGCAACGACGTACCACCAACCGAGGACGACGAAGCCGCTACCGCGCCACTGCACGGGCCCCCGCCTCGGCCGCCTGGACGATGTTGGTCAGCAGCAGTGCTCGCGTCATGGGGCCGACGCCACCGGGGTTGGGGCTGATCCAGCCCGCGACCTCGGCCACGTCGGGCGCGACATCCCCCGCGATCCTGCCGTCGACGCGGCTCACGCCCACGTCGAGCACCGCGGCACCGGGCTTGACCATGTCCTTCGTGATGATCCCGGGGACGCCGGCCGCCGCGATGACGATGTCGGCCTGACGCACTTCCCCGGCGAGGTCCTTCGTCCCGGTGTGGCACAGCGTGACGGTCGCGTTCTCCGACTTGCGGGTGAGGATCAGGCCGAGTGGCCGACCCACCGTGAGACCACGGCCGACGACGACGACCTTCGCACCGGCAATCTGGACGCCGAAGCGGCGCAGCAGCTCGATGCACCCCATCGGCGTGCAGGGCAGCGGAGCCGGACGGCCGAGGACGAGCCAGCCGAGGTTGGTCGGGTGGAGTCCGTCCACGTCCTTCTCCGGGGACACGCGGGAGAGCAGGGCCATCTCGTCCAGGCCCGTCGGCTGCTGCACGAGGAAGCCGGTGCAGGCCGGGTCGCCGTTGAGCTCGTCGATGACGGCCTCCACCTCGGCCTGCGAAGCGGTCGCGGGCAGGTCGCGGCGGATGCTGGTGATGCCGATCTCGGCGCAGTCGCGGTGCTTGGCATTGACGTACCACTGGCTGCCCGGGTCGTCGCCGACGAGCACGGTGCCAAGGCCCGGGACGATCCCACGCTCCCGAAGGACGGCCACCCGTTCCTTCAGCTCGGTCTTGATCGACGCGAGGGTTGCCTTGCCATCGAGGATCTGTGCCGTCACGCCCGCAATCCTGCCACGTCGCCGTTGGCCCGTTCGACACGGCTGAGGCCAGCGCGGCGCCCCAAAGCTGTTCTCTCGATTAGGAGGAGACGGGGAGCGGTGGTCGCGCGCGGCCCCCAACTGTGCCACAGCGCAAGGCTGCCCGTGCACGGAAACGAGCTCAGCGGCATACGAATTATGGATGTATCTGTCCGGTCTCGATGGTCTCTGGACGGTTGCTCTCCGGGATACAGCTTTGCCCGGAGCCAACCAGGGAGGGAAAGACAGTATGAGTGCACTCCACCGGACCATGCGACGGGCCGGCACGGTCCTGGCCGCAACCGCGGCCATCACGCTCGCCGGCGCCACCATGGCCTCGGCACACCACTGCTACAAGGAGCAGTGGCAGGAGGCTGCCTACCAGGCCCAGAGCCAGGGCAACACCCCGTGGATGCCGCTGAGCGACCTCGGCGCCGCGTTCCTCATCGGCCCCGACTACGCGCAGCAGTGCGGCTACGTCGCAGATGACGCCGTCCAGCAGTGGATGGCGGCAAACGGCGTCACGCAGGAGCCGCTGATCCACATGCGGGCCACGATCGGCAGCGGCAGCTACTACAACAAGGGCGTGGCCCCCAAGCCGATCAGCTACTTGGACGACGACGACTTCGGGATGCTGACCATGGCCATCGTCGACGGCATGGCGACGTGCGCTCCCGAGTGGGAGATGCCGATGGAGTGAACCACGGGTCACTGCATTGAGGGGCCGTGCCAACGAGGGGGTTGGCACGGCCCTTCACCACGTCGTGTGGTCGTGGGTCAGGGAAGTGCTCAGCGCAGCTGGCTGATCGCCGCCTTGAACTCCCGCTGGGCGGCGAGCCGCATCGTCGTGAAGGACCCGTCCGCGATCGGCGAGGCGGCATCGCCCGCCATCTCGCGAACCATGAGGACGACGCGCAGCATGTCGCCGACCCGCTCCTTGGGCAGCTCCGCGGCAAGGATCGGCAGCTCCTCGTTCTCCTCGGCCTCGGCGTGGTCACGGAGGCTGCGCTCGAGCTGGTCCAGGGCGACGAGGAACTCATCGTCGGACGGGGTGGCACCGACGGGGTCTGCCTCGCCACTCCCCCCGTGAGCACCGCCGAGCCGAGCCAGGCGCTCGACGATCTCCGCGGCCTCGCGCTCCTCGTCGAGGCGCTCCCTCGTCGAGTCGGTGACCCACGCATTGTGGATGGCCACCTCCTCTGCCGCCTCGTGGACGGCCAGGTAGCGAAGCAACCGCTGCAACGGGGGCTCGCGCTCGTCGGCGGAGGCATGACGAAGCGAGGCGATCAGCGCCCACAAGTGCTGGTGTTCGGCGTTGAGCGCGGATCGGATCTCGTGCAGGGTGGCGACGCGGGCCTCCATCGGGATCACCTTCGG
The DNA here is from genome assembly GCA_963754395.1 of uncultured Actinomycetota bacterium. GTDB lineage: Bacteria > Actinomycetota > Actinomycetes > Actinomycetales > Dermatophilaceae > Intrasporangium. The sequence goes on along the minus strand of CAVWGJ010000021.1, from coordinate 184,175 downwards.
CAGTCGGAAGTACGTTCCTTCCGGCGACCACTACCCGTGCCCTCGTGGAGGTAACGGCTGGGCACCGCCATGCGGCGCCCAGCCGACGCGCTGTTCACGCGGACGCCACGTCGGTCAGTGCGATGTCGGGGTCGGCGAGGCGGGCGCGGTCGACGGACGTGCGGTCCCGGACAAGGGCCTGGACGGCGTCCATCGTGTCCCACATGTTGACGTGCATCCCGGCGAGGACCCGGACTCCGCCGCCCTCCGGCACGACCCAGAACGCCATGAACTCGTTGCTCTTGGGATCACCCCGGAGCACCACCTCGGCGTCCGTGCCGCGCGGGACGTAGCCGGAGTACTCGAGCCCGACGTCGTACTGGTCGGAGAAGAAGAACGGGATCGGCCCGTAGTGCACGTCCTTGCCGACGATCGACTGGCCTGCTGCATAGCCGCCGTCCTGCGCGTTGGCCCAGTGTTCGACGCGCAGGCGGGTCTCGAGGGTCGGGTTGTACCAGTTGGCCACGTCGCCAGCCGCGTAGACACCCTCGGCAGAGGCGCGCAGCGCCTCGTCGACGACGATCCCGTTGTCGACCTCGAGACCGGCCTCCTCGGCCAGGCGGGTGTTCGGCCGGATGCCGACCCCGATGACCACGGTATCGGCCGGCAGGCGCTCACCGCTGCTCGTCACGACCGTCGTGACCTTGCCGTCCTCGCCCTCGAGACGCTCGACGCCATCGCCCAGGCGCAGGGTCACCCCGTGGCTGCGGTGCAGGTCCGCGAACCAGGTGCCGATCTGCTCGCCGACCACGCCGATGAGCGGCGCGGCCTGTGGCTCGATCATGGTCACCTCCGCGCCATGGTGGCGGGCCGCCGCCGCGATCTCCAGGCCGATCCAGCCGGCGCCGATGATGACGACGTCGCTCCCCGCGACGAGACGCGCGCGGATCTTCTCGGAGTCGGTCATCGAACGGAGGTAGAAGACGTCGGCGAGGTCGGTGCCGGGCACGTCGAGCTTGCGCAGGCCCGAACCGGTGGCGATGAGGATGGAGCCGTAGCCGACCTCGCTGCCGTCCGACAACGTCACGGTCCGGTTGGCGGTGTCGAGCCGGTCCGCCGTGATGCCGAGCCGCAGCTCCACGTTGTTGTCGTCGTACCACTCGCGAGGGTGCGTGAAGGCGACGTCCTCGGGGTCGTTGCCGAGCATGACGCCCTTGGACAACGGCGGCCGCTCGTAGGGCAATCGGTTCTCCTTGCCCACGACCACGATTGGCGTCTCCTGGTCGCTCTCGCGGATGGCTTCGATGGCGCGCGCGGCAGTCAGGCTGCCGCCGACGATGACGATGGGATCGCTGTTGCTCATGGGGCCACTCTCCCCCTCCTACCTCACTTGGTCGAGTGTCCAGTTCGTGTCGCCAGAGCCAGTCGGTCTTACCCGACCGGCACTCACGGCCGTTGCCGACTGGGAGCCGGCCCAGCGGCATACGAGAATCGTATTGACCGCTGACTGAACGCTTGTTTAGCATGTTGTACATGAGTTCAGCGGGCCCGTCGCAGCGGTCAAGACCTCACGCACCCGCGCCCGGATCCGCGAGGCGGCCATCCTTCGCTTCGCCGCGGACGGCATGCAGGCACCGCTGCGCGCCATCGCGGCCGATGTCGGGGCCAGCCCGGCGCTGATCCTGCACCACTTCGGCTCGCGGGCCGGGCTCCGCCGGGCGTGCGACGAATGGGTACTCGCCCAGATCAGCGCCAACAAGTCCGCGGTGCTCGGCCCGGGCGGCGCCACCGCCATGCTCACCCAGCTCGCGCACGTGGAGGGCTACGCTCACCTCGTCGCCTATGTGCTGCGCTGCCTCCAGAGCGGCGGCACCCTCGCCGTGAGACTCGTCGAACAGCTCGTCGTGGACGTCGCGGGCCTATCTGCGGCGAGGCCGAGGAGGCCGGCACGGTCCGCCCGCAGCCGCGACCCCGAGGCACGTGCTCGAGTCCTGACCGAGCATGGCACTCGGAGCGCTCCTGCTCCAGCTGCCCGGCGCGTGACGAGCAGCTCGACCTCTCGGAGCTGCCCGCCTGGCTGCAGGCCTACTCGACCGCATCATCCTGCCCCTCCTCGAGATCTACACCGAGCCGCTGCTCACCGACCCGAGCCTGCTCGACGCCTACCTGTCCACCCTCCACCAACCCAACAGGAGCTCACATGCCTGACCTCGCCATCGAGACCCGGGATCTGACCAAGTCCTTCGGCACGACCAAGGCCCTCAACGGTTTCTCCCTCCGCGTCGAGACGGGACAGGTGGCCGGCTTCCTCGGCCCCAACGGCTCGGGGAAGTCGACGACGATCCGCGTCCTGCTCGGCATGCTGCGGGCCGACTCCGGCTCCGCCCAGGTCCTCGGCCTCGACCCGTGGGTCGATGCGGTCGCCATCCACCGGCGCGTCGCCTATGTCGCCGGCGACACCAGCCTCTGGCCCAACCTCACCGGCGGTGAGGTGATCGACGTCCTGACGCGTCTCTACCGCAAGCCGGGTGACCGACGCCGACGTGAGGAACTGCTCGAGCGCTTCGAGCTCGACCCGACGAAGAAGGCCCGCACCTACTCGAAGGGGAATCGCCAGAAGGTCGCGCTCGTCGCAGCGCTGGCCACGGATGCCGAGCTGTTCCTCCTCGACGAGCCCACGTCGGGACTCGACCCGCTCATGGAGGCGGTCTTCACCCAGGAGGTCCGGGCGTTGCGGGACCAGGGGCGCACCATCCTGTTGTCGAGCCACATCCTCGCCGAGGTCGAGAAGCTCTGCGACACCGTGACGATCATCCGTGCCGGTCGCGACGTCGAGACGGGCACGCTGGCCGAGCTGCGCCACCTCACCCGGTCGACCGTGACGGCGACGACATCCGCGGACCCCACGGCCTTGTCTCGTGCGCCCGGCGTCCACGACCTCACGGCGGACGACGGGTTCCTGCGCTTCGACGTCGACAACGCACACGTCAACGACGTGCTGCTGCTGCTCGCCGACAAGCGGGTCGAGAACCTGACGATCGCCCCGCCTTCGCTCGAGGAGCTGTTCATGCGCCACTACGGCGACGAGATCGCCGCCCCGGAGGAGGCGGCGACCCGATGACCGCCCCCATGGACACCCCCACGGCCACCGCCGGGCAGGCCACGTCACCGGCGCGGCCCCCGGGCGCCGCGACCCGGCCCGGTGCGGCTGGGACGGCCGAGCCCTGGGCCGGCACCCTTGACCTCTTGCGGTTCTTCCTCCGGCTCGAGCGCGTCCGGATCGCCGTGTGGACCCTGTCCTTCGGGATCCTCGTCGCCGGGTCGGTCGCCTCGCTCGACGCGACGTACACGACGCCCGAGGCCCTGCAGGCCCGCGCATCGATCATGTCGAACCCGTCCGCCATCATGATGACCGGTCCGGCGTTCGGGCTGGACAACTACACCTTCGGGGCGATGGTCGCCAACGAGCTGTCCCTCTACGTCTTCCTCGCCGCCGCCATCATGAGCATCCTGCTCGTCATCCGGCACACGCGGGCCGAGGAGGAGTCCGGGCGCCTGGAGGTGGTCCGCGCCCTCCCGGTCGGCCGCTTCGCCCCAGCTGCCGCGGCTCTGTCCACCGTCGCCCTGGCCAACCTCGCCGTCGGCACGGTCACGACGCTCGCCCTCGTCGGGACGGGGATGGAGGCTGCGAGCTCGGTCGCTTTCGGCTTGGCCACCGCCCTGACCGGACTCGTCTTCGGCGCGGTCGGCGGGGTCACCGCGCAGCTCACCGAGCATGCCCGGACCGCCTCGAGCATGGCGCTCGGAGCCCTGGCCGTCGCCTTCCTCGTTCGCGGCCTCGGCGACGTCATCCACAACCAGGGCTCCTGGCTCTCCTGGTTCTCGCCGCTGGCCTGGGCACAGCAGACGCGGCTCTTCGTCGACCTGCGCTGGTGGCCGCTCGCCGTGTCCGCCGCGCCACCGTCATCCTGCTCGCCGTGATCGTCCGCCTCGCCCAGCGACGCGACCTCGGCGCCGGACTTCGTGCTCCCAAGCCCGGCCCCGCCGAGGCGTCGCCGCGGCTGCTCTCCCCAGTGGGGCTGGCCCATCGGCTGCTCTGGACCACGTACCTCGGCTGGCTGATCGGCATGTTCCTCTTCGCCATCGCCTTCGGCGCGCTGGCCAACTCGCTCGAGGACCTCCTGCACGACATCCCGCAGATCGACGACATGCTGCAGTTGGACCTGACCGACCTGACGACGAGCTTCTCGGCCTACATGTTGTCGCTGTCCTCGTCATCGCCCCGATGGCGATCGCCGTGGCAGGGATCCTGCGTCTCCGCTCGGAGGAGGCGGCCGGTCGCGTCGAGGCCGTGCTCGCCACGGGCAGCGCGCGGACGGGGCTGCTCGGCGGCTGGACCCTCGTCGTGGCCCTGCAGGCGGTGGTCATGCTCATGGTCATCGGGCTCGGCGCCGGGCTCGGCGTCGCGGCGGGCACGGGCGACGGCGGCTGGGTGTGGGACCTGGTCCTGGCCTCCCTTGCCTATGTGCCCGCGACCCTCCTCGTGGCCGCGGTCGCGATCGCCCTCTACGGGCTCGTTCCCCGGCTCAGCTCGCTCGCCTGGGTGCTCGTCATCTGGGCCGCCCTGGCCCTCTACCTCGGCGGGCTGCTCAACCTGCCCGAGTGGGCCCTGTCGCTGTCCCCCATCCACCACACGCCGCAGGTGCCCGCCGAAGCTGCCGCCGCCACGCCACTGGTCGTGATGGGCCTCGCGGCTGTGGCCGTCGCGGCCGTCGGCTTCCTCGGCCTGCGACGCCGGGACGTCGTGTCGGGCGGGTAGCCCGTACGCACTCCAACACACCCGCTTGGCGACCGCCGCCCCCTTCTGCAGGGCGTGCGACCAGTCGGTAGGCGGGTGTGTTGCGGAGGAGGGCGGGAGGCGCGTGGGGCCACGTGCGTGCGAGGCGAGCTCAGCGGCATACGTCAACTGATGTCGTATGCCGCTGAGCCTGCTCGCCGCTGGCACGCGCGGCGAGCGCGTGGTCAGGACGTCCAGGCGCGCCACAGGGCGGAGTACTCGCCGTCCCGCGCGACGAGCTCGTCGTGGCTGCCGAGCTCGACGATCCGCCCGTCGATGACGACCGCGATCCGCTCCGCGTCGTGCGCGGTGTGGAGGCGGTGCGCGATGGCCACGACGGTGCGGCCGGTGAGCAGGGCGCTCATCGAGCCCTCGAGGTGCCGCGCCGTCCGGGGGTCGATGAGCGACGTGGCCTCGTCGAGGACGATGGTGTGCGGGTCGGCGAGGATGAGGCGGGCCAGGGCGATCTGCTGCGCACGGCCGGGCGTCAGCTGGGTGTGGCCCGAGCCGAGCTTGGTGTCGAGCCCCTCGGGCAGGCGCTCGACCCACTCCCACGCGTCGACCGCGCGGAGTGCCCCGATGACCGCCTCGTCGGAGGCCTCCTCGCGGGCCAGGATGACGTTGTCGCGCACGGAGCCGATGAACACGTGGTGCTCCTGCGTGACGAGGGCGACCTCGCTCCGCAGGACGTCGAGGGGCAGCGATGTCAGGCCGACGCCGCCGACCTCGACGGTCCCGGTGCGCGGCCCGTGGATCCCGGCGAGGAGCCGGCCGAGGGTGGACTTGCCCGAGCCGCTCGGTCCGACGACGGCCAGCCGCTCCCCCGGTCGCAGGGCGAGGTCGATGCCGTGGAGGACGTCGTGGTCGGTGCGGTAGGCGTAGCGCAGGTCCTTGCCAACGAGGTCCGGGGCCGCTGGTCTGGCGGCACCTGCCTCGCGGTCGGGCGGCACGGTGGCGATGCCGAGGAGGCGAGTCGTCGAGGCGATCCCGACCTGCACCCGGTCGACGGTGTGGACGAGGATCTCGAACGGTCCCCAGAGCGCCTCGGTGTAGAGGATCGCCGTGGTGATCTGGCCGAGGCTGGCCCAGCCCTGCGCGTAGCCGACCGCACCGAGCAGCAGCACGAGCACGCGGGGCAGGCTGAACGCGAGGTCCATGACCGCGAAGAGCAGGTTGCGCAGGGTCATCGTGTAGCGCTCGGCCTGGCCGGAGACCTCCATGTCGTCCTCACCACGGCGGAGCCGGCGGGCACCGAGTCCCGAGCGCCTCGACGGTGCGGGCGCCCTCGACGGTCTCGGTCAGCGTCGTGTTGATCCGCGAGTAGGTGCCTCCCTCGGTGAGGTAGCCCTTGGGTGCGCGGGCGAGATAGCGGCGAATCTGGATGAGGGACAGGCCCATGAGCACGAGCGACGGGATCGACAGGATGAGCGAGTTGCTCAGCATGGCGACGAGGGTGAGCACGACGGTCGTGCCGGCGATGATCGCCTGGGGAAGCGCCCACCGGACCGACTCGCTCATCGTCCCGACGTCACGAGTGACGCGGGTGACGAGGTCGCCCGATCCTGCCGACTCGACTCGCGACAGGGGCAGCCTGAGGATGGCCCGCACGACGTACTCGCGCGCGGCTGCCAGGACGCCCTGGCCGAGGACGGCGGAACTGGCCTGCGCCGCGAAGGTCAGCAGGCCCTGGAGGACGACGATTCCCGCCACGACCAGTGCCATCGAGTTGGCAGCGGCGAGCGCCGCATCCTGGCGCCCGGCCTGGACATCGGCGACGGTCGAGTCGACGAGGGCGCCGAGCAGTCGCGGCACGAGCAGGCCGGCGCCGGCGGCGAGGGCGTTGCCGAGGAGGACGGCGGCGACGACGTGCTTGCGCTCCCCCAGCAGCCCACCGATGAACCTGACGACGCGCCTTGGCTCCGCGATCGGCAGGCCCTTGCGCGAGCTCAGCTGGTCGGCCACGAACTCGTGCGCCCGCCGCTCACGGAGCTGGTGGCGCAGCCGGAGCGCTCGCACGCGGTCCTGCGGTGAGGCAGCCATGGGCGGACGCAGCTCGTCCGGGATGACGGAGACGTCGGCGGGGCGGTCCCACGTGCGGGCCGACTCGGCCGCGAGGTCGGACGGCAGCGGCGACACGTCGGTGTCCACGTGGCTCATGGCGCCTCCTCCTCGCTGAAGTGGGTGATCAGGTGATCGGGGTGCGACCCGTTCGAGTCGTCGTGGCTGGGCTGGTGCATCGGGGTGACCTCTCCGCGCACGACGACGGAGCGGTATGCCGCTGAGCTCGCCAGGAGGTCGACGTGCCGTCCCCGGGCGGTGGCCTTGCCGTCCTCGAGGAGGACCACGTCGTCGGCATGGTGGAGCAGCAGCGGTGAGGCGGTCATGACGATCGTGGTGCGGCCGTCGCGGTGGGGGGCGAGGCGCTCGGCGATGCGCGCCTCGGTGTGCGCGTCGACGGCCGAGGTGGGCTCCACCAGGACGAGGACGTCGGGGTCCGCTGCCAGGGCGCGCATGAGGACGAGACGCTGGCGCTGCCCGCCCGACAGGCCCCGCCCGCGCTCGTCGAGCTCACCCTGCCAGCCACCCGGCATGGCGTCGAAGACGTCCTCGGCTGCGGCGGTGTGCAGCGCGAGCTCGGCCTCGGACCGCGTGAGGCGTCCGAGGGGGTCGACCGCGTCCCGCAGGGTCCCCGCGAACACCTGCGGCGCGGTGTCGCTGACGAGGACGTGACGACGGACCTCATCGAGGCGGATCGCCCCGAGGTCGACACCGCCGACGGTGACGCCCCAGGCCAGCCTGGCCCGCTCCTCGTCCCGTCTCGCCTGCTCCTCCCGCTGGACGGTCCGTCGCGAGCGCTCCCGTCGGGCGGCCCGTCCCTTGAGCTCCTCGGGGATCTCGTCACTGACGAGCGTGCCCTCATCGGACGGCAGGTACCGGCCGAGGCGGTCTGCGAGCGCCGCCGAGTCGTCGGGGACCGCCGAGACGACCATGGTGAGGCGACCCGGCTCGAAGACCGCGCCGGACGCCTCGTCGACGATGGGCGCCATCGAGGGGAACGCCTGCGGGTGCTCTGGCTCGACCCACGGGGGACGCTGGCTGAGCACGGCGATGGCCTTGCGCGCCGAGACCACCGACCGGATCCACTTCAGGGCGAACTCGACGAAGGTCCGCATCGGCGCCAGGAGGAACAGGCCGTAGCCGAGGAAGCTGACGAACTGGCCCACCGTGAGCCGGCCCTCGGCCACCTCCCGCGTGCCGAGCCACATGAGGACCACGACGAACCCGCCGGAGATGAGCACGCCCACGGCCTCGACGGCGCCGTACCACTTGCCGGCCAGGACCCCGGAGTGGCGCACGCGCTGTGACTGGTCGGCGTAGTTGCCGCCGAAGGTGTCCTCGCCGCCGATGCCCCTGAGGATGCGCAGGCCGGCCACGATGTCGGTCGCCATCGAGGTCAGCTCGGAGTTGCGGGACCGCTCGATCCCCTGCCAGCGCTGCATGGGCCGGAGAAGCGGCGTACCGAGGACGACGAGGAGCGGCGCGGCGAGGAGGACGAGCACGCCCATCCGGACCGAGGTCGACAGGACGATGCCGGCAACGACCAGGTAGGCGACGAACTGCGAGATGGCTCGGGTCGTGACCTCCATGAGGGCGCCGAACTGGTCGCCGTCGCTGCCCGAGACCGACAGGACCTCGCCCGTCGGCGTGCGGCGGGTCAGGACATGGCCGAGCTGGAGGGCCTTGCGGGTCACGAGCTTGGTCGTGCCGTAGAGGGCGATGAGCCACTCGCGCACGATGATGGTGTGGTATACGACCCCGCTCATGGCGCCGATGGCCGTGACCGCCCCGAGGATGAGGACCCACCGGAGCGTCGCGCTGGCGTCACCGGCGATGATGCCGGTGTCGATGGCCCGTCCCACCATCCACGGCCCGAGCGTCTGGGGCACCATCCACACGATGGCGACGAGCAGGCCGGTCCAGAAGAGCGCGCCCTGCTGACGGACCATCCAGCGCAGGAAGGTTCGCGGGCTGCGGGTGTCCGGTTCGTCCGCCTTGGTGGCGCGATCGGTGAAGGCCCGGATCTCGGGTGGGAAGTCTCGCATAACCCATCCAGCCTAGGTTGGCCCGGTGACGCCGCCCCACCGGTTTTTCACTGCCCGGCCCGCCCCCCGTCGAGTGTGCACTTCGCGCCCCGGCCCGCCCCCGTCGAGTGTGCACTTCGCGCCCCGGCCCGCCCCGTCGAGTGTGCACTTCGCGCGATCAGAACCTGGCCGCTCGGCGGCCGCTCCGCTGCAGGGCGAGGTCCATCGCATGACGAGAGAAGAAGCGTGGCTCGGCCTGGCCGAGGTTCAAGGTCTCCACGTCGACCTCGAGCTCGCGGGCAAAACGACGGACCGTTGCCAACCGGGAGTCGGGTGTGTTGACATCGGCGTTCCAGATCTCCAGCACCGTCCAGCCGTCGTTTCGGAACCGTTCACTGCGCGCTTCGTCATGGGCACGTTGCTTGTCATCCGAGTGGAACTCTGCGCCTTGGTACTCCCCGATGACCTTGATGACCCGACCACCAGGGAGTTCGATCCGCCAGAGGAGGTCCCCGTAGCCAAGAAGCAGTTGCCGATCCCAACTCGCATAGATCGGTTCGTTCGGAAGTGGCTCGGGAAGGCCGACCCGCACAAACATGAGCCGACATATGGTCTCGCGGGGCGACCAAGAGCCGACCCTGATGTACTCGAGTGCCTCGAGCAAGGTCGTCTTGCCGCGGGGTCGGACGCGCTTGGCAAGCGCCCGTCTCAAGGGACGAACGGAGTCCAAACGCGTGGCGCAGGCGTCGCCTATCACGATCAAGTCGTCGAGCCCCACAGGCTTTCCGCGCCCGACGAGCTCTCCCAGATCTGCCCAGGTGTCAGCGAGGTCGACGACGCGCAACCCCAGCAAGTCCACGATGGCCCGTTGGTGCAGCATCCGATGGCCGACGAGCCCCTCGCGTCGCACCTGGGGCTCGTCGATGGGTCCGATGATGTGCAGTCGTGCGTCCTCTTCCATGGCATATGACGTCGGCAAACCATGGAGTCGGGCAGCGGTCAAGTGCGAGAACGCCGTCGTCTCTGGCAGGGCGAGCGCAACAGCTCGTGCTCGCGTGACGAGGTCGTGCGGCGGCTCGAATGACCATACGCCCCGGGTGGGTGAATGCAGTTCGGACCGTCTGAGCTGTCGCCCGGACAGGCCGGCGGCGCGTCCGTCCGCCACGGTGAAGAACGGGGCCAACGCCCTTGAGTCCAGATGGGTGAGCATTCGCCAACGGTGGCGGCGGCGTGCGTTCCTCCGGCCTGTCGACCCGCTCGGCGTGGACGAACGAGAGCGCCGCTGAGGGGATGTGGATAACTCCTGCAAATGGCGCAAACTGCACACTCGACGAGAACCCAGCCCGGCGCAAACTGCGCACTCGACGAGAACCCAGCCCGGCGCAAACTGCACACTCGACCAGAACCCAGCCCGGCGCAAACTGCACACTCGACGAGAACCCAGCCCGGCGGCATACGGCCCTCTCAATCGTTTGAACGGCGCCTCGTTCCGGGGAGAGGAACGTGTGCCCCGAACCGGCGGGGCAGGGGCGACGCTCGTATCGGCGGCACGTGGAGGTGTCCGCCACGACAGTTCGCAAGGGAGCGCCGGTGCCGACACTCACGATCCACCCGACGGGCGAGAAGATCTTCCTCGCCCAGGGAGAGACCGTGCTCGAGGGTCTGTACAAGGCTGGCTACGCCTACACGATCGGGTGCCGCCGCGGCGGCTGCGCCATCTGCAAGGTCGACGTCCACGACGGGGCTTTCGACTACAACCGACCCGTGGCCGACTCCGTGATCTCCGACGAGGAGCGCACGGACGGCACCTGTCTGAGCTGCCGGGCGGTCCCGGACTCGGACCTCACCATCGAGATGCGCGACAACTGCCTGCGTCTCGTCAACCCGTTCCTGCGCCAGATCAACGAGAAGGCCCGGCTTCGTGCCGAAGCCCTGGCCGCCGGCACCACCACAAAGGAGTAGCAGTGGGAATCTTGAGGATGGGCTATGCCCACATCCGGGTCACGGACCTGACCGAGGCCAAGCAGCACTACGCCAACACGCTCGGCCTCTACGAGACGCTCGACTGGGATGGCCGGGTCTACTACAAGGGCTGGGACGAGTGGGACCACCACTCGCTCGTCATCGAGGAGGGCGGCGTCGGCCTCGTGAAGTTCGGCTTCAAGGTCGAGAAGCCCGAGGACATCGACGAGATCGAGAAGAAGGGCCAGGCGTTCGGCCTGACCGTGGAGCGCATGTCCAAGGGTGAGAACCCGGAGGTCAGCGACGGCATCCGCTTCACGACCCCGTCGGACCACGTCTTCGAGGTCTACCACGAGCAGACCCTCATCGGCACCGAGGTCGGCACGCACAACCCGGAGGCCTTCCCCCGCCACCTCGTCGGCGTCGGCGTCCCCGGCCTCGACCACTCGCTCATCCTCGCCGACGACGTGCGGCTCATGGAGAACATGCTGAGCGAGGTCTTCGGCTTCTACGCCACCGAGCGCGTCCAGACCGACCTCAACGACGACGACGCGCACTACATCGCGACGTGGATGACGAGCAACAACCAGATCCACCAGCTCGCCGTCCTCGAGGGCCCGCAGTCCAAGCTGCACCACGTCGCCTTCAAGCTGCAGGACTGGGCCGAGGTGGGCCACGCGGGCGACATCATGGTCATGGACGACGTGCCGATCGACATCGGCCCGACGCGCCACGGCATCACCCGCGGCCAGACGATCTACTTCTTCGACCCCTCGGGCAACCGCAACGAGGTCTTCGCCGGCGGCTACCTGGCCTACCCGGACCGCCCCACGGTCAAGTGGACGCCCGACCAGATCGCGAGGGGCATCTTCTACCACGCCCGCGAGATGAACGAGCGCTTCACCACCGTCAGCACCTGATCCTGCGCCCCTGATCCCGGAGGAGAGACATGACGACGACAGCAGCCCGCCCGACGTACGTGCGGACCGTGCAGACGATGACGTATGCCGCTGGGCGCGCTGCCGTCGACGCCGCCCTCGAGCGGGCGGCTGAGATGGGAGTCGCCGTCAACGTCGCGGTCACCGACCCGTCGGGCGCGTTGCTCGCGTTCGCCCGTATGGACGGCGCGCCGCTCCTCTCCTCCGGGATCGCGCAGGACAAGGCCTGGACGGTGTCGGCCTTCAACGGGGTCGCCACCCACGAGTTCTTCGGCCTCATCGAGGACGAGCCCGCGCTTCGGGAGGGCATCGTCCACCGCGACCGCCTCGTCGTCTTCGGCGGCGGTGTCCCGGTGCGGGTCGACGGCGTGCTCGTCGGAGCGGTCGGCGTCTCCGGGGGCACTGCCGATCAGGACCGCGAGATCGCTGAGGCCGGCGCCGCCGCCCTCGGCAGCACCAGCTAGGGCGCGGCCAGGACTGACCCGTACCTGGAGGCACACCCCAACCCACCGACATCCCAACCCCCCGCCTCCAACCCTTCCAGGCACGAACCACGAGATAGGACGCGCGATGACGCCGTTCATGCTCACGGTCGCCGAGCTCGTCGGAGCGCATGACGCCGACGTCGAGCCCGTCGCCCCGATGCCCATGACCCGGATCAGCCAACGCATTGCCACCGGCACGGGGGCCGACCGCCAGGTCGCCATCCGGTCGCTCGCCGAGCAGCTCGTCTGCGAGGCCAACGCCGTGCTCTCCTCGGCAGGTTCACTCGCCGGCGGCGCCGGTGACGACCACCTCGTCCTCTTCGACGAGACGCTGCCCAACGAGCTGGCCTTCAACATCACCTACCGCGGCCGGGCCGTCCGCGTGTCGACCACGTTCGAGGACGGCACCGCCTACGCCCGCCTCGTCGGGGACGGCTTCGAGTCCGAGGTCCCCCAGGAGCTCGACGGTCCCGACGCCCTCCCCGACCTGCTCGTCCGGCTCCTCGTCGAGTCGGGCGTCACCCACCACCCGGCGGCCTGACCCGCTGGGCGTCCACGCCCCGACGCCCGATCGCTCCCCTGCGGCAGGGCCATGCAGGCCTACCGACGCCTGCCCGTAACCAGCAGCGCCCCGCTGCGATCACGCACACCGAAGCCGAAGGAGGCCGACGTGCAGTACGAACTGCGTACTCAGGTCATCGAACCGCAGCGCAAGACCTTCGACCACCTCGTCGCGAGGTTCGGGGACCGCCCCGCCTCGCGCTACGAGGAGGGGTCGTTCGACATCCAGGCGAGGGAGAACCTCCACTACCGCCCGCTGTGGGACCCGTCCAAGGAGATCTACGACGAGTCGTTCAGCGTCCTGCGGCTGACGGACCCGTACTCCTTCACCGACCCGCGGCAGTACTACTACGCGCCCTACGTCACGTCCCGCGCCGCGATGTCCGACGCCTTCGGTGCGACTCTCAGCTACATCGAGAGCCGCGGTCTGCTCGAGCGTCTGCCCGAGGGCTGGCGTGACGTGCTGGCCCAGCTCGTCATCCCACTGCGGCACTACGAGTCGGGCGCCCAGCTGATCTCGACGGCCGCCGCCCGCTTCGGGTTCGGCACGACGATCACGCAGTGCGCCGCCTACGCGGCGTTCGACCGGATCGGCAACGCGCAGCTGATCAGCCGGCTCGGGATCGCCCTCGACGGCGGGACCGCCGGCCTGCTCGAGGACGCCAAGCAGTCCTGGCTCGACGACGAGGCCCTGCAGGGCCTGCGCCGGCTCGTCGAGGAGACCATCGTCGAGAAGGACTGGGCGCTGGCCCTGATCGCCCTCGACGTGACCGACCAGCTGCTCTACCGGGTCCTGTTCACGCAGCTCGACGACGCAGCCCTCACGGGTGGCGCACCGGCCTACAGCCTCGCCGCGCAGCACCTGACCGACTGGTTCAAGGACCAGCGTCGCTGGCTCGACGCCCTCTACAAGACGTGGACGTCCGACCCCGAGCTCGGCGCCGCCAACGCCGAGATCCTCTCGAGCGCCGTCGCCGGTGACGTGGACCGCGCGCTGGCCGCCCTGCGTCCCCTGGCCGCGCGCGCCGACGCCCTCGTCGGTGGAGGAGCCGCGGCCGCCCTCGAGGAGAGCGCGGACGCGCTCCGCGCCGCCTACTCCGCCCCCAAGGAGGCCTGACATGACCGAGACCACGACGACCCCCAGCACGCCCGGCACGCCCGCCACACCCGCCGCCTCACGGCCCGTTGGCGTCGACATCCAGGAGTCGGAGACCAACCGCGCCGTCGTCGAGGCCATCGAGGCCGACAACCCCGACTGCGCCGTCCAGCACATGCCGGGCCTGGTCCGGATCACCGCCCCCGGTCGCCTCGTCGTCAACCGGGTCACCGTCGAGGACCGCCTCGGGCGCGAGTGGGAGACCCACGAGTTCCAGATGGCGATCGTGTCCTACTTCGGCCACATCCAGGAATGGGATGACGACGAGATCGTCATCGCCTGGGACCACTGAGCAGCCCCTGAGTGCACGAGCGACCGCAGCGACAAGGAGACCCCAATGACCATCGCCCCCAAGGCGCCCCGCAAGCTGTCGATGAAGCAGCGGTACCAGGCGCTCACCCGTGACCTCGACTGGGAGCCGAGCTACGTCTCGCGCGAGGAGATGTTCCCCTACCTCGAGTTCGAGGGCATCAAGATCCACGACTGGAGCAAGTGGGAGGACCCCTTCCGCCTGACCGTCGACGCGTACTGCAAGTACCAGGCCGAGAAGGACAAGCGGCTCTACGCCGTGCTCGACGGCTTCGCCCAGGGCCAGGGCCACCTGTCCCTGACCGACGCCAACTACCTCAACGCGATGAAGATCTTCCTCCAGGGGATCGCGCCGAACGAGTACAACGCGCACCGCAACTTCGCCTACCTCGCGCGCCACCTCGGCGGTCCGGGCCCGCGCTTCGCGGCGCTGTGCCAGTCCATCGACGAGATGCGGCACACGCAGACCGAGGTCCACACCCTCTCCAACTACAACAAGTACTACAGCGGGTTCCACAACTTCTCGCAGCAGCACGACCGGGTCTGGTACCTCTCCGTGCCGAAGTCCTTCTTCGAGGACGCCCTCTCGGCCGGACCGTTCGAGTTCCTCATCGCCATCGGGTTCTCGTTCGAGTACCTGCTGACCAACCTCCTCTTCGTCCCCTTCATGTCGGGTGCGTCCTTCAACGGCGACCTACCGACCATGACCTTCGGCTTCTCCGCCCAGTCGGACGAGTCGCGCCACATGACCCTCGGCCTCGAGGCGATCAAGTTCCTCCTCGAGCAGGACGAGGCGAACGTCCCGATCGTCCAGGCCTGGATCGACAAGTGGTTCTGGCGCGGCTACCGGGTCACCGGCCTCGTCGCCCAGATGCTCGACTACATGCTGCCGCGCAAGGTGATGAGCTGGAAGGAGGCCTTCGAGCTCTACTTCGAGCAGCAGATGATGCAGGGCCTCTTCCAGGACCTCGCCTTCTACGGCATCACGCCGCCGAGGCACGTCGAGGACGCCATCGGCGAGAAGGACGTGCTCTCCCACCAGGTCTACTGGATCCTCTACCAGTTCTCGCACGCTGCGTCCTTCACCACGAGCGTGCCGAACGACGAACACCTGGAGTGGCTCTCGAAGACCTACCCGGACACCTTCGACACGTACTACAAGCCGCTCTGGGACAAGGAGAAGCGCAACATCGAGAACGGCGGTCGGCACTTCGTCCGCGGCCTGCCGCAGCTCTGCCAGGTCTGCCAGATCCCGATGGGCTTCACCGAGCCGGGTGACCCGACGACGATCTGCCAGCGCGAGAGCGAGTACAACGGCGAGAAGTTCCAGACGTGCTCGAACGGCTGCCAGTGGATCTTCGAGCGCGAGCCGGAGAAGTACGTCCAGGCCTGGCTGCCCGTCCACCAGATCTACCAGGGCAACTGCGGCGGTCCGACGCTGCCCGACGTGCTCCAGTGGTACGGCCTGCAGGACGGCGACAACGGCGAGTACGTCGGCTCCGTCGACGAGCGCAACTGGAAGAAGTGGCACGCCGAGACGGACGTCAACGAGCCCGAGCGCTCCGGCGCCACTACGAACACAACGGCCTGAGAGGAGACCGACCATGGCAGTCAAGGCCATCAGCACGTACGACTTCCCGTCGAGGTCCCGCCAGGAGCTCTACGGCGACGACCAGCTCGTCCACGTCTGGTTCAAGGACAACCCGTGGTTCTGCTCGGCGGCCTGCTTCCGGGCGCCCACGGCGATGACGTGGGGTGACTTCTGGAGCCAGCTCGTCATCCCGTTCGCGGAGGAGGACCCGGACTTCGACCCGGCCGCCGCGCGCGCCTGGGCGCTGCACGGCGAGACCATCGCGCCGCGTGACGACCAGACCCTCGAGGAGCTCGGCGTCGTCCACAAGGACGTCCTCGCGACCGTCCTCGCCTAGCCACCCCACAAAGGTGCCGTATGCCGCTGAGCCGGCTCAGCGGCATACGGCACCTTCGTATTTGCCCCCGACCCAAAGGAACCGCTGTGGAGACGTTCACGATCACCGTCGAGCCACTCGGTCGTGAGATCGAGTGCCGCGAGGACCAGACCATCCTCGACGCCTGCCTGCGCAACGGCGTCTGGCTCCCCCACTCGTGCACCCACGGCACGTGCGCGACGTGCAAGTGCGACATGGTCGACGGCGACGTCGACCACGGTGACGCGAGCTCGTTCGCGCTGATGGACTTCGAGCGGGACGAGGGCAAGCTGCTCACGTGCTGCGCCAAGCCGCGCTCCGACGTCGTCATCGAGGCCGACATCGACGTCGACGAGGACGTCGAGGTGCACCCCGTGCAGGACTACTCGGCGACCGTCGTGGCGCTCGAGGACATCGCCCGCGAGACTCGTCGACTCGTCATCGAGCTCGACCGGCCGATGGCGTTCAACTCGGGGCAGTACCTCAAGTTCCAGGTGCCCGGCAAGGACGCCGATCGGACGTACTCCATCGCCAACCCGCCGACCGAGCAGCAGCGGCTCGAGTTCCACATCCGGCGCACGCCGGGCGGCCTGGCGTCCGACGGCTGGGTGTTCTCGACGATGGTGGTGGGCGATGCGGTCAACGTCTCGGGGCCCTACGGGCGGTTCGTGCTCAAGGTGGGCGACGACCGGGACGCCGTGCTCGTGGCCGGCGGCACCGGGCTCGCGCCGATCAAGTCGATGATCCGGCACGCGCTCGAGAACGAGGCGTACGAGGGACACCTGACGCTCTACCAGGGCGGGCGGTCCAGGGAGTGGCTCTATGACGTCGAGGAGTTCCGGCGGCTCGAGGCGGAGTATCCCGAGCAGTTCACCTACCGTCCGTGCCTGTCGGAGGAGACGGCGGAGGAGGTCGGGGCCGATGCTGCGGCCTATGGCTACGGGCTGGTCACCGACGTCATCGCGGCCGACCACACCAGCCTGAGCGGCGGGTCGGGCTACCTGTGTGGGCCGCCGCCCATGGTCGAGGCGGCCCTGAAGACGCTGATGTCCAAGCGCCTCTTCCCCCGCGACATCTACCGTGAGGACTTCTTCGACGAGTCGGACAAGGCATCGGGCGGGCTCAAGAGCCCCCTCATCAAACGCTGAGCATCCCGCAACACACCCGCACAACGAGCGCTTGCCCCTGCTGCAGATGGCCCGGGCAGTCGGTAAGCGGGTGTGTTGCAGGAAGGGTGGCGGTCAGAGGTGGCTCTCGCGGAGGGATCGCCCGAGCGTGTGTGCGGCGGTCAGGACCGCAGGTCCGAGGCGGGCCGGGTCAATCGAGGTCGTCCGGCCCGTGATGGACAGAGCGGCCTGCACCTTGGTGTCGCTGCCAAAGACGGGAGCCGCGACGCAGGAGACACCCACGTGGGACTCCTCCCGGTCCTGGGCGAAGCCGCGGGTCCGGATCTGGCGCAGGTCGCGCTGGAGCGCCCCCGGCGTCGTGATGGTCCGCGGCGTGAGGCGCGGCAGGCCCGCGTCGATCCGGGCGTGGACGACGGCGGCCGGTGAGTAGGCGAGCAGCGCCTTGCCCACCCCTGTTGCGTGAGCCGGGAAGCGCCCGCCCGTCCGGGAGCCGACGGACAGGAGGTTCGCACCGACGATCTCGACGTAGACGACATCGACCCCTTCGAGGACCGCGAGGTGGATCCGCTGGCGAGTTGCCTCCCGGAGGTCCTCCATGACCGGGCGGGCCACCTCGGAGAGCGAGCGGTAGATCGGCACCCGCTCGCCAATTTCGAAGAGTCGCAGGCCAAGGCCGTACCGACCGTCCTCCTGCCGCTCGAGCAGGCGCTCACGGCACATCTCGGCCGCGAGCCGGAAGACGGTCGACTTGGGCAGGCCGCTGCGCCGAGACAGCTCCACGAGCGAGAGACTCGTCGACCGGGCATCGAAGGCCTCAATGATGGCGAGCGTCCGGCCGAGCACGCCCGGGGGGCTGGCGGGTGACTCACCGGGAGCCGTGAGTTGGCTCACCTTCGCCGTCTCATGCCGCTCAGTGGAACGCATGCATTGATTGAACGCCATCCCTCGGCCACTGTCATGGCATCCCGTCGAGGAGAGGCCGGTCGATGACGATCGTTGAACACGCGTGGTGTGCCACGACCCCCCGGAAGCCCGTTGCCGTCCAGGAAGCGACCCTGGGTTCCGGCCTCAAGTCAGTCGGGTCCGCCCTCGACGTGCTCGAGTGCTTCGCCGTGGATGGTGAGCTCGGAGTCTCGGACATCGCCCGGCGGCTCGGGGTCGCCAAGTCGACCGCACACCGGCTGCTCCAGACGCTGGTCTCCCGCGGTTTCGTCGAGCAGGACCAGACGACCGGCCACTACCGCCTCGGCATCCACCTCTACGAGCTCGGGCAGCTCGCGCTCGCCCGCAACGAGCTGCGGCACGCCGCGCTCTCCACGGTGCGTCAGGTCGCCCAGGCGACCAGGCTCACGGTCAACTTCTCGGTGCCCGAAGGGGCCGACGTCGTCTTCGTCGAGCGGATCGAGAACGTCGACGGGGTGCGCATCCTCGGCCACTTCGGCCGCCGCCTGCCGTCCCACTGCACGAGCTCCGGGAAGGTGCTCGCGGCGTTCAACCAGACGGTCTACCGCGCCCGCCTCGCCGCAGGGTTCCCACCCCGCCTCAGGAGCACGGTGCGCACGCCCGAGGAATGGGAAGCGGTCGTCGAGCTGGTCCGGACCCGACGGTTCGCCGAATCGCACGGCGAGTCCTTCGACGGTGCGTCATCCGTCGCGGTGCCGGTGATGAACAACGGCACTGCCATCGCTTCACTCTCGGTCTTTGGGCCGACCGAGCAGGTCAAGCCGGCCGTGGGACAGCTCGTGCCACTGCTCACTGCCGCGTCCAACCGGATCGCCAAGAATGTCGGGCACTGAGCGGGCACTGAGGCGGCACTGAGCGGGCACTGAGGCGGCACGACACGTTCTGCACCCTCGACGTGTACCTGACATCGAGTGTGCAGTTCATGCCGTATGCCGCCGGACGGGGTCCGGCACGAACTGTGCACTCGACGTGAAAGCGGGACGTGGCGAGGGTGCTCGTTCCCGGGAGCGGAACGGAGCACGACGGGTCCGCAAACCCGACCTACCGTGAAGGTCAGAGCCTCGGGTGCGGTCCGCGCACCCCGTTCGGGCTGCAGCCGGCACCACGAATCTCGAAGGGACCCCAGGTGGACGATCTCACCCGGTCAGAGGCAGCGAGGGCGCTGCTCAAGGCGTACGAGACCCGTGAGCCGATCGAGCCGTTGACCTCGACATATGACGACCTGACGCTCGAGGACGCGTATGCGATTCAGCTGAAGCAGATCGACGAGCTGCTCGCTGGTGGGCGGACCATCAAGGGGCACAAGGTGGGTCTGACCTCGGCGGCGATGCAGAAGCTGCTCGGTGTGTCCGAACCGGACTACGGGCACCTGCTCGACGACTTCTTCTACCTCGAGCACATGCCGATCCCGGTGGACCGCTTCCTGCAGCCGCGGGTCGAGCCGGAGGTCGCCTTCGTCCTGAAGCGGCCGCTGCGAGGCCCCGGGGTGACGGTGCACGAGGCGCTGGCGGCGGTCGACTTCGTGCTGCCGGCGCTGGAGCTGGTCGACTCGCGGATCAGGGAATGGAAGATCGGCCTGTTCGACACGATCGCGGACAACGCCTCGTCGGGGGCCGTCGTGCTGGGGTCCACCCCGACGGACGTCTCGGCCGTTGACCTGCGCCTGGCTGGTGCGACGTTCCACCGCAACGGCCAGGTCGTCGGCACCGGGGCGGGTGGTGCCGTGCTCGGCTCGCCGCTGAACTCGCTGGTATGGCTGGCCAACACGGTCGGCGCGCGCGGGATCACCCTCGAGGCGGGCCACGTGGTGCTGCCGGGCTCGGTCTGCGCCATGGTCCCCGTCGCCCCGGGCGACACCTTCACCGCCACGTTCGCCGGTCTCGGCTCGGTGACTGCACGCTTCTCGACCACCTCGTCCCCCAGCTCGAACGCAAAGGAGTAGCCAGATGGCTGACCAGAGTTCACGGACCAAGGGCACCGCTGCCATCGTCGGCCCCGGCAACATCGGCACCGACCTGATGTTCAAGCTGATGCGGCGCAGCGACATCATCGAGCCACGTTGGATGATCGGCGTCGACCCCGCCTCCGACGGCCTGCGTCGCGCCAAGTCGCTCGGGCTCGAGGCCTCGCACGAGGGGGTCGACTGGCTGCTCGCGCAGGACGAGCTGCCCGACATCGTCTTCGAGTGCACCTCCGCGAAGGCGCACGAGGCCAACGCGCCGCGCTACGCCGAGGCCGGCATCCTCGCCGTCGACCTGACGCCCGCGGCGGTTGGCCCGTACCTGTGCCCGCCGGTCAACCTCGAGTTCAACCTCGACGCGATGAACGTCAACATGATCACGTGCGGCGGCCAGGCGACGACGCCCATCGTCGCCGCGATCTCCAGCGTCGTGCCGGTCCCCTACGCGGAGATCGTCGCGTCGATCTCCTCCAAGTCGGCCGGCCCCGGCACCCGGGCCAACATCGACGAGTTCACCGAGACCACCTCGGCCGCTCTCGCGGTCGTCGGCGGGGCCCAGCGCGGCAAGGCGATCATCATCCTCAACCCGGTCGAGCCGCCGCTGATGATGCGCAACACCGTGTTCTGCGCGATCCCTGACGAGGCGGCCGAGCCCGGAGCGCTCCAGGACGCCGTCCTCGAGTCCATCCACCGGATGGTGGCGACCGTCCAGGACTACGTCCCCGGCTACCACCTGCGCGCCGACGTCCAGTTCGACCATGCCCGCGAAACGTGGCACAACCAGGCCCGCGTCTTCGTGCCCATCGAGGTCAAGGGCCGGGGCGACTACCTGCCCGACTACGCCGGCAACCTCGACATCATCACGGCGGCCGCCGCCCGCGTCGGCGACATCATGGTCGCCCACCGCCTCGGCGTCGCCTCGACCTGGAAGTCCTCGGCCGACCTCGGCGAGCTGTCCGACGCGACCACCCCCACCGCTGCAGAGAAGGCAGGAGTCTGAGCCATGGGCGACATGACCATCCGTCCTGAGGACACGCCCGTCGTCACCGACCAGGTGACCGAGAGCGAGGTCCTCGCCAACACCCCTGCCGGTGGCGGCGAGCGCGACCTGCGCATCACGGACTCGACGCTGCGCGACGGCTCCCACGCGATGTCCCACCAGTTCACCGAGGAGCAGGTCCGCGGCGTCGTCCACGCGCTCGACAAGGCCGGTGTCCAGGTCATCGAGGTCTCGCACGGCGACGGCCTCGGCGGCTCGAGCTTCAACTACGGCTTCTCCAAGGTCGACGAGTTCGACCTCATCAAGGCGGCCGTCGACGAGGCCACCCAGGCCAAGATCGCCATCCTCATGCTCCCCGGCCTGGGGACGCTGCACCACCTCAAGAAGGCTCACGCGGTGGGCGCCTCGGTGGCCCGGATCGCGACGCACTGCACCGAGGCCGACGTGTCGATCCAGCACTTCGGGGAGGCCCGGAAGCTGGGCATGGAGACCGTCGGGTTCCTCATGCTGTCGCACAGGGCCGCTCCCGAGGAGCTCGCCAAGCAGGCCCGGATCATGGTCGACGCCGGCGCGCAGTGCGTCTACGTCGTCGACTCCGCCGGCGCCCTCATCCTCGACACCGCCCAGCAGCGGATCCAGGCCGTCATCGACGAGATCGGTGCCGGACCCAACGCAGCGCAGGTCGGCTTTCATGGCCACCAGAACCTCTCCATGGGCATCGCCAACTCGGTCCTCGCCTACCAGTCCGGCGCCAAGCAGATCGACGGCGCCCTGTGCGCCCTCGGCGCCGGCGCCGGCAACAGCCCGACCGAGGTGCTCGCCGCGACCTTCGAGCGGATGGGAATCCGCACCGGCGTCGACCTCGGCGAGGTCCTCTCCGCAGCCGAGGACGTCGTGCGCCCCTTCATCCCGCGCCTGCCGTGGATGGACCGGGCGTCAATCACCCAGGGCTACGCCGGCGTCTACTCCTCCTTCCTGCTGCACGCCGAGCGTGCCGCGGACCGCTACGACGTGCCCGCGCACGCGATCCTCCAGCGCGTCGGGGACTACGGCTACGTCGGCGGCCAGGAGGACATGATCATCGACATCGCCCTCCAGCTGGCCGAGGAGCGCGAGCGGGAGCTGGACATGGGCGACCTCGCCGGGCTCGGGGTGCGCTGATGACCGACACCACTGCAGCCACCGGCACGGGCGCGATGCCCGCAGGTGGCTGGGACATCGAGTCGGTCGCCGCCGAGCTGCTCGCCTGCGAGGACGAGCGCCGCGAGCGCGAACCCTTCACCGACGAGTGGCCCGAGCTCGACCTCGACACCGGCTACGCGATCCAGGACCTCAACCTCCAGAAGCGCCTCGACCGGGGCGAGAAGCTCGTCGGCGTCAAGCTCGGCCTGACCAGCCGCGCCAAGCAGCAGCGGATGGGCGTCCACTTCCCCTTCGTCGCCTGGCTCACCGACGCGATGATCCTCCCGGTCGGTGACCCGGTCCCCCAGTCGAGACTGATCCACCCCCGCATCGAGCCCGAGCTGGTGTTCGTCATGGGCGACCGCCTCGAGGGCCCCGGAGTCACGTGCGCCCGGGCCATGTCCGCGGTCGAGTCGGTCTGGGGCGGCGCCGAGGTCATCGACTCTCGCTACCGCAACTTCCGCTTCACCGCAGGCGACGTCTCCGCCGACAACGCGTCCTCCGGCGCGTTCGTCACCGGCCCGATCGGCCTTCCGCCCGCAGACCTCGACCTCGGCCTGGAAGCCGTCCTCGTCGAGGTCGACGGCGAGATCGTCGACTCGGCCACCGGTGCCGCCGTCCAGGGCCACCCCGGGGAGGCCCTCGCCCTCGCTGCCAACGACCTCGCCCGCCGCGGCCACGCCATCGAGCCCGGCTGGATCGTGCTCACTGGTGGCATGACCGACGCGGTGTTCTCCCCGCCGGGCGCGTCGGTGGCGCTGCACTTCACCAACCTCGGCTCGGTGTTCCTCAACGGGGGCGAATGACCATGCCCTTCATCGAGATCACCCTGGTCGAGGGCCGCAGCCCCGAGCAGCTGCGCAGCCTCATCTCCAACGTGACCCGCGCCGCCGTCGAGAGCGTCGACGCACCCATCGAGAGCGTCCGGGTCGTGCTCCGGGAGGTACCCCCAACGCACTTCGCCGCCGGAGACGTCACCATCGACGAGCGCCGAGCCCAGCGGCATACGGCCCAATCTTCTTGAAACCCCACGCGATCCCAAAGGTGAACGCCATGACCGACTACCCCTTCTTCGGGCACATCATCGACAACGAAGAGGTCGAGTCCCTCGACGGGAAACGCTTCGACACGATCAACCCCTGGACCCGCGAGAAGTGGGCCGAGGTGGCCGAGGCTTCCGCAGCCGACGCCGACCGCGCCATCGCGTCCGCTCGCAAGGCGTTCGACGAAGGGCCATGGCCGCGGATGGGCCGCAACGAGCGAGCCAGGCTGATCCACCGGCTCGCCGACCGCATGGAGGAGCACGCCGACGAGCTCGCGCGCCTCGACTCGACGGACATGGGCAAGCCGTTCGTCCAGGCCAAGCACGACGTGGCCCGCTCCGTGTGGAACTTCCGGTTCTTCGCGGACCACCAGCGCGACCACGTGGGCGAGGTCATGCCGATGGACAGCGGTCACCACACGTACACCGAGTACGGTCCGGCCGGCGTCGTCGCGGCGATCTCCCCGTGGAACTTCCCGCTCATGATGGCGTCGTGGAAGATCGCCCCTGCCATCGCGTGGGGCAACACCTGCATCATCAAGCCGGCTGAGGACACGCCGACATCGGTCGTGTTGCTCGGCCGACTCGCCGCCGAGGCCGGGTTCCCGCCCGGGGTCCTCAATGTCCTCAACGGCTACGGTGTCCCGGCCGGCAACTCGCTGACGGAGGACCCGCGCGTCGACCGCGTGACGTTCACGGGTGAGTCCGGCACCGGCAAGATCATCATGACCGCCGCGGCGTCGCACCTCGCGCCGGTCAGCCTCGAGCTCGGCGGCAAGGGCGCGAACATCGTCTTCGACGACGCCGACCTCGACAACGCCGTCTACTGGGCGGTCGAGGCGATCTTCCGCAACGCCGGCCAGGTCTGCCTCGCGGGGTCGCGGCTCTTCCTCCAGGCGGGCATCTACGAGGAGTTCCTCGCCCGCTTCAAGGAGGCCGCGGAGAACCTCGTCATCGGAGAGCCGTTCGCGGCGGACACCCAGTTCTCGTGCTTGGCTTCGGAGGAGCACTTCCGCAAGGTCAAGTCCTACGTCGACACGGTCGAGGAGCAGGGCGGCAAGATCCTCACCGGCGGCATCGCTGAGGACGGCTCGTGGCTCGCACGCCCGACGATCATCACCGACCTGCCGCTGACGGCCACGCAGTACCGCCAGGAGATCTTCGGCCCGGTCGTCGTCGTCAACAAGTTCGAGACCGAGGCCGAGGCCGTGCACCTGGCCAACGACACGCCCTACGGCCTCAACGCGATGCTCTTCACCGAGAACCTGTCGCGGTCCCACCGGGTCTCCTCGAACCTCAAGGCCGGCACGGTGTGGGTGAACTGCTTCTTCATCCGCGACCTGCGCACGCCCTTTGGCGGCGTCGGCGACTCCGGCGTCGGCCGCGAGGGTGGCAACTTCAGCCGCGAGTTCTTCACGGAGCCAAAGGCCGTCGTCATGCAGATCGACCGCGAGGTGGAGGCATGACACAGGCGGTCCTCGAGGGGACCTTCGTCGAGGTCGGCGGAGTGCGGACGTTCGTCCACGACGTCGGCTCCGGGCCGGCCGTGCTGCTGCTGCACGGCTCCGGTCCCGGGGTCAGCGCCGCGGCCAACTGGCGCCTGACCATCCCAGCCCTCGTCGAGGCGGGGCACCGCGTCATTGCGCCGGACCAGCTCGGCTTCGGCCAGACGGTGCCGCCCGAGGGGCACGAGTACTCCGTCGACTCCTGGCTGGCGCACGCCGTCGAGCTGCTCGACGTGCTCGGTGTCGAGCGCGCCAGCGTCGTCGGCAACTCCTTCGGCGGGGCGATGGCCCTGCGCCTCGCGACCCGCCATTCCGACCGCGTCGACCGGCTCGTCCTCATGGGCTCGGTCGGCGTGCCCTTCCCGATCACCGAGGGTCTCGACGCGGTGTGGGGCTACGAGGCCTCCGTCGAGAACATGCGGGAACTGCTCGACCTGTTCGCCTACGACACCTCCCGCATGACCGACGGCCTCGCCAGGGACCGGTACGAGGCTTCGGTGGCCAACGGTGCGGACGAGCGGTTCGCGGCCATGTTCCCGGCGCCGCGGCAGCGCTGGGTCGACTCGATGGTGCTGTCGGTGGACGAGATCCGGTCCATCACGGCCCCGACGCTGCTGTTCCACGGGCGCGAGGACAAGGTCATCCCGATGACCACGTCGCTGAACCTCTTCCACCTCATCGAGCGGGCCCAGCTGCACGTGTTCGGCCAGTGCGGCCACTGGACGCAGATCGAGTACGCGGACGACTTCAACGCGCTGCTGACCCGCTTCCTCGCCTGAGGCACACCCGCCTTCGCCGTGGAAGATTGCCCGCGTCCGAGCACGGCAAGGTTCCACGTCGACCGTCGATGCCTCATCCAGCGAGGCCGGGCGTCAGATCGGGACAGGGATCTCGTCGAAGGCCACTCGCATCAGACCGTGCCCAGGCGGTCGATCGTTGGAGCCAGGAAGGTGAGCAGCACGAAGGACCGGCACCTCGGGTGCCGGTCCTTCGTGATGTGGGTGCCGGGATCGCGAGGACCCGCGGCTCAGATCAGCGAGTGATCAGACCAGACGAACGCGCATCGCCTGGGGGCCCTTGGGGCCCTGCTCGACGTCGAACTCGACGGTCTGGTTCTCCTCGAGGCTGCGGTAGCCATTCGTCTGGATCTCCGAGTAGTGGACGAAGACGTCCGGACCCTCGGTCGGGGCGATGAAGCCGAAGCCCTTCTCCGAGTTGAACCACTTGACGGTTCCCTGTGCCATGTTGTGCTCCCTTTGTTTCAGGTTGGAACGGACCCCACAGTTGGCGGTCCGGGTCGGCAAGGACGCGACCAGACTTCAGAACCTGAAGAAAGGTTGCGCTCGCAATGTCTTCTGCGAGCGTGCAACACACAAACAGCAAACGTTGACCATCACCAACAGTAGTCGTACGGCGGGGAATCACCCAATCCTGGCCGCGCGAGCCAGAGCAGCCAGGGCCTGGGTGAAGCACTCCTCCGGCGGGTTCACCAGCCCCGCCCCGACCTGACCGACTCCCGCAACCCGCCCGGCCATGCCGGTGTTGATCTGCGGGAGCACTCCGGTCCGCGCCACCGCAGCCACGTCGATGCCCGTCGGCGTCCCGCGGAACTCGAGGATCGGCACCTGATAGGCCGGGTGCTCCCCGACGGTGATCTCATACATCGTCTGGGTGGCCCGCAGCGCGAACGGCACGTCTCCGCCGACGAACCGGACGATCGCCGGCGCAGCCGCCATCGCGAACCCGCCGATCCCGGCGGTCTCGGTGATGGCCGAGTCGCCGATGTCCGGGTTGGCGTCCTCCGGACCGTACGACCCGAGGAACAGCCCCTCGGGCGTCTGCGCCGGGCCGACGAACCACTCGTCGCCCGTCCCCGACACCCGCACCCCGAAGTCGGTGCCGTTGCGCGCCATCGTCGTCACGACCGTCGAGCCCGGAATCCCGTTTGCGGCCAGCGCGGCCAGCTTGCACGCGGGCATGCCGAGGTTGAGGAAGAAGTGCTCGTTCGCACCCGAGAACCGCACCGCCTCGGCGACGTCGGTCGAGGGCGCGTCAGCCGTGATCAGCGTCGGCAGCAGCTCACGAAGGAGCATGAGCGACCCGGCCCGGTTGCGGTTGTGGCCCTCGTCGCCCATCTGGAGCATCTGGGCGATGATCGCCTTGACGTCGATCGGGCCGGCCGCGTCGACGCGAGCCCGAATCGCCTGCTGCAGCAAGGGCCCCAGCACCGAGTTCATCCACTGCAGACGGTCGATCACCTCGGGTCCGTAGGCGCCGTACCGCAGCACCTTGCCGAGCCCCTCGTTGAGGGAGCACCACGAGGTATTGCCGTGCACGTCGTCCCGCAGCTCGTAGAGCCACATCGATGGACTGATGACGCCCGCCATCGGACCGACGGCGTCCCGGTGGTGGCACGGCTCGAGCGTGATGCCGTCGCCCTTCTCGAGCCTGGCCTCCGCCTCCTCGGCCGTGTCCGCGAGCCCCTCGAAGAGCATCGCCCCGATCAGCGCACCCTTGAGCGGGCCTGAGGCACGGGCGAACTCGATGGGTGGGCCGGCGTGCAGGAACGTGCCCTTCTCGAGACCGAGCGCCTCGCCGGCGGGTCGGACGTCGACGAAGTCGGCACCGGCTGCCACCATGCGCTCGAACGCCAGCCGGTTGGCCTCCTCGCGGCGCGGGTCGGCGAGGACGGCCGCAAGGTCGCGCTCCGTCCCCTGCAGCGGCGGCTGCCACGCCGTCTCGGTGACCGGAACCGCTTGGGCTCGAATCGACTCCGCGAACAGGGCCACGCCAGCGGTCGCGATCGTGAGGTCCGCCGTGAGCAGGCCGTTCAGCTCCCCGGAGCGGCCTCCCTCTCGCACGTTCTCCAGGATGCCGTATGCCGCTGAGCTCGCTCCCGACACCGGCGCGGCGGGTGCGTGGCCGAGGATGGAGACGGCGTGCCTGGTCGCGGCCGCGTTGGACAGGAAGACCGAGGCGCCAGCGTCGCGGAGGGCGGTTGCACTCCGGCTGAGCCCCTGCGGGTCGCCCTCGGTGCCGCTGATGGACACGATGACGGGGAGCGTGCGCCCGTCCGCCTCCGCCGCGGCCCGGGCCGCGCGGATCGCGTCGGCGAGCTCGGGCGCCGGGTCGGGATGCGCGCCGTGGCCGAGCACGAGGTCGAGGAGCAGGACGCCACACGTGGCGTCGGCGGCCTCGGCGGCGATGCGCTCGAGTCGAAGCGACGGGTCGATCATCGGGTGCGCGCGGCCCTGGGTCATCGAGTCATCGCCGAAGTCGATGACGACGTGCCCGGGGTCGCGCAGGTCGGGACCGAGGGCCAGGTCCGGCCGGAGCGGGGTGTTGGACCGGATGTCACCGAGGGTCTCCCCCGCCACGAGCATCGCCTCGTCGGCGAGCGTGCCCCCGCAGAAGAGCCCCCTCAGCGACGACCCCGTCGCCGCCGGTTGCTCGGCCTCCCAGTGCGGCCACTCGACCTCGCTGCCCGCGTCACCAAGAGCCGAGACGACTGACGCGGTGAGGTCTGGCTTCCCGGCCCCGAGCGTGGCCCAGTGGACCGGCTTGCCGAGCCCAGCGGCATACGACTCGATGTCGGACAGCACCCCAGCGGCAGGAGGCTTGGAGACGACGATGATGCTCTCGGTGGCGGGGTCGGCGGCGAGCGCGGCGAGGGCCTGCTTGGTGGAGCGGCCCGCGACCGCGGCGGACAGGTCGCGGCCGCCGACGCCGAGGACGTGGCTGACGCCCATGCCGGCGGCGTCGAGGAGGCACATGACCTGCTGCGCGCCGGTGCCGGAGGCCGCGACGACGCCGACGGACCCGGGGCGGACGACGTTGGCGAAGCCGAGGCCGACCCCGCCGACGACCGCCGTCCCGCAGTCAGGCCCCATGACGAGCACCCCCCGGTCGGCGGCGAGGTCCTTGAGCCGCACCTCGTCCTCGACGGGCACGTTGTCGGAGAAGATCATGACGCTCACGCCGGCGTTGATCGCGTCGAGCGCCTCGGTCGTCGCGTGCTGGCCCGGCACCGCGACGAGGGCGAGGTTGGCGTCGGCCCGGCGGACGGCGCCGCCGAGGGTACGCGGCGGTGGCGCCTCGCCGAAGCCGCCCGACTGGGCGGCCGCCGAACGCAGCCCGGCGAGCGCGTCGTCGAGCGCTGCCTTGCCCGCGGCGATGCCGGACTCGTCCCCGCGGATCGCGATCACCAGGTCGTTGGGCCCGGCCTCCGGCAGGTCGAAGCCCATGCCCCGGATGACATCGAGGTTGAGCTCGGTGGCCATCGCGACCTGGGCCGCTTCAACGCCGGGGGCGGCTGCGACGGAGCGCGACACCTGCATGAGGCTCACGGAGTCGTAGTAGGCACCGGTGCGGATCTCGACCTGGTCAGCCATGGAGGACACCTTCCTGAGTCGTTGCGTGGGGGGTTGGGCACTCGGAGAGGGCGCGGTGGGCGCCCGCGACCCCGGAGACGAGGTCGCGGCCCGAGGAGTGGCCGATGGCGAGGACGCGCTCGACGAGCCGTGGGTCAACCAACCGGAACCAGCCGTCAAATGGCGCCGAATCGGGGGGTACTGGCCCGAACTTCCGGTTGGCTGACCCATGGACCGCCTCGACGAGCGTGACCACCTCCGGGACGGCGTAGCCCTCGGCCGCGGCGCGCAGGAGCGCGGCTGAGATCGAGGTGGTCCGGGTCAGCAGGGGACGCAGGTCTGAGGCGATCCGCCCGACGGCGTCGAGCTGCCCGGCCGAGCGCAGGACGAGCAGCACGCCGGACACAGCGTCGTCGCCGCTCGGCGTGAGGCCTTGGCCTGCCCCGACCAGGCCGCGGAGCAATGCGGCCACGGGACCTCCGGCCAGCGCTGCCGCGGCCAGGTCTCGCGCCAGATCAGCGAGCGCTCCGTCGCCGAGGTCGAGCCAGGAGGCGCAAAAGCTGTTCACTCGATTGGGGAGGGTGTGGGCGAACATGCTGTTCACTCGATCGGGGTTCGGGGCCGAGGTGACGCGGGCCGGGGGCCGCACTCGGGCCGCGACGACGTCAGCCCCGGGCAGTTGCACCCGACCATCTCCGACCGCGACCGTGTCTCCCGGCTCGACCCCCCAGCGGATCTCCCCGGAGGACACAGCCAGGCGCAGTCCGATCGGTTGCTGCAGGGCGTCCCGCGCGAGCAAGGCCAGGACGGCGTCATGCTTGCCGAGGGCGAGGTAGACACAGGTCGGGAAGGCGCCGAGCACCCGTGCCTCACGCACGGGTCCGGTGACGG
The DNA here is from genome assembly GCA_963754395.1 of uncultured Actinomycetota bacterium. Taxonomy (GTDB): domain Bacteria; phylum Actinomycetota; class Actinomycetes; order Actinomycetales; family Dermatophilaceae; genus Intrasporangium. Next base: position 153,880 of record CAVWGJ010000021.1, on the reverse strand, counting down.
CCTCGACGACGAGGGGTGACACGGCCGCGGGCCACTGCGGTCGTGCGGCAGCGGTCAACACGCGCGCCCTCCTCCCATTCCAGCCGGACCGATGACCGACGCTACCTAGGCAGGTTAGGGTGCGCTCATGGTGAATGTTGCCAACGATGCCGGCTTGATCGACAGTGACTTGACAGACTCGCCAGTGGAGTCAGCTGCGGAGCTGGCCGTGGTCAAGGATCAGCTCGACCAACAGACGGCTGCGCTGCGCCGCCTCGAGGATGCCGACCGGGCCCTGGTCCAGATCGTGCTCACCGGCGGCACCCTCGACGAGCTGTGCGAGCGCGTCGTTTCCTTCCTCGACCCGACGTCACGTGCGGCGGCGATGGTGACGACGACCGATGGTCGGGTCGTGGCCCGCGCCGGCGCGGCGGACGAGCTCGCCCGCGCCGAGGCGCTGCCCTGCTTCGACCGGTCCGGGCGGTTCCTCGTCGAGTCCGAGCCGATGGGTCCGCGTGACGACGGCGCGGATGCCGACCGAGCGGCGGTGCGGATCATCGCCGGGCAGCTCGACCACGGTGTCATCGTCGCCTTCTCGAGTCACCGGAAGCTCACCGAGGACGACGTCCGCCTCCTCGAGCGCGCGGCCACCGTCGCGGCGCTCGCCATCACCAAGGACCAGGCGGTCGCGGCGGTCGAGAGCAAGTACCGCGCCGAGTTCCTGCGCGACGCCCTCTCGGGCCGGGCCGGCACACCGATCGACGCTGTCTCCCACGCGGCGTCCCTCGGCTGGGACATCGACCGGCCCATGGTTGTCGTCGTGGCCGAGACCGACGAGGACGACGATCGCACCGAGCGCGACCGGGACGAGATTCGGTTCCTCCAGCAGCGGTTCGCCCGAGCCTGGACGCATGCCGTGGGAGTCCGCGACCCGAGCTCGCCGGTCGTCGGCTTCAGCCGGGAGGTCGTGGCGCTCGTCGCCGTGCCCGGGACCGCCGACACGGAGCGGGTCATGCGCACCGTCGGCGACCTCGTCCGGGTCGTCCGCGGTGACGGCGGCGGTGGACGGCGCAGCTTCTCCGCCGGCGTCTCGCGGACGATCACCTCACCGGAGCAGCTCCCGCAGGCCTACGACGAGGCGCTGTCAGCCGTCTCCGTCGGTCGGCAGATGCAGGGCGACGGTGCCCTCGCCCACGTCGACGGCCTCGGGATCTACCGGTTGCTGGCCCTGATCCCCGACGGGGCGGACCTGCGCCGCTTCGTCCGGGAGTCGCTGGGCGAGCTGGCCACGGACGACCAGCCTGAGTACGCCGACCTGCGCCGGACGCTCAGCATCCTCATCGACACCAACATGAACGTCGCCGAAACGGCGCGTCTCCTCTTCTTCCACTACAACACGCTGCGCTACCGGATCGGCAAGCTGGAGAAGATGCTCGGTCCCTTCACGTCCGACCCGGAGCTTCGCCTCACGCTGGCTCTTGCGCTCAAGGTGCACCAGATGCGCGGCCTCTGACCCGTCGAGTGTGCAGTTCGCGCGGAGACCCATGTCACGAAGTGCACACTCGACCTGGAGCCGGCCCGACGGGGGCGGCGCGGACTGCACACTCGACCAGGAGCCAGCACAAGACCAACGAGACGTATGCCGCTGGGCCGGCTCAGCGGCATACGAGACCTTCCGAGGAGGCCGGCCGAGGGTACGTCAGGTTTGACAGGTAACGGGACCAACTCGTTATCACCAAATGCCGAACTCCACCCCCGGGAATCAGAGTAGTTTGCGCCCAATCCCGTTGTGGGAGTGAGCCGAGTCACAGGAGGTGACCGGCCGCAATTCGCTGAGGAGTCTTCGATGGCTTTGGGCTGGAAACTGCACGGGGACGGCAAGACGATGGGCCCCGACGACGTCGTCGCCCCTGACGAACGTCTCTCCTGGGGCAAGACGGTCGGGCTCGGCGCCCAGCACGTGGTCGCGATGTTCGGTGCGACCTTCGTCTTCCCGATCGTCATGGGCCTCAACCCGCAGCTCGCGATCATGATGAGCGGTATCGCGACGATCATCTTCCTGCTCATCGTCAACGGGAAGGTACCGAGCTACCTCGGCACGTCGGCGAGCTTCGTCGGCGGTGTGGCCGCCATCCGTGCGCAGGGCGGAGACTCGTCCGAGGTGACCGGCGCCATCCTCGTGGCCGGCATCGTCCTCGCCGCCATTGGCGTGCTCATCCACTTCATGGGTTCGTCGGTGCTGCACCGCGTGCTGCCGCCCGTGGTCACCGGCGCGGTCGTCATGCTCATCGGCTTCAACCTGGCGCCGGTCGTCGCCGGCATCTACTGGCCGCAGGACCAGTGGGTGGCGATCCTCGTCATGGTCTTCACGATCGTGTGCGCGGTTGCGTTCCGGGGCTTCGCCTCGCGCATCGCCGTCTTCCTCGCCCTCATCTTCGGCTTCGTGCTGTCGTGGGTCCTCGACAAGACCGTCGGCATGATCACCTCGCCGCTGCCCGGCGCCACCGAGGCGACGGAGCACTTCCGCACCAACTTCGACGCGGTCGGAGCGGCGTCCTGGTTCGGCTTCCCGCCCGAGACCATGGTTGCCGCGGACGGCAAGGAGGTCGTGGGCTGGCACACGCCGAGCTTCTCCATTGCCGCGATCCTGCTCGTCCTGCCCGCCGTCATCGCGCTCATCGCCGAGAACACCGGCCACGTCAAGGCCGTCGCCGAGATGACCGGCCACGACCTCGACCCGTACATGGGCCGCGCCATCGCCGCCGACGGTGTCGGCACGGTGCTCGCCTCCTCCGTCGGTGGCTCGCCGACGACGACCTACGCCGAGAACATCGGCGTCATGGCGGCGACGAGGGTCTACTCCACGGCCGCCTACTACGTCGCCGCGATCGTCGCGATCCTCTTCGGCCTCTCGCCCAAGTTCGGCGCCCTCGTCGCGGCGGTCCCCGGTGGCGTCCTCGGCGGCATCACCGTGGTCCTCTACGGCATGATCGGCCTGCTCGGCGCCAAGATCTGGAAGGAGAACGGCGTCGACTTCGGCAACCCGATCAACCTCGTGCCGATCGCCGCGGGCATCATCATCGGCATCGGCAACGTCGAGCTGAAGATCACCGACGACTTCACGCTCGGCGGTATCGCGCTGGGCACGATCGTCGCCATCGGCGGCTGGCACCTCGCCAAGGCGATCGCGCCGCCCGAGCTGCGATCTCGAGCCGAGACAGCGCACGGCACGATGATCTCCCTCGGCGAGGGAGAGGGTGCTTACGGTGACGCCGACGGCATCGACGACCTCTACCAGAACGACGACCACCGGGAACCGCAGCGCTGAGGACCCGCGTCCACACCCATTTCGCACGGGCCCTCGAGCAATCGAGGGCCCGTGTGCATGTCGGTGCCACTCGAGTTTGGCAGGCTGGGAGGGTCCGGCAACGCGCTGGCAAGTTGTGCCAAAGGGCCACGTCCAGCGATGCACAAGACCCTCTAGTCCCACACGCCTCCGGAAGGCAGGATCAGTTCGGTGAAGCCCGCCCCCTTCGTGCACCACGCGCCTCGCTCCGTGGAGGAGGCCGTCGCCGTCCTCGGTGAGGTCGGCCACGACGGCAAGATCCTCGCCGGTGGCCAGAGCCTGATCCCGATCCTCAACATGCGCCTCGCCTCGCCCGGCCACCTCGTCGACATCAACCGGGTCGAGGGGCTCTCGGACATCACCGTCGAGGACGGCTGGGTGCGGATCGGTGCGCTGGTCCGCCACCGGGCGCTCGAGCGGTCGGAGGAGGCCTACGCCGTCCAGCCGATCCTGCGCCAGGCCCTGCTCAACGTGGCGCACCCGGCCATCCGCAACCGCGGCACGACGGTCGGCTCGATCGTGCACGCCGACACGGCCGGCGAGATGCCGGCGATCCTCGCGCTGACCGACGGGGTCGTCGAGATGGTCGGACCGGCGGGACGGCGGGAGGCATCGTGGCAGGACTTCTTCCTCGGCGCGCTCGAGTCGTCCTGTGGGCCCCAGGAGCTCGCTGTCGCAGTGCGGTTCGGACGCTTCGTCGAGGGCACGGGCACCGCGTTCCTCGAGTCGGCGCGGCGGTCCGGTGACTACGCGCTCGCCGGGGTCGGCGTCGCCGTGACCCTGACCGACGGCACGGTCTCCGGCGCCCGCGCCTCCTTCGTGTCGGTCACGGACATCCCGTCGGTCCTCGATCTCGACCCGCACCTCCGAGGAGTCGAGCCGGGCTCGGACGAGTGGGATGACGGACTCGATGCCGTCGCGGAAGCGGTCCGGACACACGTCGAGCCCGAGTCGGACATCCACGCGAGCGCCGAGTACCGCCGGATGCTCGCTGGCGAGCTGACCCGACGGGCCCTGACCCAGGCGGCGCAAAATGCACACTCGACGCAGGGGGACCCGGCACGAACTGCACACTCGACGGAAGGAGAGGGCGAGCGCGATGACTGAGACGACTGAGACGACTGAGCAGGCCACGACGGAAGAGCTGCAGGAGGCGCTCCACGACGTGACGATCGTCGTCAACGGGGTCGCCCGCACCGCGTCGGTGCCCGCCCGGCGCCTGCTGTCCGACTTCCTGCGCCACGACCTCAGGCTGACCGGCACGCACGTCGGCTGCGAGCACGGCGCCTGCGGCGCCTGCACCGTCCTCGTCGACGGCGACCCGATGCGCTCCTGCCTCATGTTCGCCGTCACCGCCCAGGACCACGCGATCACGACCGTCGAAGGGCTCGGCACGCTCGAGGACATGAACCCCGTCCAGCAGGCCTTCACCGAGTGCCACGGGCTCCAGTGCGGCTTCTGCACGCCGGGCTTCCTCACGACTGTCACGGCGTTCCTCGACGAGAACCCGTCACCGACCGCCGAGGAGGCCCGCGAGGCGGTCTCCGGCAACCTCTGCCGCTGCACCGGCTACCAGAACATCGTCAAGAGCGTCCTGCGTGCCGCTGAACTCCGGGAGAAGCCAAACGAGACGTATGCCGCTGAGCCGGCTCAGCGGCATACGTCCAGTTCGCCTGTTGCTGAGGAGGACTCAGCGTGACGACGCAGATGTTCGGGGCGCCCATCAAGCGTCGCGAGGACCCGCGGCTCGTCACGGGCGGGGGGCGCTACCTCGACGACCTCGGCCACGACGCGCTCGAGGCGGCGTTCGTTCGCAGCCCGCACGCCCATGCGCGGATCGTCGACATTGACGTCGCCGATGCCATCGATGTCGAGGGCGTCGCGGGGATCTACCTCTACGAGGACCTCACGGGTCCGATGGCCGAGGCGCTCCCCCTCCTCATCCCGCACCCGACGCTGACGCACGGTCGGACGGCCCACGCGCTCGCCAGGGACGAGGTCAACCACGTCGGCGAAGCGGTCGTCATGGTCGTGGCGACGAACCGCTACGTCGCCGAGGACGCCTGCCAGCGGATCCGGGTCACCTACGAGCAGCTGCCCGTCGTCGTCGGTATCGAGGCCGCCCGGGACGGGGAGCACCTCGTCCACGACGAGGTCCCGGGCAACGTCTCGGCCCACATGCTGCAGGAGGTCGGCAACGTCGAGGCGGCCCTGGCGGCGGCGCCACACACGCTGACGCTCGACCTCGACATCGAGCGCAGCGCCTCCATGCCGATGGAGGGCAAGGGCGTCTACGCGCGGTGGGACGACGAGCGCGGCGAGCTGCGGATGTACTCGTCCACGCAGACGTCGACCGGGGTCCGGGCCGCCGTCGCGGCGCGTCTCGGGCTGCCGCTCGCCAAGGTCGAGTGCATCGCGCCGGACGTGGGCGGCGGCTTCGGCGTCAAGATCATGCACCCGTGGCCCGAGGAGGTCCTCGTGGCCTGGTCGGCGCGCCAGCTCGGGCGGCCGGTCAAGTGGACGGAGGACCGGCGCGAGCACTTCGTGTCGTCGGCGCACGAGCGGGGCCAGCTCCACAGGGTGACGGTCGGCTTCGACGACGAGGGTCGGCTGCTCGGCCTCGACGTCACGTTCTGGCACGACAACGGCGCCTACACGCCCTACGGGATCATCGTCCCGATCATCACCTCGACCCAGCTGCTCGGACCCTACAAGCCGGGCGCCTACCGGGTCGAGTTCTGGTCGCTCTACACCAACACCGTCATCGTCACGCCGTATCGCGGGGCGGGTCGGCCGCAGGGCGTCTTCGCGATGGAGCGGACGATGGACGCCATCGCCGACTACCTGGGGCTCGACCGGGCCGAGGTGCGGTCGCGGAACTTCATCCTCCCCGAGGAGATGCCCTACGACCACGGGCTGCTCTTCCAGGACGGCCGGCCGCTCAAGTACGACTCGGGCGACTTCCCCGCCAGCCTGGACAAGCTCAAGAAGCTCGTCGGCTGGGACGACTTCGCGGCGTATCGGGCCCAGGCGGAAGCCGAGGGGCGCAAGGTCGGGTTGGGGATCGGCTGCTACGTCGAGGGCACGGGGGTCGGACCGTACGAGGGCGGCCACATCCAGATCGAGACCTCGGGGCGGGTCAACGTGTCGACCGGCCTGACGTCGCAGGGGCAGGGGCACGAGACGGCCTTCGCCCAGATCGTCGCGCAGGAGCTCGGCGTCCGGATCGAGGACGTCCACGTCACGACGGGCGACACTCGCCGGATGCCCTACGCCGTGGGGACCTTCGCATCCCGGGCGGCCGTCATGTCGGGCAACGCCATCGCGCTCGCCGCGCGAAACGTCCGGGCCAAGGCCCTGCGCATCGCGGCCGACGCGCTCGAGGTGTCGGTGGACGACCTCGACATCGCCGACGGCACGATCAGCGTCAAGGGCGCGCCGCACACGTCGATGTCGCTCGGGACGGTGTCCGTCCTGTCGAACCCGCTCCGCTATGCCTTCGACGAGGCGGCCAAGGCGGCCACGCAGTTCGCCGGCACCTTCGACCCGGACAAGCCGCCGGTCGCCGACGACGAGGAGCCCGGCCTCGAGGGCAAGGACTTCTACTCCCCCACCCAGGCGACCTTCGCCAACGGGATGCACGCCGCCGTCGTCGAGACCGACCCCGTCACGGCCGACATCAGGATCCTGCGCTACTGCGTCATCCACGACTGCGGTCCGATGATCAACCCGATGATCGTCGAGGGCCAGGTCCATGGCGGCGTCGCCCAGGGTGTCGGCGGCGCCCTCTACGAGCGGATGGTCTACGAGGAGTCCGGCCAGCTGCTCAACGCGTCGTTCATGGACTTCCTCATGCCGTATGCCACCGAGGTACCCCACATCGAGACCGACCACCTCGAGACGCCGTCACCGCTGAACCCCTTGGGCATCAAGGGCGCCGGCGAGGCGGGCTGCATTCCCGTGTCGGCCGTCATCGCGTCGGCCATCGAGGACGCCGAGGGCTTCCCGATCACCCGGATGCCGATCTCCCCCAACGACCTGTGGGAGCTGCGGCGCCGCCACGAGGCCGGGGACCTGCCCTCGCTCCGGCGAGCACGAACTGCACACTCGACCGAGACCGAGCCGGCGGGAACTGCACACTCGACCGAGACCGAGCCGGCGGGAACCGCGGGAACTGCACACTCGACGCCGTCCGACCCTACGACCCAGGAGCCGTCCGCATGAAGATCTCCGGCACCGCCTCCCTCGCCGCCGACCCGCTGAAGGTCTGGGACGCCATCCACGACCCCGCGGTCCTCGCCCGCTCGCTGCCCGGCTGCGACCGGCTCGTCGAGCTCGCGCCGAACCACTACGCGATGACCGTCACCGCCGGGGTCGCCGCCATCAAGGGCTCGTACGACGGCGAGGTGCGCCTGCTCAACCCGCAGCACCCCGAGTCGTTCACCATGAAGGCGTCCGGGGCAGGCTCGCCCGGCACCGTGGCCGCGGACGTCGACGTGCAGGTCGCCGCGAGCGAGGACGGTGGCACGCTTGTCACCTACGTCGCCGACGCAACGGTCGGCGGCCCGATCGGCGGCGTCGGCCAGCGGATGCTCTCCGGGGTCACGAAGAAGATGGCCGGCCAGTTCTTCGCCGCCCTCGATGCCGAGATCGCCGGCGTCCCGCCCGAGCTGCGCGCCCACGCACCCGCCCCGGCCGCCCTGGGAGTGGGCGTGGGAGAGCCGGCCCCAGCGGCGGCCGGCGCGCCCGCGGTGAGCGAGCCCAGCGGCATACGGCCGGGTGGTGTGGGGACCGTCTACGCGGGGAAGGCCGCGGCTGGGGCCGAGTCCAACCGCATCAAGGACTTCGTCATGGGAACGTTCACCGGTGCCGGCATCGCCTTCATCGGCGTCCTCATCGGCTGGGCCATCGGAAGAGGATGAGATGCGTGCTTTCACGGCTGCTGCTGTCCAGGTCGCCCCGGTCCCGGGTGCGCTGACCAAGGAGTCCATCACGGACAACCTCGATCGCTGCGTCGACTTCACCCGCCGGTGCGTCGACGCGACAGGGGCCGAGCTCGTCGTGCTGCCGGAGTCGGCGACGACCGGCTTCACGCCCGGGTGCTCGAAGGAGGAGCTCTGGGATCTCATCACGGAGATCCCGGGCGGCATCGTCGAGCCGATCCAGCAGGTGGCCCGGGAGACGGGCGCCCATGTGTGCGTCGGCACGTACGAGCGGGGGCCGGAGCGTGGGATCGTCTACAACGCGTCGGTCCTCGTCTCCCCCGCCGGCGAGGTGCTCGGCGTCTACCGGAAGACGCACCCGTTCTGCTCCGAGGCCGTCGACGGCGGTGGCTGGGTCACCCCGGGCAACACGGTCACGGTCTGCGACACCGAGCTCGGGAAGATCGGGATGATCATCTGCTTCGACGGCGACTACCCGGAGCTGTCGCGGATTCAGGCCGTGCAGGGTGCGGAGGTCATCTGCCGACCGTCGGCGCTGCTGCGCTCGGCCGACATCTGGGACCTCACCTCACGGGCCCGTGCCTACGACAACCACGTCTACGTCATCGGCGCCAACGCGACCGGGATCGACCCGGCCGGCACCATCTTCTTCGGCAACTCGCACATTGTGACGCCGATAGGCCACGTCGTGGCCAAGGCGGCGAGCCACGAAGGCTGGGTCTCGGCCCGCCTCGACCCGGCGGAGGCGCTCGCGTCGCTGACGCCGGGATCGAGTGTCGGCCAGGGCTTCGACCACCTGCGTGACCGAAACCTCGACCTCATCCGCGGGCACCGCGACGAGCTCGAGCGGCCTGCCAGCAGCTCGTTCTGGCACGAGCGCCCTCGGCACGGCAACGACGGCTGAGCGGCGCGGGGCTCGGGCGCCGACCCAGCCGTGCTCTCGCCAGACGACCGTTGGTCGCGGCGCCCCATCTGACCCTGCGTGCCACCCGCACGCCTGCAATGGGCGCGGCTCTCCGCCACGACCAACGGTCGTCCGACGGTAGTAGCCCGACCGGGACGGCCGCTGCCCGCTCCCGAACGCGGGTACGTGGATGCCATGAGCAGCCACGACGAGACGAATACCCGCGGATCCTTCCCACGACTTGCCATCGTCACCGGCGCCGACTCCGGGATCGGACGCGCCACGGCGCTGCTCCTCGCGAGCGAGGGCTTCGACATCGGCCTGACGGTCCACCGCGACGTGGCCGGCGCCGAGGAGACGGCCCGCGAGGTCGGGCACCGCGGCCAGCGGTGCGTCCAGGCGACCTTTGACGCGGCGGCGCCGGATGCAGGGGCGGTCGTCGAACGGCTCGCTGGTGAGCTCGGTGGGCTCGGCGTCCTGGTGAACGTCGCCGGAACGGGCCAGTCCGAGCTTGCCCTCGACCTTCCGCTCGAGACGTGGCAGGACGTCCTCGCCACGGATCTGACCGGGCCCTTCCTGTGCGCCCAGCGCGCGGCGCGGAGGATGGTCGCCGACGGGCACGGTGGCCGGATCATCAACGTCACGAGCGTGCATGAGCACGTCCCGCGGGTCGGGTCCTCCGCCTACTGCGCCGCCAAGGCGGGTCTCGGGATGTTGACCCAGGTGCTCGCCCTCGAGCTGGCCGAGCACGGGATCACGGTCAACTCCGTGGCGCCCGGAGAGATCGCGACCGAGATGACCGGCCAGGACGAGGAGGACGCCTATCGCGTGTCGCGCCCCGGGAACCCGCTCGGCCGCCCGGGCCACGTGAACGAGGTGGCGTCCGTCATCGGGTTCCTCGCCTCGCCGCGGTCCGCCTACGTCACGGGTTCGTCGTACGCGGTCGACGGCGGGCTCATGCTCATGGCCGCCCACGGGCACGACGACGCGGGCTCGGGCTGGCGCCGTCCCTGACACGTCGGCCCCACGCGAGGTGCCGTGTCCCTGCGAGCTGAGCGGCATACGGCATTTGTGTGTGGAAGCCCGCATCCCAGCGCGGCCTTGTTTCCACTCCTGCGGGCGGTCAGCCCGAGTCGGCGGCCCGGCTGGGCCAGACCCCGGCGGTGAGCCGCTCGTACGAGCGCCCGACGATCGTCTCGAGCACGTCCAGGTCGACCTTCTGTAGATCCTTGACATAGATGCAGCTGACGCCGGTCGTGTGCGGGCCGAGGCGGTCGAGCAGATCTCGGTAGGTGTCGACCCCGTCCATGACGTAAAGGGTCGTCGCCGCCGTGCGCGGCGCGAAGCCGGCCGCCGGAGCGTCTCCTTCGCGTCCGCTGGCGTACCGGTAGTGGTACTCCCCGAAGCCGATGATGGAGGCCCACATCCGAGGCTCCTGCCCGGTCACCCGCTGCATCAGCTCGACCAGGGTGTCGGCGTCACGCCGTCGCACGGGCGACCGGACGGAGTCGAGGTGGGCCGTCACGTCGGCGTTCATGCTCACACTGTGGCACGCAAGGTGCCGGCGCACGCGGGTCCTGCAGCTGTCAGGAGGCCAACGCGTGAGTGAGCGCCCAGGCGTTGTAGCCGCCGAGAACGTCTGAGACGTCCGTGAAGCCCGCGGCGCGAAGCACGCTCGCACCGACACTGCTGCGCCACCCGCCCGCGCAGTAGAGGACGACGGGTCGCTCCGGGTCGAGCTGGGCCATCCGGTCGCGGAGCTCGGCAAGTGGCAGGTGCCGAGCGCCCGGGATGGTGCCCGCCTCGAGCTCACCGATGTTGCGGATGTCGATCAGCTGGACCTGCTCGCTCTCGCAGGCCTCCTCGACCTGCGCGGCCGTCAGGCGGCTCGAGCGCTCGACCTGCTCCTCGCGGCCGAGCAGGTAGCCCTCGGGGTCGGCGACGTGACCGAGCACGTGGTCGAAGCCGATCCGGGCGAAGCGGGTCGCGACCTCCTGGACCTCCTCCTCGGGCGCCATGATGACGAACCGCTGGCTCGGCTCGAGGACGGTGCCCACCGTCTCGGCCAGCCGGCCGTCGGACGGGATGCTGATGGCTCCCTTGAGGTGCCCGGCGGCGAACTCCTGCTGGTCGCGAGCGTCCACGAGAAGCGCGCCATCGGCCAGGGCATCGTCGACCTGCTCGTCGGTGAGCACCGGGATGGCCGCATCGGTGTCGCGCACTGAGCGCTCGGCCTTGTTGAGGGTGGCGTTGTAGACGAAGTACGCCGGGGCCGCGGGCTGACCACCGGTGACGACCTCGAGGAAGGCGTCCTCGCTCATCGGCTGGCACGCGTAGTTGAGACGGCGCTGCTCGCCGATCGTCGACTGCTTCTCGGTCGAGAGGTTCTTGCCACAGGCGGAGCCGGCTCCGTGGGCGGGGAAGACGCGGACGTCGTCCGGCAGTCGCATGAGCTTGTGCTGGACCGAGTCGTAGAGCATTCGGCCCAGCTCCTCGGCTGTGACGCCGACCGACGCGAGCAGGTCAGGACGCCCGACGTCGCCGATGAACAGCGCATCGCCCGTGAGGACGCCGTAGGCGACCTCGTCATCGGCGTGCTCGTGGACCAGGACGCTGACCGACTCCGGCGTGTGGCCGGGCGTCGCCATGATCTGAAGGGTCACGTCGCCGAGGCTGATGCGCTCGCCGTCCTCGAGTGCACGGAACTGGAACTCCGGTCTGGCCACCGAGCCGTAGCCGATCCAGGCGCCCGTCTCGCGCGCCAGCTCCAGGTGGCCGGAGAGGAAGTCCGCGTGGAAGTGGGTGTTGATGATGCCGACGATCGTCAGCCCGTGCTCCTTGGCGTCCGAGAGGTACTCGGCGACGTCGCGGCGGGGGTCGACGATGACGGCCTGTCCCGTCGTGTCGTCTGCGATCAGGTACGACGCCTGGGAAAGACAGTCGAGGTAGTACTGCGTGAACCGCATGAGTGCTCCTTGGCTGGACGGTGCCTGTTCTCCTCGAATCCTAACCTATACCCCTGGGGGTATAGACCGCCGCCTGCGCGCGGCTTCACGAAGCCTTCACAGTTGCGCACGTCGACGCTTCACCGAGCCGCCGTTGAATCGAGTCAGAAGCCGGGGGCGGGCGATGTGAACCGCGACCTGACGGACGAGGACGAGGAGGACACGATGACCAGGGCATGGAAGACCAAGGCATGGAGGACCAGGGCAATGGCCGCGGCCGGCGCGGTGCTGGTGACAGCGGCGGGGGTGCAGGGCGTCGCACGGGCGATCTCGCTGCCCGGCGAGTCGGCCACGACGAGCACCACCACGTCCGTGACGGCGGTGGATGCCCAGCTCGCCAAGGACCTCGCGTTCACCCGTGAGGAGGAGCGGATGGCCCGCGACCTCTACGCGGCGCTGGCTGCGAAGTACGACGACGCCATGCCCTTCAGCCACATCACGAGGAGCGAGCAGCGCCACTTCGACGCCGTAGGGAACCTGCTCACCCGCTACGGCGTCAGCGACCCGTCCGCGGGGAAGGCTGCCGGCACGTACGCGGACCCGACGATCCAGAGGCTCTACGACGACTGGCTCGCCAAGGGCAGCACGTCGCTCGACGCCGCCTCCGACGTCGGAGTGGCACTCGAGAAGCGCGACATCGCCGACCTCGAGGCGCTCGAGGCCAAGACGACGGACGCCGCCGCGAAGACGCTCTTCGCCAACCTGCGTGAGGCGTCGGAGCACCACCTCGCGGCGTTCGAGGCATGGGCGGCAGGGGACGTTCCCGGCGAAGGCACCCGCCGGATGGGCCCGGGCAACCAGCCAGAGAACGGCCCGAGGAACGGCCCGGGCCGGATGGGCAACGGCATGGGCAAGAGCATGCCCAACGGCATGGGCAACGGCATGGGTCCGGGCAACGGCATGGGCGACGGCATGGGCAACGGCACCGGTGACTGCCCGTACGCCGCTCAGGACGACGCCTGACGATGCGTTCGACCGGCCGGTCAAGTGGACCGGCCGGTCGACTCCATGTCCACACGGGTCAGGCTTGACCGGGCGCTCCGGCGAGGGGCAGCCGGACCGTGAACGTCGCGCCGCGATCCCGGCCCGGTGAGCTGCCCGTGAGGTCACCACCGTGCTCGCGCACGATGCCGCGCGCGATGGTCAGGCCGATGCCCGACCCACTGTCGTGCTCGCCCACCCGCCGCCCGGGTACTCGGTAGAAGCGCTCGAAGACGTGCTCCAGCTCAGCCGCGTCCAGGCCCTCACCGGAGTCGGCCACCTCAACCACGGCGAAGTCCTCTGCCCGTCGACACGACACCCGCACCTCCCCGCGGCTGTCCGTGGCGCGGATCGCGTTGCCGAGCAGGTTCGTCACGACCTGGGCCAGGCGGTCAGCGTCGGCCAGGACCTCCATCGAGCCCGGCTCGCTGACCACCTCGAGACGCAGGCCGGCATCCTCGGCCTGCGGGCGAAGCCGCTCTGCAGCCGCCGTCACCAGAGGGCCGAGCTCCACCGGTTTGAGAACCAGCGCGAGACGGCCCTCCTCCGCGCGCGACAGGGTCGACAGGTCCTCGGAGAGCCGCCGCAGTCTGCGGACCTCCTCGCCGACCCGCCCGAGCTGCTCGGGAGAGGTCGGCATGACCCCGTCGATCATCGCCTCGACGTAACCGTCGATGACGGTGAGCGGCGTGCGCATCTCGTGGCCGACCTCCCCGAGCAGCCGGACCCGGCGAGCCTCCGCGTCGGCAAGTGCCCGGCCCAGCGTGTTGACGTCCTCGGCCAGCTCCGCCAGCTCGGTCTCCTGCGGCTGCGGGACCGGCACGTCGTAGTGCCCCCGCGCCATGGCCCGGGTGGCCGCGCGGACCGTCCCGAGCGGGCGGACGAGGCGGTAGCTTGCGACGACACCGAAGATCGCCGCGGCCGTCGCACCGACGAGGGCACCTACGAGGAGGGCCCGGTCCACCGCCTCGGCGAACTGATCTCGAAGCGTTGTCCCGGCCTGCCCGGGGCGGCCCATGCCCATGCCCATCCGGCGCATGCTCTCGTCGAAGAGGGACGGCGCCAGCTGTCGGACGACGACGTACGTGGCGATGGCGCCGAGCACGGCGACGAGAACGTGCGAGAGGACGAGGCGGACGCTGAGGCGCTTCATGTGGGACTCCCGTCCGGCTCGAGGAGGAACTTGTAGCCGACCCCCCGCACGGTCCCAATGATCCGGGGCGCCGTGGCGTCGTCGTCGAGTGCCTTGCGCATGCTCCGGATGTGCACGTCGACGACCCGTTCGTCACCGAAGAAGTCATAGCCCCAGACCTTTTCGAGCAGCTGGGCCCGCGAGAAGACCCGGCCGGGAGACTGGGCCAAGGCCAGCAGGAGGTCGAACTCGAGGGTGGAGAGCGCGACGGGTTGGCCAACCGCGGTCACCTCACGCCGATCCTCGTCGATGCTGAGGCCGGGGAAGCGATGCAGCCCGGACGGCTCTGCCGCGGGCGCCGCAGCCCCGTCACGGCGGCGGCGCAGGACGGCCCTGACCCGGGCGACGACCTCGCGCGGGCTGAAGGGCTTGGTCACGTAGTCATCGGCGCCCACGCCGAGGCCGACGAGCTTGTCGACCTCCTCGGATCGCGCGGTGACGAGGATGACGAAGACGTCGGAGTCGACCCGGACCCGGCGCAGCACCTCCAGGCCGTCCAGGTCCGGCAGCCCCACGTCGAGCAGCACGACATCCGGACGGGGCCCGAGCGTCGTGGTGATCTGTCGGAGCGCTTCGGCGCCGCCAGGCGCCTCGGACACGACGTAGCCGTCCGCCTCGAGATAGGCGCGCAGCACGGTCCGGATCTGGGCCTCGTCGTCAACGACGAGAACACGACGAGCCACATGCCCTCCCTTGTCGCGCCACTGATGACAGCCTATGAGCCCCGACCAGACAGCGCGCAGGTGGAGCGACCCAGTCACCTCCCCCGCGCTCGAGCGCGGGGGCGCCCAGCGGCATACGGCCGTATGCCGCTGGGCCGGGCCGCGTTGCAGGCCCACTCACGCTCGTGGCCAGGTCGAGAACGGGTGCGAGCGGTGACCCCATTGGAGCCGGGCCGGTCAGGTGTGGTCGCCCTTCTCGGGGTCGCCCTGGGGGAGCTGCGGCGTTGCAGCCCAGTTGTAGATGACCGAGGTGCGCAGCAACACGTCGGCGGCGGAGCGGTTCTCGCGGCTGACCACGACCCAGAACAGCACGATGGGGACGAAGACGCACAGGAGCGCCCGCAGCAGCGCGACGCCGGGACGAACTCGTCGTCCGCGGGCGTCCACCACGCGCAGGCCGAGGAGCCGCGCACCGTAGGTCCGCCCGGTGGTGGCCCAGGCGAGCGTGAGATAGACGGTGAGCAGCCACAGGAAGGAAAGCAGGAGAAGGCCGAATCCGGGCTCGACGAACTGGAAGTCGCGGGGGCTGACGACGTACCTGACCACCAGCACCGCGAGGTATCCGAGGCCGACGCCCAGGACGGCGATGACCGAGTCGACCGCGCCCGCGAGGAGGCGCGTGACGATGCCCGCGCGGTGACCCTGCATCGACCGGGCGCTCGCGGGAACGACGATGCGAGCAAGGGTGCCACGACCGGGCTCCACGGGCGGGTCCATCAGCCCGCCCTCTCAGTGCACGTATCCATGGCCGACCGCACCGGTCGGGGGTTGGCCGTCCGCTGCTGCCGGCGAGGTGGCGGTGGTGTCCGCCTCAAGGGCGGAAGCGGGCGTCCGGTCGGATCGGCGCAACAGTCGGTCGACCGCATGAGCCACTCGCTCGTCCGCTCGAATGCCCTGGCGCCGCACCTCCAGCAGGCCCTCCGATGCCATCGAGCCGGTCGAGCTGCGGATGATTCCGGGCAGGTCGATGCCCTCGACGACGTACTCAGCCAGGCGGATGAGGTCGACCCTTGCGATCACCGCGTCCAGATCGGCGCGGGAGACGACCTGGTCGACATCCACGCGGTCGATGACCGCCTGCAGGTCCGCCCGCGCCATGATCGCGTCCACGTCGACCCGGTCGAGGACCGCCTCCAGGTCGGCCCGCGCGACGATCGCGTCCACGTCGACCCGGTCGATGACCGCCTCCAGGTCGGCCCGCGCGACGATCGCGTCGATCTGGACGTTCTGGATGATCGTGTCGAGGTCGACGTGCCTGAGCACCAGGTCCGTTGCGTCGACGCGAGCCAGGACGGCCTCCGCCAACCGGGGGGTGAGTTGGTCGACGAGCTGCGACAGGGCGGCCACCGCGCGCTGGCGCTCCGATCGTCCGCGTGCCCTGAGCTCGCCGGCGCGACGGTCCCCGATCAGCTGGCGGCCCAGCCTGAAGGGCGCCCGTGCCGCGGCGCTCACCGGACGCAGCACGAAGCTCACTCGGCCGACAGCCTGACGCGATGCCGCAACGGCCAGGACGGCCAGACCAAGTGCGGCGTCCATCAACGGGACCTCGTCCGAGGTCGACGCCCGCTCCGGAGCCGTCGGTACAGGTTGATCGTCCAACGTGGGGCTGTCGGAAGGTGTGCCGGGCACGACGCCCCTCCTGTCATGTGGCGTTGCTGTCCTGTCGATCATCCGTCACGGACGCCCCGGCCCGCGTCATCCTCGGCGGGGGAGTCCGGCCGACTGGCGATGTCTGGCCCGATCATCACCTTCCATTGGCAGTTTGTGCCAAGGCATCGGTCTCGTCCCGACTGTTGAATCCTTCCCATGACTGCGCGACGGATCAGGATCGGCATCGACACCGGCGGGACGTTCACCGACGTCGTCGCCCTGGACGAGGAGACAGGCGAGCTCGTCACCACGAAGACGCCATCGACGCCGAGCAACCCCGCCGACGGTTTCATCAACGGTGTGCGCAAGGTCCTGGACCTCATGGCCGCGACGGGCGAGGACATCACCGCCGTCTCGCACGGAACGACCGTCGCGACGAACAAGCTCCTCGAGGGCAAGGTCGAGCGGCTCGGCTTCATCACGACCGAGGGCTACGAGTTCATCCTCGAGATCGCCCGGCAGGCGGTGCCGGATGGCTACGGCAACTCGTACTTCTGGGTCAAGCCGCCGCGCATCGTGCCCGCGGACTTCGTCAAGACGGTCGGCGGCCGCCTCGACTTCGAGGGCAACGAGGTCCGGCCCTTTGACGAGGCCGGTGCCGTCGAGGTGGCCGGGTGGTTCCGCGACCGCGGGATCACGACGATCGGCGTCTGCTTCCTGCACTCCTACGCCGACGACAGCCACGAGCTGGCGATGCGCGAGATCCTCCGCCGCGAGCACCCCGAGGCGGTCGTCTCGATCAGCTCGGAGGTGCTCCGGGAGTACCGCGAGTACGAGCGCTCGATGACGACCCTGGTCGACGCGGCCGTCAAACCGCACGTCTCGGGCTACGTCGCCAACATCCACCAGCGCCTCGACGACTTCACCCAAGGGGCAAACATCCCCTTCTACGTGATGAAGAGCAATGGCGGCGTCCTCTCCGCCGACGAGGTCGTGCACCAGCCGATCACCACGGTCCTCTCCGGCCCCGCTGCGGGGGCCCTCGGCGCCGGGCTCATCGCCAAGGAGGCCGGATTCCCCAAGGTCCTCACGTGCGACGGCGGCGGAACCTCGACCGACGTCTCCGTCGTCCTCGACGGCGAACCGACCCTGACGACCGAGGGCACGGTCGGTGCCTACCCGAGCAAGATCCCGATGATCGACGTCGTCACGGTGGGCGCCGGTGGCGGCTCGATCGCCTGGATCTCTCCCGAAGGCACCCTCAAGGTCGGGCCGCAGTCCGCCGGAGCCGACCCGGGCCCCCTCTGCTATGCCAAGGGCGGCACCGAGCCGACGATCACCGACGCCCACGTCGTGCTCGGCCGGATCCCCCCGCACCTGCTCGGTGGGGAGATCCCCCTCGACGTCGACGCCGCCCGTGCGGGCATCGAGGCCCTCGCCGAGCGGCTCGGCCTCGACTTCGAGCACTGCGCCACCGGCATCCTCGAGATCTCCGCCTGGAACCAGGCCAACGCCCTCCGCCAGGTGTCGGTCAAGCGCGGCCTCGACGTCCGCGACTTCATGCTGGCGACCTTCGGCGGCTCCGGCTCGCTCCTCGCCTGCCGCCTCGTCGACATCCTCGGACTCGCCGGCGTCGTCGTCCCCCAGAACCCAGGAAACGTCTCAGCCTTCGGCCTGCTCACCGTCGACGTCAAGAACGACTACGTCCAGACCGCCGTCGCACGCCACGCAACGCTCGACCACGCCGCGGTCCAGAAGACCTTCGACGAGCTGACCGACCGCGCCGCGAAGGCGCTCGACGCAGAGGGCTTCCCCCGAGACGCGCACCGCTACACGCGCACCGTCGACCTGCGGTACTTCGGCCAGGCCTACGAGGTTCGCGTGCCGGCCCCCTCGGGAACCATCGACGAGACGTATGCCGCTGACGTGGCCTCCCGCTTCCACGACGCCCACCGGGCCCTCTACGGCTACGACTTCCGCGACGACCCGACGCAGCAGGTCGAGTGGGTCAACCTCCGGGTCACCGGCATCGGCCCGATCACCCGCCCAGAGCTACAGGAACTCCCTTCGGCGTCAACTGATTCCGCTGCCCTCGAGGTGCGCGCACTCAAGAGTCGACGCCCGGTCTGCTTCGACGCCACCGACGGCTACGTCGACACGGGCGTGTGGTGGCGACCCGACCTCCGCGCCGGTGACGCGATCCAGGGCCCGGCCATCATCGAGGAGTTCGGCTCGACCGTCCCCGTCCACCCGGGTTTTGCGCTGCAGGTCGACGACCTCGGCAATCTCGTCATCACCAGGCTCACGAACAGCACGGAGGTCTGACCATGTGCCTGTCCTGCCAGACTGCCCACGTCAAGCTCGCCCCCGTCGACGGCGCCGCTTCGAGCGGGAGCCAGCTCAGCGGCATACGGCCGGATTCGACTGAGCCACAGGGGAACCCGGCTGGCCTTCCCACGTCGTACGAGCATGGCAACCGCCTGACGCCCGAGGGCACCACGGTCGACCCGATCATCATCGAGATCGTCGAGGGCACCCTGGCGAGCGTCGAGATGGAGGTCGAGACGGCCATCTCGCGGACGTCCCGCTCCCCCATGATCCGCGATGCGCACGACTTCCGCGCCGGGATCCACGACCGCCAGCTGCGCAAGCTCACCGGACGCTCGTACTCCGCGCTCGTCCACCCGATCGTCCGCGACTTCCCGCTCGAGGAGATGAACGAGGGGGACGTCTTCTTCCACAACGACGTCTACGAGTCGGAGGGCGGCATCGGACACCTGCCCGACCTGTGCGTCACCGTGCCCGTCTTCCACCACGGGGAGGTCGTGGCGTTCGTCCAGGCGTTCGGCCATCACGACGACATCGGCGGGGCCGTCCCAGGATCCATGCCGAGCGACGCGCGGAGCGTCTTCGAGGAGGGCCTGTCCGTTCCGCCGATCAAGCTGTGGGACAAGGGAGTCCCGAACAAGTCCGCCTTGCGCATCATGACCCGCAACAGCCGGATGCCCGACTCCCTCGCCGCCGACCTCGACGCCGAGTGCTCGGCCTGCCTCATGGGCGCGCGCCGGTTGTCCGAGCTCTTCGAGCGCTACGGCCGCGACACGGTCGAGGCGGCGTTCGACGCGATCCTCGACAAGACGACGGAGACCTACCGACGAGAGATCCTGTCGAAGATCCCCGACGGGACGTACGTGTGGGAGGACTACGCCGAGCACGACGGGGTCGACGAGCCCCAGCTGCACAGGCAGCGGATCACGCTCACCAAGACGAGCACCGAGGGTGGCAAGATCGTCATCGACTTCACCGGGACGAGCCCGCAGGCCAAGGGCCCGATCAACCACTGCGGCGACTACGTCGGCGGCAACTTCCTCAAGAAGTGGCTCGCACCGATCCTGCGCAACCTCGCGGACACACCCGAGCGGATGGCCGAGCTCGACGTCAACGAGGGCATCGTGCCGCTCATCGAGATGAAGTTCCCGCCGAAGGGGACGCTCCTCACGCCGATCTACCCGGCGCCGACGAACGCTCGCACCTTCGTCATCCTGCGCCTCCTCGGCGTGCTTGCCGGCGTCGTCGCCAAGGCCGTCGACGGCCGGATGCCTGCCGACCAGGAGACGATCCGCTACACCGGCGTCTACGGCAAGGACCGCGACGGCAACGACTACCTCATGCGCGAGGTGCTCGGCGGCGGGTCCGGCGGTCGGTACTACGCCGACGGCGAGGACACGATCCACGTCGTGCCGGACTCGCGCAACCTGCCGACCGAGTTCACCGAGAGCCGCTTCCCCTTCATCGTCGAGCGGCTCGGTCTCGCGGTCGACTCGGGCGGCGCCGGTCGGTACCGAGGTGGCCTGGGCTACGAGAAGCACCTGCGGATGCTCCGCGACGCGAACTTCATGTCGATCGCCGACCGGTCGATCCTCGCGTGCTGGGGCGTCAAGGGCGGCCGCGCCGGTCGGGCGTTCGAGGTGACGATCGATGTCGGCGGTCCCACCGAGCGGGTCGTCGACGCGCTGGCGAACGCCGAGCCGGTGCTGGCCGGTCAGGTCATCCGGATCCGCACGACCGGCGGTGGTGGCTGGGGCGACCCCCTCGAGCGGCCGTACGACGAGGTCGAGCGTGACCTGCGCTGGGGGAAGGTGTCCTTCGACGGCGCGCGCTCGGACTACGGTGTCGTTGCCACGGGACCCAAGGACGAGCCGGTCGTCGACGTCGGCGCCTCCGACGCGCTCCGGGCGTCGATGCGGGCCGAGCGTGATGCGCGAGCCGCAGCCCTTCTTCGACCGTGGACCGGGCTATGCCCGCCTGGCAGCGGGCGCCGAGGCCGCGGAGGTCGACTGGGTGTGACTGACTGGGGTGCTCGTCATCGGCGCGGCCGGCAAGACGGGTCGCGCCGTGACGCGCGCCCTGCTCGCTCGTGGAGTCCGCGTGCGCGCTGCCGTCCGCCCCGGCTCCCAAGGGATGCCGTATGCCGCTGAGCTCGCTTCCCCGGTCACCGTGGAGCTCACGACGGGGCTGGGTCTGGGCGAGGCCATGGACGGCGTCGACGCGGTCTACCACCTGGCTCCGAACGTCCATCCCGACGAGGTGGGGATCGCGACCCGTGTCGTCGAGTCCGCTTGCGCTGCAGGCGTTTCCCGCTTCGTTTTCCACTCCGTGCTGCACCCGGAGGAGGCGTCGATGCCGCACCACGCGCGCAAGGCGGAGGCCGAGGAGGTCATCCGCACTCGACTCAGCACGGCTACGCTGCTGCGCCCAGCGGCATACGGCCAGAATCTCCTGGATGCCGCGCTCGTGGGGCGGATGGTGGTGCCGTACTCGATCGACGCGCCATTCACCAACGTTGACCTCGACGATGTGGCCGAGGTCGCCGCACTCACCCTCACAGAGGCGGGCCATGAGGGCGCCACCTACGAGCTGTGCGGTCCCGAGTCGCTGAGTGTCCGGGAGCAGGCGAGGGTCGCGGGCGACGTGCTCGGTCGTCCTGTCGACGTGTCGCGGATCTCCTTGGAGCAGTGGGCGGCCGGACCCGGGTCTACCATGTCGGAGCAGGCGCGCGAGGACCTGATGGCGATGTTCCGCGCCTACGACCGCGCTGGGCTCAGCGGTGAGGCAACGGACCTCGAGCGACTGCTCGGCCGTCCCGCCACCCCGTGGCGCGTCACCGTGGGACGAGCCGCCTAGAGGAGCTCGCGCATCGCGTCCACCGCTCCAGTGAGGTAGCGCTCGACGACCTCTCGGTCCGTGTCGCTCAGCGAGTGGTCGAGGTCGGCCAGGGACTTGAACATCGGCCGCAGCCAGCCGATGACCTCGGCGCGTCCGGAGTCGGTGACGACGACGACCGTCCGGCGACCGTCGTCGGGGTGCGCGCGCCGCTCCGCGTGACCATGGGCAACGAGGCGGTCGACGACTCCGGATGAGGCGGCGGAGGTCACCCGGAGCCGGCGGGCGAGCTCGACCGGCCCCATCGGCTCCGCGGACAGATGCCTGAGGGCATGCAGCTCCGTGATCGACATGCCGGCCCGTCGGGCGACCACCTCGGGCAGCGCCTCCGCGACGTCGATCAGCTCCTGGAGCGCCTCGAGCGTGCGGGCCGGGCGCCAAGCGGGTACGGCCTCCTGCATCGCTCTCGAGGTTGGGTTTCCCATATCGCTAACCAACTTAGTAAGATCCTTATCGACTGCTTCGATCCTACTGGAGGACCCGTGTCTCGCCTTGCCGATCGTCTCACCGCTCGATGGTGGGCCGGCCTCTTCGCCGCCCTCGCCCTGCTCATGTCGGGTGCGGTCATCGGGCTCGTGGGCGAGGCCGACCGCAGCCCCTCGCCCACCGACACCCTGGCGGCTGGGTCGGACAGCGCCGCGGCGGCTGAGCTTCGTGAGCGGCTGCCCCGCTCGGACGACTCCGCGGCGGTCGTCCTCTTCAGCCGTGACTCCGACGCGCTGACCGAGAGCGACCGTGCCGTCATTGCGGAGCGAGTGGCGGAGCTGCCGGGCGCGACCGGGATGCCCCCGGTTCCGAGCGAGGACGGCACCGCGGCCCTGCTCGTCCTGCCCGTCGATGCCGCTGACGCCACGGCTGCCTCGGACGTGGTGACCGAGATCCGCAAGGTCGCCCGGGCCGACCTGCCCCCCGGGCTGACCGCTCAGGTGACGGGTCCGGCCGCCGTTCAGGCCGACCTGGCTGCCGTGTTCGACGGGGCCAACCTCCGGTTGCTCATCGCGACGGCCTCGATCGTGGCCTTCCTGCTCGTCATCACCTACCGCAGCCCGGTCCTCTGGCTCATCCCGCTGACCGTCATCGGCGTCGCAGACCGCGTCGCCACAGTCGCGGCCACCCACACGTTGCAGTACTTCGACATCCCCTGGGACGAGTCGACGGTGGGCATCCTCTCGGTCCTCGTCTTCGGCGCGGGCACCGACTACGCGCTCCTGCTCATCTCCCGCTACCGCGACGAGCTGCGCAGGCACGCCGACCGGCGTCGCGCGATGTCCGCGGCCATGTCCCGGACGGCCGAGGCCGTCGTCAGCAGCGCCTCCACGGTCGTGCTCGGCGTGCTCACGCTGCTCCTGTCGGCCTTCCCCTCGACGCGCGGGCTGGGTGTCGCGTCGGCAGTCGGGATCATCGTCGCAGCGGCCTTCGCGCTGCTCGTCCTGCCCGCGGCTCTCGTCGTCTTCGGGCGGTGGGTCTTCTGGCCGAAGATCCCGCACGTGGGCGAGCCGGCACTCGCGGACCGCGAGTCCCTGTGGAAGCGAATCGGCGACATCGTTGCGGCCCGCCCGGGCACGGTCATCGCCGTGACCATCGTCGGTCTCCTCATCGCCTCGGCCGGCGCATTGGGTCTGCGGACCGGGCTGTCGGTCTCCGACCAGTTCCTCGAGAAGCCGGAGGCGATCTCCGCCTCGGAGCGGCTGGCCGAGTCCTTCCCGGCCAGCAGCGCCGACCCGGCGATCGTCGTCACGACCGACGATCCCCAGACCGTCCTCGCCGCAGTGGAGGGCGCCGACGGCGTGACCTCGGCACGCATCGGCAACGAGGGTGGCGGCGTGGCCCAGATCGACGCCGTCCTCGCCGGTGCGCCGTCGTCCGATGAAGCCCAGCGTGGCGTGACCAACCTGCGGAGCGCGGTGGCGGACTTCGATGGGACCCACGTCGGTGGGACCGAGGCCGTGGCCGTCGACAGCGCGACTGCAGCCGCGGACGACCTGCGCCTCATCCTGCCCATCATCCTGGTCGTCGTGCTGGCGGCCCTGATGCTGTTGCTGCGCTCGGTCGTCGCACCGATCATCCTCGTCGCCACCGTCGTCGCGACGTACGTCGCCAGCCTCGGGATCTCCTGGGTCCTGTTCACCCAGGTGTTCGGCTTCGAGCGGCTCGATGACACCGCGCCCCTCTATGCCTTCGTGTTCCTCGTGGCCCTCGGTGTGGACTACAACATCTTCCTCGTCAGCCGGGCACGTGAGGAGGCCCGCGAGCATGGCGTCCGGCAGGGCATGCTCCGCGCCCTCGCTGCCACGGGTGGCGTCATCACCAGCGCCGGCATCCTGCTCGCGGCCGTGTTCGCCGTCCTCGGCGTGCTGCCCCTCGTCGTGCTGGCGCAGATCGGCGTGATCATCTGCGTCGGGGTGCTCCTCGACACCCTCGTGGTTCGGACCCTGCTCGTGCCCGCCATTGCGCTCGTCCTCGGCGACCGCTTCTGGTGGCCGCGCCGGGTTTCTCCGAAGTCTGACCAGCGCGCAGAGACACCGCAGCTCGTGTAGGCGAGTGGCAACCACGAAGCGGTGGAAGGATGCACACACATGGGTCGGGCGCGTCGCCTGCGCTTGCCGCCGGTTCCGACCACGACTGAGAGCAGGACTGTGGAGTATCGGATCCGCCTGGGCACCGCCGCCGATCAGGCAGCCGTCGAGGAGGTCACCCGCGCCGCCTATCAACCGTGGGTCGCGGTCGTCGGTGGCCGACCCGGGCCGATGGACTCCGACTTCGCGTCGCTGATTGCCGACAGAAAGGTGCAGGTCGCAGTCACCGAGCAGGTGGCCGAGCTGCACCTATCCGTCGGCGGCGTGCTCGTGCAGGCTCTGGAGGACGACGCGCTCCTCATCGAGAACGTCGCGGTTCACCCTGCGCACCAGCGCCGCGGCCTCGGTCTCGCACTCATCAGGTTCGCCGAGGACACGGCCCGTGCTCGCGGACTCAGTGCGGTGCGGCTGTTCACCCATGAACGGATGGCCACGAACATCGCGTGGTACGAGGAGCTCGGCTTCGTCATCAGCGGAACCGAGCCGATCGAGTCCGGTCGGCTCGTGCACATGCGCAAGACCCTTTCCGGTGCCGGCTAGTGCCCCTTGGCCCTCCGCGCACCCAGCCGCCGCTCGGCCACCGAAGCCGTCGAGCGGCTGCTCAGAACCATGCCCCAGCGTGGGTTTGGAGGATGGCAACACCGTCGGCGGGCTGCTTTGATGGCCTGAGGACTTCAAGGAAGAGGTGGGTCATGAACGCGACAGGCCGTCAGCGCAGCGCCGAGCTCGACTCCGAGCGAGCGGGCACGCGCCGAACCGTCCGTTACGTCGCGGCCGCCATGAGCGCCGTCGTCGCGATCCTCTACGTCGTGCTCATGCTGCTCGTGAGGAACGCCGAGCTCGAGCCAGGAGCGACCGACACGACGACCTACGGCGGCTACGTCGGCCTCGCCGTCGCCTATGCCATCGGCGCGGTGATCCTCTTCGTCGTCGACAACCGCACACTGCACCTGCTCGGGGCAGGCGTCCAGATCATCGTCCTCCTGCTCTTCCTCGCCTTCGGCATCGGCCTGCTCGGCGAAGGTGCCTTCGAGAACGAGGCCATCAGCCATCTGCCCATCGGCCTCTGGGCGACCCTCATCACCGGCGCCCAGGTAGTCCTCCTCGCGATGCTGGGCTACCTCGCCGACTGGCGCGTTACCCCACCCGAGCGCTGAGCCGCCGCTGGCAAGACCTGCCACCCGACCCCGGACCCGCTTGCCACAAAGTGACACGACGGGAAGGCCACGCGCGCGCCTAGGCTCGGGCACAGCGGCATACGGCATCACCCACGCACGAGGAGCGCACGTGAGCGGACCCCTGGACGACGTCCTCGTCATCGACCTCTCGCGTGCCCTCGCTGGACCGCACGCCGGCATGATGCTCGGCGACCTGGGGGCGCGCGTCATCAAGGTGGAGACGCCAGGGCACGGTGACGACACCCGTGGGTGGGGCCCCCCGTTCGTGGGTCCCGAGGACGACCCCATCTCGACGTACTACCTCTCGTGCAACCGCAACAAGGAGTCCGTCACCCTCGACCTCAAGTCCGAGGACGGCCGCGACACCCTGACCCGCCTCGTGCGGCACGGGGACGTCCTCATCGAGAACTTCCGCCCCGGCGTCCTGGACCGGCTCGGCTTCCCGACCGAGCGGCTGCACGAGATCAACCCACGCCTCGTCATCCTGTCGATCAGCGGCTTCGGTCACGACGGACCGGAGGGTGGGCGTGCCGGCTACGACCAGATCGCCCAGGGCGAGGGCGGTTTGATGTCGCTCACCGGCAGCGGTCCTGACGACCCCCAGCGGGTCGGTGTCCCGATCGGTGACCTCCTCGCGGGGATGTACGGCGCCTACGGAGTCACGGCCGCCCTGCACGAGCGCGACCGGACCGGGCGGGGGCGCGTCGTGCGCACCTCGCTGCTCGCCGCCATCGTCGGGGTGCACGCCTTCCAGGGCACGCGATACACCGTCGCCGGCGAGGTCGGACGCGCGCAGGGCAACCACCACCCCTCGATCGCTCCCTATGGCCTGTTCACGTGCAAGGACGGCATGGTCCAGATCTCCTGCGGGAGCGAGGGGCTCTGGGTCAAGCTCGCCACCGCGTTCGGCATCGACCCCGCGACGCCCGGCCTCGCCACGAACCGCGAGCGGGTTGCCAACCGGGACCGCCTCATCGAGATCATCGACGAGGCCTTTGCGCCCTATGGCCTCGACGAGCTCGTCGAGCGACTCGCCGAGGTGGGTGTCCCGGCAGGCCAGGTGCGGACCTTGGACCACGTCTACGAGTGGGAGCAGACGAAGTCGCAGGGGCTGATCCTCGACGTCGACCATCCGGTGCTCGGGTCGATCAAGGTCCCCGGTCCGCCGATTCGCTTCGACGACAACTCGTTTGCCGGCGGCCGCTCTGAGCACCTGCATCCGCCGATGCTCGGCGAGCACAACGCGTCGGTGCGTGCCTGGCTCGACGAGCAGGACCGCCGTGGCTGAGAAGGTACGCCGCCTCGGCGCCCGCGAGCTGCTCGACACCGTCCTCGACGAGGGTTCGTGGGCCAGCTGGGACAGTGCCCCCGCGCAGCCCGCGCCGGAAGGTTCGCCGTATGCCGCTGAGCTGGCTGCCGCTCGCGATCGCAGCGGGTGCGACGAGGCGATCATCACGGGCGAGGGCCGGATAAGAGGGCGCCGCGTGGCGATCATCGCCGGCGAGTTCCGCTTCCTCGCGGGGTCGATCGGAGCCGTCGCGGCCGAGCGGATCGTCGTGGCGTTCGAGCGGGCCAGGCGGGAGCAGCTGCCGATGTTTGCGGCGCCTGCCTCGGGCGGGACCCGGATGCAGGAGGGGACGCCGGCCTTCGTCGGGATGGTGAAGATCAGCGCGGCCTGTGCACAGTTCAAGGCGGCCGGGCTGCCGTACCTCGTCTACCTGCGTCACCCCACGACCGGAGGCGTCTTCGCTTCGTGGGGCTCCCTCGGGCAGGTCACCGTGGCGGAGCCGGGAGCGATGATCGGGTTCCTCGGCGCGCGGGTCTACGAGGCGCTCTACGGGCGGGCCTTCCCCGAGGGCGTCCAGACGGCCGAGAACCTCTTCGAGCACGGCCTCATCGACGCCATCCTGCCGGTGGAGGCCCTGGCCGGGACCGCCGACCGGGCGCTCAACGTGCTCATGGGCGCCCGGGAGGAGCCGCCCGTCGTGGCCGACGTGCCGAGGGAGCACCTGCCGGACCTCCCAGCATGGGACTCCATCGAACGGTCCCGCCGCACCGATCGACCCGGCGTGCGCGCCCTGCTCAAGCTCGGCGCGACGGACGTGCTGCCGCTGCACGGGACGGGGTCTGGCGAGTTCGACCCCGGGCTGCTCATGGCGTTGGCGCGGTTCGGCGGAGCGCCGTGCATCGTGCTCGGGCAGGACCGCCGGGGCCAGACGCTGGACGAGCCGTTGTCCCCCAAGGGGCTGCGGGTGGCCCGGCGTGGGATGGCGCTCGCGCGCGAGCTCGACCTCCCTCTGGTCAGCATCATCGACACCGCCGGCGCCGCGCTGTCGAAGGAGGCCGAGGAGGGTGGCATGGCCGGGGAGATCGCCCGGTGCCTCGCCGAGCTCGTCACCCTCCAGGCCCCCACACTGTGCGTCCTGCTCGGGCAGGGCACGGGCGGTGGCGCGCTGGCCCTGATGCCTGCCGACCGCGTCATCTGCGCCCAGCACTCGTGGCTCTCGCCCCTGCCCCCCGAGGGCGCCTCGGCGATCCTGCACCGGGACACGACCCATGCGCCCGAGCTCGCCGACGGCCCAGCGGGTCAGGTCGCTGGA
The DNA here is from genome assembly GCA_963754395.1 of uncultured Actinomycetota bacterium. Classification (GTDB taxonomy): domain Bacteria; phylum Actinomycetota; class Actinomycetes; order Actinomycetales; family Dermatophilaceae; genus Intrasporangium. The sequence goes on along the minus strand of CAVWGJ010000021.1, from coordinate 125,641 downwards.
CCTGCTCGCCGACGGGATCGTCGACCGCATAGTCGCCGAGCGCCCAGATGCGGCCGAGGAACCTGCGCAGTTCTGCCAGCGGATGAGCCAGGCGATCCAGCACGAGCTGGCTGTCCTGGTCCGCGAGGAGCCGGCCGCACGGCTGGAGGCGCGCCTCACCCGCTACCGCCACCTCTGACGCGGACTGCACACTCGACGAGACTTGGCCCCCTCCTCGTCGAGTGCGCAGAAAACGCCCGCCCCACACGTCGAGTGTGCAGAAAACGCCCTTGCCACCCAGTCAGAGCTTGAGGGCCGCCTCGCGGACCTCGTCGACGGCGGCGGCCCGGAGCAGGTCTGCCTGGTCCGTGACGAGGTTGGGCCGGAATTCGATCGTCGTGACGTCCTCGATGCCGGCCCAGTTCAGCCACCACTCGAGGTAGGGCCGTTGGAAGTCGATGCCGAAGGATGCCGGCCGGCCCTGGCCGTAGACCGCGCTCGTGAGAACGAGGACAGCCTTCTTGCCGGTGAGCAGCCCGGAGTACCCGGACTCGGCGTCGAACCCGAAGAGCATCCCCGGCTGGCTCACGACATCGATCAGCTGCTTGAGGACATAGGGAATGCTCCCGTTCCACATCGGCACGGACAACAGGTACGCGTCCGCAGCGTCGAGGCGCCGGAACGCTGCGATCGCTCGCTCCCACGCGGCGGCTGCCGCGCCCATGGGCTCGGCGCCACCAAAGACGGCCATCTTGGCTGCCGTGGCGTCGGGACCGAAGCCAGGCAGAGAACCGTCCCAGAGGTCCCAGTGCTCGACGTCGACGTCGGGCCGATCGGCGACCGCCGCCACGTAGGCGTCGGCCAGTGCGAGGGACTCGGAGGCTTGGCTTCGTGGCGAGGCGGAGATGTGCAGTAGTCGGGTCATGGGGTTACCTTCCAAAGTAGCCGCTTCTGTGCGTGCGCACGTAACTATATACGTGCGGGCGCACGCAATCAAGCAAGTACTCTCTCCCTCATGGCCTCTGTCTCCCGTTCTCGACGACAGCTCGCGGCCGACGCCTGGGGAGCGCTGCTCCAGACGCACGCCGCGCTGGTTCCCGAGCTCGACCGGTCCCTGCGGTCGCACTCCGGACTCCCGCTCGCCTGGTACGACGTCCTCCTCGAGCTCTCAGCAGCCGACGATGGCCGCCTGCGCATGTCCGAGCTTGCCGAGCGCGCGGTCCTCAGTCGGACCCGAATCAGTCGGGTCGTCGACGAGCTGGTCCGGGCGGGTCTCGTCTCCAGGGAGCCCAACCCGGTCGACGCGCGATCCTCCTATGCGGTCATCACGACCGAGGGCACGCAGCGCTTCGAGGCGAGTGCGCCGCACTACGTCGGGCAGATCGAGAAGCGCTTCGCTGCCGGCCTGACCGACGACGAGCTACGCACCATTGCCCGCGCCCTGCGCCGAGTCCAGACCCACAACATCACCACGAAGCCGACCACCCGCTGATGGGAGGCGATGTGCGGGAGGAGCGGGACCGCACGTGCGTCGGGAGCGAGCTCAGCGGCATACGTACAACTGACAAGCAATGGCCCTGCGTTGGGCAGGACCTGCCAACGCGCCAGGCCCCACCCGCTCCCTAGGCTCACCCGCAACGACATCGAGGAGAGTGGCATGAGGGTGCTCGTCGCGCTCGGCGGCAACGCGATGACCGGACCCGATGGGAGTGCGGCTCCGCACGAGCAGCGGCGCGCGATCCGGAGGGCGATGTCGCATGTCGCCGACCTCGTGGCTGCCGGCCACGACGTCGCGATCACTCATGGCAACGGCCCGCAGGTCGGCAACATCCTCGTCAAGAACGAGCTCGCCGCCCACGTCGTCCCGCCCGTGCCGCTCGACTGGTGCGGCGCGCAGACGCAGGGGACCATCGGCTTCACGATGCTCGACGCGCTCGAGGGGTCGCTCGCGCGGCGCGGAGTCCAGCGGCCGGTCGCCGCCATCGTCACCCGCACGCTCGTCGACCCCGACGACCCCGGCTTCAAGAAGCCGACCAAGCCCGTCGGTCGCTACGTCAACAAGGACGAGGCCCAGCCGCTCATCGCGCTGGGACAGGTCTGGGAGGACCGCGGGGCGAAGGGCTGGAGGCGCGTCGTCGCCTCACCCGAGCCGCTCGAGGTGCTCGACGCGCACACGCTGCTCACCCTCATGCAGGCTGGCTACGTCGTCGTGGCCGCCGGCGGGGGCGGCATTCCAGTCGTGCGGTCGGACGCCGCCACCGTGCACGGCGTCGAGGCGGTCATCGACAAGGACCTCACGGCGGCCCTGCTCGCGCGCGCCATCGACGCCGATGCACTCGTCATCGCGACGGACGTGCCGCATGCCGTGATCGGCTGGGGCACCCCGGAGGCGAAGCCGCTCGAGCGCGTGACCCTGGCCGAGCTGGAGGAATACGCCGCCGAGGGGCACTTCGCCTCCGGCTCGATGGGCCCGAAGGTCGACGCGGCCATGCGGTTCGTGCGCTCCGGGGGCCGACGCAGCATCATCACCGTCCCTTGACCAGATCACCGACGCCGTGGACCACGGCGTCGGTACCATCATCGAGAACCCCACGCCCCCAAACGATTTCGAAAGGTGAGTTACGTGCCAGAAGCCATCGAGGTACGCAAGGTGCCGATCCACTCCGTCGCCGACGCGTCCGAGCTCGCCAAGCTCATCGACGACGGCGTGATGGAGGCCAGCCGGGTCATCGCCATCATCGGCAAGACGGAGGGCAACGGCGGGGTGAACGACTACACGCGCATCATCGCGGACCGGGCCTTCCGCGAGGTGCTCGTCGAGAAGGGCGCCCCCGCCGACCAGGTGAAGCAGATCCCGATCGTGTGGTCCGGTGGAACCGATGGTGTCATCAGCCCGCACGCGACGATCTTCGCCACGGTGCCGGCCGACCGGACCGAGCCGTCCGATGACCTGCGCCTCACCGTGGGGTTCGCGATGAGCGAGCCGCTCAAGCCGGAGGAGATCGGCTACGTGGCGATGATCCAGAAGGTCGCCGAGGGCGTCAAGGTTGCGATGGAGCGGGCGGGGATCACCGATCCCAAGGACGTCCACTACGTCCAGACGAAGACGCCGCTGCTGACGATCCACACGATCCGCGACGCCAAGTCCCGCGGGATGAAGGTCTGGACCGAGCACACCCACGAGTCGATGGACCTGTCCAACGGCACGACCGGCCTCGGCATCGCCGTCGCCCTCGGGGAGATCGAGATGCCGACGGACGAGGACGTCATGCACAACCGCTCGCTCTACTCCTCCGTCGCCTCCTGCTCGTCGGGGGTGGAGCTCGACCAGGCGCAGGTCGTCGTCGTCGGCAACACGCGCGGGATCGGCGGGCGGTACCGGATCGGCCACTCCGTCATGCGCGACGCGTTGGACCAGGACGGCATCTGGAAGGCCATCAAGGACGCAGGGCTCGACCTGCCCGAGCGCCCGCACTGGACCGATCTCCAGGGACGGCTCGTCAACGTCTTCCTCAAGTGCGAGGTCAGCCAGGACGGGACCGTCCACGGCCGCCGCAACGCCATGCTCGACGACTCCGACGTCCACTGGCACCGCCAGATCAAGTCGGCCGTGGGCGGCGTGACTGCCGCGGTGACCGGTGACCCGGCCGTGTTCGTCTCGGTGTCGGCTGCTCACCAAGGACCGGACGGCGGTGGGCCGGTCGCGGCCATCGTCGACCTCGGCGAGGGCGAGCCGACCGGCTACCGGTGGGCGCCGCCGGCCTGATCTCCTCCGGCCCCACCGGAACACACCCGCTCATCGCGTGCCTGCCCCACCTGCAGTGGGGACGACCACACGGTAAGCGGGTGTGTTGCCGGCAGGAGTGGGTGGAGCCGGGAGGCTTCGCCCGACGCTGGTTCAGTGGGCGAAGTGGCGGGTCCCGGTGAAGTACATCGTCACGCCGGCCGCCGTGGCCGCCTCGATGACCTCTGGGTCCCGGATCGAACCACCGGGAGCCACGACGGCTCGCACGCCCGCATCGAGCAGGATCTGCAGCCCGTCGGCGAACGGGAAGAACGCGTCCGAGGCAGCGACCGCACCGCGCGCTCGCTCCTCGCCCGCCCGACGCACGGCGAGGTGGCACGAGTCGACCCGGTTGACCTGCCCCATGCCGATGCCCACGGCCGCCCCGTCCTTGGCCAGGAGGATGGCATTGGACCTCACCGCACGGATGGCGCGCCACGCGAACTGCAGATCCGCCAACGTCGTCTCGTCGGCTCCGGCACCGGAGACGAGCCGCCAGGAGTCCGCCCTGTCGCCACCGGTCACCGCGCCGGTCTCGTCGCGTACCTCGGCATCGACCCGGTCGACGCCCTGCATGAGCAGCCCCCCGGAGATCGGACGGGTCTCCATCGAGGCGGTGCGAAGCGCGTCCTCGGTGGGCAGCCGAAGAATGCGAATGTTCTTCTTGCCCTTGAGAATCGACAGCGCCTCATCCTCGAAACCAGGCGCGACGATGACCTCCGTGAAGACCTCCTTGACCTCGCGGGCCATGGCTGCGGTCACGGTGCGGTTGGTCGCGATGATTCCGCCGAACGCCGACACGGGATCCGTCTCATGTGCCCGCGCGTAGGCCCGCTCGATCGTCTCGCCGACGGCGATGCCACACGGGTTGGCATGCTTGACGATCGCGACCGTGGGCTGGTCGCCGTGGTCATGCGCGGCCCGCACCGCGGCTTCGGTGTCGACGTAGTTGTTGTAGGACATCTCCTTGCCGTGCAACTGCTCTGCCGAGGCCACGCCCGCAGTTCCATTGCGGTAGAGAGCGGCTCGCTGGTGCGGGTTCTCGCCGTAGCGCAGCGTGGCCGCCAGGGTGAAGTCACCCCCCGTCCATGTGGGGAAGCCGTCCCTCGTGGCGCCCGCGTACTCCTGCATCCAGCTCGCGACTGCGGTGTCGTAGCTCGCCGTGTGCACGAACGCCTCCGCCGCCAGCCGCTTGCGCTGGGCCAGCGTGAAGCCGCCGGCTCCCAGCGCGTCGACAACCTGGCCGTATGCCGCTGGGCTCGTCACGATCGCGACGCTGGGGTGGTTCTTGGCTGCGGCCCGCACCATCGAGGGACCACCGATGTCGATCTGCTCGACGCACTCGTCCTCGCTCGCGCCAGAAGCGACGGTCTCGCGGAAGGGATAGAGGTTGACGACAACGAGCTCGAACGCCTCGACGCCGAGGTCGGCCAGCTGCCTGACATGGTCCGGCTTGCGCGTGTCGGCGAGGATCCCGGCGTGCACCTTGGGGTGCAGCGTCTTGACCCGGCCCTCGAGGCACTCCGGGAAGCCGGTCAGCTCCTCGACCGGCGTGACCGCGATGCCCAGGGAAGCGATGGTCTGGGCCGTCGATCCCGTCGAGACGATGGAGACACCGGCCGAGTCCAGCGCCCTCGCAAGGTCCTCGAGACCGGTCTTGTCGTAGACGGAGATGAGTGCGCGCTGGATCGGGCGGCGACCGTCGGGCATGTGCTGGCTCCTGCGCTGATCGGAAGGACATCAGGTTCCGGGAGCACCCAGGCGGGCGATGCCCCGACGTTCACTCCCTGGTGGTTCCCCACCTGCGCCAGTCGTGTGCACCCAGCCTACTCATCGACGTCCTGCGCCCGAAAATTGCCGCCACCATGGGCACGTTCTGCACACTCGACGAAAGGTGCACGTGGGTGCCCACGACACCTCGTCGAGTGTGCAGTACATGCCGGCGCGAACTGCGCACTCGACGTGGAGCCCGCCGACGCTTACTGCACATTCGACGAGGAGTGGCGACCGAGGCGGACCCGGTGTCCCTCCACGATGAAGCCGTCGTGGGCCAGCCGGCGGACGACGTCGACGAGCATGGCCCGCTCCTGCACCTTGATCCGCTCGTGCAACGACTCCTCCGTGTCGTCCTCCGCGACCGCCACGACGCGCTGGTCGATGACCGGCCCCGTGTCGACACCGGCGTCGACCAGGTGACAGGTCGTCCCCGTCACCTTGACGCCATATGCCAGGGCATCCCGCACCCCATGGGCGCCCGGGAAGCTCGGCAGCAGGGCCGGATGCGTGTTGATCACCGTCTGCTCGGAGAGGACGCGCTCGCCCAGGATCCGCATGAAGCCGGCGGAGACGACGAAGCGGGGCCGCGCCTCGCGGAGCCGCTCGGCCAGCGCGGCATCCCATTGCGCGCGGGACGAGAACCGAGCTGGCTGGCAGACGAACGTGGGAATGCCGGCCCGCCCGGCCCGCTCCAGCCCGCTGCACTGCCGGTCCGAGCCGACGGCCGCGATCCGCACCCCGTACGCCGGGTCGCTCGCCGCGTCGATGAGGGCCTGGAGCAGCGTCCCCGAGCCGGACACGAGGACGACGATGTCGACTCGGCTGATCGCTGCGGGGACCTCGGACGCCACGCGCGGAGTCTAGCCGCGACCCCTCGCGTGACGGCGGCGTCCCATGGGCGAGGATGGATGGGTGAGCAGTCAAGACGAGCGGCGCGACATCGGGTTCGCCCGCGAGAAGGCCAAGCGCACCCTTCCGGTGACGGTCCTCGTGCTGCTCGGCATCATCGCGATGTACCTGCCGTTGCCGAAGCGGTTCATCGCCGCGATCCCCTTCGTCATCGCCGCCGTGCTCACGGTGCGGCTGCTCCGTTTCCTGGCCCACCGCAGCGGTCGCGAGAAGATCTGGCCCGCCATCACGCTGGGCATCGTCGCGCTCATGTTGTCGACGCTGGTGATGCAGCTGGTGTTCTACGCCGACGTCAGCGCCTACGAGGCCTGCATCGAGTCAGCCCAGACACAGCAGGCCCGAGGCGACTGCGAGCAGCTCAGGGAGCAGAGCCCGATCGGGAGCCGCTTCTTGTTCGAGTAGAGGTCGCTGTCTCCGTACTGCCGCGCTCCTGCCAGGCCCGCGACCCGGCCCAGACGAGGCCGCCGGCGACCACCTCGAGCAGGAGGGCCCCGACGACTGGCAGCACCGATGGCCCAACGGATGCCAGCCGCTCGACGCCGATCGACCCGTTGCCGAGCGCGGTGAGCAGCCCGATCGCCCCCACGGCGATCGCCCCTGCCATCGACGTGGCGAGCAGCCGGGCACGGGTGTCGCCGAAGAACTCGAGCTCACGGTCGACCCACCGACCGATGACGACCCCGCACAGGAACGGGATGACCACGACCGCGTACATCGCGGTGGGATAGTCTCCCTCGCCGGGTAGGGCCCCGAGAACCGGGACGAGTGGCATCAGCCCAGGGTTTGCGGCGGCCGGCGAGATGACGGAGCCGGTCGCGATCGAGAAGCCCGGCCCGGCCAGGAAGGCGAGGGCCCAGGTCGCGGCGTTGCCCAGCAGCAGAACCTGGGCGAGGACGACGATCGCCCCGGCGGCCAGGTTGAGCCCGTACTCGCCGTGGATCCGCAGCACTTCGTCCAGGCTGACGAGAATGCGGAGCACCACAACCGCGAGCCCGACGCCGAACAGGAGGGCGGCCCCACGCCAGCCGATCTTCCAAGCGGAGGCAAGCCAGGCCGGGCCGCGCCGGAACCAGCCTCGCACCACACCCGGCGCGTCGGGCTCGCCAGGGCGGAGCAGCAGGTATCCGAGGGCCGCAAGCGGGACGAGCGCGGTGCCCGGCAGGGCCGCGACGCCGGGCGTCACCGTCCCCCCGAGCGTGAGGAGCGAGAAGACGGACGCCGCGCCGACGTAGCCGATGACGAACCCCGGCACCACGCCGAACTTCGCCACGCGAGCCCACTCCAGCCGGGAAACGAGGGCGCGCTCCGTCCCGATGAGACGCCGGCCCCACCGGGTCGTGACATAGCCGAAGAGGAGGAACAGGGCGACTGGCGTCAGCGAGATGGTCACCCCACTGCCGCCGATCGACTGGCCGTGGCCCACGAACCAGATCGCCGTGCCGACCTGCACCGCCGAGAACCACCCGAGGCTCCCCTCCGGCGCCGCGAGCCAGCCGACGAGGGCCGGCAGGATGACGACGGCCCACGTGCCGATCGCGGCGAGCGCCCCCGAACGGATCGCGGCCGACCGGGCCCGCGAGGTGGCGGAGACGTGCGGCGGGTTGGACAGCTGACTCACTCCAGACGGCGGCTCGGTTCGGTGCCTCCATCGTCACAAGCGGGCAGCCCCGGAGCGAGCACCCACGCCGATGAGGACAGCACATCGCAAAGGTCGCGGTCGCGAACTGCGCGTCGGCCGGGAGCGAGCCCAGCGGCATACGGCCGCAAAAGAAGGCGGCCACCCCGAAAGGGATGGCCGCCACCTGAAGGAGGACTGCGGTCCTTACTTGGCGCGGCTCTCCATGATCTCGCGCATGAGCTGGGCGGTCTCGGACGGCGTCTTGCCGACCTTGACACCGGCGGCCTCGAGGGCCTCCTTCTTCGCCTGGGCTGTGCCGGAGGAGCCGGACACGATGGCACCGGCGTGGCCCATCGTCTTGCCCTCCGGAGCGGTGAACCCGGCGACGTAGCCGACGACGGGCTTGGTCACGTGCTCCTTGATGTAGTCCGCCGCACGCTCCTCGGCGTCGCCGCCGATCTCGCCGATCATCACGATCGCGTCGGTGTCGGGGTCGTTCTGGAACGCCTCGAGGCAGTCGATGTGAGTCGTGCCGATGATGGGGTCGCCGCCGATTCCCACGGCCGTCGAGAAGCCGAAGTCACGCAGCTCGTACATCATCTGGTAGGTCAGCGTGCCCGACTTCGAGACGAGGCCGATGCGGCCGCCGCCCGAGATGGTGGCCGGGATGATGCCGGCGTTGGAGACGCCCGGCGTGATGAGGCCCGGGCAGTTCGGGCCGATGATCCGGGTCGTGCCCTTGGACTGGGCGTAGGTGAAGAACTCCGCCGTGTCCTTGACCGCCACGCCCTCGGTGATGACGACGACGAGCGGCATGGTCGGCATCGATGGCCTCGACGGCGGCGGCCTTGGTGAAGGCGGCCGGGACGAAGATGACCGAGACGTTGGCGCCGGTCGTGTCCATGGCCTCCTGGACGGTGCCGAAGACCGGCACCGTGACGCCGTCCTCGAACTCGACCTTGGTGCCCGCCTTGCGCGGGTTGACGCCGCCGACGATGTTCGTGCCGGACTTGAGCATGCGCTGCGTGTGCTTCATGCCCTCGGACCCGGTCATGCCCTGGACGATGACCTTCGAGTCAGCGTTCAAAAAGATCGACATGGGAGAAAGCCTCTTCCTTCGTTGTCTGTGCTGTCTCGGCGGTCAGTTCGCGGCGGCGGCCAGCTCCGCAGCCTTGCGGGCCGCGCCGTCCATGGTCTCCTCGATGATGACGCGCGGGTGGTTGCGCTCGGCGAGGATGCGCCGGCCCTCTTCCACGGCGTTGCCGTCGAGTCGGACCACGAGTGGGCGATCCTCTTCGTTTCCGAGCGCGTCGAGTGCGCCGACGATGCCCTTGGCGACCTCGTCGCAGGCGGTGATGCCGCCGAAGACGTTGACGAAGACCGACTTGACCTGTGGGTCCGACAGGATGATGTGCAGGCCGTTGGCCATGACCTCGGCGCTCGCACCACCGCCGATGTCGAGGAAGTTGGCGGGCTTCTGGCCCCCGAACTCCTCGCCGGCGTAGGCGACGACGTCGAGGGTGCTCATGACCAGGCCGGCACCGTTGCCGATGATGCCGACCGAGCCGTCGAGCTTGACGTAGTTGAGGTCCTTCTCCTTGGCGGCCGCCTCGAGCGGGTCGGCGGCCTCCTTGTCCTCGAGCGCCGCGTGGTCCGGGTGCCGGAAGGCGGCATTCGCGTCGAGGGAGACCTTGCCGTCGAGCGCGATGAACTGGCCCTCCTCGGTCTTGACGAGCGGGTTGACCTCGACGAGCGTGGCGTCCTCGTCGCGGTAGACCTCCCACAGCTTCTTCATGACGTCCTTGAGGCCGGGCTTGTCGGCCTCGTCGAAGCCGGCGGCGTCGACGATCTCCTGGGCCTTGGCGTCGTCGACGCCGACGTTGGGGTCGACCTCGATCTTCGCGAGGGCCTCGGGACGCTCCACGGCGAGCTGCTCGATGTCCATGCCGCCCTCCTTGGAGCACATGGCGAGGTAGCTGCGGTTGGCCCGGTCGAGCAGGATCGAGAAGTAGTACTCCTCGGCGATGCGGGCGCCGCCGGCGATCATGACGCGGTGGACGGTGTGACCCTTGATGTCCATCCCGAGGATCTGCTCGGCGTGCGACTTCGCCTCGTCGGGGGACCTGGCGACCTTGACGCCCCCGGCCTTGCCGCGACCGCCCGTCTTGACCTGGGCCTTGACCACCGTCACGCCACCGGACCTGGCGCCGATCTGCTCGGCCGCCGCGCGGGCTTCGTCAGGGGTGGTGGCGATGGCGCCTGCCAGAACCGGGACGCCGTGCGCCTCGAACATGTCGCGCGCTTGGTACTCGAAGAGATCCACGGGTGAGTCCGTCCTCGTCGTCGGTGCGGAGTGTCCCTCGGACTCTAGACCCCTGCTGGTTGCTGCCAGAACCCGGCAACGACCCGACCGGACGTAGATCACACCGCCGTCTCACGGACCGACGGGTAGCCCCCGGGCGGGCGCCCGGGGGCTACTGCCGTCACGCTCGCTCAGCTGCGGCCGTATGCCGCTGGGCTCGCTTCCACGGTCCGCTCTCCTGCCGCCGTGGCGGGCTTCGCGTCGGGCGCCCAGCGCCGCCACCACAGGTGGAAGCCGGCGCCGAGCCACGCGACGGTCACGACGGCGAGCAGGTAGCCCAACGTCTGCGTCCGCGCCGGGAGGAACCGGTCGTCGTCGAAGGCGTTGAAGGCCCAGTAGGTCCCACCCAGTCCGATCGCGAGGAACGCCACCCGGAGGGCCACCCGGCGCATCGCCAGGGCCGCGGACACGACGATCGCGCCCGGAAGCAGGATCATCCCTGGACCCGCGAACAGGATGAGACCTGGCAGCGGCGCCAAACGCCACCAGCGACTCCGACCGTTGGCACGGGCGGCGGCGACGACCCCGATGAGGCCCCAGAGGAGGCTGGCGAAAGCGAGGATCGTCACCGTCCCCAGCCAGGAGAACGAGGGCTCTGTCGAGATGAGCCGCATGAACAGTCGCGCCACCAGGCCCCAGGCGAGCCCGATCGCTGCGCCCTTGCCAAAGCCGGCGAACAGGGCGCCCATCACCACTCCACCGGAAGGCAGGCGAGGCGCGGACCGGCCCCACCCGTTGTCGGGTCGGTCGGGTTGGCGTGGATGACGACGGATCGGGCGCCCGGGGTGGGCGTGAACCGCACCACCGAGTCCGAGTCGCCCGCGCCCGACGCGTCGACGGTGAAGTCGAGCCAGACCTCGGTCTGGTCGGAGATGACGACCTCCGGGGCCCCGGAGTGGGCGTCGTGGTTGTAGTGGCCGCCTGACAGCAGCGGCTGGTCCGTTCCGCAGGCGCCGTTGTGCAGGTGCGCCCCGAAGGTCCGCCCCGACACGCCGGGGTCGACGCCGCGGAGGTGGAGGACCGCGGTCGTGCCGGCTCCGTGGCCGACCAGCTGGAGGCGTGCCGTTGCCGAGTCGAACGGGCCGGCCGTCGTGGTGTCGTAGTCGCGCAGTGGGTCGGAGAAGCGATTGATGACCGCTCCCGCCGCGATGGCTGTCGATCCGACCGCCATCGCTGCTGAGAACGCCACCAGTCCAGCCATCCCCCCACGAATTCTCTTGTGATTCATGGCTTTCTGCACCTTTCCGTGGTGTGGTTCATACACTTGGCAGACGAGTGTCCGCGGCCTGCGGGTGACAGGCCGGAGGTGAGGAAGTTCTCGACTTTCCTTGTCACCCGGACCTGTTCGTCGATCGTCTGTCGAGGTGATGGATGTCAATCTTGTTGGTGCCGTGACGGGGCAGATGGCCACGCAGGACGACCACTTCGAGTCGCGAGCCGCCGCGCTGTTCAACGCGGAGGCTCCGTCGCTGCTGCACCTGGCCCGGTTCTACGTCGACGACAAGACGGCGGCGGAGGACCTGGTGCAGGAGGCCTTCATCAGACTCAGCCGGAACATGGCGCGCATCACCGACGAAGCGAGGTCAGCGGCATACCTCCGCTCCATCGTGATCAACCTCGCCCGCGACCACAACCGGCGCGGCCTCGTGTCCCTGAGGCACCACCCGCCCGCCGTCGTTGACGAGCCGTCTGCCGAGGAGGAGGCCCTGGGGCGTAGCGCGCGACAGGACGTCATCGACGCGCTCCGTGGGCTACCGGGCCGCCAACGCGACTGCCTGACGCTCCGTTATTACTACGACATGTCCCCCGCCGAGATCGCCGACGGCCTCGACCTGTCGGTCAACTCGGTCAAGACCCACCTCCAGCGAGGCCTGAAGACCCTCGCGACCATTCTCGAGGAGAAGCGATGAGCGATATCGAGCACCTGATCGAGGATGCGCTCAGGCCCGTGGGCGCCGGCCCTCCCCCGCCCTCCCCTGACCTCTTCGCCCGGGTCCTCGACTCGGTCCACGACGACCAGGCCCGGCGCCGTCGGCTGCGCCGGGACGTCGCGGCCTGGGTCGCCGGAGTCGCGGCCGCCACCACGCTCGTCCTCGTCCTCACCCCACGTTCGAACGGAGAACTGCACATGCCCTGGTGGATCCTCGAGCTCGCCACGAACCTCGCGCTCATCGGCATCGCCGTGTGGCTGGGGCCGTTCATCAAACGGTTCGGCCGGGCCTACGCCGCCGACGTCTTCCACGACAACCCGCTCACCGGCAAGAGCTACATCGTCCTGACCGATGTCGTGTACTACCTCATCTTCGCCGCGTACATCATGTTCACCGTGCGGTTCGCGCCACAGTTCGACTGGGGCAACGACATCACCGAGGTCGTGACGGCGGAGCAGCTGACCCACGAGGTGGCCCGGATCGGCGGGATCCTGCTCATCATCGGCGTCCTCCACGGCCTCAACATCGTGCTCATGCCGGTGCTGGGGCGGCTCTTCTCGCTCAACCGTCGCGTCGACCGCCACGGAGAGCAGATCGGGGGCCGAAGCTGACCCACCCCCTACGCCACGTCCCGACTCGCAGCGCGGGGTTGGTCATTCGACGCGTCTCCGCCAAGGTCGCGCGGGAAAGCTCGCCGCGCGAGGTATGCATCGCGCGCCCGAAGCGCTGAGGCCCGCGGCATCGCCCATCCCGCGGCGAGCGTCCCGTCCACACCCGGGACCCGAGATGACTTGCCGTCCACAGGCAGCCATTGGGGGGCTGCCAGCCGTCCGCACCCGCGCCATCGTCTGCGGCATGGACCTGTCCCTGATCACCCGACATGGCATCTTCGCCACTGCCGATGCCCGCCTGATCGGCCTCGCGAACAATGACCTCAAGCGGCTCGTCGCGTCGAACGAATGCGTGCGACTGACTCGGGGCTGGTATGCACCCACGACTGGTCCGATCGATGCGTTCGAGCGGCATCGTCTGACCGCATTGGCCTTGGGCCGGCAGTATTGCGGCAAGGCAGCGATCAGCCACTACTCGGCGCTCGTCGTCGCAGGCATCGCGACCTATGCCGTCGATCTGCAGCAGGTCCACCTGACGCTGGGCGCGGCACCGCAGCGCAAGACGCCCAGAGGCAAGCCACCGGGTGTGGCATCGCGCCGAAAGGGTCTCGTCCTGCACCGGCCCATCGGCGACACATGGTACCCACCGCCGACCGATGGCCCCGGGGTGTGGACGACGCCGTCGACCACTCCCACCGCCTGGGCGGTCGTGCAGGCGGGCCTGGTGTCAGGAGGGCTCAGTGCCCTTGTGTCCGCCGACTCTGCGCTCCACGCCGGGGTGGTCTCGGTGCCAGATCTCGTGGCGGCCGTCGCGCGGTTCCGCAACTACCCCCGAATCACCCGCGTTCGGGCCGCCCTCGCTCACGCGGACGGTCGCCACGAGTCACCCGGTGAGACCCGAACCGCATGGATCACGCGCCTGCTCGGCTTCGCCGTCGAACCACAGGTCGAGATCGCCGCCGAGGGATACACCTATCGCGCGGACTTCCGGATCGTTGGCACGCGCGTACTCATCGAGTTCGACGGCGCCGTCAAGTACGAGGCCGACGGCCGCGCACTCTTCAACGAGAAGCGTCGCGAGGACGCCCTGAGGCGTCAGGGGTGGCTGATCGTCCGCATCGTCTGGGACGAGCTGGACAACCCAGCCCTCATCCGACGCAGGTGTCTGGAAGCCATTGAGCTGGCAAAGAGCGGCGCCTGACTGCGCGCGCGCTGGCAGACACCGCGCGGGTTACGTGGGGAGGCGCGGGATGGATAGCGCGCGTGCGTGGGTAGAGCGCGACACATCGGCTACCACGTGCCGCAAGGGCAGGCCGTATGCCGGTTGGCTGGCTGAGTGGGTCAGGCCGGAGTGACGTTCTGGCGGACCCAGTCGACGATCTCGTGCGTCGTGGCGCCAGGGGTGAAGATCTTCGCCACGCCGATTCCCTCGAGCTGGGCGATGTCGCCGTGGGGGATGATCCCGCCGCCGAAGACGAGGATGTCGCTGGCGTCGCGCTCCTTGAGCAGGTCGACGACGCGGGCGAAGAGGGTCAGATGGGCGCCACTCAGCACGGACAGGCCGATCGCGTCGGCGTCCTCCTGGATCGCTGCCTCGACGATCTGCTCCGGCGTCTGGTGCAGCCCGGTGTAGATGACCTCCATGCCGGCGTCGCGCAGCGCGCGGGCCACCACCTTCGCGCCACGATCGTGACCGTCCAGGCCCGGCTTGGCGACGATGACGCGGACGACTGCTGCGGTGGTCGCGCTGGAGTCAGAGGGCGAAGTCATGCCGGGCACTCTAGTCAGGGCCGCGGTGCTGATCGACGAAACGTGATGGATCGCCCACTCCGGCGGGTAACGTCACCCAGGTGGCAGTCCCGGTGCGGTCAGCGCAGACCCCCCAGCACGAGCGGACCCCCATGGTGGGGTCCAGCGAGCCTGCGGGCCTGCTCGGCAGTCTGGGACGGGCCGCGAGGGCGTTGCTCACTCCGACCGGCCTGGCTGGAGCCGCGCTGGAGGCGACGTGGCTGGGTCTCCACCTCGGTATCTATCCCCTCGGCCTGATGGGGGCACGCGCCTCCGATCAACGCCGGGGCTACCGGGTGGACCACCTGCCGCCGACGCAGCGGGGGCTGGCCGTGCGGGACGTCGAGGCGGCCGAGACGCCGATCCTGCTGGTGCACGGCATGATCGACAACCGATCCATCTTCACGGTGTTGCGGCGTGGGCTGGTCAACCGCGGCTTCGGCCGGATCGAGACGATCAACTACCCGGTCTTCACGAAGGACATCCGCGCTGCCGCCGCACGGCTCGGCGACGAGGTCGAGCGAATCGTCAGCGAGACCGGCTACGAGCGGATCCACGTCATCGGGCACTCGCTCGGCGGGCTCATCGCCCGTTACTACGTGACGCGGCTCGGTGGGGACGAGCGGGTCCACACCCTCGTCACACTCGGCACCCCGCACCAGGGCAGCTATCTCGCCTACGCCTGGAACAACGGCCTCACCCAACAGCTCCGTCCGGGCAGCGGCCTGCTCCAGGAGCTGGCTGGGCCGGTCCAGGACTGCCAGACCCGGTTCATCGTCTACTGGTCCGACCTCGACCAGGTGATCCTTCCCCAGCGCAACGCGGCGCTGCACCACCAGGACCTCAACGTTCACAACATCGAGCTCCATGGGGTCGGCCACGGCAGCCTCCCGTTCACCCGAACCGTCGTCCACGGCATCTCCACCGCCCTCGCTCATCTCGACTCCTCCGGCGCGACCGTGACGCGTGGTGTGAGCGAGTTCACACGTCGCCGCGTGAGCGCCCCCGATGCGGATCCGATAGAGGCAGCGGGACCGCGCCGCTGAATTCGTGGGCGTGGTCGCAAATCGGTAGAAATTCGGTTGCGGTTCGGCTTTCCCTTCCGCCTCCGATCCCCTAATGTCAGGGCTGGTCGTGATCCCTCCTCCACGACGCAGACCAAAGGAGAACGGTGCCCGATTTCTCGATAACGAATCGGTCAAGTTAGCCTCGTGGCTGCAATCGGTCTGAGATAGGTAAGCGCTGCGTGTCAACCAAAATGTATGTGGGTCGTCATCGGCCTGCGATCAAACCTGCACGGGGTCGTCAGTTCGTGGTCCCCGTCGCTCTGCTCTCATCAACTGTCGCCGCGGGCCTTCTCGTCCGTGACGCCGGAGCGAGTCCGCTGAGCGCCGAGGCCGCGGCGATGAAGAACGTCTCCAACTCCGTGGCCGGTCTCGGTCTGGTGGCCGACCCGGATGCCGTCGCGGCTGCGGCCGGCGATCGGGGCAATGTGCGCGCCTCTCGTGACGGGGCGCGAGCCGAGGCCGCCCTCGGCCTCGCAGCCAGCTCCGCGGCTGAAGCGGGGACGGACGCCGCCAAGGTGGCACTGGAGCGCGTCGCCGCCGAGAAGGCCGCAGCCAAGAAGGCCGCAGCGGCGAAGGCCGCCGCGGACAAGCAGAAGAAGGAGGCGGAGCGCAAGCGCCGCCTCGCTCTTGCCCAGCGTTGGATCACGCCCTTCCACGGCTACACGCTCACGTCCGGCTATGGCTGGCGCTGGGGCCGGATGCACCCGGCCCAGGACCTCGCGGCCCCAACCGGGACGCCGGTCCACGCCATGTCGAGCGGCACCGTCATCTTCTCCGGCTGGTCCAACGAGGGCTACGGCTACATGGTGAAGATCCGCTACTGGGACGGGACCGTGTCCTGGTTCGCGCACAACAGTCGACTGCTCGTCAGCGTCGGCGAGAAGGTCGCTCCGGGTCAGAAGGTCTCCTACAGCGGCAACACCGGCAATTCGACTGGCCCGCACCTGCACCTTGAGATCCACCCCTACGGGGGTGGCCCGGTGGCCCCACGCAGCTGGCTCTCCGCCCGCGGCATCTACCTCTGACAACTGCATCGAGAGCGCACTTCGCGAACTGCGTTCTCGGGCGGGCGAGTCAGAGCTTGACGACCGGGGCGTAGCGCAACAGCAGTCGCTTGACGCCGAGGTCTGCGCCGAAGTCGACGTGCGCCAACGACTTGTCGCCCTCGCCCTCGACCCGCACCACTGTCCCCATCCCGAAGGCGTCGTGCGTCACGCGGTCTCCGGGCTTGAGTGAGACGATCGCCCGGGTGCCGGGACTGCGCACACCGGGGCGAGCCGCCAGGGTCGCGACCGCGGGCTGACTCGAGCCACGGGCTCCGGAGAAGGAGGGCCCGAGCCGGTGCCAGTCGAGCAGGTCGCCGGGGATCTCGTCGAGGAACCGCGACGGCGGACCGTACTGCGGTGAGCCCCAGGCTGAACGGACGGCCGCCCGTGTCAGATAGAGCCGCTCGCGGGCCCTGGTGATGCCGACGTACGCCAGCCGGCGCTCTTCCTCGAGCTCCTTCGGATCGGCGAGCGATCGGAGATGGGGGAACGTGCCGTCCTCCATGCCGGTGAGGAAGACGACGGGAAACTCCAGGCCCTTCGCCGTGTGGAGCGTCATCAGCGTCACGACGCCCTGTGCCTCGGCGTCCGGCTCGTCCGGGACCTCGTCGGCGTCGGCGACGAGGGAGACCTGCTCGAGGAACTCCTCCAGCGCTCCCGCCGGACCGACGTCCTCGGGCTCGGCGCCGGACGCCGGACCCTCGAGGGCGCGCCGCTCGTCGAACTCCTGGGCGACGGCGACGAGCTCGGCGAGGTTCTCGACCCGGGTCTCGTCCTGCGGGTCGTGGCTCGCGCGGAGCTCGGCAAGGTAACCACTCTGCTCCAGGACCGCCTCGAGCAGCAGAGCGATCCCGCCACCGCTCTCATAGACAGTCCGCAGCTCCTCGAGAAGGGCGGTGAACCCCTTGATCGCGGCGACCGAACGGGTCGCGATGCCGGGAGCATCCTCGGCTCGCCCCAGTGCGGCGACGAAGGGAATCCGCTCCCGCTCGGCGAGCGCGGCGACGCAGGCCTCGGCGCGGTCTCCGATGCCGCGCTTGGGCACGTTGAGGATCCGGCGCAGGTTGACCGTGTCGGTCGGATTGGAGATGACGCGCAGATAGGCGAGCGCGTCCTTGACCTCGCGCCGCTCATAGAACCTCGTGCCGCCGACGACCTTGTAGGGCAGGCCGACCCGAACGAGGACCTCCTCGATCGCACGGGACTGGGCGTTGGTGCGGTAGAACACCGCCACGTCCCCCGGCCGCACCCCGTGCTCGGCCAGGTCGTCGATCTGCTTCGCGACGAACGCCGCCTCGTCGTGCTCGTTGTCGGCCACGTACCCCACAATGAGCGGCCCGTCGCCGGAGTCGGTCCAGAGGTTCTTGGCCCGTCGGCCCTCGTTGCGGGCGATGACGGAGTTCGCGGCGCGCAGGATGCGCTGGGTCGAGCGGTAGTTCTGCTCCAGCAGGATCGTCCGCGCGTTCGGGTAGTCCTGCTCGAACTCGAGGATGTTGCGGATCGAGGCCCCGCGGAACGCGTAGATCGACTGGTCGGAGTCGCCCACGACGCACAGCTCCGCGGGCGGGACCACGTAGTCGCCCTCGCCCGGGCCCGAGATCCCCTCGCCCACGAGCTCCTTGATGAGCTGGTACTGCGCCTGGTTCGTGTCCTGGTACTCGTCAACGAGGATGTGCCTGAAGCGCCTCCGGTAGTACTCCGCGACGTCCGGGAAGGCCTGCAGCATGTTGACGGTCATCATGATGATGTCGTCGAAGTCGAGGGCGTTCGCCTGCCGGAGTCGGCGCTGGTACTGGGTGTAGGCCGCGGACAGCGTCCGCTCATGATGATTGCCCTCGGACACCTGGCTGGCGTAGGTCTCGTCGTCGATGAGCTCGTTCTTGAGGTTGCTCACCTGGGCGGAGAAGCTGCGGGGCGCGTAGCGCTTCGGGTCGAGGTCGAGGTCGCGGATGACCAGGCTCATGAGCCGCTGGCTGTCGGCCGCGTCGTAGATCGAGAACGTCGACTTCATCCCGACCTTGGCGGCCTCACGGCGCAGGATGCGCACGCACGCCGAGTGGAACGTCATGACCCACATCGAGCGCGCCCGCGGCCCGACGAGGGCCTCGACACGCTCACGCATCTCGGCAGCGGCCTTGTTGGTGAACGTGATCGCCAGGATCTGCCCCGGCTGGGCGCCCCGCTTCCCGAGCAGCCACGCGATCCGGTGGGTCAGCACGCGCGTCTTGCCGGACCCGGCCCCGGCGACGATCAGCAGCGGGCTGCCCTCGTGCACCACGGCCTCCCGTTGCTGCGGGTTGAGTCCCTCGAGCAGCGTCTCCGGGTCGGCTGAGCCCCACGCGGGTGCCGTATGCCGCTGAGCCGGCTCCCCGGCCACCTGACCTCCGCGCGCGGCCGCGTCCGCCCACGTCGGGACCCCACGCTCGGTGACCTGCGGGACGGTGGACGCGGACTGCGGCCCATCGGGCCCGAAGAGGTCGTCGAACAGCGTGCTCATGGTCTGTCCAGCCTACGTTGGCAGGCCGACACCCGTTGCCATCCATCCCCCACCGCGTCGAGTGTGCAGTACGCGCCGGGCTGAGTCCTCGTCGAGTGTGCAGTACGCGCCGGGCTGAGTCCTCGTCGAGTGTGCAGTACGCGCCGGGCATCTTCTGCACACTCGACGAGGTGGGGGCGGCGCGTTCTGCACCCTCGACCACGCAGGAGGGCACGCGACGGGGGCCGGGCGGTGCGCAAGGATGGGGACGTGTCCAACCCATCAACAGTGGCTGACTCGGCGGGATTCACCATCCGGGAGGCAACCGTCGACGACGTCGAGGACATCGCCCGCCTCGTCCGGGAGCTCGCTCGCTACGAGAGGGCACCGGAGGCAGCCACTGCGACACCCGACCACTTCCGGGAGGCGCTCTTTCCCCGGGAAGCAAGCCCAGCGGCATACGCCCATGTGGCCGAGCGGGAGGGCGCGGTGGTCGGGATGGCGGTGTGGTTCGTCAGCTTCTCCACATGGACGGGGCGGCACGGGCTGTGGCTCGAGGACCTGTTCGTCGAACCGGCCCAACGTGGCCTCGGCATCGGGAAGGCGCTGCTCACGCGGCTGGCCGCGGTCTGCACCGAGCGCGGGTGGACCAGGCTCGAGTGGGTCGTGCTCGACTGGAACTCCCCGGCGATCGAGTTCTACCGGTCCCTGGGCGCGACGCCGCTCGACGAGTGGACGACGTACCGGGTGAGCGGTG
Organism: uncultured Actinomycetota bacterium; assembly: GCA_963754395.1. Taxonomy (GTDB): domain Bacteria; phylum Actinomycetota; class Actinomycetes; order Actinomycetales; family Dermatophilaceae; genus Intrasporangium. Next base: position 105,537 of record CAVWGJ010000021.1, on the reverse strand, counting down.
ACGCACTGCACGACCTCACGACGCGTGACATGGGCCATTCGGCCCTGCCACGGGGCGTCCTCAGAGAGGATGCTCACGAGTAGCACCCCTGAAGACCGGAGCCGCCATGCCAGCACTTCGCAAGCGACGGGTCGGACCCGTGGACACCATGTGGCTCAACATGGACCGGCCCAACAACCTCATGGTCATCGAGGCGCTGCTCTTGCTCGACGGCGTGCCGGACTGGGACGAGGTCATCGAGCTGTTCCGTCAGCAGGTCCTCGAGCAGTTCCCGGTGTTCCGGCAGCGCCCGGAGCAGCCCGGTCTGATGGGCCAGCCGTGGTGGATCGAGGACGAGGACTTCTCGCTGGACCGGCACATCATCCGCGTGGACCTGCCGGAGCCCGGTGACGACGCCACGCTCCAGTCCCACATGGAGCAGGAGCTCGACCGCCCGCTGGATCGGGACCACCCGTTGTGGCGCGTGCACCTCATCAGCGGCTACGGGTCCGGCTCCGCGATCTTCCTGCGCATCCACCACTCCCTCGGCGACGGGATCGCGCTGACGCGGGTGCTGCTCTCGCTGACGAAGGGCGAGCCTGACGCGACGACCGAGATCGCGGTGACCACCGAGGTCAGGCCGGACGAGAGCCTGGCTGACGCCGCTGACGCGAACGGCACCGGCGTGATCGAGGACCTGGCCGGGTTCGTGGGCTCGGGGCTCCAGCTCGCACGGGACGGCGTCGCCCAGCTGCTGCGCCTGGCCACCCCGGACGGCGCCATGGCTGCGACCCGCGAGGTGGGCCGCACGACTCAAGTCCTCGGTGACCTGCTCTTCTCGCACAATCCCGACACCCCCTTGTCCGGGGCGCCAGGCGGGGCGAAACGCATCCGCTGGAGCGGTCCGCTGCCCCTCGCCGACGCCAAGCAGCTCGGACGCCTGGCTGGGGCGACTCTCAACGACGTGCTGATGAGTGCGGTGGCTGCAGCACTGCACCGCTACCAGCTCGACAACGGCCAGGAGCCGGTTGACCTCATCACGATGGTGCCGGTCAACATCCGACCCCTCGACGAGCCGCTGTCACCCGAGCTCGGGAACGCCTTCGCGCTCGTCCTGTTCCGGTTCCCCAGTGGCCTCAGTGCGCCGCTCGCCCGGCTGGCCGAGACGAAGCGTCGAATGGACCGGATCAAGCGCTCGCCCGAGGCGGTGATCACCTTTGCCATCATCAACGCCATCGGCCACCTGAGCGCAAACGTCGCGCGCATCTTCGTCGACTTCTTCGCGAACAAGACGATCGGCGTGACGACCAACGTCGCCGGGCCGCGTTCCAGTAGGACCTTGGCCGGCGTGCCGGTGAGCGGCATCCTCGGCTGGGTGCCCGGCTCAGGCCGCCAGACGCTCGGGGTGTGCATCTTCACGTATGCCGGCACGGTGCGCGTTGGGTTCATCAGCGATGCGGCCGTCATCCCGGATCCCGAGCGACTCCTCGAAGCCTTCGAGAACGAGGTGGAGCACATCATCCACATGGGGCGCCCCCTTCCACGCAGCGGACGGAAGCGCCGTGCCGACCGATAACGCTCGGCAGCACATTGACGTGGCAGCGGATCTCGACACCGTCCTCGCCACCATCCGCGACGTGGGCAGCCAGCCGGAGTGGATCCCCACCATCAAGGAGGCCGAGGTGGACGCGGCGGACTCTTCGGACCTGCCCACGAGGGCGCGCTTCGCTGCTTCCACCGCCGTGGGGACCGACCGATACACGCTCGCCTACGAGCACTCACCCGAGGGCATGAGCTGGTCCATGGTCGAGGGGCGGCTCCAAACCGGTCAGGAGGGCCGCTACACCCTCGAGCGTCTGGACGCCGGACGGACCCGGGTCACCTATGACCTGACGATCCACCACAACCTGCCACTGCCGGGCTTCCTCCGATCCCGCGTCATCAAGGGCCTCGTCGACGAGACGCTCAAGGGCCTCCGGTCCCGGCTCGAGGGCGCTGGCTGAGCAACGCGACCGGTCGACGTGGCGGGGTCGTAGGGTGTCGTCATGACGACTGCAAGGGGTGTTTTCGTCCGCGAGCACGGTGAGCGTGACGTCCTTGAGGTGCGCGAGCACGACGTGCCGGATCCCGGTCCGGGCGAGGTCCAGGTCGAGGTCGCAGCCACCGGGGTGAACTTCATCGACGTCTACCGACGTCAGGGCGTCTACCCCGGGTCGACGCCGTTCGTCCTCGCCGAGGAGGGTGCCGGCAGGGTGGTCGCCGTGGGGGAAGGCGTCGACTCGTTCTCCGTGGGCGACCGCGTGGCCTGGCCGCAGGGCCAACCCAGCGCGACCACCGTCGCCAACCAGCCTGCCGACATCGTCGTCCCCGTGCCTGAGGGGGTCGAGCTCGAGACGGCCGCCGCGGCCATGCTCCAGGGCCTCACGGCCCACTACCTCGTCAACAGCACGTATGCCGCTGGGCCGGGTGACGTGGCCCTCGTGCACGCAGCGGCCGGCGGGGTTGGGCAGCTCCTCGTCCAGCTGCTCGTCGCGAAGGGCTGCACCGTCATCGCGACCGCCGGGTCCGACGAGAAGTGTGAGATCGCAAGGGAACTCGGGGCGACCCACAAGATCAACTACTCGAACTACTCCCGGGCGGAGGACCTCGCGGCGGCGGTGCGTGACGCGGCCGGACGAGGCGTCGACGTCGTCTACGACGGAGTGGGCAAGGCGACCTTCGACGCCTCACTCGCCTCGCTACGACGGCGCGGGCTCATGGTGCTGTTCGGCGGGGCGAGCGGTCAGGTGCCGCCCTTCGACCTGCAGCGACTCAACTCGCTCGGGTCCCTTTTCGTGACCCGCCCGAAGCTCCTGGACCACATCGCCGAGCGTGAGGAGCTCGAGTGGCGGGCGCGCGAGGTCTTCGCCGCGATCGAGGACGGTAGCCTCAAGATCGAGGTCGGCGGCCGCTACTCCTTCGACAGGGCAGCCGATGCCTACGAGGCACTGGAGTCCCGACGAAGCACGGGCAAGCTGATCCTCGTCCCCTCGGGCGGGGACTCGCAGTGAGCCGGATCCTGTTCCGGCACAAGCGAATCTGGACCGGCGACCCTTCCTCTCCGTGGACTGACGCCCTGCTCGTCGAGGACGGCTGGCTCGTGGCGGTGGGGGCCGACGCGCTGGACGGTGACGCCGGCGAGGTCGTCGACCTGCCGGGCGCGCTCGTCATGCCGGGCCTGCACGACGCCCACATCCACACCGAGTGGGTCGCCCGCGACCTCGCGGAGGTCGACCTGCGCGAGGCACGCTCGCTCGAGGAGGCGCTCGAGCTGATCCGCAGCCACGTCGCCGCCTCCCCCGTCGGCCGCCCGCTCAGCTCCGGTCGGTGGAACAGCAACCGATGGGCCGTCCCCGTCCAGCCCGACCGGCACGTCCTGGACTCGGTGACCGGCAACCGAGTCGCGGTCCTCGACTCCGTCGACGGCCACACCGTGTGGGCGAACTCCCTTGCCCTGCAACGGGCGGGCATCACTCGTGACACCCCGGACCCGGTCGGCGGCGAGATCGTCCGGGATGCCGAGGGCGAGCCGACGGGGATCCTGCGTGAGTCGGCGCAGCGTCTGGTGGACCCGCTCATCGAGGGACCGGATGCTGAGCCACTGCGTCCGCTCCTCGAGCGCTGCCAGGAGTGGCTGCTGTCCGTCGGGCTGACGAGCATCACCGACATCGACGGCGAGGACGCGCGGTCCGCCTACCTGGCGATGCATCAGGACGGCGCCCTGCGGCTACGCGTGACGAAGTGCGTTCGAGACGGCGACCTCGAGCTCGCCATCTCGGAGGGACGCCGTTCTGGCCAGGGCGACGACCGCTTCCGCGTGGGACCGGTGAAGTTCTTCAGCGACGGCGCCCTCGGCTCGCACACGGCCCACATGACCGAGCCCTATGTCGGCAGCATGGCCGGCCATGAGACGTGCGGCATCGCCGTCACGCCGTATCCCGTGCTGCTCGAACGGGTCAGGATGTGTCTCGACGCCGGGCTCGACGTCATCACCCATGCGATCGGAGACGAGGCGAACCGGCTGGTCCTCGACGCGTTCCAGGTCATGCGGGAGGAGGGGCACCACGGGCTGCTCCGCATCGAGCACGCCCAGCACGTGCGACCGGTCGACGTTCCGCGCTTCCGGTCCCTCGACGTCGTCGCCTCGATGCAGCCGAGCCACTGCACCGCCGACCACGAGCTCGCCGACGACATCGTCGGCCCGCGCCGCCTCGCGTCGTATTCTTGGAGGTCCTTCCTCGACGCCGGTGTCCGGGTTGCGTTCGGGTCCGACGCACCGGTCGAGGACCCGAACCCGTTCTACGGCCTGCACGCCGCAGTCACCCGCCGGCGGGCGGACGGGAACCCGCTCGGTGGCTGGCGCCCGGAGGAGCGGATCACGCTCGACGAGGCCGTGCACGCCCACACCGTCGTGGCGCACGAGTCCGTCGGGCGCCACGATGTCGGTCGACTCAGTCCGGATCAGCATGCCGACCTCGTCTGTGTCGACCGCGACATCTGGGAGCTCGAGGAGGCCGACCCGATGGCGATCCGGGACACGCAGGTTCTCCAGACCTGGGTGGGCGGGGAGCTGGCCTTCGAGCGGCACTGAGCCCAGCGGCATACGGCATCGTCTGTGACGGTGGCGCACGAACGACCGTTGGTCACGACCTCCCACGAACGAGGCTCTGGTTCGTGCGGGGCGCCGGCGGTCGGTAGCCCCTCGCGAGGGCAATGGTCGTCCGGAGGCTCGCCTGCTGACGATGGACCGCCCGCTCCAGGACGGACCGGACCCAGTCCTGCTGATGCATGGCCTGCACCCACGAGACGCGAAGCACCAACCAGTCGTCAAGCGCGAGCTCGTCGTAACGCCAGCAGTCGCGCGTGATCTGGTCGCGCTTGGTGTGGAACTCGTGACTGTCGGCCTCGACGACGATGCGCAGGTCACTGTCGACGAGGTCCGGGTGGATCGTCCGACCGGCGACGCTGACCGCGGCCTGCGGCTCCAGCCTCAGACCCGGCACGCCGAGTGAGATTCCACGAATGACGGACTCGAACGGGTTCGCGGCCTCGCGCCTCGCGTACCAGACGACGTCAACGGCAGCATCGCGACCCCGTCCAGGGAGCGCCTCGGCGGCAGCCAGCAGATCTGCCCGGCTCACCCCGGCCCGCAAGGCGGAGTCTGCGATGGCGAGGGCCTCGTCGAGCGGAAGGGCGGTGGCGCAGTCGATCACGGTCCGGACCGGCGTCGTGCGCCAGCCGTCGACGTCCCTCTGGGACAGCCTGCGCCATCGGACGTCGAGCTCACGCTGGTCGCCCTTCGTGACCTTGCGGCCTCGCGGAACGATGATCTCCGGTTTCGGTGGTTGCGTCTTGAGGGCCCAGCCCCATGATGCCGCCGCGCTGCGCAGACCAACCACGGCCGTCAACCGATGAGCCGCCACACGCGCCGTCTCCGCCGTCGGGAGGGCGTACCGGCCGCGGTTGGTCCGCAGCACCTCCCCCGCTGCGACCGCTCGCGCGATCTCGGCGTCCTCGAACCACCGCGTCAACTCCGAGCGGCTCGCCACTCCACCGAGGCGGTCCATCAGGGCGGCGAGATCGGTCGGGGCGTCGAGGTGCGAGGCGTCCGGCATGGAGCCACCGTGCCGGTGGACGGGCAGGCGCCGCTGGCGTCATCCACAGCCTGATGTCAGACGACCGTTGCTGCGCCGGGGCCGGCCTGACCCCGCTCCTGCAGCACGCCGAGCCATCCCGAGGAACGGAATCGGCGAGCAACGGTCGTTCGGCACATGCGCAGGAGCGGTACGGTCGCGCCATGGGAGAAGGCCACCGGTACGTCTACACCGACAAGCGGATGCCCACGGTCCACGGGGCCATGGCCCAGGTGTCAAACGAGATCCGGGCCCGAGCGGAGGAGCACGGCATCGACCGGGCCGTGCTCGAACTGGTCAACCTGCGGGCGTCCCAGATCAACGGTTGCGCTTTCTGCCTCCACCTGCACACCCACCTCGCCCTTCGTGGCGGTGAGTCGCCCCAGCGGATCGCGGTGCTGCCCGCCTGGCGGGGGTCCGGGATGTTCACGCGGCTCGAGCAGGCTGCGCTGAAGATCGCGGAGTCCGTCACCCTGGTCGCCGACCGCCACCTCAGCGACGACGAGTACGACCTGCTGCGTGAGGACCTCACCGACGACCAGCTCGCCCTGCTCGTCTATTCGGCGTCGATGATCAACGCCTTCAACCGGATCTCGATCCTCAGCCACCACCCGGTCACGTACCGGGAGCAGTTCGGCTCGCCACCCGGGGCCGCCCGAGCTGGCCAGTAGAGCGCAGCCCCGTCAGTCGTTGCCCGGCACGACGCTGAGCAGGAGCGTCGCGAAGAGGGTCAGTGCGCCGACGACGAGCAGGAAGACGCCGATGATGCCGACGCTGCCAGCTCCGTCCGCAGTGGAGTTGAGTCGCCGCCGCCGTCCGACGATGACGAGGACTCCTCCCGCGACGACCCAGACCAGCCCGATGAGAAGTCCGGCAAGGACTCCGCCGTTCCAACGCACCTCGGCCGGCTCACCAGAGGGCCGCGACGAGCGCGGCCAGCAGCCCTGCACCACCGGCGGCGTCGAGCTGTGTCTTGGCCGACTTGCCCTTGCGCGAGCGGGCGTTGCCGATCTCGGCCATCGCGACGACGACGAGCCCGAGCACCAGCTTGACGCCGATCTTCGGGTAGTTGAGCGTCTTGTCCATGGACTCGGCCAGGCCGACGATGAGCAGCCCCAGCAGGAACTGCGCCCGGGCCGCCCACAGGACGGCCTGCGGGAAGCGCTCGGCACCGCGTGACACGACCCATCCGCCGACGATGACGGCAAAGCCGAGCAGATGGAGGGCGACGACGAGCTTGTAGAGGAAGTCCATGGCGGGCATCCTACGGACGGCCCAGGTAGCCCTCGGACAGGTGGTGCCACGAGCGACTGAGGGGGTAGCCCCCGAGCCGTTCGACCGGCACCCAGCGGGCGTCCCCCGTCGTACCACCCACGTCGTGGATCACGACATCGCGTGGATCGGGGCACGCCGCGCGGTAGACGATCCGGATGGCGTGGAAGTCCTCGACGACACCGTTCGGCGCCCGGCCGACCCAGTGCGAGGACTGCACGTCGACGAGGCCCTCGAGAGCGATGCGCTGACCGGTCTCCTCCCACACCTCCCGATGGACGCCCTCAACCGGCGACTCGCCCGCGTCAAGGCCACCCCCGGGCAGTCCCCACTCGCCGGGGATGTGCGTCTGGTTGTTGAACTGGGTGAGCAGCAGCCCGCGCTCGCTCGTGACGATGGCGTAGGCCGCGACCCGCTGGAAGGGATCACCAGCCTCCCCGGGCGCCACGTCTGCGTCCCGCGGGACGTCCTCCTCAAGAAGGGGTATGCCGCTGAGCTCGCTCACGCTGAACGCCAGCTCGAGCGCCCCTTCCTTCACTACGTCTGCAGCCCAAGGGGATTCGATGCGCCAGCCATGCTGGGCCAGGAGTCTGGTGGGGTGCTGGCCATGGGCGAGTCGGCCGGCCTCGACCCGGGTCCCGTCCGGCGCCAGCCCGACGACACGAATGCCGCCGGGGACGTTCGTCCTCATCGGCGGCCAGGCGCTGCGGACAGCTCGATTGCCCGCTCGTACTCGGTGACCGCGAGCGCGGCGACGCGGGGCCAGTCCTGCTCGGGCGAGTGGTCGAGGTTCCAGCGGCGCATGGCGGCGACACGCTCGCGGTCGGCAGCGAGACCCGCCAGGGCACCGGCCATGGCTGCGTCGTCCGGCACGATGAGACCGCCTTCCCCGTGGGTGACGAACTCGCCGATCCCCGACCCGGACCGCCCCACGACCGGCAGTCCGGTGGTCCGCGCCTCGAGCGCCGCGATACCAAACGACTCGAGGGCCGACGGTGACACGTAGACATCCGCAGCGGCATACCTGGCACGCAGCTCGTCGCGGGGGACTCGGCCGGGCAGGGACACCCAGTCGATGCCCTCGCCGGCGAGATAGGACTCGACCCTGCGTCGGTCGGGGCCCTCGCCGAGGATTGTCAGGCTGAAGGAACCGCGACCGGCCAGTCGCTCGGCCCGGACGACGAGCTCGACGAGGGCGCGGGGACGCTTGCGCGCGGCGAGTCGCATCGCGGTGACCAGCCGCAGCGGCGTGTGCTGCACACTCGACAGGGTGGACGGCGGCGTGTGCTGCACACTCGACAGGGTGGACGGCGGCGTGTGCTGCACACTCGACTGGGTGGTCGGGGTGGTGGGGGTGCGCCAGCGGGCCACGTCGATCCCGTTCGGCAGGACGGAGACAGACGCCGACGGCCCAACGAGCTCGCGAAGCGGAGCCGCGGCCACTGCCGACACGGCCGACATCGCGACACCCTTCGCTGCCCACCTCCTGACGAAGCCGACCGCACCGAAGCCGGGTGCGACGGGCCCGAGCATGCAGTGCCACGTCATCGCCGTGGGCAGGCCGAGGCCGAGGGTGACGCGGGTGCTGTCCCAGGCAAACGGTGAGACGATCCCGGTCTGGATGTGGGCCACGTCGAAGCCGCCTCCGGTGAGACGGCGGCGCAGCTCCCGTGGCGCGAGCGGGTTGACGGGCAGCTCCCACGGCAGGCGGATGGCGAGCCGGTGCACCGGGATGCCGTCGACGACGGTGATCTCCCCGTGCATCTCACCGTCCGGACCAGGAGTCGCGGTGAAGACCTCGACCTCGTGCCCGAGCTCGACGAGGTGGCGCGCCAGATCATGGGACTGGACCTCGATCCCGCCCAGCCTGGGCAGATAACAGTCCGTGAGCAGCGCCACCTTCACAAAGTTCACTCTTTCATGCGTAAAGATGGGACCACTCATGCCCCACACGCTGCTCGCCTTCCATGCCCACCCTGACGACGAGGCCCTCCTCACGTCGGGCACGTTGGCGCGCGCCGCGGCCGACGGGCATCGCGTGGTGCTCGTCGTCGCGACCGACGGCGAACTGGGGCTGGCATCGCAAGCCTACGCGGCGCGCGGTCTCGCCGCGCGGCGACGTGACGAGCTCGAGACGAGCGCACGGGCCCTGGGTGTCGCGCGGGTGGAACACCTCGGCTATGCCGACAGCGGGCTCGGCCCGGAGCTGCTTCCGGACCCTCCGGGTCGCACCCGCTTCGTCCGGGCCGACACCGACGAGGCGGCCCAGCGCCTCGCCGCGATCCTCGACGAGGAACAGGCGGACGTCCTCCTCGGTTACGACGCCAACGGCGGCTACGGCCACCCGGACCACAAGAAGGTCCACCACGTCGCACGCCGGGCGGCCGAGCTCGCCGGCACGCCTCGCCTGCTCGAGGCGACCGTGCCGCGGGACACCATCTGCCGCGCCCTCGACCTCGCCGCCAAGGTGTACCGCTTCCCGCCGGAGTTCAACCGGCACAGTTTCGACCGCGCCTTCTCGGCACGCCGCGACATCACCCACCGGATCAACGTCCGCCGCCACATCGCCGCCAAGCGCTCCTCGATGCGAGCCCATGCGTCCCAGGCGAGCGCCGACGGAGGGGCCGACCGCACCCTCGCCGCCTTCCTCCGCATCCCCCGCCCGGTCTACGACCTCGTGTTCGGCCGTGAGTGGTACGTGGACGCCACCCCCCACCTGAGGGGACGTGATCCGGGGAGCGAGCCCAGCGGCATACGGCATGACGTGTTTGAAGGACTGGCGTGAAGCGCGCGTTCGTGCGCAAGGCGCTGCAGTTCGTCGTCGGCATCGGCCTGGCCGTCTTCCTGCTCTGGTGGGGCCTGCCCCGCATCGCGCACACGACGTGGACCGACGTCTGGGCCACCCTGTCCGGCCTGCAGGCCAGCACGGTCGTCGGGCTGACCATCCTGATGATCTCAGGGCTGTGGCTCGTCACCTTCCTCTACACCGGGTCGCTCAAGGGGCTGACCCACGGGCAGGCGATGATCGTCAACGCGTGCGGGTCCTCGATCGGCAACCTCCTGCCGGGAGGGGGCGCCGCGGGTGTCGTCGTCACCTACCACCAGCTGCGCTCCTGGGGCTTCCTGCGCCGGGACATCTCCACCATGGTCATCGTCACCGGCGTCTGGAACGTCCTCGCCCGGGTCGTCCTGCCAGTCGTGGGCATTCTCGCCATCCTCATCGGCATCGGGCAGCTCAACCCGGTCGTCGCCCAGGCTGCCATCATCGGCGCGCTCATCGGCCTCGCCGTCATCGTCGCCTTCTGGGGGGTCCTCGCGTCCGAGGACTTCGCCCACAAGCTGGGTCGGCAGTCGACCCGCGTGTGGCGCCGGATCCGCGGCAAGAAGGCCGCCGACACGGACTTCGAGAAGACCCTCGTCGGCATGCGCCACGACATCATCGAGATCGTCCGCTACGGCTGGCTCGAGATGACCTACGGCCTCGTCGGCTTCTTCGGCGTCTACTACATCCTGTTCTGGTTCTGCCTCAACTCGATGGGCGTGCAGATGCCGTTCGCCTACATGTTCGGGGCCTACACGGTCGGCCGGCTGCTCACGGCCGTCGGCATCACGCCCGGCGGGCTGGGCGTCACCGAGGCCGGCACCGCCGCCGTTCTCGTCGGGTGGGGCGCCGACCCTGCCCAGGCCACTGCCGGCGTCGTGCTCTTCTCGCTCTACACGCACTTCTTCGAGGTGCCCCTCGGCGTGCTCGGCTGGGCGCTGTGGTGGGCCAGCCCGAAGCGGATCCCCGCGGATGCCGTCTACGACGAGGACGAGGACTCCGTCGATGCCGGAGTGGGAGGCGGGCGGCTCGAGGAGCACCGCGGTCCGCAGCCCGAGCGGATCTAGCGCGCAGGCGTTCGGGCACTACCGTTGAGTCAGGTGTCGCAGCGTCGCCGGCGAAGGGAGCGAGTCGTGACCGAGGCAATGGAACGGATCTGGCTGAGCAGCTACGCCGAGGGGGTGCCGCACGACATCGAGCCGGTCACCGAATCGCTGACGGACCTGCTCGACTCGTCCGTGACGCAGTACGCCGAGCGAACCGCACTGGAGTTCTTCGGCGCTGAGACGACCTACACCCTGCTCGGTGACCAGGTGGCCCGAGCGGCCGAGGGCCTGCGCCGCCTCGGGGTCCGCAGGGGAGATCGGGTCGCCCTCGTGCTGCCGAACTGCCCGCAGCATGTCGTCGCCTTCTACGCCGTGCTGCGACTCGGCGCCGTGGTGGTCGAGCACAACCCGCTCTACACCGCCGACGAGCTGGAGACGCAGTTCCGGGACCACGAGGCGACGCTCGCCATCGCCTGGGACAAGGTGGGCGCCGCGGTGCGCCAGCTGCCCGGCGTCAAGCAGGTGATCGCCGTCAACCTCATCCATGCCATGCCGCTCGCCAAGCGGCTGGCGCTCGGGCTGCCGATCCCCAGAGTCCGGGCCCTGCGGTCCGCCTTGAGCGGGCCAGCACCCGGTTGCATCCCCTGGGGGCAGCTGCTGAGGCAGGGACGGATCGACCCGACGCATCCCAAGCCGGCGGTCGAGGACCTCGCTGCGATCCAGTACACGAGCGGCACGACAGGGGTGCCGAAGGGGGCGATGCTGACGCACCACAACCTGGTTGCCAATGCCGCCCAGGGACGTTCATGGGTTCCCGGCATCGGCGCCGGGTCGGAGACCATCTACGCGATCCTGCCGATGTTCCACGCCTATGGCCTGACCCTGTGCGTGACCTTCGCGATGAGTGCGGGGGCCCGGCTCGTCCTGTTCCCCAGGTTCGACGTCGACCTCGTCCTCACCGCGGCCAAGAAGCACCCGCCGACCTTCCTCCCGGCGGTGCCGCCGATCTATGCGCAGCTCGCGAAGGCCGCGAAGGAACGCGGTATCGACATGTCGGCAGCGCGGTGGGCGTTCTCGGGTGCCATGACCCTGCCGCCGGACACCCTCGAGCTCTGGGAGTCGGTGACAGGCGGTCTGCTCGTCGAGGGCTACGGCCTCACCGAGGCCTCTCCCATCGCCCTCGGCAACCCCATCGGCCCCACCCGCAGGCCGGGCGCGGTTGGGGTCCCCTTCCCCAGCACGGAGATCCGGGTGGTGGACCCGGACCACCCCGACGTGGGCCGTCCGCGCGGCGAGCGGGGTGAGCTGCTGATCCGCGGCCCGCAGGTCTTCACCGGCTACTGGCGGAAGCCCGATGAGACCGCTGCCACGCTCCTCGACGGCGGCTGGCTGCGCACGGGCGACATCGTCGAAGTCGACGAGGACGGATTCGTCTCTGTGGTCGACCGGATCAAGGAGATCATCATCACGGGCGGCTTCAACGTCATGCCGTCCGAGGTGGAGTCGGTGCTGATGCACTACCCCGGCGTGACGGACGTGGCCGTCGTGGGCCTGCCCCGGGAGGACGGGAGCGAGCAGGTCGTCGCCGCCGTCACCGTCGAGGACCCGGACGCCTTCGACCCCGAGGCGGCGCGCGAGCACTGCCGCGCCCACCTCGCCGCCTACAAGGTCCCCCGCCGCATCGAGGTCGTCGACGACCTACCCAGGACGATCATCGGCAAGGTGCTGCGGCGACAGGTGCGAGACCAACTGCTCGCGAGCTGACAGGGCTCCCTCCGCAGCTGGGCTCAGGACTGCTCGAAGACGACGGCCATCGGCGTCTGCTCCGACCCCTGGCCGAGCGGGTTGTCGGCGAACATCGCCTCGTAGCGCTCCTTGGGGCCGGGTGCGTCCATGCCGAGGACGTTGCGGCCGATGTCGTTGGCGTCCATGACGATCGTGCCGCCGAAGGTGTCTCGCCACGGCGCCGGGACGCGCTCGCGGATCAGGGCGGACAGGCGCGCCGCCACGGCGTCCGGGTCCTTCGGGGCGAGCTTGGCCGAGACGTTGGCCGGGTAGACGGAGTACTCCGTGGGGCCGTCGATGGCGCGGATGTCCCCGCCGACCAGCTCGTAGAAGAGGCCGCGCTTGCCGATGAGCTTGCCGATCGCTCCACCGGCCGAGGCGTAGAGGACCCGCGGCAGACCGGCCTCCTCGATGGCCAGCTGCATCGTGAACGGCGAGCCGAGGCCGATCCCGGCGGGAGTGCGGGTCACGTAGCGCGACAGGATGCGCGCCGGACGGGAGACCTTGATGTCCCAGATGAAGTAGGACCGGCCCTGCGTGATCGCGACGATCTTCTCCGAGATGAAGAAGTACCAGCGGCCCTTGGTCGCGACGTCGTGGTCCCCGCCGGCCGCCGGCAACCCCGCGAAGAACCGCTCGAGGTAGCCGAGGGTCTTCTCCTCGAGGTCGTCCTCCCGCGCGTAGAGGTCGGTGCGCAACGGGTAGCGCCGCACCGTCCCGCCGGCATCGGCACCGGCACCCTCGGCGGCGTCGAGCACGAGATCGAGCTCCTTGCGGGCGTTCGGCTCGTAGTCCGTCTTGACCCGGGGGGCGACGTCGGCGTGCGCCGGCTTCTCGTCGAAGTACTCCTGGAGCCACAGCTCGAGGTTGATGAGTCGCCAGAAGGTCATCGAGTCGACGTCATTGGTGCCCTTGATCCATCCCTCGAAGGCGTGCAGCACCTCGGTCTGGTTGAAGTAGGGCCGGTTCGCGAAGGACTCCGACAGGAAGATCGCGTAGAAGTGGTTCTTCAGGCGCATGAACCACTCGCCCTGCGGCGTGGTGAAGCCGATCTTGTTGCGGCGCCGGTTGATCGACTCGGGCAGCAGGTCGCGGGTCGCGTCGCGCAGGATGCGCTTGTTCCACCCGTCCTTGATGATCGCCTCGTCGGACAGCGAGAAGATGAACTTCACGACCTCCTTGTCGAGGAACGGCACGCGCCCCTCGAGCGAGAAGCGCATCGTGTTCTTGTCCTCGTAGCGGAGCAACGATGGGAGCGAGCCGACGAAGAGGTCCTCGACGAGGCGCTTCTTGAGGTTCGACCCCTCGACCGCGTACCGCTCCCCCTTGTAGTCGGCCACGAACCCCTGGCCGAGCAGCTGGGTCGTCGGGATGTCCTTGCGTCCGCGCAGCCTCGCCTTGAGCTTGAACCGCCCGAGCCGATAGATCACGTCGAGCGACTTGGACAGCTCGCGCGCCGCCGCGACCGCACCCTGCGCCCGAAGCTGGCGCAGGTAGACGAAGTAGTAGGGGATGTAACCGGCCATCATCTCGTCGGCGCCCTGCCCGTCGAGCAGGACGGTGACGTGCTTCGTCGCCTCGCGCATCACCTGGTACTGCGCGTACGGGCCGCTCGAGATGAGCGGCTCCTCCTGCGTCCGGACGAAGTCGACGAGGTCCTCCTTGAACTCGGAGGCCGTCGGCTTGATCTTGTGACCGTCGACGTGGCCCCGGCAGATCTCGAGGACGTCGTCGACGTAGCGCTCCTCGTCGTTGATCGAGTTCGGGAAGACCGCGGAGAACGTGTTCTGCTGCTGGCCGACCGACCCCTCGGCGGTCGCGTCATGGTCGTTCAGCAGTCGGTTGATGATGACGGCGACCGCCGACGAGTCGAGCCCGCCGGACAGCGACGTCCCGACGGGCACCTCCGACTGCAGCCGCAGCCGCACTGCTTCGGTCAGCTGCTCGCGGTACTCGCGCACCGCGGCCTCGTCGTAGGGCCGCTGCTCCTTGGCGAGCTCGAGCAGCTCCTCGCGCAGCCGCGTGAACGGCCGCCGCTCGACCGAGCCGTCGGCCGCGATCACCATCATCTCGCCGGGCTCGAGCCGCTCGATCCCGTCGAAGAACGTCTCCCGCCCGTCCTCGTGGATCCGGAACCTCAGGTAGCGGTAGATCGTCCGGTCGTTCGGCCGCTTCTCGTACAGTCCCGACGCCAGCAGGGGCTTGATCTCGGAGGCGAACACCCACGCGTCCGCGCCGCCGGCACCCAACCCAGCTGAGCGGCATACGTAAAGAGGTTTGATCCCGAAGTGGTCGCGAGCGAGCGTCAGCGAGCGCTCCTGCGCGTCCCAGATGGCGAGGCCGAACATCCCGTTGAAGCGGTCGAACGCGTCCGCGCCCCACTCCGCGAAGGCCTGGAGCACGACCTCCGTGTCGCTGTCCGTCTCGAACGTGTGGCCGAGCGGCTCGAGCTCGGCGCGCAGGTCGAGGTAGTTGTAGACCTCGCCGTTGTAGCTGATCGTGTAGCGGCCATCGCGGGTCGTCATGGGCTGCTGGCCGTGGGCGCGGTCGATGATCGACAGCCGCCGGTGCGCGAACCCCACCGGGCCGTCCGTGAAGATGCCGTCGCCGTCGGGACCGCGGTGGACCTGGCAGTCGTTCATCCGGCGCAGCAACGCCTCGTCGGCCGTCAGCCCGTGGTACCCAGCGATTCCGCACATGCCGAACACCCTAATGGCGTATGCCGCTGAGCTCGCACCCGCGACGACGTGGCCACCGCGCCCGGCTGAGTTGACCCACTCGGGGGCCACCCGGCGCCGATCAGGGGCCAATCAGGGGCCAATCAGGGGTGGTCCCGGGGAGAAAACCGATGGCGTTGGCGGAGACGATCTTCTTACCGTCGAGGCATGCTCGACGTGATCGACGCGGTGAACGCCTTCATCGAGGCCAACGCTGCCACGCCCTGGGCGCTCGTCGTGCTGTTCGTCCTGACTGTCGTGGACTCGACCCTGCCGCCCCTGCCGAGCGAGTCCGTGCTCATTGCCCTCGCCGCCTTCGGCGCGAGCACGGGGTCGCCCGTGCTCTTCGTCCTCGCCGCGGTCGCCGCCTTCGGCGCCTGGAGCGGGGACAACCTTGCGTACACGCTGGCGCGGCACTCGCCGCTTCGCCGGTTGCGCGACACGCAGAGGCCTCGACTACGGAGCGCGTTCGGCTTCGCCTCGCGTGAGCTGGATCGCCGCGGAGGGCTGTTCATCGTCGTCGGCCGCTATGTCCCGGTCGGTCGGGTGGCGGTCAACCTGACGGCAGGCGCGAGCGAGTTCCCGCGCCGGCGCTTCCTCGGCCTGACGGCGCTGGCGGGGATCACGTGGTCGGTCTACAGCGTCGGCGTCGGGGCGCTGGCCGGTGCCTGGCTGAAGGACAACCCGCTCCTGGGTGCCGCGGCCGGGATCGTCGTGGCGGTCGGCATCGGAGCGGTGATCGACCGGGTGCTCCGCACCCGGACCGCGTCGTCCGGCCGACCGGACCTCGTGGCTGACGGTGAGACGGATCCGGAGGAGCCCGCCACGCTCAACGCCCCTCGCTGAACAGCCCGTCGGCGCTCTGAGTGGCGGGTGCACGTTGCGGTCGTCGTGAACCGCCCTGGCTGCCCCGGCGTCTTCCGCAGCGACCGATTCTTCCCGCGGAAGCGAGTTCACCATGCACCGTCCGTCCCGTACTGCGTCATTCGTCCTCGGTGGCCTCGCGGCCGCCACGATCGTCACCGGAGGTGCCGCCATCGCAGCTGATGCGGATGCGCTGCTCAAGGCGCCGCTCCAGGGCAGCATCCTCAGCGACCCACCCCTCTTCGGCGCGACCCGTGGTGGTGCCCCGTGGAACATCGGCCCCAGCGAGGCGAAGCTCGAGCTCGACGGCACGGTCAAGATCACGATCACCGGCCTGCTCATCCCCGGTGTCGGCGTCGGGCCGGTCCGCACCGTGACGGCGACGGTGGCCTGCAATGGTGAGCGGGTCGCAACGACCGCGCCGGCACCGCTGAGCACCGCCGGCAACGCCCAGATCAAGGACGAGGTCACGCTCCCGGACCGCTGCCTCGCGCCGGCGGTCCTCATCAACCCGAACGGCAACCCGAACGTCTACATCGCGGCGACCGGCCACTGACCTAGTCGAGTGTGCAGTAAGCGTGCCTGCCCAACGCAGGGTCCGTTGGAACGGGGCGCTTACTGCTCACTCGACCAAAGCTCAGGTCACTCCCACTCGATGGTGCCCGGCGGCTTGCTCGTCACGTCGAGCACGACCCGGTTGACCTCTGGAACCTCGTTGGTAATGCGCGTCGAGATCGTCGCGAGCACGTCATAGGGCACCCGAGCCCAGTCAGCCGTCATGGCGTCCTCGGAAGCGACCGGTCGCAGGACGACGGGATGGCCGTAGGTGCGACCGTCGCCCTGCACGCCGACCGAGCGCACGTCGGCCAGCAGCACCACCGGGCACTGCCAGATGTCGCGGTCGAGCCCGGCCCGGGTCAGCTCCTCGCGGGCGATCGCGTCGGCACGCCGCAGGATGGCGAGTCGCTCGGCGTCGACGGCACCGATGATCCGGATGCCGAGCCCGGGGCCGGGAAACGGCTGGCGCCACACGATCGCCTCGGGCACGCCGAGCTCGAGGCCGACCTGGCGCACCTCGTCCTTGAAGAGGGTGCGCAACGGCTCGATGAGCTTGAACTGCAGGTCGTCGGGCAGGCCCCCGACGTTGTGGTGGCTCTTGATGTTGGCCGCACCCTCGCCGCCTCCGGACTCCACGACGTCGGGGTAGAGCGTGCCCTGGACGAGCCACTTGACCGGATGCTCCTCATCCGCGTGGCTGCCGACGACATCACGGGCCGCCTGCTCGAAGACGCGGATGAACTGCTCTCCGATGATCTTGCGCTTCGTCTCGGGATCGGTGACACCGGCGAGCGCCGTGAGGAAGCGCTCCTGGGCGTCGACGACGACGAGGTCGACTCCGGTCGCCTCGACGAAGTCCTTCTCGACCTGCTCGGCCTCGCCCTCGCGAAGCAGCCCGTGGTCGACGAAGACGCAGGTCAGCTGGTCCCCGACCGCCTTCTGCACGAGCGCAGCCGCGACAGAGGAGTCGACGCCACCAGAGAGCGCGCAGAGGACGCGGTCCTCGCCGACCTGCTCGCGGATCGACTCGACGAGCTCATCGACGACCTTGCCCGGGGTCCACTCCGGCTCGATGCCGGCGCCGTTCCGGAGGAAGTTCTCGATGACGCGCTGGCCGTGCTCGGAGTGCAGCACCTCCGGGTGCCACTGGACGCCGTAGAGGCGACGCTCGTCGTCCTCGAAGGCAGCGACCGGGGTGGCCAGTGTCGAGGCAGTGACGAGGAAACCGTCCGGAACCTCGCCCACCGAGTCGCCGTGCGACATCCACACGACCTGCTCCTCGGGCTGGCCGTCGAAGAGCGTCGAGTCGGTGCGCGAGATCGACGCGTCGGTCTTGCCATACTCGCGCGCTCCGGTGCGGTCGACCGTGCCGCCGAGCGCCCGGGCCATCGACTGGAACCCGTAGCACATGCCGAGGACCGGGACGCCCGCCTCGAGCAATGCCGGGTCGAGGCGCGGTGCGCCATCCTCGTAGACCGAGCTCGGACCGCCGGACAGGATGATCGCGGCGGGCTGCTTCGCGAGCAGGTCGGCAACCGGCATGGAGTGCGGCACGACCTCGCTGTAGACCTGGGCCTCGCGGACGCGCCGCGCGATGAGCTGGGCGTACTGCGCGCCGAAGTCGACGACGAGGACGGGGCGGGCCTGGAGGTCGTGCGGTTCATTCACGCACGAAGCCTAGCCGCCGGCGTCGAGGGCGCGCGGACTGCACATCGACGCTGGGGTCAGCCGACGTAGGCGCGGTGGAGGATCGCGTTGACCTCCTGCGTGTTCCGGTGCTCCGCGATCCACGGGACGATGGGGACGAAGCCGGCGAGCAGGTTCAGGACGATCCGCTTGAGGTTCCACGCGAGCTTGACGCCAAGATTCGCGACCGACGCCGCGAAGACCATGTAGATGAAGCCGTGGATGTAGCTCCAGTTCTCGGTGAGGAAGTTGGTCTGGTCGAGCGCGTACTTCATGACCATCTCGGTGACGAGGACGAGTAGCGCGATACCGGCGATGATCGCCATGACCCGATAGAAGTTCAGGGCCGTCCTGATCTGCTTCGGCTTGGCCAGGTTGGGCGGATACGTGCTCACGCGTGCGCGTCCTCTCTCGGTGCGGCCGGCTCGGGGTCGGCCGGCTGCTGCTCTGCTCGGAACATCTTCCACCACATCCAGATCGCGAAGAGACCGAAGACCCACCACTGGATGGCGTAGGCGAGGTTCTTGAAGTTCAGCGGAGCGTCGGCCTCCGGTGGCGGCACTCGGGCGAGCGCCGGATCTGCGTGCCCGGACTCGGACGAGGCGAGCAGCACGACGTTGTAGAGATCGCCCGGCCAATCGTTGACGAGCTGCGCCAGGTCGATGCCGTGCCGCTGGCCGTCGGGCAGGGGCCGGCCGGTACGCGGCGACTCCCCCGGTCCGAGCGTGCCGAGAACGGTCACCGTCCCCTCGGGGGGCGGTGGCAGGGTCGTCGGTGTGCCGTCGACGAACCCGCGCAGCACGGCAACAGTGCCGGCCGGTGTCTTGAGCGGGGTGACAACCCAGGAGCCAACCCGGCCACCCAGCCGACGGTCGGGGACCACGAAACCCAGCTCAGCGGCATACGTCCCAGTGACGCTCACGGGCCGGTTGGAGAACTCCGCCTGGAACGCGGAGTGGGGAGCCGCCACCTCGGAGAGCGGCGCGCGGGGCAGCGCGGCCGCTGCGGAGACGGCCTCCTTGCGGCCCTCGTCCTGCGCGACGCCCAGCTGCCAGAGACCGAGGAAGACGCAGGCGACGACCGCGATGAGCATGACGATCGTCAAGCCCACCCAGCGCGGGGTGAGCAGGCCACGGAACACGCGTCAAGCGTAGGTCACAGCCCGGAGCCGCCGTGTGGCCGCCCATCCGGCCGTGGCACACTCGACGCTCATGACCGGCCGCACGCCCCTCCACCGTCGGCGCTTCCGGATCCTGCTCGCCGTCGCCGCGGCGGCCCTCTCGCTGGTCGGCCTCACGGCCTGCGGCGGGGCCGAGCCGCTCCCCGCTGCGACGGTGACCGTCTGGGTCGACCCGCCCGTGGATCCCGCCTCGCAGAGCACTCCCGACGAGGCGACACCCACGACAGAGGAGAAGCCCACCGTTGCCGCCACGTTGCGCGCCGGGCACCTGAATGATGCGGTGTTGTCGTACGAGCAGGCGCGGGAGTCCTTCGAGGGCGCCGGCAAGTCCGTCGAGATCGCTGCCTTCCGCAGCCCGAGCGGCAACATCTACTGTCGGCTCGGCCCCGACTTCGCCGCCTGCGAGGTGGAGCAGGGCCGCATCGAGCCGCCTGTCGACGGGATCTGTGCGGTTGGCGAGGCCAACGACGTCGGGCGACTGGAGCTCGTCGCCGGAGAGGTCACCCCGGTCTGCAACACCGACTCGATCCGGGACTCGGAGGCACGGAAGCTGTCCTACGGCCGCATCGCCCGCTTGCCGGGCGTCGACGTGACGTGCCTCAGCGAGGAGTGGGGCGTCACCTGCGTCGACCCCAACACGGAGCACGGCTTCTTCATCGCCCGGGGATCCTTCACCACCTTCTGAACGATGCGACTCAGGTATATCTCGGTAACAACCTCGCGGGCACACCGCCTGATCCACCCACAGCCTGGCCCCGCCGACACCACGGTCGGCGGGGCCGGGGCGTCCCCGTAGAATCGTCACTCCGGCGCAGCCGAGCCGGACTCTTCCCAACCCGACGTTTCGAGGAGACCCGTGGCGCAACTGCTGCTCCTGCACCTGCTGGCAGCAGTGGTCGCCCCGGTCCTCGTCCGCCTCTTCCACCGGAAGGCCTTCCTGGTCCTCGCGCTGGTCCCGGCCACCGCGTTCGGCTGGCTCGTCAGCGTGTCCACCGAGGTGCGGGACGGGCGCGGCCCGACCCAGCAGTTCTCCTGGGTCCCCGGACTCGGACTCGACCTCGACTTCCGGGTCACGACCCTGTCCTGGGTCCTCGGGCTGCTCGTCACCGGAGTCGGCGCCCTCGTCCTCCTCTACTGCACCTGGTACTTCAAGCCGGACGACGACACCCTGTGGCGCTTCACCTCGGTGTTCACCGCCTTCGCCGGTGCGATGCTCGGCCTCGTCCTGACCGACAACTTCCTCGTGCTCTACGTCTTCTGGGAGCTGACCACGGTCTTCTCCTACCTGCTCATCGGACACAACCCGGCCAGCTCGACCAACCGGCGCGCCGCAATGCAGGCCCTGCTCGTGACGACCTTCGGCGGTCTCGCGATGCTCATCGGGATCATCGCCATCGGGGTGCACCACACGTACTCGATCAGCGAGTTCCTCGACTCCCCACCGCCGCTGGACGGGATCCTCATAGCCGCCATCGTGCTCCTGCTCGTCGGGGCGCTGTCGAAGTCGGCGATCATCCCGTTCCACTTCTGGCTTCCCGGCGCGATGGCGGCGCCGACCCCGGTGAGCGCGTACCTCCATGCAGCGGCCATGGTCAAGGCCGGCGTCTACCTCGTCGCCCTGCTCGCACCGGCCTTCGCGGGAGCCCCGGCCTGGCACGCCCTCACGGTCGGGCTCGGGCTCGCCACGATGCTCCTCGGCGGATGGCGGGCGCTGCGCCAGCACGACCTCAAGCTCCTGCTCGCCTACGGGACCGTGAGCCAGCTGGGCTTCATGGTCGCGGTGAGCGGGGTCGGGACGCGCGCCGCCGCACTTGCCGCGCTCGCGCTCATCGTCGGGCACGCCCTCTTCAAGTCCACGCTCTTCCTCGCGGTGGGCGTCATCGACAGGTCGACGGGGACGCGCGACCTGCGCAGACTCTCGGGTGTCGGCCGCCGCCTCCTTCCCCTGAGCATCCCGGCCTCGCTGGCGGCGCTCTCGATGGCGGGCGTGACGCCCCTGGCCGGATTCGTTGCGAAGGAGAGCGCGCTCGGTGCCCTGCTCGGCGGCATCGAGGACGAGGCCGCACTCCCCGCGCCGTATGGCTGGCTCGCCCTCGCCGGTGTCGTCCTCGGGTCGATCCTGACCGTTGCCTACACGGCGCGGTTCCTCTGGGGCGCCTTCGCCAGCAAGCCAGACGTGCCGGACACGCGCTTCAAGGTGCCGCATCCCGGATTCGTCGCGGCACCGCTGGTGCTTGGGGTGGCGTCGCTGCTGGTGGGCCTGACGGCACCGATCGAGTCCACCTTCCTCATGCCCTATGCGGACCTGTTCACCATCGGGGCTGCCCCGGAGCCCCTCGCCCTGTGGCATGGCCTGACGCTCCCCCTCGTGCTGTCCTCCGTCTCGATCGTGGCCGGCGTCCTGCTCTTCCTCGCCCGCGACGAGGTCGCGCGCGCCCAGGCCCGGCTCCCCGACCTCGTCGACGGCGAGCGCATCTTCGGTCACGTCCTGCGGGGGGTCGACCGGGGCGCAGTCGAGGCGACCGCGGTGACGCAACGCGGCTCGCTCCCGCTCTACGTCATGTCCATCCTCGTCATGTTCGTCGCGCTGCCCGGCGGCGCAGCCGTGCTCGGCGGCACGATCGGTCCCGTCCGCCTGTGGGACTCCCCCGCCCAAGTCGTCGTCGGGGCGATCGTCGTCTCCGCCGCGCTCCTCGTCCTCTTCTCGCGCAGACGGGTCACGAGCATCATGCTCGTGGGGGTCACCGGCTACGGCACGGCGATGACCTTCATCATCGCCGGTGCCCCCGACCTCGGCATCACCCAGATGCTCGTCGAGACCGTCGCCCTGGTCGTCTTCGTCCTCGTCCTCCGCAGGCTCCCGACGAAGTTCACTCGCCACCCACAGTCGCCGGTCCGGTCCTGGCGTCTCGCCCTCGGCCTCGCCGTCGGACTCGGGGTCGCCAGCCTGGCGCTCGTGACCACGAGCGCCCGCAACCAGCTGCCGACCTCCGAGGGTTTCCCCAGGGAGGCGTACGCCTTCGGCCACGGCCGGAACATCGTCAACGTGACCCTCGTCGACATCCGTGCCTGGGACACGCTGGGCGAGGTCTCCGTGCTCGTCGTCGCGGCGACCGGCATCGCCAGCCTCATCTTCGTCAACACCCGGAACGCCCGACTGTCCCGGGCCACGGCCAAGAACCTCCCTCCGACCGAGCCGGGCCGGGGCACCTGGCTGCACGGTGGGCGCACGCTACGGCCCGAGCGTCGATCGGTCATCTTCGAGGTCGTGACCCGGCTCGTCTTCCACGTCATGCTCGCGGCGTCGCTCTTCCTGCTCTTCGCCGGCCACAACCAGCCGGGTGGCGGTTTCTCGGGGGGCCTGGTCGCGGGTCTCGCCCTCGTGATCCGGTATCTCGCGGGCGGCCGCTACGAGCTCGACGAGGCGGCCCCCTTCGACGCCGGCCTCCTCGTGGGGCTCGGTCTGCTCGTCGTCGTCACCTCGGCGCTCGCGCCGCTCGCCTTCGGGGGCACGATCCTCGAGACGACGGCGGTTGACTTCGAGCTGCCGGTCTGGGGCGAGGTGCACCTGGTCACCTCCCTCTTCTTCGACTGCGGCGTCTATCTCATCGTCGTCGGGATGATGCTCGACATCGTCCGGAGCCTCGGCAGCGGCATCGATCGCCAGATCGCCGAGGAGACGTCCGACCCGAGCACCGCTGCGGCCTACGACACCGCCCCGGCCGGGGAGGCCACTCCCGCGGCGGACGCCGATCTGGCCCCACCTCGAACGAGAGGGGCCGCGTCATGACCGCCCTCATCGAGCCCACGATCCACCCCAACGTCACGCTCATCGTCGTCGTGGCCGCGCTCATCGCAGCCGGGACGGTCCTCGTGCTGGACCGAAGCCTCGTGCGGATCCTGCTCGGGCTGCTCATGGTCGGCAACGGCGTGTCGATCCTCTACATGGTCGTCGCGGGCGCGGCTGGACGTCCCCCGTTCGTCGGCAGCGCCGACCCCAACGAGATG
Source organism: uncultured Actinomycetota bacterium (assembly GCA_963754395.1). GTDB lineage: Bacteria > Actinomycetota > Actinomycetes > Actinomycetales > Dermatophilaceae > Intrasporangium. The sequence continues at coordinate 81,949 of CAVWGJ010000021.1, read as the reverse complement.
AGCGACCCGTTGCCCCAGGCCATGGTGCTGACGGCCATCGTCATCTCCCTGGCGACCATCGGCTTCCTGATGGCGCTCGCCTACCGGCTCTGGCAGGTGGCTGGGACGGATGACGTGCCCGACGATGCCGAGGATGCACGGATCCTCGACCTGGCCCTGGCCAACGAGACGTCCTCGACGTACGACCCCAACGTGACCCCGACCACGACCGCCGACGAGAGCGCCCAGGAGACCACCCCATGAGCTCCTGGGTCCCCAATCTCGTGCCGATGGCCGTGCTGCTCCCCCTGCTGGGTGCGGCCCTCACCCTCTCCTTCCGGCGCTCACCGGCTCTCCAGCGGACCATCAGTGTCGGAGTCCTCGCCACTGTCGTCGTGGTCGCCGCAGTCCTCATCCAGCAGACCGACGCGCACGGCCCCCAGGTGCTCTGGCTCGGTGACTGGCCGGAGCCGCTCGGGATCTCCCTCGTCGCCGACCGGCTCAGCTCACTCATGCTCCTCGTGTCGGCCGTCGTCTCGCTGCTCGTCCTCGTCTTCGCCATCGGGCAGGGACAGGCGGACGACGAGGAAGACACCCCGATGTCGATCTTCCACCCGACCTACCTCGTGCTCATGGCCGGCGTGTCCAACGCTTTCCTCGCGGGCGACCTCTTCAACCTCTTCGTCGGATTCGAGATCCTGCTCTTCTCGTCGTACGTCCTGCTGACCCTGGGCGGCACGGGTCCGCGCATCCACGCCGGCACGACGTACGTCGTCGTCAGCCTGGTCAGCTCGTCCCTGTTCCTCATCGCCATTGCGGCGGCCTATGCAGCGACTGGAACCGTCAACCTGGCACAACTGGCCCTGCGCATCGAGGGGCTGCCGGCCGGTGTGGCCCTCGCCGTCCAGCTGGCCCTGCTCACGACCTTCGCGATCAAGGCAGCGGTGTTCCCGATGTCGTCGTGGCTGCCCGACAGCTACCCGACTGCTCCAGCGCCCGTGACGGCAGTCTTCGCCGGGTTGCTCACCAAGGTCGGTGTCTACGCGATCATCCGCACCCAGACCCTCCTTTTCCCCGAGTCGCCGCTCACCGGCCTGCTGATGTGGGCAGCGCTCCTGACGATGATCGTCGGCATCCTCGGCGCGGTGTCCCAGACGGGACTCAAGCGAATGCTGTCCTTCACGCTGGTCAGCCACATCGGCTACATGATCTTCGGCGTCTCGCTCGCGACAGAGCACGGGATCGCGGGCGCGATCTTCTACGTCACACACCACATCACGATCCAGACTGCGCTGTTCCTCATCACCGGTCTCGTCGAGCGGCTTGGCGGGACGACCTCTCTCGACCGGCTCGGGGGCCTCGCGGCAGCCTCACCGGTCCTGGCCATCCTCTTCTTCACCTCGGCCATGAACCTTTCCGGGATCCCCCCGCTCTCCGGGTTCCTCGCGAAGATCGGCCTGCTCCACGCCGGCCTCGAGGTCGGCACGCCGATGTCCTGGGTCCTCGTCGTGGCCGGCATCGTGACGAGCCTGCTCACGCTCTATGCGCTCACGAAGGTGTGGAGCCAGGCATTCTGGCGCAGCGCCCCCCGTGAGGCTGCGGGCGAGGAGGTGGATGGCGCGGGCTCGGAGGAGTTCGAGACCACATCGGTCCCGGTCGGGCACGGTGCCGCTGCGCGGACCGACTCGCAGGGCGAGGCCCTCGCAACCGGCCCCCGCGACCACTACACCGACCCTCCACGGCGAGGCAGCACTGCGACGGCCCAAGCCGCCCGTCCCCTTCCGAGAGCGATGCTCTGGGCGACGGCCGCGATGACTGCGGTCGGCATCCTCATCACCCTCGTGGCCGGCCCCCTCTTCGCCTACACACAGCGCGCTGCCGGCGACCTCATCCGGCGCGATCCGTACATCACGACCGTGCTGCCCCCGGAGGTGCGGCGATGAGCATCCGGCACGAGCCACCGGATCTCCCGGAGGGCACCACGACGGCCGACGCGCCCAAGCGGCGGCACCGGTCCTTCCAGCCGCGCGCCATCATCGTCGTCGCGCTGGCCTGGTCCCTCCTCTGGGACCGCATCACGTGGGGAAACATCGTGTCCGGGCTCGTCGTCGGGGTCGTCGTCACGCTCGCCTTCCCGCTGCCCTCGATCGAGTTCGGGGGGCGACTCCGGATCCACCGGCTGCTCCTGCTGCTGGCGTACTTCCTGCGCGACCTCGTCGTCGCGTCGGTCCAGGTCGCCCTGCTGGCCTTCCGGTCCCGCCCGCCGCGCAACTCCGTCATCGAGGTCCAGCTCCGGACGCACTCGGACTTCTACCTCACCCTGACGTCAGAGCTCGTCGGCCTCGTGCCCGGCTCCACGGTCATCGAGGCCCGGCGATCCAGCTCGATCATCTACCTGCACCTGCTCGACGTCTGGGGACAGGAGGCGACCAAGCACTTCCACGACCACGTGCTCGAGATCGAGGAACGGGTCGTGCGCGTGTTCGGCTCGCCCGGGGAGATCGCCACCGTCGAACGACTCAAGAAGGAGGGCCGATGACGCTCGTCACCGCCGCCGCGACTCTCATGCTCGGGGTTGCCGCTGCTTTGTGCCTCTTCCGGCTCTATCGGGGCCCGAGCGCCCTGGATCGCATCCTCGCGATCGACGTCCTCCTCGTCATCTTCATCGCCGGGGTCGCCCTCGAGTCGGTGTGGAACCACCACGCCACCAACCTGCCCCTGATCATGATCCTGGCCATGGTCAACTTCGTCGGCGGCGTGGCGGTGACCCGGCTGCTCTCCCGCGACTCCGACGACCAGCCATCCGAGTCGGACGGAGTCGCCTCGTGAACTGGTCCTCCGCGCTCGACATCGTGGGTGGGATCTGCCTGCTCCTCGGCGCGGCGCTCTGCCTCGCCGGGGCCGTCGGGCTGGTCCGCTTCCCTGACACCCTCTCCCGGCTCCACGCCGTCACCAAGCCACAGAGCCTCGGCCTCGTCCTCGTCCTCGTCGCCCTGGCCCTGACGCTGCGCACCTGGGCCGCCGCTTCCACGCTCATCATCGCGGCGGCCACGCAGTTCTTCACCTCTCCGGTGTCCGCCCATCTCGTCGGACGAACGGCCTACCGCAACCGTCGCGTCGACGCGCGAACCCTCGACGTCGACGAGCTGTCCGAGGCCCTCGAGCGGAGCGACTCGGCCTCCCGGCAACCGCCGCCTTCCACGTGAAGCCAGTCGGGCGCACACGGTCGATTCCGTATGCCGCTGAGCCGGCTGAGCGGCATACAGCTGAGTTCGCGGCCTGCGCCGTTCACGGGCCGAAGGACCGGCGGGCGACCCGGGCCACCGCGCGGAGCTTGTCGGGTGCTCGGATGATGTCGAGCCGGACGATCCGGCCGTCGCCGACGGTGGCCACGATGACCGAGGTGAGGCCCCCGCGCGTGTAGACCCCGATCGCGGGTAGGCCGTTGACCGCCACGAGCGTCGTCACCTCGTCGCCCCGGCGCGCGCTCTTCGCGGCCAGCCCGAGGAGGAGCCGCGCCACCCGCTCTGCTCCGTGCACGGGCCGCATCGCCGCGCTGACCTGGCCGCCCCCGTCGGAGGTGGCGACGATGTCCGGGTCGAGGATGGCGACGAGCGCCCCGAGGTCTCCGCCGGCTGCCGCCTCGATGAAGCGGCTGAAGACCGCACGGTGTGCGGCCGGGTCGACGTCGAAACGTGGTGCTCCCTCTCTGACGCGGGTTCGCGCGCGGGAGGCCAGCTGCCGCACAGCCGTGGTGCTGCGACCGACGAGGTCGGCGACCTCGGGGAAGGGCACCGCGAACAGGTCGTGCAGCACCCATGCGGCGCGCTCAGCCGGCGTGAGGGTCTCGAGGACGACGAGGAGCGCGTAGCTGACGGTGTCATCGAGGGTGATCCGGTCGGCAGGGTCGGCGAGATCGACCTGGGCCGCCGTGAGGACCGGCTCAGGGAGCCAAGGCCCGACGTAGACCTCACGCTGCCGGCGCGCCGAGCGAAGCACGTCGATGGCTGTACGGGCCACGACCACGGTGCACCACTTCTCAAGGTCCTCGACGGGATCACGCGCGTGCGCCGAGGCCAGCTTGAACCAGCAGCTCGCGACGACGTCCTCGGCATCCGAGTAGGTTCCGACGATGGCATAGGCAACCCGGACGAGCCGGGGCCGGATCCGGTCGAACTCGAGGGCCAGGGCGTCGTCGTCCGATCCGGGCCCGTCGACCACGCCCGGGCCGGTCATCCCGCCTCCTGGAGCCACTCGTCGAAGGTACGCCCTGCGCGCGGACCGGACGCCGTCGGCAGCAGCGCACCGCCGGACAGGGCGCGACCGCCGGCTCCGGGAACGGGGACAGTGAGGACGAGGCGGCGGCGACCCGTCGTCGCTGCGAATCGCCGCACCATGTCCGCTACCCGCTCCTCCCTGGGACCGGCCAGCTCCGACGCCATTCCCGCCGGGGATGCCAGGGCCAGCCGAGCCAGCTCGTCGGCGACCTCCTGAGCCGCCACGGGCTGGCTCAGCATGGACGGGATGACAGCGACCCGGCGGTCGCCGAGCAGCTGAGCCGCGAACTCGTGGAACTGCGTGGTGCGCAGGATGGTCCACGGAACCGAACCCGCCCGGACCAGGTCCTCCTGCCGCCTCTTGGCACGGTAGTAGCCAAAGTCGATGCGGTCGACACCGACGATCGAGAGCAGGACGTGATGGGCCACGCCCTCCCGCACCTCGGCGGCGTGCAGGTGCCGGGTCGAGGACTCGAAGAACGCGGTCGCCCTGCGGGCGTTGCGGGTCGCGATGTTGGTCACGTCGATGACGGCGTCGACCCCGCGGAGGGCGCCTTCGAGCCCCTCCCCCGTCGCGAGGTCGACTCCGGTCGACCTCGCGATGACGACTGGGTGGGCGCCGAACCGGCGCACGCTCTCGACGACGTGGCGGCCGACCCAGCCGGTGCCTCCTGCGACCGCGATCCGCGTCATCGGGCCACCTCTTCGCCAGTGCGCACCCGACGTCGGGTCCCGGCCCGCGGGTCACGGGTGAGGGCGAGGAGCGTGGCACCGAGCACCGCGGCTGCGAGCGGGATCAGGCTCGTCACCCAGTCGGACTCAGCGAGGCCGTCCCGGTGCCCGACGTGGAAGACCAGGTGCGGCACCCCGAAGACCAGCCACGCGGCACCGACGACCCTGAGCGACCCGGGATGGGGACGCCAGGTCGCCCAGGCAGAGACGACGAGGAGCGCGAGGTAGAGCGCACCGACGTCACGGGCGAGGTGTTCGTTGTACGGGCCGAGCGGCGCGACCCAGGTGTGGCCCAAGCCGGGAAAGCTCGTGTAGAACGAGTGCGGCCAGATCGTGGCCCACACCCCCACGTAAGCCGCGGACGCGGCCAGCGCTCCCGCGAGGACTCGTGCATATCTGTTGGTCATGCCTGATGGACGAGCGGCGACGCGCAAGTGTGACGTCAGGAGGCCTGCTCGCGCTGGACCACACGGTAGGGCAGCCCCTGGGCCGGGCGATCGTCCTGCCCCCCGCGGACGGGCCACAGCGACATGGCGCGCTCGGCCTGTGCGGTGATCGTCAGGCTCGGGTTCACGCCGAGGTTCGCCGAGACGGCTGCGCCGTCCACGACGTGCAGGCCCGGGTAGTTCCAGACGCGGTGATAGGGATCGATGACGCCGCGGTCGGGCGAGCCGGAGATCACTGCACCTCCGAGGAAGTGGGCGGTCATCGGGATGTCGAGGATCTCGCCGATGCTGGATCCCGGGAAGGCCCGCTCGCCGGTGGCCCGCCCCAGCTGGCCCGCCAGGGCGCGCACCGCGGCGTTGCCCTCAGGGATGTAGGTCGGGTTGGGCGAACCGTAGCCCTGGGTCGACGTCAGCCGCGTGCCCAACAGGCCACGTCGGCGTCGGACGTTGATGGAGTTGTCCGTCGTCTGCATGACGAGCGCGATGATGGTGCGCTCGCTCCACCGGCGTTTCGACAGGGACCTGAGGAAGAGGGCCGGGTGGGCCACCGTCTGACCCAGGAACTTCGCCCACCGGGGCACCCGGCCGCCACCGTCGACCTGCAGGATCGCAAGCAGGCCCATGGCGTTGGAGCCCTTGCCGTACCGGACGTTCTCGACGTGGGTGGTCTCGTTCACGTGGAAGCTCGAGGTGATCGCCACTCCCTTCGACAGGTCCGTCCCTCGCGGCACGCGTGCCGTGGTCGCCCCCGCGAGTGCCTCCGAGTTCGTTCGCGTGAGCTCGCCGAGCCTGCCCGACAGCTGCGGCAGGTGGCTCTCTCGCATGGCTTGGAGCAGCTGTGCGGTCCCCCAGGCACCCGCAGCGATGACGACCTGGTCGGCGGTCGCCGTCCGGCGGTCCTTGCCTCGCTTGGTCCACGCACCGGTGCGCTCAGTGGTGACGGCGTAACCGCTCTCCGGTCGAGCGGGGTCGAGTGGGCGCACCTCAGTCACCGTTCGCAGCGGCTCGATCGTCACGCCACGTCGCTCGGCCAGGGCCAGGTAGTTCTTGACGAGCGTGTTCTTGGCACCGACCTTGCAGCCGACCATGCAGTTCCCGCACTCGGTGCAGCCGACGCGGTCCGGGCCCTCACCGCCGAAGAACGGGTCCGGCGCCCGCTTGCCGGGCTCGCCGAAGTAGACGGCAACTGGGGTCTTGCGGAACGAGTCCCCGACACCGAGATCGTTCGCCGTGTCCTTCATGACCTGCTCGGCGGGCCCCCAGCACGGGTTCTCGACCACTCCGAGCATGCGCTGCGCCGTCGCGTAATGCGGCGCGAGCTCGGCCTGCCAGTCGGTGATGTCCGACCACTGCGCGTCGCGGAAGAACGGCTCCGGGGGCACGTAGAGGGTGTTGGCGTAGTTGAGGGAGCCGCCGCCGACGCCGGCACCGCCGAGGATGAGACACTCCGGCAGGCGGTGGATCCGCTGCACGCCGTAGCAACCGAGCCGTGGCGCCCAGAGGTACCGACGCAGGTTCCAGCTCGTGTCCGCGAAGTCCTCGTCCGCGAAGCGGCGGCCGGCCTCGTAGACGTGGACGCGGTAGCCCTTCTCGGCCAGCCGGAGCGCCGCCACCGACCCACCGAAACCCGACCCGATGACCACGACGTCGTGGTCGTACACCTGCGTCATGTTCGCAGCGTAGACGCCGCGAGGCAGTCGTGCTACCGCCGAGTAACGAAACCCACAGCCCGACCGAGCGGAGGTGCGGGAGCGAGGCCAGCGGCATACGGCAGGAGGAACTGCCTACTGCTCGAGGTAAGGGGAGACGACGACCTCGACGCGCTGGAACTCCTTGACGTCGCTGTAGCCGGTCGTGGCCATGGCGCGCCGCAGGGCGCCGACGAGGTTGGTCGTGCCGTCCGCCTGCCGCCCCGGGCCGAAGAGGATCTCCTCGATCGAGGCCTGCATGCCGAGCTCCATGCGCACACCGCGCGGCAGCTCGGAGTGGTGCGCCTCGGGGCCCCAGTGGTACCCGCGCCCGGGTGCGTCTGTCGCACGGGCCAGGGCGGCGCCGAGCATGACGGCGTCGGCCCCACAGGCAACGGCCTTGACGATGTCACCCGACGTGCCGACACCGCCGTCGGCGATGACGTGGACGTACCGGCCGCCGGACTCGTCGAGGTAGTCGCGCCTCGCGGCTGCGACATCGGCCACGGCCGAGGCCATCGGTGCATGGATGCCGAGCGTCTTGCGGGTCGTGTGCGCCGCTCCCCCGCCGAAACCGACGAGCACGCCAGCCGCTCCCGTCCGCATCAGGTGCAGTGCCGCGGTGTAGGAGGCGGCCCCGCCGACGATGACAGGCACGTCGAGCTCGTAGATGAACCGTTTGAGGTTGAGCGGCTCGGCCCGCCCGGACACGTGCTCGGCGGACACCGTCGTGCCGCGGATGACGAAGAGGTCGACCCCCGCGTCGACGACGGTCTTCCAGTGCTGCTGGGTGCGCTGCGGCGACAGGGCGCCGGCCACCGTGACGCCCGCCTCACGCAGCTGGTGCAGCCGCTCGGTGATGAGCTCCGGCTTGATCGGCTCGGCGTAGATCTCCTGCATCCGCGGCGTCGCGTGGACCGGGTCGAGGCCGGCGATCTCGGCCAGCTGCGCCGTCGGGTCCTCGTAGCGGGTCCACAGGCCCTCGAGATCGAGCACCGGCAGCGCGCCGAGCTTGCCGAGCGCAATCGCGGACTCGGGCGAGACGACCGAGTCCATCGGCGCGGCCATGACCGGGATGTCGAAGTGGTACGCGTCGATCTGCCACGAGACCGACACCTCCTCGGGATCGCGGGTGCGCCGGGACGGCACCACGGCGATGTCGTCGAAGGAGTAGGCCCGCCGTCCGCGCTTGCCCCTGCCGATCTCGATCTCAGTCACCGCCCGATCCTAGCTGCGGTTCGAGCGCCTCGAGGAAGGCGAGGGTCGCGCGGCTCGGATTGAAGTTGCTCCACGCGAGGTACTCGATGCGGGTCGGTCCGTTGGTGACCCGGATCGCTGTGAGGTCAGGGCCCGGGGGAACGAGCGCCGGCGCCAGGAGCGCGATGGCGAGGTCCTGTCTCACGAGGCCGAGGATGAGCCCCGCGTCCATGGCCTCGAAGGCGACCTCGCGCCGGAGCCCCGCGGCTGCGAAGGCGAGGTCGCTCTGGGCCCGGCCCGGGGTCCCGGCCGGGAAGTCCGCGAAGGACTCCTCGGCCAGGTCATGCAGGTCGAGAGTGTCCCGTCCGGAGAGGCGATGGCGCGCGCTGAGGACGGCGACGAGCCGGTCGCGCAACAGCTCCCGGGTCCGGACCCGTTGCGGCGGAGCAGTCTCCGGGAGACCGAGGACGGCGATGTCGACCTCCCCGACATCGATGGCGGCAACGAGCTCATCGCTCCCACCGCCTCGCAGGGCGATGCGCACCGCCGGATGCGCATGGTGGAACTCGCGCAGCGCGGCCGGGACGTCGATGGCGGTGACGGTGGGGATGAGACCGATGGCCAGCTGCCCCCGGAGCTGGCCGGTGGCCGCGACGGCGTCGGCCGCGGCCCGCTCGGCGGCTGCCAGACAGGCGCGAGCCGCTGGGAGGAACGCGGCGCCGGCGTCGGTCAGTTCCACGCGCCGGCTGGTCCGCGCGAACAGCCGCACGCCGAGCTCGAGCTCCAGCGACTTGATCTGGTGGCTCAACGCGGACTGGACGACGAAGCAGTGCTGAGCTGCTCGAGTGAAGTTCTGCGTCTCGGCCACGGCGAGCACGTAGCGCAGTTGCTGCAGTTCCATGGATCAATGATCCACCACGATCGCTGCCGTGAAAATGATGTGTTGGACTCATGGATAGTGCGCCCCGCACCGTTGTCGGGTGACCACCTCCACGAAGCTGCCCACCCCGGTCCCTGTGGCCAACCGGACCCTCCCGACCCTGACAACAGCGCTCGCGCCGGCAGTCTGGGGCACGACGTACATCGTCACGACGGAGCTGTTGCCACACGGGCACCCGATGTTCGCCGCGCTCATGCGCGCGCTGCCCGCCGGCCTCCTCGCCCTGGCCATCTCGCGGACCCTCCCACCGCAGGGCTGGTGGTGGCGGAGCGCCGTGCTCGGGACGTTGAACATCGGCCTGTTCTTCCCGCTCTTGTTCCTCGCCGCCGAACGACTCCCCGGCGGCGTGGCCGCCACCCTCGGAGCCACCCAGCCCATCATCGTCGCCCTCCTCGCCGTGCTCGTGCTGTCCGAGCGACTGTCCGGGTGGCGGCTGGGCTGGGGCATCGCCGGCGTCGTCGGTGTCGCCCTGGTCGTCCTCGGCCCGAGCGCCGCCTTCGATGTCACCGGTATCGTCGCCGGCCTCGCCGGTGCCCTCTCCATGGGACTGGGCGTGATCCTCACCAAGCGGTGGGGCAGGCCCGACGGCGTGAGCGCCGTCGGCTACGCGAGCTGGCAGCTCACCGCCGGTGGCACCGTCCTGCTGGTACCCACGTTCCTCGTCGAGGGACTCCCCACCCAGGTGGATGGCGGGGCCGTGGCCGGGTACCTCTGGCTCGGCCTCGTCGGCGGACTGGCCGCCTACACCATCTGGTTCACGGGCCTGCGGACCCTGCCGGTGACGGCGACCGCTCTGCTCGGGCTGCTGTCCCCGCTCGTGGCCGCGGCGCTCGGCGCGCTCGTGCTCGGCCAGACCCTCGACCCCCTGCAGCTCATCGGTTTCGCACTCGCACTGGCCGCACTGGCAGCCGGTCAGCTCACCCCACGTCCTCGCGAAGGAGCGCACTCGTGAACATCACCGTCATCGGCGCGACCGGCATGGTCGGCGCCCGCCTCGTCACCGAAGCGAACGCACGCGGACACCGGGTCACCGCCGCCGCGCGAAACCCGGGCAGCTACCCCCGTGGCGGGACCATCACACCGCTGGCCCTGGACGCCCGCGACCCCGAGCAGCTCGCGGCCGCGCTCCACGGCACCGATGGGGCCATCCTCGCCGTGCGGCCGGCCCCGGGCCACGAACACACCTTGGCGCCGCTGACCACTGGCGTCCTCGATGCCGCCGCCCGCGCGGGCATCCGGCTCGTCGTCATCGGTGGCGCAGGACCGCTACGCTCCCCGGGCGAGCCCGACCGCCTGGTGGCGGAGGACCCGACCTACGTCCCACCGGCGTGGCGGGCCGTCGCCGCCGCGAGCACCGATCAGCTGCGCGCCTGCGAGCGCCATGCCGAGGCGGCGTGGAGCTACCTCAGCCCCCCGGCCCTCCTCGAGCCCGGGCGACGCACCGGCACGTACGTGCGAGGCACCACGACCTTGCTCGTCGGCCCCGACGGCACCTCCCGGATCACCGCCGAGGACCTCGCCGTGGCCGCGCTCGACGAGCTCGAGCGACCCGGCACCGATCGTCACTTCACCATCAACGAGCTGGCCGTATGCCGCTGAGCTGGCTGCCGCTCAACGGCGCCCTGCCCAGGGGCCGGCTCAACGGCATACGGCACGAGCGCTCAGTTGACCGTGTAGTTGGGAGCCTCCACGATCCCCTGGATGTCGTGGGGGTGGCTCTCCTTGAGCGAGGCCGAGGTGATGCGGACGAACTTGCCCTTCTCCTGCAGCTCCGGGATCGTGCCGGCGCCGACGTAGAACATCGCCTGGCGCAGCCCGCCGACCATCTGGTGCGCGACCTGCGAGACGGGCCCACGGTAGGCGACGCGCCCCTCGATTCCCTCGGGCACGATCTTGTCGTCGGCGTCGACCTCGGCCTGGAAGTACCGGTCCTTCGAGTAGGACTTCTTGCCGCGCGAGCTCATCGCGCCGAGGGATCCCATGCCGCGGTAGGTCTTGAACTGCTTGCCGTTGACGAAGATCAGCTCACCGGGCGACTCCTCGCACCCGGCGAGGAGCGATCCGATCATGACCGCGTCGGCCCCGGCGACGACCGCCTTGGCGATGTCGCCGGAGTACTGGAGGCCGCCGTCCGCGATGACCGGCACGCCGGCCGGCTTGGCAGCAAGCGATGCGGCGTGGACTGCCGTGATCTGGGGCGCGCCTACACCGGTGACGATCCGGGTAGTGCAGATCGAGCCCGGCCCGACGCCGACCTTGATGGCGTCGGCCCCTGCGTCGACGAACGCCTGGGCGCCCTCGCGGGTGGCGACGTTGCCGCCGATGACCTGGACGTGCCTCGTCGCGGGGTCGCTCTTGAGACGCTGCACCATCTCGATGAGCATCCGCACGTGTCCGTGGGCCGTGTCCGCCACCAGCACATCGACGCCCGCCTCGATGAGCGTCGTCGCACGCTCCCACGCATCACCGAAGTAGCCGATCGCGGCGCCGACCATGAGGCGGCCGACGGCGTCGTTGCTCGTGTTGGGGAACTGCTCGCTCTTGACGAAGTCCTTGACGGTGATGAGGCCGACGAGATGCCCGGCGTCGTCGACGAGCGGAAGCCGCTCCCGCTTGTGCTGGCGCAGCAGCCGCGTGGCCTCCTCGCGGCTGATGCCCTCGTGGCCGGTGATGAGCGGCATGGGGGTCATGACGTCGCGCACCAGGGTGGTGGCCCACTCCTTCACCGGGGTGAACCGCAGGTCGCGGTTGGTGACGATGCCGATCAGCGTCTTGTCGCCGTCGACGACCGGGAGTCCGGAGACCCGGTACTCCCCGCACTTCTGGTCGAGCTCCTCGAGGGTCGCGCCGGGCCCGATCGTGATCGGGTTGGAGATCATCCCCGTCTGCGTCCGCTTGACGAGGTCGACCTGGTAGGCCTGGTCCGCGATCGACAGGTTGCGGTGGAGCACACCGATGCCGCCCTGCCTGGCCATGGCGATGGCCATGCGCGCCTCGGTGACCGTGTCCATCGCGGCGGAGATGAGGGGTGCCTTGATCGTCAGCTCGCGCGTGAGCCGCGTCGTCGTGTCGATGTCATTGGGCGCGAGCTCGCTGTATCCCGGTAGGAGGAGGACGTCGTCGTAGGTCAGGCCGAGGTTCTCAAAGGGGGAAGGGACGTCATTCGTACCGAGGGGCATTGCCCAATTCTACGGGAGGCGGCGCGCGGGGCCGACCGTGTCGGAACCCGGTCGGAATCCCTAGGAGGGGTCCGCCACGACCGCCATGGGGACGGTCGGCAGCGGCACCATGACCGGAATCGTGGGTGCGTCCACGAGACCTGCGACGTCCGCTGGAGCCGATCCGGCGGGGGCCGGGACGCCAAGCGCCGGTGGTGCCTGCGGCAGCTGGTTGTCGGCGTCACCCGTGCCTGGGTGGGAGCCAGCGCTCGGGACGCCGGCCGGCGCGGGCTTCCCAGCGTGAGCGGGCCTCGTCGTGCCCGGTCCGGACGGAGTCGCATCGCCCTCGCCCGTGCCCGCACTCTGGTCAGTCGCGTCGTCGCTCGGAGTCGTAGCAGGAGTCGCGCCCTCGCTCGGAGTCGCGGCAGGAGTCGCATCGTCGCTCGGGGGCGCTGCTGACGTCGCCGCACCGTCCGGCTCGGCAGCGGGCTCGTCGACGGGCGCGGCCGCTGGATCCACCGGTGTCGCGGCTTCGTCAGCGGGACCGGCCGCAGCGTCCTGCCCAGCCGCTTCCTTCGGGGTCGAGTCCGCTGGATCCGGATCCGGACCTTCCAGACCCTGCTCCGGCCCGGCAAGGAGGAGCGCCGTGGACCCCGCGAGGGCGGCCCACCGGTTCCGGCTGGCCTCCGCGCCGAATGCTCGCCCGAGGACCCCGGCTGGTGTGAGCAGGACCGGGCTCACGCCATCGGGAAGCCAGGCGGAGTCGAACCGCGTGCCGTCGAGACCGACGACCAGGACACGTCCGGCGGCATCCCGCACGAGCTCGGCGCCCGGGTCCGAAGCCGGGCGATCCGGTGCCCGGGTCACCGCCGCCGGCGCAGCCGAGGGCGTCCCAGCCGGAACAGTGGCTGCCGCCGCGACACCGGCACCCGAGGCGCCGATCGTGAGGGCAGCCAGGGCCGAGAGGACGCGATGGCGGCGGAAGCGGCGACCGGTCGGCGCCCTACCCAGCGGACGGTCGGCGTGGTCGGCGAGGGCGGCGAGCAGGCTCGCGATGGGGTCGTCCCCTGCAGGCTGACGACCGGCGACACGGTCGATGAGCAGGTCGTCGGCGACGATCTGACTGAGCGGGGTCGGCCTGGTCACGCCACTTCACCTGCCTCGGGCTGCATCAGCATCGTGCGCAGCCGGGCGAGAGCCCGGTGCTGTGCGACCCGCACGGCGCCGGGCGACATGCCGATCGCAGCGGCAGTCTCCTCGGTCGACATGCCCACGGCAACTCGTAGGATGAGGATCTCGCGTTGGGCTTCCGGCAGTTTCCGCAGCAGGGAGAGCGCCAGGTCGGCCTCGTCCCGCGCGACAGCCGCCTCTTCCGGTGTCGGGGCCTCGTCAACCCGGTCGGGGAGGTCGGGCACGGGGGCTGGACCGCGCATCTCGACGCGTTGCACGTCAGCGAGCTTGTGGGCTGCGATGCGGTAGACGAACGCCTCGAACGGAAGCCCGCGTTCCTCGTAGGTGGGCACGGCGGCCACCACGGCCATGCACACCTCCTGAGCAACGTCCTGGGCAAGATCCTCGGCCCCGAAGCGGCCGAGCCGGACACGTGCGTACCTCAGTGCCAGCTCGCGAACCCGTCGAACCAGCTGATCACGCGCGACGTCGTCGTGCGCTGCCCGGGACACGAGCTCGCGGAGGGAGATGGCAGTGCCCACTCCCTCCATCGCACCGCTCGTCCGTGGCGTTACGCCGGACCCTGCGGCCCAGGTGAATCCCATTGGTGATCCAACCCCCGACCTCTCCACCCAGCGGGCCCCACCCACGAGGACCCCAAGGGCTGTGCTTCCACATGTTACGTGCGGGCACCTCCCTCCCGGGCGGAAAGCGCATGCCATATGGAGAGCAATTCTTGAACAACTCTTGAAGGTTCAGGCCTTCAATCGAGGGCTTTGCCCCGGTTAGCGTCGATCCACGGCTGCACCAGAGCGCCATCGGCAGACTGATCTGCCGAGGAACACGAAAGACGAGGACCACGACACCATGGCCGAGATCACCCGCCTCCCGGGTCCGGTGGCGGACCTGTGGGACTGGCAGCTCGAGGGAGCGTGCCGGGGCGTGAGCCCCGAGGCGTTCTTCCACCCGGAAGGCGAGCGCGGTCCACGACGCCGCAACCGGGACGCCGCCGCCAAGGCGGTCTGCGCCGCCTGCCCCGTCCTCGCCGAGTGCCGCTCTCATGCCCTTCAGGTCCGTGAGCCCTACGGCGTGTGGGGTGGCCTGACCGAGACCGAGCGAGAGCTCCTCTACAACGAGCCGACCACCGCCCCGATCCACGCCATCGCCACCGCCTCCTGAGCCCCGAGGGGCGAAACCCAGCGCGTATGCCGCTGAGCGCGCTCGCGGGGGGCAGCTCAGCGGCATACGTCCCCGGCTTCCGGACAACGAAGGGCCACCCTCAGATCGAGGGTGGCCCTTGTTTGGTGGTGACCGAAGGTCAGTGCCCGTGACCGTGGCCGTGTCCGGCCGGCTCGGGCTCCTCCTCCGGCTTGTCGACGACGAGCGTGTCGGTCGTGAGGATCATCGACGCGATCGACTCGGCGTTGCGCAGGGCAGAGCGCGTCACCTTGACCGGGTCGATGACGCCGGCCGCGATGAGGTCGCCGTACTCGCCCGTGGCGGCGTTGAGGCCCTGCCCGAGCGGGAGGTCGGCCACCTTCGAGGTGACGACGTAGCCCTGGTGCCCGGCGTTCTCGGCGATCCAGCGGAGCGGCTCCACGACTGCCTTGCGGACGATGGCAGCACCGGTCGCCTCGTCACCCTCGAGACCGAGGCCGTCGATGACCTCGGCGGCGTGGATGAGGGCCGTGCCACCACCGGCGACGATCCCCTCCTCGATCGCGGCGCGGGTCGCGGAGATGGCGTCCTCGATGCGGTGCTTCTTCTCCTTGAGCTCCACCTCGGTGTGCGCGCCGACCTTGATGACGCAGACGCCACCGGCGAGCTTGGCGAGGCGCTCCTGGAGCTTCTCGCGGTCCCAGTCGGAGTCGGTGCGCTCGATCTCGGACTTGATCTGGGCGATCCGGCCGTTGACCTCGGAGGTCTCGCCCGCACCGTCGATGATCGTCGTGTTGTCCTTGGTCAGCACGACGCGGCGAGCCTGGCCGAGCACGGTCAGGTCGGCCTGGTCGAGCTTGAGGCCGACCTCCTCCGCGATGACCTGGCCACCAGTGAGGATGGCGACGTCCTGGAGCATGGCCTTGCGGCGGTCCCCGAAGCCGGGCGCCTTGACAGCGGCGACGTTGAAGGTGCCGCGGATCTTGTTCACGACGAGCGTGGACAGTGCCTCGCCCTCGACGTCCTCGGCGATGATCAGGAGCGGCTTGCCGGACTGGACGACCTTCTCGAGCACCGGCAGGAGGTCGGCGACGGCCGAGATCTTGCCCTGGTTGATGAGGACGTAGGCGTCCTCCAGCACCGTCTCCATGCGCTCGGTGTCGGTGACGAAGTACGCCGAGAGGTAGCCCTTGTCGAACTGCATGCCCTCGGTGAACTCGAGCTCCGTCGCCGTCGTCGAGGACTCCTCGACGGTGATCACGCCGTCCTTGCCGACCTTGTCGAAGGCCTCCCCGATGAGGGCACCGAGCGTGGCGTCCTGCGCGGAGAGGGTCGCGACAGAGGCGATCTCCTCCTTGCCGTTGACGTCGCGCGCGATCTCGAGCAGGCGGTCGTTGACGGCGCTCACGGCCTTGTCCATGCCGCGCTTGAGGGCGGCCGGAGCGGCTCCCGCGGCGACGTTGCGCAGACCCTCCTTGACCATCGCCTGGGCGAGGACCGTGGCGGTCGTGGTGCCGTCACCGGCGATGTCGTTCGTCTTGGTGGCGACCTCCTTGGCGAGCTGGGCGCCGAGGTTCTCGTAGGCGTCCTCGAGCTCGATCTCGCGGGCGATCGTGACACCGTCGTTCGTGATCGTGGGGGCGCCCCACTTCTTGTCGATGACGACGTTGCGGCCCTTGGGGCCGAGCGTCACCTTGACGGCGTTGGCGAGCGCGTCGACGCCGCGCTCGAGCGACTTGCGTGCGGAGTCGTCGAACTCCAGTTGCTTGGCCATGGTGTTCCTTCTGGCTGGTAATGCGCGAAACGATGGGCGAACGAGCCGCACCCCGGCACGACCCCGAGGGGCGTCACCGGGGTGCGGTCAAAGCATGTGGTGCAGGGGTCGACGCTCAGCCGACGACGGCGAGAACGTCACGGGCGGACAGGATGAGGTACTCCTCGCCGCCGTACTTGACCTCGGTGCCGCCGTACTTGCTGTAGATGACCTTGTCGCCGACCTTGACGTCGAGCGGGACGCGCTGGTCGCCGTCCTCGTTCCAGCGGCCGGGGCCGACAGCGAGGACTTCGCCCTCCTGCGGCTTCTCCTTGGCGGTGTCGGGGATGACGATGCCGGAGGCAGTGGTCTGCTCGGCCTCGAGGGACTTGACGACGATGCGGTCTTCGAGCGGCTTGATGGAAACCGACACGGTGGTGACCTTCCCTTCGGGATGTCGATGGATCGAGTCTTGGAAGATTGTTGATCCAGATGAGACCGGTCGCCGTCGCGGGGATCGACCGCTCTCGCGGATCTGGCACTTTCAGGGTGAGAGTGCCAACAAGCAAAATCTAGGTTTGGAGTTAGCACTCGGTCAAGTCGAGTGCCAATCCGAGCTCGGAGCCTGGGGCTTCCAGGTGCCACCACAACGCCGCCGCGGCGAACCTGCTGCGCCCCGAACCGGCCACAGCCCACCCCAACGTCGCCCTGGCGAACCTGCTGCGCACCGGCTGAAAGGATGCCGCTATGGACGCAGCGATGGTGGACCGGCTCGCCACCGGGGAGGGCTGGGCGCTGCTCCAGTCCCTGCCCGCGTACGACGAGTCGACCGCGCTGCAGCTCCAGGAGAAGCTGCGCGAGGCCTACGATCCCGACCTCGTGGCCGCCGCCATGGCACAGTCCCGCCTCCGGGCGAAGGCGGTCGACAAGTTCGGGGACTTCGCGGCCGGCATGCTCTTCACGCCCGACGGTCTCGAGCAGGCCACCCGCCTCCCCCTCGCCGCCCGCCACGCCCACCGCTTCGCGTCGGCAGGTGTCCGTGAGGTCTACGACCTCGGCTGTGGGATCGGCGCGGACGCGATGGCGTTCGCCGGGCTCGACCTCGTGGTGCGAGCGGTCGACGCCGACCCCGCGACCGCTCGGATCGCCGCCACGAACCTGCGCCACTGGCCGTCCGCTCGGGTGTCACACGCCCACGCCGACGAGGTGCGGCTCCCGCTCGGCGAGGCAGCCCGTCACCTCGGCGTCTGGCTCGACCCGGCACGCCGCGTCTCGGGGGTCGCCGACGTCCGCGGCCGGACGAGGCGGGTCTTCTCGCTCGAGGCGATCTCGCCGACGTGGGATGAGGTGCAGGCCTTCGCCGCCGACACGCCGGCCACCGGTGCCAAGCTCTCGCCCTCCTTCCCGCACGCCGCCCTACCCGACGGCGCCGAGGCCCAGTGGAGCTCGTGGGAGGGCGAGGTCGTCGAGTGCGCCATCTGGTGGGGGCCCTTGGCCAGCAGCCCCGGCCGGACCGCTGCCGTGTGCTCGGCCGCCGGGACCCATGTCGTCACCGAGGCCGACGCAGCCCCGGCATCGGTGGCCCCGCCCCTACCGACCCTCACCGACCTGGGCGCCTGGCTCTACGAGCCGGACCGGGCCGTCATCCGCGCCGGACTGACGGCGGCCCTGGCCGCCGCCGTGGACGGAGCCGAGCTGGGAGCCGGCGTGGGCTACGTGACGAGCCCAGCGGCATACGACATCCCGTGGGCGAAGCGCTACCGCGTCGTCGAGGCGATGCCGCTGTCCCGCAAGGCACTCTCGCGATGGCTGCGCGACCGTGGCCACGACCGGGTGACGATCAAGAAGCGCGGGGTCACGCTCGACCCCGACCTGCTGCGACGACAGCTGAAGATGACCGGTCGCGGCAGGGGCGGCTCGGAGGCGACGCTCGTCGTCACGCGGGTCGCCGGCGCCCAGGTCGTCCTCGTCGTCGAGGCGGCATGACTCCGACGACTACGACCACGGCGTCCGTGGCCGTCGTTGCAGCTCCCCGTCGACGGTCAGGTCGACCTTCTCGGTGTAGAAGGAGATGAGACCGGCGACCGGCGCGGCGTCGTGACGCGGCTCCTCGTACGACCATGCGATGTCGGGCAGCACGGTGTCGCCGACACGCGCGGACCAGTAGGAGGCCTCGCCCTTGTAGGCACACACGGTGTGTGAGTCGGTCCGGTCGAGCAGGTCCATGGCCACGTCCTCGCGCGGCACGTAGTAGCGCGTCGGCAGCGGCGTCTCGAAGAGCAGCGTCGCGCGTGTCGTGTCGGCGAGGGTGACCCCGTCGCTGGCGATGACGACGTGGCGCCTGGACCTGAGGCAGTCGATCCGGTCGAACGGGTCGCGCGGGTGACCAAGAACGGGCTCATCCTCCTCGTACCACTGCGAGAACGCAGCCCAGTCGAGCACGACGTACCCGGCCAGGTCCGGGTCGTCCGGCCGGAAGGCCGCCCCCGGCAGGTCTCCCGAGTCGGTCCGGATCGTCAACGGCGCGCCCGGCGTGGTGTGGGCGCCGAAGGGTGTGTGCGGATCGAGGACGGGTGGGCCGTCGTCGCCCATCGGCACCGGATGCTCGGCGGCACCGTCCCCATCGGCAGGGACGAGCTCCCCGGCGACGTCCTCCTCCGGCACGGCATAGGACCCGACGACCCGCTTCGGCTCCCACACGAGCTGGACGCGGCGGCTGTCGACGACAGTGCTGCCCAGCGCGTCGGCCCGGACCCACTTGCCGACCGGGTGGACGCGGAGGTCCGGGAGAGCGCGCAGGATCACTTGCCGCATTCGGGTGGCCATGATCCAGTGTGACTCACAACGCGGCGTCGGGCTGGGCGCCGAACCACTGGACCGCCTCGGCGCCGGCCCGGTTCGCGGCCTCGAGCGCCTCCTCGCGCGTGGCGCCTGCGGCCAGCGCCGCAGCCAGCGCCCCACAGAAGGCGTCACCGGCACCGACCGTGTCCACGACGTCAGACTCATCCAGCCGTATGCCGCTCACCTCCTCCCCGTCCCACCTGGCCCCGGCTGCCCCGAACGTCACCAGCAGGGAGGTGGGGATGAGGTCGGAGTCGGCCAGCTGGCGCATCTCCTCCTCGTTGACGATGACCGGATCCGCCATGGCAATGACGTCGTGCGGGAGGGAGGCGTAGGGCGCGAGGTTGATGACGACGCGGGCGCCGACGCGGTCGGCCAGGTGGGCGGCGCGGGCGACGAGGTCGGTGGGCACCTCGAGCGAGCAGAGCAGCACGTCGCCGCGGCCGAGTCCGGCCGCCTTGACCGACGCGTCCTCCACCCACTCGTTCGCTCCGGCGACGACGACGATCGTGTTCTCCGCCGCCTCGTCGACGGTGATGAACGCGGTGCCGGTCGGGGCGTCGTCGAACGCCGGGGCCTCGGTGCGGATGCCGTGGCGACGCAGCCGCTCGAGCGTAGGCCGTCCCTGCGTCGTCGGCGCCGACCCTTCCGACCATGACGACGTCGGCACCGGCTCGGCGCGCGGCCATCGCCTGGTTGCCGCCCTTGCCGCCGGCGAAACGACCGGCCGCCTCACCGAGGACCGTCTCCCCCGGCCGCGGGTGCCGCTCCACCCGTGTCACGACGTCGACGTTGAGGGAGCCGAGGACGACAACGCGTCCCATCAGCGAGGCCCCGCGGTCGCGAGGATCGTGTGGCGCCACAGCGCCGAGTAGCGCTCGTGGTCGACGCCAAGGGCGACTCGGACCCGCACCGGCGGCTCACCGTGCGGGTCGTGCGACAGGTCACCGCTCCAGTCACGCCGGTCGATGATCGTCCGGCCCCGGGACCAGTGGCCAGCGAGCTCGACGCGGAGCGGGAGAACCTGGGTGGTCAGCCCGCCCGGGTCGAGGACCGCGCACACGGCGCCGGCGTCGCCGATCGTCGCCGCGTCCCGGCCGAACCGCTCGCACTGGAACTGGATGAGTCTCCCGCCGAGCTCCGCTGCGCCCCGCCCACCGACTGCGACGAGCTCAGCGGCATCGGCGCTGATCACGACCGGGTCGTAGAAGACGTCGAGGCCGTACATCGTGACCGGGATGGCCGAGGTCGGCGGCTGCGTCGAGCGCGATCGCCGCCGCCTCCGGGTCGTGGAAGACGTTGAACTCCGCGGATGCGGTGGCGTTGCCGCTCTGCGCGGCCCCGCCCATGAAGACGATCTCGGCGATCCCGCGGGCGGCGTCCGGGTAGGTGCGGAGCAGCAGCGCGATGTTGGTCAGCGGCGCCGTCGGCACGAGCGTGACCTGCTCGCCCGCCTCCGCCGCGGCGACGCACGTGTCGCGGAGCAGCTCCACCGCGTGCCGGGGGTCGGGCCGCAACGACGGGGCCGGCCAACCAAGGTCGCCCATGCCGTCCTCGCCGTGGACGTGCCGGGCGTCCGTCGGGTGCTCGAGCAGAGGGCGGTCCGCTCCGCGGGCGACGGGCACGTCGCTGCGGGCGGCGGCCTCGAGCACGGTCAGGGTGTTGCGGACGACGGCATCGACCGCTGCGTTGCCGCCGACGCAGGTCACGGCTCGCAGGTCGAGCGCTGGGTGGGTTGCCGCGAGGAGCAGGGCGCAGGCGTCGTCCACACCGGTGTCGACGTCGAGGACGACGGGTCTCGGCGGTCGGCGGCACGCGGTCAACGTACCGCCAAAGGTCGAGCAGGTACCGTCGACGGGTGCCTGACACCCCGACGACCCGACTGCCGGGCCTTCGGTCGGGGGCCATGATCGCGGTGGCGACGGCCGCGACCCGGCTCGCGGTTGCATGCTCGACCGGTCCCTCCCCGTCAGCTCCCTCCCCCTCATGACCCCCCCAGCCGGGGCTCGTCGACCGCGACGAGACCGACCGCAGGCGCCTCGACGACGAGCCCCACGACGACGGCGCCGCCGCCCACTGGCACGTCACCGGCGACGACCGCGCCGCACCGGCACCCGCGCCTGCGCCTCGGCGATCGTGGCCGAGGCCATGTCCCCATCCGAGCGAGCCGGCCAGCTCGCTCGATGGTCGGGCTCGACGCCAACGCAGGGCGGAACAGCCTCGACGCGCTGGTCCGCGACCGGAACCTCGGCGGTGTCATCCTCCTCGGCGGCTGGTACGACGGAGCAGACGCGTCCGCGCCGAGACCCGCGACCACCTCGAGTCCCTGACCGACGCGATCCAGAGGCGGGCCGGGCTCTTCCTCGCGGCCGACCAGGAGGGTGGCAACGTCCAGCAGCTCCGCGGCGCAGGGCTTCACCCGGATCCCGACGCGCCCTCGACCAGGGCGACCTCTCGCCGAGCCAGCTTGCCAGGCGAGCGGCCGGGTGGGCCGAGGAGCTGCACAACGCCGGCATCAACGTCAACCTCGCGCCCGTCGCCGACACGGTCCCGGCAGAGCTCGGACGGGCCAACGAGCCCATCGGCCGGTGGGACCGGCAGTTCTCCAGCGACCCCGAACGTGCGTCGGCTCGGATGGTCGGCGCCTTCATCGACGGCATGCACCGCGGCGAGCGTCGCCGCGACGGTCAAGCACTTCCCCGGCATCGGCCGGATCACCGGGCAACACGGACCTCGACCGCCGAGGGCATCACCGACCGGCCACGACGACACCTCCGACCCCTACCTGCGCGCCTTCAGCGCCGGCATCAAGGCCGGCGCGGACTTCGTCATGGTCGGCTCGGCGATCTACAGCCGGATCGACCCGGGCTGTCAACGCCACGTTCTCGACGGCGATCATCAGCGACCTGCTGCGGCGGCGAATGGGCTACGACGGGGTCGTCATCACCGACGACGTCGGCGCGGCGAAGGCCGTCGCAGCGACACCGGTCGGGCAGCGCGCGACGAGGTTCGTCGAGGCCGGCGGTGACATCGTGCTCACCGCCCGGCCCGCCACGGTGCCGACGATGCACCAGGCCCTGATGCGCCGGATGGCGGCCGACACGTCCTTCGCCGCCAAGGTCGCGCAGTCCGTCACCCGGGTGCTGACCCTCAAGGTCAAGCTCGGCCTCGCGAGCTGCAGCTGACACCGCCGGGCCGCGTCCGGTCGATGTGATCGATCGAGGTATGGATCGATCGATCACATCGAATCGGCCGGGAAGCGGACGACGCCTCAGGACTGGACGAGCTCGACCGGCATCGACGAGTCGGTGGGCAGCCCAAGGTCGCTCGGCTCACGGCCCTTGGCCACCATCTGCGCCCCGAGGGCGGCGACCATCGCGCCGTTGTCGGTGCACAGCGCGGGCCTCGGGACACGCAGGATGATGCCCGCCTTGGCGCACCGCTCCTCCGCCAGCGCCCGCAGGCGAGAGTTGGCCGCCACGCCGCCCCCGATGAGCAGGTGGTCCACGTCGTTGTCCTGGCAGGCCAGCACGGCCTTCTTCGTCAGGACGTCGACGACCGCCTCCTGGAAGGAGGCCGCCACGTCGGCCACCGGCACCGGCTCGCCGGCTCGGTGGCGCTGCTCCACCCACCGAGCCACCGCCGTCTTCAGCCCCGAGAAGGAGAAGTCGAAGCGGTGCCGCTCCAGGTCGCGCCCCGTCGTCAAGCCCCGCGGGAAGTCGATGGCCACCCGGTCGCCCTCGCGGGCGGCCCGGTCGATGTGTGGCCCTCCGGGGAAGGGCAGCCCGAGGACTCGCGCGACCTTGTCGAACGCCTCCCCCGCTGCGTCGTCCATCGTCGATCCCATCGACCGCACGTCGTCAGTCACGTCGGGCACGAGCAGGAGCGAGGAGTGTCCGCCCGAGACGAGCAGTGCCATGGTCGGCTCCGGCAGCGGCCCGTGCTCGACGATGTCGACGGCGACGTGCGACGCCAGGTGGTTCACTCCGTAGATCGGCTTGTCCAGGGCCACGGCCAGCGCCTTGGCGGCGGCCACGCCGACGAGGAGCGACCCGGCCAGACCCGGGCCGGAGGTCACGGCGATCGCGTCGAGGTCGCGCAGGGCCACGCCGGCGTCGCGGCAGGCCCGCTCGATCGTCGGGACCATTGCCTCGAGGTGCGCGCGGCTCGCCACCTCGGGAACCACTCCGCCGAAACGGGCGTGCTCGTCCACGCTGCTCGCAACGGTGTCGACGAGGAGCGCCTCGCCGCGCACGATCCCGACGCCGGTCTCGTCGCACGACGTCTCGATCCCGAGAACGAGCGGTTCGTCAGCCATGGGTACCTCCGATGTGCTTGCGCATGACGAGGGCGTCGATGGCCCCCGGCTGGTAGTAGCGCCGGCGGACTGAGATGACCTCGAAGCCGCTCGTCGCGTAGAGCCGCTTCGCCGCCTCGTTGTCGGCGCGCACCTCGAGGAGCAGAGCCTCTGCCCCGCTGTGCTCGGCTCGATGGACGAGCTCGTCGAGGAGCCGACGCCCCAGCCCCCTGCCCTGCACCACTGGCACCGTCGCGATGGTCATCAGGTCCGCGACGTCGCCGCTGGCGTCGATGCCCCCGTAGCCCAGGATCTGGCCGTCGTCGACGGCGACGACGTAGTCGCGCCGCGGCCGGCCGGCGAGCTCAGCCCACCAGGTCTGCGCCGACCACGCATCGTCGGCGAATAGCCCCACCTCGAGCTCCGCCAGCGTGTCGAGGTCGGTCCACTCGAGGTCGCGCAGGACCGGCGCCCTCATCCGAGCGTCGACTTCCGGGTCGGCGGCGCGGTGGCCACGTCGGGGCGCCGCAGGTAGAGCGGCTCCAGCCCGTCGAGCTCGTCTCCCGTCGCCAGTCGCCGGCCGGCGAGGTCAGCGAGCGCGCCCGCCGACACGTCCAGTGGAAGCGGCCGTATGCCGCTGGGCTCGCTCCCGTCGTCGGCTGGCCTGCCGAGGTCGGCCGGGTAGAGCAGCGGCCCGCGCCCCGCCACGGGCAGCGCCCGCCACGACTCGTCGAGCTCTGCAGCGCGACTGACGACAGGCCCGGCCACGCGGGTGAGGCCACGGTCGTCGAGGACGAACTCAGCGGCATACACCTCTTTGCGTCTGGCGTCCGTCGCGACGAGGAGGCGGTCGCGATGGCCACCCAGCCACGCCTCGTGCGCGAGGGCGTCGAGGCTGCACAGGCCGTGGACCGGCAGGCCGAGGGCGAAGGCGAACGTTCGCCCGGAGACGATGCCCACCCGCAGTCCGGTGAAGGGTCCGGGACCGATCCCGACGACGACCCCCGTCACCTCGGAGGGGCCGACGCCCGCTTGGGCGAGCGCCGATTGGATGTTCGGGGCGAGGTGCTCCGCGTGCGCCCGCGCATCGAGGGTCGTCCGCTCCGCCACCACCGCGTCGCCGTTGTGCAGGGCGACGGTGATGGCGGTCGTGGACGTGTCGATGGCGAGGAGGAGCACGGCGGTCAGGTTATCCGCCCGAGGTCCGCGCCCCGAACCCGAGAGTCGTCAGGTGCGTGTCGCAGGGGTCTGCGGCTGGACCGGCGCTTGCTCCGGCGCGGGCCCATGCCCACCGGCGACGCCAGCGGCGAGGAAGAGCAACGCCAGTACGACGAGCGGCACGACGACGACGCCGGTTGACGTACCCAGCGCGTCCTGCAGGGCGGGCCCTTCCGCCCCCCGCTCGGTGAACAGGCGCACCACGAGGAGCAGCAGCGGTACTGCCACGACGGCGATGAGCAGCTCCCCCGCCCGTGTGGCGTACCGCTGGCCGAGGACTGCGATCGGCAGCGCGAGGACCAGCGAGATGACGGGAACGGTCGGCGCATCGACGTCGACGAAGAGGGTGACCAGCCCCCAGACCGCGAAACCGACGACCGCAGCCGTCAGCACCTTGAGCGCCAGCGGCGCGGACCTCGCTGCCAGGACGATCAGGCCGACGAGGGGCACGACGACCGCCGCGGCGATGATCCCCGCGGTCCAGCCGCCGGGGTCCTCGAAGGCATGGCCGAGGGCGAAGAGCAGGCCGCCGACAACGAAGAGGGACGTGAGGGCCAGCGCGAATCTGCGAAGGATGGTTGCGAGTGACACGGCCACACACCTGCCTTCCTGGCTTCAGGCTCGCGCCCACCCGGCGCGCTCGGTAGGGCCAAACGGCCCCCATCTCAGCCGGTCACTCGTGCGTGCCGGAGGACACCCGAAAGGAATGACCGGGTCGACGGCAGCCCACAGAGCGGTTGGGTTTTGCGACAATAGTGCGAACGCCGCCCCTGCTGGTGACTGCCGGGCTACCCTCGATCAGGTCGACAAGGACGCCACTCGACGGCGGTTGGTCGATCGATCTGTTGGCTCAAGCAGGGATGGTGGGCAAGGGGCGGGGGTCGCGACCGTCGACCTCCGTGCTTGTTACTGGCTGGAGGATGGGGATCGCCGCCGCTTGGGCAGGTGTGAAGCCTCGGCACACTTGCGGCTCAAGAGCAGCTTGAGCGGCGCGGACCATCCTTCGGTCGCAGCCGGAGGGAGATTTCATGCTGCGGAAACCCAACATTCCCGCTGCACGACGGCGCTCGTTCATTCTCGCGGCGATGCTGGCCGTCCTCGTGGGATCGGCTGTCGCATGGAGGTCGGGTTTGTTCTTCCCGGGCTACAACGGACAGGGGATAGCGATACCGGACGACCGGCCGTGGCCAGAGAGCCCACCGCCGCCGACCACCTTGCCTGCCCCGACTGTCTCTGGGGCGCGATATGTGACCGCCGTGAGCGCTGATGGTCGCTTCTTCGTCGATCAACATGGTGAGCCCATCCTCGTGCGGGGCGATTCCCCGTGGTCACTCATGGTTGACGTCTCCCCCGAGGACGCCGAACGGTACTTTGCCACCCGCGCGGCCCAGCATTTCAACGCGGCTTTGGTCTCGCTCATCGGCTCGGTCGGCAACGGAGGGCCTTCCGACGACGGCGCGACCTACGACGGGCTCCTTCCTTTCGTGTCCGGCGACGTCCTTGCATGGAACGATGACTACTGGCGACGCGTGCACAGCTACCTTGTCAAGGCCGCGAATCACGGGATCACGGTCTTTCTGTACCCGATCGATGGCTGGACGATTGGTCACTCTTTTGTCCCGGCAAGTGTTGCGACATGTCACGAATACGGTGTGAGGGTTGCCAGCTACTTCGCTGCGCTGCCCAACATCGTGTGGATGACAGGTGGCGACTACTTCCCAGCAACTGAGGACCTTGCCGCCGGTAGCGATGTGGACCACTGCCTGGACGCAGCAGTGCGCGGGATCCGCGACGCGGGCGACACCCGGCCCTTCTCCATACAGCTGAACTACGAGCGTTCTTGGTCGACCCAGAACCCGTTTTGGGCGCCTCGCGTCGACTGGAACTTCGTGTACACCTACCACCCCACCTACGAGGCAGTGCTCAAGGCCTACCGGGCCCAGCCAGCGCGACCGGCGCTGTTCGGCGAAGGCAACTACGAGGGAGAGAACAACCAGCCGAGCCCGCCAACGACGGCCGAGACGCTTCGCCGACAGGTGCTCTGGGCATTGACCTCCGGCTCTCCTGGAGACATCTTCGGCACCGACGACTGGGAGTTCGTGCCGGGATGGCAGGGCCGGCTCGACTCGGAGTCCATACGTCAGATTTCCAGACTACGCGCACTGGTCGACGCACTCCCTTGGTGGCGGCTGGTGCCCGATGACAGTGAGCCGATCGTGACCGCCGGTCGAGGCGAGCAGGTGACGGATGACACGTTCCGGGACGTCCTTGACAGCGACTACGTCACGGCAGCCAGCACTCCGGACGGTACGAACGCCCTGGTTTACGTGCCGACGTCACGGGAGATCACCGTCGACATCAGTCGGTTCGCCAGGGAAGCCGAGGCCTATTGGATCGACCCGACCACCGGTGATCGGCTTCCAACTCGGCTCGCGACTCACATGAACACACCGGAGCGTAACTCTGGGGGCGACACGGACTGGCTGTTGCTGGTTCAGTCCCCCTGACTGGTAAGGCACAGGGGCGAGTTGTTCGCGCCGGCAGTGGTCAGGCGTCGAGCAGGAGCGACTCCACGAGGTTCTCCCAGCGGGTTCCCACGGGGTCGATTCGTGCCGTGCGAACGCCGTCGCCAGACAGGGTGATCCCGAGCCGATCGGCGGAGAGCTGCTCGGCGAGACCCGCGCCCCACTCGATGATCGTGACGCTCTCGTCGAGGTCGGCATCAAGGTCGAGATCGTCGAGCTCCATCGCGCTCCCCAGACGGTAGGCGTCGACGTGGACGAGCGCCGGACCACCGACGAGCGATGGGTGCACGCGCGCGATGACGAAGGTGGGCGAGGTGATCGGTCCGCGCACGCCCAGTCCCTCGGCGATGCCTTGCGTCAGGGTCGTCTTGCCTGCCCCGAGGTCGCCGGTGAGCACGATGAGGTCGCCAGCGCGAAGCAGCCGGCCCAAGCGGGCACCGAAGGCCTGCGTGTCCTCGCGCGTGGCAAGCGTGGCCTCACGTCCCACTGCGGCTCTCTTCCCGCGCGCTGGCGGCGCGATGCGCGGCCAGTGCACGGCGCAGCTTGGCCAGGGCACGAGCCCGCTCGGCCTTGACGAGCTCATCAGCCTCCCGCTCGGTGCGGCGCTGGCGCCGGCTCTTCGCGACATCGGTGACGATTCGGCGGACGCGCGGCCGGCGGGACACCTCGATGTCCTCCTCCCGGGCCCGCGTGCCCTGCTCGGCAAGCTCGAGCAGGTGGGCGCTGAGCAGGTCCGGGTGCTCGAGCATGATGATGTGCCCGGCGTCGTTGACGACGATGTGCTCGGCTCCCGGGATGCCCTCGACGATGAGCTCGCTGTGCCCGGGCGGGGTGAGTACGTCCTGCATGCCGTTGAACACGAGCGTCACGGTGTCCTTGAACTCGGCCAGCGCCGGCCGCTTGTCAAAGCCGTCGAAGATCAGGAGGAAGTCCCTGATGACGTCGGGTGGCGTGGTCATGAGCATGTCGGCCGTGTGTCGGACCACCGAGCGCGGGACCGGCGAGGCGAAGGAGTTCTGCTCGACGAGCAGCTCCTCGAGGTCACGTGCGACGCGGCGGAACCGGACGACGAGCTCCGGCCGGTCGCTGAGCGGCCCGAGGACCGTGGGTCCGAGGCGCTCGAGCAGCAGCCGCCCGAAGGTCGCACTCCGGCCGCCGTTCGCCAGGATGAGGCCGCCGGCGCTGGTGCCGATGAAGGCGGCGCCTGCGACCCGCTCCCTGACGAACTCGGGGTACCGCTCCCCGAGCGCGAGCATCGTCATGCCGCCCATGGAGTGGCCGGCGAGGATGAGATGGCCGGTGGGGGCCACCTCGTCGACGACCAGCTTGAGGTCCTCCCCGAGCTGGTCCAGGACGTACGAGGTCGGGTCGCCGCGGCCCGACTGGCCGTGCCCCCGGTGGTCCCAGCTGACGACGCGGTAGCCGGCCGCCTTGAGGGCGCGCCGCTGGTACACCCAGGACCGCAGGCTGAGACAGTAGCCGTGGCTCAGCACGATGGTCGGGAGTCGAGCGGGATCGTCTCCGCTCGTCAGGCCCTTGGCCGCGGCCGCAGCCGCCTCTGGCGCTGGCAGGTCGATCTCGACGTGGAGGGCAACGCCGTCCTTCGTGAGGACCATTCGGTCCTCGTCCGGAGTGATCTCGAGCTGCTCCTTGGTGTCGAGAGCGTCGAGCGCGGCTCGGTGCCTCCCAGCGCGGTCGGCGGCGATTCCCGCGGCGACGCCGGCCGCGACGCCGGCAGCGCCGAGCACGATCCCGAGCACCGGGTTGGGCCGGCCGTTGCTCACGCCTGCACCCCGTCCTCTGTCTCGTCCTCTGAGCCGCCGCGCCAGAGCCGGGGCACACGCGCTCCGACCCGCGACACGATCTCGTAGCTGATGGTGTCCGTGGCGTCGGCCCAGTCCTGCGCGGTCGGCTCGTCCTGGCCCGCCCCGAAGAGGGTCACCACGTCGCCGGCGACAGCCGAGTTCTCCGGACCGAGGTCGACGACGAACTGGTCCATGCACACGCGCCCGGCGATGGTCGTGCGGTGGTCCCCGACCCGGATCGGCCCGACATTGGTCGCGTTGCGAGGGATTCCGTCGGCGTAGCCGGCGGGAACGAGCCCGACGGACGTGTCGACCGAAGGGCGGTAGACGTGGCCGTAGCTGATGCCCTGGCCGGCCGGCACCCGCTTGACGAGGGCGAGGCGGGCCCGGAGCGTCATGACCGGTCGCAGGTCGAAGTCGTCCGCCACCTGTGGGACCGGCGACAAGCCGTAGATGGCGATTCCCGGACGGACGAGGTCGGCGTGGGCCGATGGGTGGACGAGCGTCGCCGCCGAGTTCGCGAGGTGCCGGACCTCGGGACGGAGGCCGACCTTCTCCGCGAGCGCAACGGCCTCGAAGAACGTGTCCTGCTGGGTGAGCACGGTCGGGTGCTCGGGGGCATCGGCGAGCGCGAAGTGCGTCCAGATCCCGACGACGGAGATGACCCCCTCTGCCTCGAGGAGCCGGGCGTGGCCGAGCAGGGCGGGCCAGTCGGTGCCATAGGCTCCGCCGCGGCCCAGCCCGGTGTCGACCTTGAGGTGGACGCGGGCGGTACGGCCCTGCTCGCGCGCGGCGGCGGCGATCGCGTAGAGCGTCCATGTCGCTGAGGCGGACAGGTCGATGTCACGGCGCACGGCTCCTGCGAAGTCACTGCCCGGGACGCTCAGCCAGGTGAGCAGCCGAGTCGTGATGCCCGCGTCTCGGAGCGCGAACGCCTCGGCGAACTGGGCGACGCCGAGCCAGCTGGCTCCGGCGCGGACCGCCGCACGTGCGACGGGAAGGAGACCGTGGCCGTAGGCGTCGGCCTTGACAACCGCCATGAGGTCCGACTTCGGGGCCCGAGCGCGCAGCGTCCGAACGTTGTGCTCCAGCGCGTCGAGGTCGATCTCAGCCCAGACGGTGAGTCCAGCGGTCGGGTCAGTGGCGTTCATCGCTCGGCATCCTCGCACGTCCGGCTCCAAAGGGCAGACTCGCCCTACCCGCTCCCACCCAGGCTCCTCGCCTGATCGAGTGAACAGCTTTCGGGGTCGCGACGTCGCAGAAGTTGTCCACTCGATCGGATGTGCGCGGGAAATGCGTCAGCGGCGGAGGAGGTCACGGATCGTCGGGCGGAGCGCCTCGGCGACCGCGAGTGCTCGCAGCGGCCCTCCCCCCGACGCGCGGTCGGCCGCGACACCGTGGACGAGTGCTGCGAGCGAGCCGGCGTCGAGAGGGCCCAGGCCCGCTGCGAGCAGCGTGCCGGCCAGCCCGGCGAGCACGTCGCCGGCACCAGCCGTGGCCAGCCACGCTGGGGCGTCGGTCTGGGAGCGCACCGGCCCGTCCCGCTCGGGCCCGACGACGAGGGTGGTCGAGCCCTTGAGGAGAACCGTCGCCCCGGTGAGCTCGGCCGCGAGACGGGCGTGCCGGACCGGCTCCCGCTCCACGTCCTCCCGCCTGACGGGTCGACCAACCGGATCTCCACCCGCCGAAGTGCTCGTCCCAGCGTCATCCGGCTGCTGGTTCCGGTTGGTTGACCCAGCAAGCCGGGTCACGAGCCGGGCGAGCTCTCCGGCGTGCGGCGTGAGCAGAGTCGGCGCCGTCCGCTTGCCGGTCACCAGGTCGAGGCCGCCCGCGTCGACGACGACCGGCAGGTCCCCAGCGAGGGCCTCCCGCGCCACCCGCAGCTGGGCCTCCGCCCCCGCACCGGTCGACCCGGGGTCGAGGCCAGGGCCGACGACCCACGCCTGGACCTGGCCCTCGCCGATCACGGCCTCGGGG
Organism: uncultured Actinomycetota bacterium; assembly: GCA_963754395.1. Classification (GTDB taxonomy): domain Bacteria; phylum Actinomycetota; class Actinomycetes; order Actinomycetales; family Dermatophilaceae; genus Intrasporangium. The sequence continues at coordinate 50,788 of CAVWGJ010000021.1, read as the reverse complement.
ACGCTGCCTCGCACGAGACCTGTTGGGGTGGGTGTGCCGACGTAGCGGACCATCCCGGCCCCTGACTCGACCGCAGCGGTGACGGCCAGCACCGCTGCGCCGCTGAACGCCTCACCCCCGGCGACCACGCCAACCACGCCACGGGAGTACTTGTCATCGGCCGGGCCCGGCACGGGCCAGAGCTCGGCCACGTCATCGTAGGTCAGCCGCTCCACCGCAGCAGCCACCTCGTCGGTGGCCAGCCCGATGTCGACGACGGTGAGCCGGCCGGTCGCCGACTCGCCCGCCGGAAGGAGGGCGGCCGGCTTCGGGACACCGAAGGTCACCGTCTCGTCCGCCCACACCGCGTCGTCGTCGGCCTCGATGCCGTCGGGGTCGAGACCGCTCGCCACGTCGACGGCGATGACCCAGGCGTCGTCCGCGATCGCATCGACGAGGGCAGCCGCGGCCGGACGGAGGCCCGGCTTCCCGCCGATCCCGACGATGCCGTCGAGGACGAGGTCAGCCTCCGCCACGACCCGGGCCGCAAGAGCGGGATCCTCGGCAGCGACCAGCACGGTTGCCCCGGCAAGCTCGGCGGCCTTCAGCCCCAACGCGTGGACTCCCGCCCGCCCTGACTCGGGCAACAGCACCACAGCGCAGGCAAAGCCGGTGTCAGAGAGGAGCCCAGCGGCATACAGGGTGTCTCCCCCGTTGTCACCAGCGCCGACGAGCGCGACGACGGTGCGCCCGTCCCGCTCCACGAGCCTGGCCGCGGCGATCTGGGCGAGCCCCTCCGCCGCGCGGCTCATCAGCTCCCCCTCGGGGAGCCCGGCCATGGCCGCCGCCTCGGCGGCACGCACGTCGGTGACGGCAAGCGCCCGGATCATCAGCCCTCCGCGATGACGACAGCCGACGCGACGCCCGCGTCGTGGGACAGGGAGACGTGGAACCGGTCGACGCCGAGGTCGTTGGCCCGTGCCTCGACGGAGCCGCCGATCTCGAGGTACGGCCTGCCGTCATCGTTGGTGACGACGCGGGCGTCCGTCCAATGCAACCCGGCGGGGGCGCCGAGCGACTTGGCCAGCGCCTCCTTTGCCGCGAACCGTGCGGCGAGGGAGGCGATCCCCAGCCCGCGCTCCTCCGTCGTGAAGAGCCGCTCCCGAAGGGCGGGCGTGCGTGCGAGCGTCTCCTCGAACCGTGCGATGTCGACGACGTCGATGCCGACCCCGACGATCACGTCAGCGCCGTCCCGTCGAGCGTCATCACTGAGTCATCACCGGGCCGTCACTCGACCGTGACGGACTTGGCGAGGTTGCGCGGCTGGTCCACGTCGAGGCCCTTGGCGGTCGAGAGCCAGAGGGCAAAGACCTGGAGCGGCACCACGGTGAGCAGAGGAGCCAGCAGCGAGGAGGTCGCGGGCACCCGGATCACCTCGTCGGCGAACGGGACCACGGCCTCGTCGCCCTCCTCCGCGATGACGAGGGTGCGGGCACCACGGGCTCGGATCTCCTGGATGTTGGAGACGACCTTGCCGTGCAGGCCGTGCTCGCTCGTCGGTGACGGCACGATGACGAACACCGGCTGCCCCGGCTCGATGAGCGCGATCGGCCCATGCTTGAGCTCGCCGGCCGCGAAGCCCTCGGCGTGGATGTACGCGAGTTCCTTGAGCTTGAGCGCCCCCTCCATCGCGACCGGGTAGCCGACGTGCCTTCCGAGGAAGAGGACGGCGCGCGTGTCGGCCATGAACCCGGCGATCTCCTTGACCCGCCCCATCTGGCCGAGGACCTTCTCGATCTTGCCCGGGATGTCAGCGAGCTCCTTCATGATCGCCTGTGCGTCGTCGGCGTAGGCACCGCCACGGAGCTGGGCGAGGTAGAGCCCGAGGATGTACGAAGCGGTGATCTGGGCGAGGAAGGCCTTCGTCGACGCCACGGCGACCTCGGGCCCGGCGTGGGTGTAGAGCACCGCGTCGGACTCCCGCGGGATCGTCGAGCCGTGCGTGTTGCAGATCGAGATCGTCAGGGCACCGAGATCACGCGCGTGCTTGACCGCCATGAGCGTGTCCATCGTCTCGCCGGACTGGCTGATCGACACGACCAAGGTGCGCTCGTCGACGATCGGGTCGCAGTAGCGGAACTCATGGGCCAGCGCCACCTCGACCGGGATCCGCGTCCAGTGCTCGATGGCGTACTTCGCCGTCATGCCCGCGTAGGCCGCGGTGCCGCAGGCGACGATGGTGATCCGGTCGACGGCCTTGAGCTGCTCCTCCGAGATGCGCAGCTCGTCCAGGACCAGCCGACCGTCCGGGTCGGTCCGCCCGAGCAGGGTGTCACGCACGGCGTGGGGCTGCTCGTTGATCTCCTTCTCCATGAAGGTCGCGTAGCCGCCCTTCTCGGCGGCGGCGGCGTCCCACGTCACCTCGTAGGCCTTGCCCTGGGCGCTCGAGCCGTCGAAGCCGATCACCGTCGCCCCGTCGGGCGTGATCGTGACGATCTGGTCCTGCGCGAGCTCGAGGGCGTGACGGGTGTGACCGATGAAGGCCGCGACGTCCGAGCCGAGGTAGTTGCCGTCCTCCCCGAGGCCCACGACGAGGGGGCTGTTGCGCCGGGCCCCGACGACCACTCCGGGCTGGTCGGCGTGGATGGCGAGCAGGGTGAAGGCTCCCTCGAGGTCCGCCACGACCGTCCGCATCGCCTCGGTCAGGTCGCCCTTCTGCTCGTAGGCACGGGCCAGCAGGTGGGCGACGACCTCGGTGTCCGTCTCGCTGGAGAAGGTGACCCCGTCCGCGATCAGCCCGTTCTTCAGGGTGTGGAAGTTCTCGATGATCCCGTTGTGGATGAGGGCGAGCTTGCCGTCCGTCCCGCCGTGGTGCGGGTGGGCGTTGTCGTCCGTCGGGCCGCCGTGGGTCGCCCACCGGGTGTGGCCGATGCCGGTCGTCGACAGCGGCAGCGGGTCCGCCTCGATCTCGCCCCGGAGGTTGGCGAGCTTGCCCGACTTCTTGCGGGTCTCGACGTGGTCGCCGTCGATGAGGGCGACCCCGGCGGAGTCGTAGCCCCGGTACTCGAGTCGGGCCAGGCCCTCCATGACGACGTCGAGCGCCGTGCCGTCTTGCGTCCTGCCGACGTAGCCAACGATTCCACACATGCGGAACAGCCTAAGGGACCACCAGCCGGGCCAAGTCCACGCTGGCGGCCGACGTCGGCAAGAATGGCAGGGTGTCGCAGCCATCACGTCGAGACGACCTGACGGAAGCGGTCGTCATCGAGGACGACGGCCCGAACGGGCAGGTCCCGACGACCCTGCCCTCGCCCTACGTCGAGCTCGACCGGGCGGCGTGGTCGCGCCTCCGCGAGAACCACCCCCTCGACCTCGACGAGAACGACCTGGCCCGCCTGCGGGGCCTCGGCGACCCCGTCGACCTCAACGAGGTGGAGGAGGTCTACCTCGCGCTGTCGCGACTGCTCAACTTCTACGTCGGCGCGACGCGAGAGCTGCACGACGTGACGACCACCTTCCTCGGCGAGCGCCCCGCCAAGACCCCGTTCGTCATCGGCGTCGCCGGCTCGGTCGCCGTCGGCAAGTCGACGACCGCCCGCATCCTGCGCGAGATGCTCGCCCGCTGGCCCGATACGCCTCGCGTCGAGCTCGTCACGACCGACGGGTTCCTCTTCCCCAACGCCGAGCTGGAGGCGCGTGGCCTGCTCCAGCGCAAGGGCTTCCCGGAGTCGTACGACCGCCGGGCGCTGCTGCGATTCGTCGCCGAGGTCAAGTCCGGCAACGCCGAGGTCACCGCGCCCGTCTACTCGCACCTGACCTACGACATCGTCCCGGGCGAGCGCATCGTGGTGCGCCAGCCCGACGTGCTCATCGTCGAGGGACTCAACGTGTTGCAGGCTCCAGAGGTGCACCCGGTCCGCGGCACCGGACTCGCGGTGAGTGACTTCTTCGACTTCTCCGTCTACGTCGACGCATGGGTCGACGACATCCGCAAGTGGTACGTCCAGCGGTTCCTGCGGCTGCGCGAGACGGCCTTCTCCGACCCACAGTCGTACTTCCACCGCTACGCGGCGCTCTCCGACGCCGAGGCCGTCGCCACGGCGAACGGGATCTGGCGCGAGATCAACGGACCCAACCTCGTGCAGAACATCCTGCCCACCCGCTCACGGGCAACGCTGGTGCTGTCCAAGGGCGAGAACCACGAGGTCAGGCGGGTCCGCCTGAGGAAGATCTGACCGTATGCCGCTGGGCTCGCTCGGGCGCCCGGCCTCCCTGTGTGCCCCCCGGGTCTGAGTACCTGAGTACCTCAGTACCAGTGGGGAGAGCGGGCGAGCCAGGTCGAGTAGGCGTTGCACGGCGACCCGTAGGCCTGCTCGATGTACCAGAGACCCCACTTGATCTGGGTGATCGGGTTGGTGCGGTAGTCGGAGCCGAAGGTCGCCATCTTGCTCGCGGGGAGGGACTGCGGGATGCCGTACGCACCGGAGCTCGGGTTCTCGGCCGACCACCGCCAGCCGCTCTCGCCGTTCCAGAGGTTGACGAGGCAGTTGAACTGGGCGTCGCTGGTCCAGCCACGGTCGGCCATGAGGATCCGGGCGGCGGCCTGCGGGTTCTGCTTCGCGTTGGCGATGACCTGCTCCCGGATCCGCTCCCGCTCCGCCTTCTCCTCGGCGAGACGCTTGGCCTCGGCCCGCCTGGCGGCCTCTTCCTTCTGCTTCTTCTCGAGCGCGGCGGCAGAGCGCAGCCCAGTGGCCACGATGGCCGTGCGCCGCTCGTTCCGGGAGACCGACGCGGCGGCCCGGTAGGTCATGTCGACCGTCGTGGTCCGGGACAGCTCGGCGGTCTGCGACACGACGCTGTCACCGACGACGAAGGCGGCCTCGGCCTTGCCCAGGTCAGCGGTGGCGAAGCCGACGGCGGTGGCGCCGAGCCCGAGCGCCAGGGTGCCGACCAGGACCGGACGACCGGCCCGCCGCGGCGGGTTGGACCGTTCCTTCAGGGCCCGGCGCGTGAGCACGGGCCTGCCGGGGTCTGCGGCGAGGCGGGTGGGCTCCACACCGCGAGCGCGCAGGGACACCTGGTCATAGAGCGCGGCCGCTGTGGGTGGTGGTGCCACGTGGCGACCGGGCTCAGGGGCCTCGTGGCGACCGGGCGGGGCCTCGTGGCGACCGATCTCAGAGGTTGCGTGCCGACCGGCTCGAGGCGCGGCGTGCCGATCTGCGCGCGCCGGGGCCCGCCTCGTCGGCGCAGCGTCCATCCGGTCAACAGCAGCCTCGTGACGTGGCGGCGGACGGTGGGACGGTGGCCGAGCCGGCGAGGGTGCCGGGGGGACGGATGGGGCCGATGTCGATGGCTGGGCGCGATGGCGACCTACGTACCGGGCCATGGGGAGGGGCTCGACCTTCCTGATCGACGTGTCGTTGCAGTCAGGTCTCCGTGGGACCCGCAAGCGGGTCTCCCCCAATGCACGGAGCCGGACTGGTGGAGGGGCTGAGCCGAAGGTTACTCGTTCGAGACCAGACGTCCAGCATCGAGGGTCCGGGCAATTGCGATCCGCCCTGTGAGGCAGGTCATATTCACCCCGGTCCGGCCGGTCACGCCTCCGGTCCCTCCAGGAGATCGGTGACGAGGGCGGCGATCGGGCTGCGCTCGCTCCGCGTCAGGGTCACGTGGGCGAAGAGCGGGTGCCCCTTGAGCTTCTCGATCACTGCGGCGACACCGTCGTGCCGACCCACGCGCAGGTTGTCGCGCTGGGCCACGTCATGCGTGAGCACGACCTTGGAGTTCTGGCCAATGCGCGAGAGGACGGTGAGCAGGACGTTGCGCTCGAGGGACTGCGCCTCGTCGACGATGACGAAGGCGTCATGCAGGCTGCGGCCGCGGATGTGGGTCAGCGGCAGCACCTCGAGCAGCCCGCGGTCCAGCACCTCGTCGACGACCTCCGGCGACACCAGGGCGCTCAGCGTGTCGAAGACCGCCTGTCCCCACGGGTTCATCTTCTCCTGCTCGGTGCCGGGCAGGTAGCCGAGCTCCTGGCCGCCGACGGCAAAGAGTGGCCGGAAGACGAGGACCCTGCGCTGGACGCGGCGCTCCATGACGGACTCGAGCCCGGCGCACAGGGCCAGCGCCGACTTGCCGGTCCCGGCGCGACCGCCGAGCGAGATGATGCCCACGTCAGGGTCGAGGAGCAGGTCGAGCGCGATCCGCTGCTCGGCGCTCCGACCGTGCAGCCCGAACGCGTCCCGGTCCCCCCTCACGAGCCGGACCTGCTTGTCGGCCCCGACGCGCCCGAGGCCGCTCCCACGCGGCGAGAGCAGGACGAGGCCGGTGTGACAGGGCAGTGCGGCGGCGGCCGCGTGCTCGATGCGGCCGCGGTCGTAGAGCTGGTCGAGCTCGTCGGCGGTGATCTCGAGCTCGTCCATGCCGGTCCACCCGGAGTCGACGCCCTGCTCGTGCCGGTACTCCTCGGCCTCCAGCCCGCAGGCCGAGGCCTTGACCCGCATCGGCAGGTCCTTGCTGACCACGGTCACGTCGCACCCGTCGTTGCTCAGGTTCTTGGCCACCGCGAGGATCCGCGTGTCGTTGTCGCCGAGCCGGAAGCCGGCCGGCAGCGCCATGGGGTCGGTGTGGTTGAGCTCGACCCGGAGGGAGCCTCCGTCTTCGCCGACGGGGACCGGCTTGTCGAGGCGTCCCTCGCTGATCCGCAGGTCGTCGAGCAGTCGCAGCGCCTGCCGCGCGAAGAAGCCGAGCTCCGGGTGGTGGCGCTTGGCCTCCAGCTCGGTGACGACGACGACGGGCAGCACGACCTCGTGCTCGGCGAAACGGAGCATGGCCCGGGGGTCCGACAGCAGGACAGAGGTGTCGAGGACGTAGGTCTTGCGGTCCGGTGTGCGCTTGCGGGTGGAGCGTCGGCGGCTCGGCGCTGCGTCGGACGAGGTCGTGGTGTCGTTGGAGACCTGGTGTCCCGTCTGGGTCTTCGAGGCCATGCCCACTCCTTGCCGGCGCGCTCGTGGCGCCTACTCGCTCGCGAGGTTCCGGGTGGCCCTGCACCGGCGGGGCCGCACCCGGCCCTCCGTCCGAAGCGTCTGCCTCATGCGTGGGCCTCCTGGTGGCGGGGACGGGTGTCTCCGCTGCCTTGACGGTACGTCGCGGTGGCGAGGTTCGCACCACATCTTGGCGTCGTGTCGCGCAGAGTTCACCGCCCCTTCAGCGGTATGCCGCTGAGCTCGCTTCCCGACGCAGCCCACGTACCCAGCCCTCCCGCCCAGCTCCCCCCTCGTCGAGTGTGCAGTTCGCGCGGCCCCCCACCTCGTCAGGCGCCGTGTCTCCGGTGCCGGCCCGCGTACGAGCGCAGGGCCCGGAGGAAGTCGACGTGCCGGAAGTCGGGCCAGTAGGCCTCACAGAAGTAGAACTCGGAGGTAGCGCTCTGCCAGAGGAGGAACCCGCCCAGCCGCTGCTCACCAGACGTGCGGATGACGAGGTCGGGATCGGGCTGTCCCTTGGTGTAGAGGTGCTCGGCGATATCGGCGGCCGAGAGGGCGGCTGCGATCTGCTCGATGGTCTCGCCCTTGGCGGCGTGCTCGAGCAGCAGGTCCCTCACGGCGTCAGCGATCTCGCGCCGCCCCCCATAGGCCACGGCGATGTTGACCGTCATCCCGGACACACCCTCGGTCAGGGCCGCAGAGCGCTGCAGGCTCTCCGCGGTCTCCGTGGGAAGCAGGTCTGCGGCGCCGGCCAGACGAAGCCGCCAGCGACCGGTTGCGGCGAGGTCCGCCACGGCGTTCTCGATGATCTTGAGCAGCGGCCCGAGCTCCGCCTCCTCGCGCTGCAGGTTGTCCGTCGAGAGCAGCCACAGGGTGACGTACTCGACCCCCGCCTCCTCGCACCACTTGAGCAGGTCCTCGATCTTGTCCGCCCCGGCCTGGTGGCCGTGCGCGGTACCGGCGCCGCGCGCCTTGGCCCACCGCCGGTTGCCGTCGAGCATGACGGCGACGTGTCGTGGCAGGGACTCACGGGGCAGATCCTTGAGCACGCGCCGCTCGTAGGCGCCGTAGACCAGATCCCGCCAACCCACTGGGTCTCCCCTCGCCTCCGCGTCGCGATCGAGCCCCGAGCGTGGGCCGATTCCAACGTTACTCCGCTTCCACGGTGGCCCTGCCGGGGTGTGCCGCTGGGGCTAGCCAGCGTGTTACGGGCGCGTAACCTACGGTTGCGTAGGTACACTGGCCGTCATGGACGAGACCCCGAACCGATCTGCAGGACCCGTGTCCGACCTCGTCGCCGCAGTCAAGCCACGGCTGCGTGGGTGGCTGCACCTGGGCATGTTCCCCGTGGCTCTGGTCGGCGGGATCGTCCTCGTCCTCATCTCGGATCCGGGCGCCGTCCGGACGGCCGCCGCCGTGTTCACCGTGAGCGCCACGCTCCTGTTCGGCGTGTCTGCCGTGTACCACCGTGGCTCCTGGGGACCGCGGACGGCGGGTCTGCTCAAGCGCTTCGACCACTCGAACATCTACCTCATCATCGCCGGCACGTACACGCCGTTCGCGGTGACGCTCCTGCCGGGCGACGAAGCCCGGTTGCTGTTGACGATCATCTGGGGCGCGGCCATCGCCGGGGTGGCGTTCCGGATCGTGTGGACGAGCGCGCCGCGCTGGCTCTACACCGCCCTGTACATCGCCCTGGGATGGGCGGCGGTGTTCTACGTCGTGCCGTTCTGGAGGTCCGGTGGGCCCCTCGTCGGCTCGCTCATCGCGATGGGCGGGCTGCTCTATACCGCTGGCGGCATCGTCTACGGCGCCAAGCGTCCCAACCCGTCTCCGCGCTGGTTCGGCTTCCACGAGGTGTTCCACGCGCTCACGCTCGGCGGGTTCATGGCCCACTTCGCCGCGGTGACTCTGGCCATCGTCGCCACCCCCTCGATCGCCTGACCCTTCTCCAACCGGGAGGGGGTGGGCGGCGGCGATCAGCCCTTCTCGGTGGACCCTGGTCCCTCGTCGGTCTCGTCGGTCGTCTCGACGCTCTGCTCTGCCTTGGCATCGTCGGCTGCGCGCTCGGCCTCGACGCGCTCATGCTCGCGGTAGGCCATGCGGCGCAACCGGGAGTTCATGTTGCGCACCAGGAGCCAGAGCGCGATGGCGAGCACGAACAATGCCAGGAAGCCCCACACGCCCGGCCCGATCGGCAGGTTGCCGCTTCCACCCATCAGCCCTCGTCTCCTTCCGCCGGCTCGTTGGGATGCTCGACCCGCTCAGCCGGGTCGAGCATCTCCTCGTCGTCCGGGCTGAGCCGCCCGTCGTAGGCGAGCTCCAGCTGCCCGCCCTTGGCCAGCGCATCGGCCTCCGCAGCCGAGCCGAGCCCGTCGAAGAGCTCCTCCTCGGGCAGCTCGACCGGGACGTAGGAGATGGCGAGCTCGAACTCCTCCACGGGCCACACGCGCTGCTGGAGCTCGCGCGGCACCTGGAACCAGAAGCCGTCCGGGTCCACCTGCGTGGCGTGGGCGAGCAGCGCGCGGTCGCGGGTCTCGAAGAAGTCGCCGCACTGGATCTGCGTCGTGGCCCCGCTCGCGCGCCGTGGCTGCCAGTTGGCCAGCCACTCGGCGTAGGGGCTCTCAAAGCCCTCGGCCAACAGCGCCTCGTGGATCGTGGTGAGGCGCTCCTTCGTCCACCCGCCGTTGTAATAGATCTTGAGTGGCTGCCACGGCTCGCCGGCGTGCGGGTATCGGGCCGGATCGCCGGCCGCCTCGAAGGCGGACATGGCCACGGTGTGGTTCATGATGTGGTCCGGATGGGGGTAGCCCCCCTTCTCGTCGTACGTCGTCATGACGTGCGGTCGCCACTCGCGGATCACGCGCACGAGGGCCTCCGTCGTCACGTCGAGGTCCTCGAGCGCGAAGCAGCCGTCAGGCAGCGGTGGGAGCGGGTCCCCCTCGGGCAGTCCTGAGTCGACGAATCCGAGCCACGTGTGCTCGAAGCCGAGCACCTCCTGGGCCGCCTTCATCTCGTCGCGGCGCACCTGTGCGATATCACGCAGGATCTGCGGGTCGTTCTTCAGCTTCTCGTTGAGGATGTCGCCGCGCTCACCGCCGGTGCACGACACGACCATGACCGAGGCGCCCGCGGCGATGTACTTCGCCGTCGTCGCGGCGCCCTTGCTCGACTCGTCGTCCGGGTGCGCGTGCACCGCCATCAGCCGCAGGCCTTCGAACACCGTGTTCCCTGGCTCCCTGTTCGTCATGGATCTGGCTCGTCGTATCGTTCTGACCGTCTCGTGGACGGTCGCCCCGGCCACCCGTCGACTGACGGGCCGGAGTCACCGCGCCATCCTCTCATCAGGCCAGGACCTCACATGCCGCTCCCCCGCACCGCCCCCGGAACCCTCAAGTGGTGGGTCATCGGCAGCATCGGGATCGCCCTCGGCGTCGCGCTCGCCGTCTGGTTCGGGCTGTCTGCGACCCTCGGGCTGCCGACGTGGCAGGTGACGGGCTACAAGGTTGTCGACAACGACAGCGTGCGGGTCGACTTCGAGGTGCACAGCCCTGGCGGGAAGGACCTCGTCTGCACGGTCCACGCCTTGGCCGGGGACTTCGCGGTCGTGGGGTCGACCGACGTCCCGGTCCAGCTGGCCGGGGCGGACTCGACCCGGACGTCGGTGACCCTGCGCACGACGAGCCGAGCCGTCACGGGAGACGTCAAGACCTGCGTCGTGGCGCCGTGACTGCGCGGGCGACGCGGATTTTGCTATCCTAGGTCTTTCACCACGGGTCGCGACCACTCACCTTTCATGCTGGTGCAGATCGGTCCGGCCCCCTTTATTGGTGAATCGAACGAACAGGCGCCCACGCGAGCACCGCGTGGGCGCTGGTACATCGAGGAGTAATGACCGTGACCGAGACTGCTGCTGGCTTCCTCACGAAGGAGGCCCATGACCGCCTCAAGGCTGAGTTGGACCAGCTGACGGGGGAAGGTCGCCTGAACATCGCACGCAAGATCGAGGAGGCCCGCGAGGAGGGTGACCTCAAGGAGAACGGCGGCTACCACGCCGCCCGCGAGGAACAGGGCAAGATGGAGGCCCGCATCCGCCAGCTCCAGGAGCTGCTGCACACCGCGGTGGTGGGCGAGACCCCGCCCGACGACGGGGTCGTCGAGCCGGGCATGATCGTGACGGTCGAGATCTTCGGCGACAAGGAGACCTTCGTCCTCGGCAACCGGGAGATCGCGGACGGCGACCTCCAGGTCTTCTCCGAGAAGTCGCCGATGGGCGCCGCCGTCAACGGAAAGACCGTCGGCGAGCTGACGAGCTACGAGGCGCCGAACGGCAAGACCATCGAGGTCAAGATCCTCGAGGCCAAGCCCTACACCAGCTGAGTCACCATCGAAAGTGCAGTTCCCGCGGGACGGGGACTGCACTTTTGTGTATGCCGCTGAGCTCGCCCTGCGCGCTTGGTCCCTCCCAGCCCCCATCCACTCAGTCGAGTGTGCAGTCCGCGCCGCCGCCACAAACTCCGCCGGGGCGAACCTCCGGCGGCCAGGCCCTGAACCGAAGCCCCTTCGACCCACCACAACGTCGCCCCGGCGAACTTCCGGCGAACTTCCGGCGTCCTCAGGCGAGCTGGGCGGCAACCGTTCGGGCCAGGGCCGGGTCGTGGGCGTCCAGCAGGCCGACGGCATAGAGCAGGTACGCCTCGTCGACCGTGGCTGTCGCCGAGCGCGGCACCTTCCAGCCACCGGCATGGTCGGCCAGCACGGCGCCGAGCACGTGCGCCCGGCCGGAATCGTCCGTGTGCCGCAGGACGCCACCGGACCCGACGATGGTCGTCACGTTCGCGAGCGGACGGGGCGACTCGGTCGGCAGCCCGGGCCGAGCGTGCCGACGCACGGCAACCAGCGCCGCCAGCCGCGCCAGCTCGAGGTCGAGGCGGCGCTCGACGTCGTCGGCCGGGAGTGAGCGTGGGCGCTCGTGGACGTGAGCGGCATACGACCGCAGTGACCCGGGATCACCCACGGACCCGAGCAGGCCCTCGGACTCGGCCGCCTCGACGACGTGCTCGGCGTTCCACCGCATCCCGAGGTCGCCCTCCACGGTGCGCGCGTGCCAGAGCGGCGCCACGACGTCCTTGCGCAAGCTCGCGTCCTCGCCCTCTGGGGTGATGACCGAGTAGACGTCGGTCGTCGCTCCACCGATGTCGACGACCATGACGTCCCCGTCGCCGCGCACGTCCGCGACGACCTCGACGCCCCGCAGCACGGCGTCGGGCGTCGGGGCCTCGACCATCTGCCCGAACGCTGCATCCCGCGACAGACCCTTGCCACCGATGACATGCCCGAGGAACGCCTCGCGGATCGCTGCCCGGGCGGAGTCCGGCGCGATGACGCCGATCTGCGGCAGCACGTTGTCGGCGTGGACCACCGGCCGGCCGGCTGCCTCGAGCAGCGCGGTCGCCTGAGACCGAGCGTCGATGTTGCCGGCCAGGACGATCGGCACCGCGTGCTTGCCGTGTCCGCCGATGGCGCCCTTGGCCAGACGGGCAGCGTTGTGCAGCAGGACATTCGCGTTGCCGCCGTCCGTGCCGCCGACGAGCAGGATGATGTCGGGACGAGCATGCCGTATGCCGCTCACCGCCTTCGTCGTCAACGCGCCGTCGGCGACGTGCACCACTTTGGCTCCCGCGGACAGGCCGACGCGGTGACCTGCCTCGGCGGTGACGGTCCGCTCGTAGCCGACAACGGCAAGGCGAAGGCCGCCGCCCGCACTGGAGCAGGCGTGGACGTGTGCCCCAAGCGGCACCTCGAGGCGGTCGCGCAGGACGCGGTAACCGTCGAGGATGTCTCCACTCCCCGGCCCCTGCGTGCCCGTCGTCGGCGTCGAAGCGGTGCCGCGGACCGTGCCGTCGTCGGCGATGAGCGCAGCCTTGGTGAAGGTCGAGCCGAAGTCGACCGTGAGGATCGTCATGGGAGCCGGCGCCGCGGGATCAGCCGTGGATGTCGAGGGCCTCTTGGAGATCGGCGATGAGGTCGTCGACGTCCTCGATGCCGACGGACAGGCGGATGAGGTCTCCGGGCACCTCGAGCTCGGTGCCCGTGACTGAGGCGTGGGTCATCCGGGCCGGGTGCTCGATGAGCGACTCGACTCCGCCGAGCGACTCGCCCAGGGTCCACAGCTGGACGGCCGCACACGCCTTGACCGCTGCATCCTCGCCCTTGCGCATCCGGAACGAGACCATCCCGCCGAAGCGCTTCATCTGGCGGGCCGCCACGTCGTGGTTGTGGTGCGATTCGAGGCCCGGGTAGAAGACCTGGGACACGCCGTCGTGGCCGGTGAGGAAGTCGACGACCTTCTCCGCGTTGTCGCAGTGCCGCTCCATGCGGACCGCCAAGGTCTTGAGCCCTCGCAGCGTCAACCAGGAGTCGAACGGCCCGGCAACGCCGCCGATGGAGTTCTGGTGGAAGGCGATTCGCTCCTCGGCGTCCTCCATGCCCGCGACTGCGATCTCGGGTGCGGTGACGACCGCGCCGCCGACGACGTCGCTGTGGCCGCCGGAGTACTTCGTCGTCGAGTGCGTGACGATGTCCGCGCCCAGGGCGATGGGGTTCTGCAGGTAGGCGGTCGCGAACGTGTTGTCGACGACGAGGACGGCCCCGGCCTCGTGGGTCACCTCCGCAATGGCCTCGATGTCGGCCACGCCGAGCAGGGGATTGGTCGGTGTCTCGACCCAGACCATCTTGGTGCGGCCGGGCTGGATCGCGGCGCGGACCGCGTCGACGTCGCTGATCCGCGCGATCGAGTGCTCGATGCCCCCCGGGCGCGCGACCCTGTTGATGTACCGGTATGTGCCGCCGTAGGCATCACTCGGCACGACGACATGGTCGCCCGGCACGAGCAGGGAGCGGACGACGCAGTCCTGGCCGGCGAGGCCGGACGCGAAGGCGAAGCCCCGGCTCCCGCCCTCGAGCGCCGCGATGCACTCCTCGAGCGCGGTCCGGGTCGGGTTGGCCGATCGGCTGTACTCGTAGCCGCCCCGGAAGCCACCGATGCCGTCCTGCTTGAACGTCGAGACCTGGTAGATCGGTGGGACGACCGCGCCCGTTGAGGCGTCGGCCTCCTGGCCGGCGTGGATGGCTCGCGTGGAGAAGCCGTGCTCGTCAGACATGCCCCGAGCCTATGCGGTCTGCCCGATGCCGTATGCCGCTGGGCTCGCTCCTCGTCGAGTGTGCACTTCGCGCGCCCGCCCCTCCGTCCAGTGTGCAGTAAACGCCGGGCTGGGTCTCGGACGAGTGTGCAGTAAACGCCGGAGCCAGCCCGGGCGCGTACTGCACGCGCGACTGCTGGAAGTCCGACGGTGGCAGCTAGACCTGCTTCTGCCACTCGCGGCTGTACCCGTCGACCGCGTAGCCCAGCGCCCGGTTCACCGCGAGCATGTGCCTGTTTGAGTCGGCGTTCCACGTCCGGATCGCCCGCACCGTCGGCAGGGCCTCCATGAGCAGCAGTGCGTTGGCCGCCTTGAGACGCGCGCCGAGCCCGTGCCCCCGATGCTCGCGCAGCACGAGCGTGTCCTGCTGATAGGCCCGGTCCGGGCTCTCCGGCGACACCTCGACCCGGGTGAAGCCGACGAGTCGACCGGTCGGGAGGTTGCGGGCCACGGACTCGATGATCCGACGACCGGCCGAGCGCATTTCCTCATGGCCGGCGCGAACCCGCTCGGCATCCCACACCTCCTCCTTCCAGTCGACGTCGTCGGTTGGTGCGTCGGTGCTCATCCGCTGGGCGAGGACCGCCCGGTCCTCCAGCCACGGCTCGGGGAGGTCGTCGACGACGGACTCGATGGCGTAGTCCTCAGCCCCCGCCGAGTCCATGATCGCGCGGAGGCCGGATGCGTCGGCCGGGAGCGCCATCTCGCTGCGCAGCATCGTCTGGGCCACGACGTAGCCGCGACGTGTCGCGAAGCCCTCCGCGAGATCGGGCCCGTCGCCGGCCCACTCCGACTCGACGAGAAAGACCGACCGGCCATGCTCGGTCGCCACCCGCTCGGCGGTTGCCAGGAGCGCGGATCCGATCCCCCTCTTCCGCGCGGCTGGAACCACCGCGGGCCAGAAGACGGCGAGGTGGAGGTTGTCCCGCAGGGGCAGCATGACGTGAAGTGCGCCGACGACCTGTCCATCGGACCAGGCGGCGAAGCACGCCCGTTTGGTGTCGGGCTTGCGCTGCAGGGCTCGTAGCTCCGCCAGGCTCCATTCACTGCCCTGGTCGCCGAAGAGTTCCTGCTGGACCGCGTCGAAGACCGAATTCCAACGCACGGCGGCGTCCGTCTGGGCCTCATCGAGCAGGTCGACAGGTCGGATCTCGAACGCATCACCCACCCCTCGAGTCTGACGACCGTGCCCCGCGTGGAGCGAGCCATTTGTCAGAAAGGAGGTGAGCGGCATACGGCCACGTCGGTATCCTGACCCGCATGGAACGCCACGTGCAGACGACGACGCCGGATCCCTCCGGCGCGCCAATGCTGCACTGAACACCCCAGCACCCACGCCCCGGAGTCGACTCCGGGGCGCTGTCGTGTCCGCGGTCGACTCACGACCTGAAGGAATGACATGAACGACAACATCGACCACCGAGAGCTGGGCCGCGACCTCGGAGTCTTCGCCACCGACCCGCTCGCCGGCTCCGGTCTCCCGCTCTGGCTGCCTGACGGCGCTGTCATCCGCGCCGAGCTGCAACACCTCGCCAAGGACCTCGCCCACCGCGATGGGTGCGCCGACGTCTACTCCCCCGTGCTCGGCAAGCGCGCTCTCTTCGAGCGGTCCGGGCACCTGGCCAAGTTCAACGACGACATGTTCCCGGCGATGCGGCTCGGCGACGAGGGCCCGGACGACCAGCTCGTGCTCCGGCCGGCGAACTGCCCGCACCACGCGCTCATCTACGCGGCCGCGAGCCGCTCCTATCGCGAGCTGCCCCTGCGCTTCAACGAGCTGGCGGCGATGTTCCGCGCCGAGCGGTCCGGTGTCGTCTCGGGACTGAGCCGCGTGCGTCAGATCCACCTCGATGACACCCACGTCTTCTGCCGGCCGGACCAGGCGGGTGAGGAGGCGGCACGCGGGCTCCGGGCCGCCATCGAGGCGCAGCGGATCCTCGGCCTGCCCGTCGACTACGTGCGCCTGTCGATGCGTGACGACTCCGACGCGTGGCTCGGAAGTCGGGAGCAGTGGCAGGACGCCGAGGCCGCACTGCGGGAAGCTGGTCGGGCGGTCCTCGATGAGGCGCGGCTGCAGCTCGTGGAGGCGCCCGGCGAGGCCGCGTTCTACGGGCCCAAGTTCGACCTGCAGGTCCGTGACGGCCGCGGCCACGAGGAGTCCATCGCGACCGTGCAGCTCGACTTCAACCTGCCTGAGCGGTTCGACCTGACCTACCACGGTGCGGACGGAGAACGGCACCGCGTCGTGATGATCCACCGCGGGACGGTCGGTTCCATGGAGCGCGTCGTCGCGGCGTTGCTCGAGCGATACCAGGGCCGGCTACCGCTCTGGCTCGCGCCGGTCCAGGTAGCTGTGCTGCCGGTGTCGGAGGCCCAGGACCCCGCGGTGCGATCGTTGGTTGACTCCTTGCGCAGCAACGGGATCCGCGCCGAGCTGCGATGCGACGACTCGCTGGGAGTGCGGGTCGCAGAGGCACGCCGCCGACGGGATCACCTCATCGCCGTGATCGGGGAGCGCGAGGCCGCGGCCGATGCCGTCCAGGTGACTGACGTGGCGGGAGAACACCGGGGCACCGTCCCCGTCAAGGTCCTCGTCGACAAGGCTGTCGAAGCCCGGGACGGCCGGCTGCAGCTCGTCCGCTGGCCCTGACGTCCGAGCCGCCCGCCCCCTCCGGCCCCGGCCACCTCATGCCTCTCCTTCACGGTCCGCCCGGCCCACCCAGTGCTCCACCACGTCGAGCCGACGACGGGTCGAGTCCTGCCAGTCGCGCTCCTGGACCCGGTGTGGTCCGGTCGCGAGCGAGAGCACGACGCCAGCGACCCGAGCCGCGAAATCGGCGGGGTCGACGGCCTGCAGGCCCTGCCTTCCGAGAGCCCCGCGGGACGCGGCGGACCTCCGGCCGCCGCGGAACGATAGCTCGTCGAACCACGACGCCGCCAGGGCGGTCAGCCGCTCTCCGTGCTCCGGTCGCATCGTGCCGAGAACGGCGACGTGACCGACGAGGCAGGCGAGGTCATCAGCCCGGCGCCCCGGCCCTGCGGTGTCGACGTCGAGCAACCCGGTGATCTGGCCGTCCCTGATCAGCAGCTGCGCCTCGTAGAAGTCGCCGTGCACCGGCTCGTCGGGACCGCCCGTGGCGGTGAGCCGGGATATCTCGCCAGCAAGCCCAGCCGCCCGATCCGCCTCCGCCGGTAGGGCCGCACCGAGGAGCGCTCCGTAGTGCGCGGCGCCCTCCGTCCAGCTCGTGCGTCGGGGTAGCTCGAGGACGGCCTCGGGCAACCGGTCAAGGACCTCGACCAGCTGTCCGGGCGTCGGCAGGGCCGAGCCCGGGTCCCACAGCGCCTTGCGCATCGAGGTCCCGTGGAGAGGCTGGAGCAGGAGCAGGCCCTCGTCGGTCCAGCCGAGGCTGTGCGGAGTCGGCATGCCGGCCTCTGACAGGAGGCGGTGTCGCTCGTGCAGGTCGCGTACGCGGGTCGGCCGGAGGACCTTGACGAAGAGTCGCGCGGTGGGCGCGACGACCTCGATGACGGCCCGGCGGCGCGGCCGATAGGCGCGCACCGTCACCCGCAGCGAGGCACCATCCTCGTCGACGTCGCCGATCCCGAAGGAACGCAGCACGGACGCGAGGGCACGTGGATCGGTCGCCGCTGCGAGTGCCGGCAGGCCGGGATCCTGCGGAAACCGCCAGACGCTCACCGTCCGTTCCCCGTCCGACAGCGACAGCACCCCGGGTGCTGCCGGATCGACCGCAGAGGTCGTCACGCCGAGCATCTCGGTCCGCTCCTCGTCCGCCCACCGGACCACCGCCCGATAGGACGCAGTCGTCGACCCGCCGGGCCGGTGGTCGACGTCACGGACCCGCCACGACACGAGCTCGCCGCCTGCGGTACCGAGCGCGGAGGCGAGCAATCCGGGAGCTGCCTCGCCGGTGAGCATCGCGAGATCGCGGTCGGTGGTCATGGACCCATGATCGGCGCTCCCGGTGAGCTGTGGGTGAGCAGTCGATGAGAGTGTTCTCATCTTCCGCGGCGCCCGGCCCACTCGACGAGCAGTGGCCGTATTGCCGCTGGGCTGGCTTCTCGTCGCTGTCCAGTAAGTGCCCCAACCGAAGTCTCAGCGCCGTGGAAGCTTGCCCGGGCGATGGGCCGGGCAAGTTTCCACAGCCAGGTGGCCAGAGCCAGCGGCTTCCGGGCGTCGGGCCCGCGTGTGTCAGGCTCCGCCAACGAGAGGTGGCCCTGTATCGCCAACGCCTCGACGTCCGTCAGGATCGGTGCAGCCCCCAGCAGCCGCGCGATCCGGGCTGCCTCGCGCAGCGCCGCAGCCGCCTCCGCACGGCTGCCCCTGGTCGTCAGCAGAGACTGCGCCAGCCGGTAGGAACAGAGGGCCTGCTCCCAGGGGAGCCCCGCTGTCGCGCACGCCGCGTCGCGACCAACCAGAGCGGCCCGCGCCCCCATGAACGCCATTGTCATCCCGGCGCGCATCCCGCCGCAGGCGATCGCCCACCTGACGCTGGGAACCAGCCCAGCGGCATACGGGACGGTCGTCGAACGTTAGATGGACGTAAGTGCACAGACGAGACCAAGGGGTGACACTGGAATGGTGTTCGGATTCGGCAAGAAGACCACGATGCCCGCTCGCGACGAGGCGCTGCCCGGCCGCGACCAACGCCCGTTCCAGGTCAACCCGACGCACGTCGTGCTCGGCACCCCGCTCGAGGGGCCGTGGCCCGACGGGTCGGAGGTGCTGTACGTCGCGATGGGGTGCTTCTGGGGTGTGGAGCGGATCTTCTGGCGGCTGCCCGGAGTCGTCAACACGTCGGTGGGCTACATGGGCGGCTACACGCCCAACCCGACCTACGAGGAGACGTGCACCGGCCTGACCGGCCACGCCGAGACGGTACGCGTCGTCTACGACCCGTCCACGACGTCGCCGGAACTGCTGCTCAAGGAGTTCTGGGAGAACCACGACCCCACGACGGCGAACAGGCAGGGCAACGACATCGGCACGGCCTACCGGTCGGCGATCTACTGGACCACGCCGGCCCAGCGGGCGGCCGCGGAGACCACGCGGGACGCCTTCCAGAAGGTGCTGCACGAGAACGGCTACGGCGAGATCGCCACGGAGATCCGGTCTGCCGAGGACGCGGGGCCCTTCTACCTCGCCGAGGACTACCACCAGGGCTACCTGCACAAGAACCCCGGCGGCTACTGCAACCACGGTCCCAACGGCATGACCTGCCCGGTCGGGATCGTCCGCCAGGACCAGCTCCCGTCCCAGCAGGAGATCGCGCCTCCGGCGCAGTGAGTCGTATGCCGCTGTGCTCGGTCGCGTCGACCGAGCACAGCGGGTGCCCTCGCCCTTGCGTGGAGGGTCTGAGGGGCCGCCGCGCGGATCTGCAGGGCGCCCATCCCGCCGCCCCAGTCGGGGCTGACTCAGCTGGCTCGGGCGTGGGTCCCAGTCGTTCTCGGGTTCGGACTGGTCGAACGCGGACCGCGCTTCCGACGCTCGTGCAGGTCGACGGGCTCGATCGCCGACCGCGCGACCCGCGTGACACTGCCCGTTGCGTCGGCACTCTGCGCCAGCACGAGGAGGTCGGAGGTCATGCGGTCCAGGTCACGGTCGATGACACGGGACCACGTGCTGCCCGCGAGGTGGCCACGCCGACGTGATGCGGTCAAGGCTCGGAGTGACCCGATGGAGAGGAAGCGTGACGTTGCCATGCCTCCATCATTGGCTATTAAACGGTTTAGCACAAATGATGTTTTCTTGATTACTCTTAAGAAATTCTTTAGAGTAGCCGCATGCTGGACATGCATCGCATCCGAGTCTTTCGTTCTGTCATGGCCAGCGGGACGATCCAGGCCGCCGCGGACAACCTCGGCTACACCGCCTCGGCGATCAGCCAGCAGATCTCTGCCTTGCAGAAGGAGACCGGTCTGACGCTGTTCGAGCGGGAAGGCCGGGGATTGTCCCCCACGCCCACGGCGCGGGCCCTTGTCGCTCAGACCAACGACCTCATGGGCGAGCTCGGCCGGCTCGACGGGGTGGTCGCGGACCTGCGCGAGGGTCGGTCGGGTCGCCTCACCATCGGGTACTTCGCATCGGCTGGGGCCGAGTGGATGCCAACACTGGCTCGGCACCTCGCAACGGAGCTGCCGAGCCTGACACTCGAGCTGGTCCTGAACGAGATACCGAGACGCGGCGGGGGCCCCCTCGACCTCGACATCGTGATGGAGTTCCCGGGAAGCCAGGACCCACCGGGGTCACGTCGGGTGCCGCTCCTGGTCGATCCTTACGTCGCCCTCGTGCGGGCCGACCATCCACTCGCCGGGGCCTCGGAGGTGACGCTGGCCGAGCTCGAGGGCGAGACCTGGATCAGCAGCGACCTGCCCAGCGGGATCGGCTCCAAGATCCTCACAGCGGCGTGCGAGTCCGCGGGCTTCCAGCCCCGCTTCGCCGTGCAGGCACAGGACCACTACACCGGCATCGCCTTCGTCAGGGCCGGAGTCGGCATCACGGTGATCCCGCGTCTTGCAGCGGGCGCGATCCCGCCCGAAGCCGAGGTCCGCGTCCTGGACATCGCGGCCCCACAGCCGATTCGGCACATCGCGGCGGTCGTGCGAGACCCGGCCGGCAATTCCGCGGCCAACCGCGCAGTCGAGCTGCTCCTCGAGCTCATCGGCTGAACGCGGCCAGGTGCTGCCAAACGCACGACGGTTGCGCGTTTGGCAGCACACCAGCGCAAGTGGCGACCCGGACGTCAGCCGGCGAGCCGCGGGCAGTGCTGGAACGCCGGGAAGCTCGGGTTGGGCTCGATGAGCTCCAGGTAGAGCGGCCCGGCGGGTGTGGAGCCGATCACGATGAAGACACCGGTCCCCTGCACCTTCGCTGCTGGGTGGTCGTAGTCGAACGGGACGAGCAGCCCCGGCTCAACCTGGGCGGGTACTGGTCGACCTACTGGTACAACGGCAACGTGCTGGGCAGCGAGATCGCCCGTGGCTTCGACTCCCTCCGTCTCGAGCCGAGCGCGGCGATCTCGCGCAACGAGATCACGGCCGCCGGCGAGATCCGACAGGAGTCGTTCAACGCCCAGCTGCAGTCCAGGCTGGTCGCAGCGCCCAGCTTCGCCGTGGTGGGTGCCCGGATCGACCAGGCGCAGCGGGCGGGCACGCTGTCCGGCGACACACTGGCCGAGGTGCGCCAACACGTGGCCACGGCCGAGAAGCTCCTGACCACGCCGTCCAACCTCAAGGCCGCACTGGCGCAGTTGTCCAACGCCGAGCGCAAGTCCGGAGAGGCCAATCCCGCGGTGGTACAGGCACTCCAGGAGCTGGCTGACTCGCTCTCGTAGGCCTGGTCCAGGGCGGCGACCGGCAACCACCCACCACGAGGGCGCGGGCCGCACGTGAGCGAGCCCAGCGGCATACGACCGATTCCGTATGCCGCTGGGCTTGCTGCCAGCCCAACGTCCCACGAGCGTGGGGAAAGAACCTAGCCGACGGGCACGGTCAGGCGGTCACCGACCTGCTGCACGCTGGTCCCGAGGCCCCGGCACGCTTCGTCGAGCGACCTTGCCAACCAACGGGTTTCCTCAGCCGTGGCATGCTCGAGGCGGAGCCGACGACTGCGGAACGGGACCAGGTGCAGCTCCTCCAGTCGCCCGCTTCCCGCGTCGAGGGTCACGATGTGCAGGGCGCGCAAGTCGCCGCGGAACTCCTCGTACCCGCCGATCCCCTCGTAGTCGTTGACGAGGTCGCCGCAACCGTGCAGGACGAGGCCACCGCCTCGCAGCTCCACGGGGCGGACGTGGTGCGACGAGTGCCCGACCACCACGTGGACCCCTCCGTCGATGAGGCGGTGGGCGAACGTGCGCTGCTGCCGCGGGATGTCGTAGCCCCAGTTCGAGCCCCAGTGGATCGACACCACCCGGATGTCACCGGGGCTGCTCGAGGCGAGCAGGTGCTCGGTGACGCGCTCGGCTGCTACGCGGTCCAGGTCGTCCACGACGGCGACTCCCGGTCGCGAGCGCCGAGCACGCCAGTGGCGCGGCACCCCGCTCGACGAGTGGCCGACGCAGAGGACGACGACCCGGCGACCGCCATCGTCGACCGGGACGACGGCCGGTGACCAGGCGGCACTCTCGTCGCGACCGGCACCGGCGGCCTGGAGCCCGGCGGCGCCGAGCGAGTCGAGGGTGTCGAGGAGGCCTTGCTGCCCGTGGTCGAGGACGTGGTTGTTCGCCAGCCCCCACGCGTGCACCCCGGCCACGTCGAGCACGGCGAGGTTCGCCGGTGACATGCGGTAGAGCACAGCCTTGCCACGCTCCCGGTCCTCGGACCGTGTCACGCTCGTCTCGAGATTCATGAGCCGCACGGCGGATGGTGTCTCGTCCATCACCGCCAGCACGTCACCCCAGGGGTACTCGGGGCCGACGGGACGCGGAATCGGACCACTCACGCGCTCAGCGAGCGCGACATAGTCGCGGGCGTCCTTGGCGTAGCGCTCGGTCAGTGTCGGATCACCCGGGTGGGCGAGGACCTGGTCGATACCTCGACCGGTCATGACGTCTCCGGCGAGCACCAGGCGGACGTGGTCGCCCATCCACCTAGGCTAGGCCGGGGCGTGACAGGATCGGCGCATGGCCAAGGAGTTCAGAATCAGCCGATCGACCACCATCGCGGCCCCGCCGGAGCGGATCCTGCCCCTGATCACGACGCTGAAGCAGTGGCAGAAGTGGTCGCCGTGGGAGGGCCTCGACCCCAACCTCGAGCGCAAGTACGCCGGCCCGGACTCCGGAACCGGAGCGACCTACGCCTGGCGGGGCAACAGCAAGGCGGGCCAGGGCCGGATGGAGGTCGTCGAGGTGGGCGCGGACCGCGTCGGGATCGACCTGGTCTTCGCTGCCCCGATGAAGGCCCACAACCGCGTGGACTTCGAGCTGACGCCAGCGGATGCCGCCGGCACCCGCGTCGACTGGGTCATGACCGGCCCTCAGAACCTCGTCATGCGGCTCATGAGCAAGGTCTACTCGATGGACAAGATGATCGGGCCCGACCTGGAGAAGGGCCTCCGGCAGCTCAAGCAGGCCGCCGAGTCCGCATGACCGCTGCCCCGGACGGCGCCGACCTCATCATCCGACCGGCCACGGAGGACGACATCGGCGCCATCGTCCACCTCCTCGCGGACGACCCGTTGGGCAGCACACGTGAGACGACCGAGGATCTCGCACCCTACGAGGCCGCCTTCGCGCGCGTCACTGCCGACCCCAGCCAGCACCTCGTCGTCGCCGAGCGCGCCGGCCGCATTGTCGGCACCCTGCAGCTCACCGTCATCCCGGGCCTGTCGCGGCGCGGCGCGACGCGGTCGATCATCGAGGGCGTCCGCGTCGCCTCGACCGAGCGTGGGTCCGGCCTCGGCACGACCCTCCTCGAATGGGCTGTCGAGCAGTCGCGCCGACTGGGTGTCGACCTGGTGCAGCTGACGTCCGACGCCACGCGGACCGACGCCCACCGCTTCTATGAACGGCTGGGCTTCGTGAAGTCCCACGTCGGCTTCAAGCTCAGTCCCTGAGCCGGCTGGCCAGCGCGAGGTCAGAAGATGCGGACGCGCTCCTCGTCGGGGAGCCACATCCCATCCGCCGGCTCGACGCCGAAGGCCTCGTGGAACTCGGTGACGTTGCGGACCGCGTTGCCGCGGACGTCGATCGGCGCGTGCGGGTCGACGGCAAGCAGCCGGATCGCCTCGGCCTCGCGGGCCTTGCCCTTCCAGACCTGGGCCCAACCCACGAAGAACCGCTGCGGCCCGGTGAAGCCATCGAGGTTCCGCATCCCCGACCCCTCGGTCGCGATGCGGTAGGCCGCGTAGCCGATCTGCAGCCCACCGAGGTCGCCGATGTTCTCGCCGACGGTGAGAGCGCCGTTGACCTTGTGTTTCGCGTCGAGGCCCGCAGGGGTGTAGCCGTTGAACTGTTCGATCAGGCGCTGCGCCAGCGCCTCGAACCGCCCCCGGTCCGCCTCGGTCCACCAGTCGCGCAGCGCGCCCGACCCGTCATAGCGGGAACCCTGGTCGTCGAAGCCGTGCCCGATCTCGTGCCCGATGACGGCACCAATGCCGCCGTAGTTCACGGCGTCGTCGGCCCCGAGGTCGAAGAAGGGCGGCTGCAGGATCGCGGCCGGGAAGACGATCTCGTTCATCGTGGGCATGTAGTACGCGTTGACCGTCTGCGGCAGCATGAACCACTCGGTGCGGTCGATCGGCTTGCCCAACTTGGTGAAGTTGCGGTCGACCTCGAACTCCGTTGCCCGACAGACGTTCCCGACGAGGTCCGTTGCATCTATCTCGATGGAGGAGTAGTCGCGCCATACCTCGGGGTAGCCGATCTTGGCGACGAACATGTCGAGCTTGCCAAGCGCCTCCTTGCGGGTCCCCTCCCCCATCCACTCGAGCGAGGCGAAGGAGCGCCGGAAGGCCTCGACGAGATTGGCGACAAGGTGCTGCATCCGCTCCTTCGCCTCGGGCGGGAACCACCGCTCGGTGTACAACTGGCCGACCGCCTCGCCGACCGCGCTCTCGACGACGGCAACCCCGCGCTTCCACCGCTCCTTGATCTCCGGCTGCCCCGAGAGTGTCCGACCGTAGAAGTCGAAGTCCTCGTCGACGAGGGCCTTGGGGAGCAGGCCGGCGAAGGTACTGACGACGTGGAAGGTGAGCCAGGCCTGCCAGTCCTCGAGCCGAACGTCGCTCAGCGCGCGTCCGAGCTCCGTGACGAAGCTCGGCTGCCGGACGACGACCTTCTCGATCGACCCCTCCGGCGCCTGCATGGCGGAAAGCCAGGTGTGCCAAGGGAACTCCGGCGCCAGCGCCTCGGCCTCAGCCAAGGTGTACGCGTTGTACGTCTTGACCGCGTCGCGGTTGGCGACCTTGTCCCAGTGGTGCACGGCAAGGCGCGTCTCGAGGGCCATGATGCGCGCGGCCTTGTCCGCCGCCTCCGGGACGCCGGCCAGACCCAACAGCCGCCCGACGTGCGCGACGTAGGCGACGCGAATGTCCGCATACGTCTCCCCGCGGTAGTACGACTCGTCCGGCAGACCCAGGCCCGCCTGCTCCAGGTAGACCGCGTAGTCCTCTGGAGCACGCTGGTCGGGGCTGACGTAGAGGGCGAGCAGCCCCGTCACCCCGACGCGGTGCAGGCGCCCGAGCGTCGCGGCGAGCGCATCGACCGAGTCGATGCCCGCGACCTCGGCGAGGATCGGCAGGAGCGGCGAGAGCCCGAGCTCCTCGACCCGATCGGTGTCCATGAAGCTCGCGAAGAGGTCGCCGACCTGCCGCTTCGCCGCCCCCTGCTGCGCGCCCTCGCCGGTGCTGGCCTGGGCGGCCGCCTCCTCGATGAGCTGGTGGACCCGGGTGGTCGACTGCTCGCGGAGCAGGTCGAAGGCTCCGAAGCGAGCGCGGTCCGCGGGGATCTCGGTCGTGTCGAGCCACGTGCCGTTGACGAAGCGGAAGAGGTCGTCCTGCGGCCGGACGGTGTGGTCGAAGCTGGCGAGGTCAATGCCGGAGCGCGAGATCACGTGGACTCCTTCGTCGCGTCGTGGCTGGGTCTGCGCCTCCCTACCGTATGCCGCTGAGCGGGCATCGCACGAAGGGCCACTCCCAGCCCCGCCGGCTCGCGAACACACGCGTTTCGCGCCGACCGGGCGAGTGGCTCAGCGGTCGTCGCGGCCCCGGCCCCCCGCGATGATTCCGATGAGACCCACGATCAGCAGGAGGCCGCCGAAGGAGCCGAACATCATCGGGCCCACCGCGCGCAGGTTGAAGTCGGCGCCGGCGAGGTTCGTGACCAGGACGAAGCCGGCGACGATGATGCTGAGCAGGCCCAGCATGATCGTCATCGGCAGCGGCCCTCGGCGGACGGTGACCAGCCCCGGGCTCCGGGACGGCGCCGCCCACTGCGGGGGTGCTGCGGCGGCGGGCGCGGGCGGAGGCGGCATCATCTGGAAGTGTGGCGGCGGCGACGGCTCGTCGTCCGGGTGCAGGGCATCGTCCGGGACCGGCGTCGCGGGCTCCACCTTGAAGGGCGTCGGGCCCGGCGTGGCGGGGTCGTGCTGGTTCATGGCCGTTCCTGTGGTCTCGATCTGCTGCGTCACTGGCTGTGCGATGTGCTGAGTGTCGTTCGAGTCGACGCCGTGAGCATCGATGTCGCCATCCGTCGGCGTGTCCACCTGCTCGATGTCGAGCGTAGTGTCGTCATGCCTCTCGTGAGGGTCATGCGCGTTCACTTGCTGACTCCCGTCTGAATCGTGATCTGGCCCAGTCCCACCTCGGCGTCGACGACGATCTCCTCGCGCGCGTTCTCAGCGCCGTAGGTGAACGTCTCGTCGAGGAAGGTGCCACTGCGGCTGGTCGACGCGCCGCCCTCGTTGCTGTCGTTGGCGACGATCTCGCCGGCCCGACCGGTGGCGTTGACGGTGACCCGCACACCCTCGGGCACGACGAGGTTGAGCTCGCCCAGGCCGACGACTGCCTTCACGGTCTCGACGCCGTCCGCCTTGTAGTCGGCGCCGGTGAGGTCCACCCGCATGTCGCCCATACCGAGCTGGTAGCTCTCGGTGCCGGTCAGGGCAGCTGGTTGGTAGGTGCGCTCACCGACCGAGAAGGGCTGGTTCAGGCCGTGGGGCATGACGCTCGTGAACACCGCGGCCATCATGGCGGTGATCGCGAAGGGCGCCAGCCAGCCCGATCGGCGTCCGGCGATCCCGGCGATGACGATGCCGAGGCCGAGAACCGCGAGGCCCGCGGCGATCGCGACGGCCAGATGGCTGCCCTGCCACGCGAGGCGCTCTGCGGCGTTGAGGACGCCCACTGACGTGAGGATGGCGGCTCCCAGCACGAGCAGGCCGGCGGCGAAGCCGATGCCCCGAGTCCGCTCCCGCGGAGGAGTCGGGACCGCAACCGTCACGGGTGTGGTCGCACTTCCGACGGGCGGCGGCCAGCTGGCCGCACCGGCATTCGCTGCTGCGTTGCCCGTCGAGCGGCCCATGGATGCGGCGGGACCGCTGGGGCTGCCCGATGCGGAGGTGGAGGACTCGCCGGCAGTAGCCGTCGGAGTGGTGCCACCCTGCGGGTTGCAGGACCACGGTGCGGACTGGAGCAGGTCCCTGCCGGTGTCGGTGCGGGTCAGGAACCACCACGTGCCGACCGCAAGGGCGGCGAAGCCGAAGAACCGGAACCCGCCGCCCTGGTCGTTGCCGAACCAGGGCCCGCCGCTGAAGAGGACGACGACGGTGACGATGAGGAGGAAGATCGAGTGGCCATCGCCGTACTTGAGCGCCTGCTCGAGGCGAGATCCGGCCGCGCTCGTCCGGCATGAGGAGCCAGAGGACGAAGTAGATGGCCAACCCCATTCCGAAGAGGAGGCCGAGGAGGATGAACGCCGCCGCGGACGACCAGAGGATCGATGCCGAGTCGGCGAGCGAGCCCTGACGCGACCCCGGCGAACCACCGGCCGTCCGAGGCCCTGGCGATGCCCGGGCGGCGCAGGGCGTCGTAGAGGCCGTCGAGGCCTGTCCCTTCGAGTTGGGGTCGGTCTGCTGCTTCATGACCCAAGGTTCTCCCGTGCGCAGCGCTGCGAGCCATGCGGGTCGACCCTGAAGTGACCCTGAAGTGCACCTGAAGAACCCTCGGATGGTCGCCCTCACGCGCATGGGTGGGTCAGGATGGAGGTGTGACGACGAGAACCGACCCCGGCGAGGCGGTGCCGCATCCCCCGATCTTGCGGATGCCGGCTCCCCGTCCGCCGCTCGTGCGGCCGACGAGCGGGCGCCTCATCGGCGGGGTCGCGGCCGGGCTCTCGCCCATCTCGGCGTCCCCGTGAAGGTGATCCGGATCATCTTCGTCGCCACCTCGATTCCGTTCGGCGCCGGCCTCGCGGTCTACGCGTTCCTGTGGGCGACCATGAGGGAGGGCACCCTCGCCGCGGCCCCATCACCGGGCGACCCGGCGCAGACGGGAGCCTCAGCCGGCGGGGCAGCTGAGCAGTCGACCGCCACGTCGCCCACCGAGGGCAACGGGCCTCCGACGCTCAAGTCCCTCAAACGGTGGGTCCGCAGCGGCAATGAGGCGGTCGTCGTGACCCTCCTCGGCGTCCTGGCCCTGGCCATCGCGGGCGCCCTCTGGATGGGCAGTGCCGGTATCGGCATCGAGCCCCAGCTGCTGCTCCCCATCGTCGCAATCGTCATCGGGGCCATCTTCTTCTGGTCGCAGCTCGACGACGCGGACCCCATCGGTGCGCGCAGGCCGGTCAAGTGGATCTGGCTCGTCGTCGGCCTCACCTTGACCACCCTCGGCCTCGTCGGGCTGCTCATCGGCCAGACGAACGTGGGACAGATCTGGCAGGTGGTCGGCGCCGTCCTGGCCGCCCTCGTCGGCGTTGCGGTGCTCGCCGCCCCGTGGATCCTGCGACTCTGGACCAATCTCCGGGACGAGCAGGCCGCCCGCATCCGTGCCACCGAGCGTGCCGACATCGCGGCGCACCTGCACGACTCGGTGCTGCAGACCCTGGCCCTGATCCAGCGTCGTGCCTCCGACCCCGCGACAGTGGCGCGGCTCGCCCGCGCCCAGGAGCGCCAGCTGCGGTCGTACCTCTACGACGAGGACGCACGTGCCGGCACCCTCGGGGCCGCGCTGACCTCCGCCCTCGAGGAGATCGAGGACCTCCACGGCGTGCCGGTCGAGCTCGTCGTCACCGGCGACCGGCCGATGGACGAGCATCTCGATGCCCTGGTCAAGGCGGTCCGCGAGGCCGCCTGGAACGCTGTGCGCCACGCCGAGCCGCCGATCACCGCCTACGTCGAGGTGGGACCTGCCGCGGTTGAGGCCTTCGTGCGCGACCACGGCAAGGGCTTCGACCTCACGGACGTGCCCGACGACCGGGCAGGTGTGCGGGAGTCCATCATCGGGCGCATGGAGCGCCACGGCGGATCTGCAGCGATCCGGCGCCGCGCCGACGGTACCGAGATCGAGCTCCGGCTGCCCGTCTCGGAACCGTCCCCGACCCCGCCCACGAACGGCAGCTCGACCGGAACGAGCGCGAACCCCCCGGGCACCGACCCCAGTCGGAGCAGCGACTCCGGCCGTTCACCCGAACCGCAGGAAGAGACGTCATGACCGCGCCGCGCACGATCCGAATCGTCCTCGTCGACGACCACCACATGTTTCGCACCGGAGTGCGAGCCGAGCTGACCAGCACACCCAGCCCAGCGGCATACGGCCTGGAGATCGTCGGCGAAGCCGGCGCCGTCGAGTCGGCGACCACAGTGATCAAGGAGACCAAGCCGGACGTCGTCCTCCTCGATGTCCACATCCCCGGCGGCGACGGGCGCGGCGGCGCCGACGTCATCCGTGCCTGTGCCGGCGTCCAGACGGAGGCGGGACAGCCGGTGCGGTTCCTCGCCCTCTCGGTGTCCGACGCGGCCGAGGACGTCATCGCCGTCATCCGGGCGGGGGCTCGCGGCTACGTGACGAAGACGATCAATGCCAACGAGTTGCTCACGGCGATCGGGCGAGTGGCCGACGGTGACGCCGTCTTCAGCCCACGCCTGGCCGGGTTCGTGCTCGATGCCTTCGGCGCCGCGGCGGGTGAGGTCGCCGAGATCGACGAGGAGCTGGACCGGCTCTCGGCCCGCGAGCGCGAGGTCATGCGGCTCATCGCCCGGGGCTACCAGTACAAGGAGGTCGCCAAGGAGCTGTTCATCTCGGTGAAGACCGTGGAGACGCACGTGAGCTCCGTCCTCCGCAAGCTGCAGCTCAGCTCCCGGCACGAGCTCACCGCCTGGGCGTTGGGCCGCCGCATCCTCTGATCCCGGCCCGTCCACTCCCCCGATCAGCGCTCTGGGGCGAGGACGCGCTGCAAGGCACCCACGATGATCTCCGGTGCCTCGGTGTGCACCCAGTGGCCGGAGCCCTTGATGGTGAACTGCCGAGCCAGCGGGAAGTAGCGCCGCATCGTGTCCCGGTCCTCGCGCTGGATGTAGGGCGAGTCTCCGCCGGCGATCCACAGCACGGGTCCCTCGTAGGGCGGCAGTGCCTCGACCGATGTCGGCCAGCCCGCGATGCGGGACTCGTGGCCGAGCGCAGCATCCGCGGCGAAGAGGTCGAGGTTGGCCTGCCAGTGCCACCGGGAGCCGTCTCGACGCAGGTTCTGCAGCAGGAAGGCCTTGACCCCCGCGTTGGACTCCTCGAAGCGTGCCTCGGCGTCGGCTCGGCTCTGGATCTCGTCGAGGGGCAGGGCGCGCATCTCGTCGATGTAGCCCTGGAACCGTTCCAGCGATCCGTAGTCCCTGGGCGCGATGTCGACGACGACGAGGTGGTCGACGAGGTCGGGGTGCTGCAGGGCGAGGACCATGGCCGTCTTGCCGCCGAGCGAGTGGCCGACGACCGTCCACGTCTCCCCTGGCGCGGCTGCCCGCAGTGTCGCGGCGACCGCGTCGGCGTAGGCCTCAAAGGAGAACTCCTCGGTCCAGGGCGAGCGCCCGTGGTCGGGCAGGTCGATGAGCAGGCACCGCGCCCCCGTGCCGTCCTGACCCGCCAGGGCCTTGGCGATCTGGTTCCAGTTGCGTCCCTGCCCGAAGAGCCCGTGCAGAAAAGCGATGCGCGGACCGGCCGTGCCGACGGACAGGGTGTTCAGGCGGGTCGTCATGATGCGGAAGCCTAGGCGAAGGCCCGCCGTCCGGGTCCGTGACACCGGACCGGTCGGCAGGGTAAGGAGAGACCATGACCACCCAACCTGTTGCACTTGTCGTGGGAGGCTCCCGCGGCCTCGGCCTCATCATCGCCACGGAGCTCGCCCGGCGTGGCCGTCGCGTCGTCATCGCCGCGCGTAGCGAGCCGGACCTCGACGACGCGGTGGCTCAGCTCGGCGGATCCGCCGTGGCCGAGAGCCGGGTCTGCGACGTGCGCGACCGCGAGTCGGTCCGCCTGCTGGTCGAGGACGTGGAGACCTCGGTCGGGCCGATCGAGACCGTCATCACCGTGGCCGGCATCATCCAGGTCGGCCCGCTGGAGTCAATGACCTTCGAGCACTTCGAGGACGCCGTCAACACGATGATGTGGGGCCCGATCAACGTGGCCCTCACCGTCCTGCCACACCTGCGCGAGCGCCGGCGGGGGCACATCGGCACGGTGACGTCGATCGGCGGCATGGTGTCCCCACCTCACCTGCTGCCCTATGCGACAGCGAAGTTCGGGGCCGTTGGGTTCTCGGACGGGTTGGCCGCCGCCCTGCAGGGAACGGGCGTCACGGCGACGACGATCGTGCCCGGCCTGATGCGGACCGGGTCCCATGAACGCGCCAGCTTCGTCGGGCAGGCGGAGAAGGAGTACGCGTGGTTCGGACCGGCCGCGTCCATCCCGGGCCTCGCCGTCGACGCCGAGCGTGCCGCTCGGAAGATGGTCGACGCGGTCCTGTCCGGCAAGCCGACGCTGCTGCTCACGCCCCTCACCCACGTCGGGGTGCGCGTGCACGGTCTGATGCCGACGACGACGACGCGGGTCATGGGCCTGGCGAACCGCCTGCTGCCGAAGGCACCGCAGAGCGGCGGGTCCGAGACGCTCGAGGGCCATCAGGCACAGCAACGCCTCGACTCCCCCGTCATCAACAAGCTGACCGCATGGGGACGCACGGCGGCCGAGCGCTTCAACGAACGGCGCGGATCCAGCTCGGTCACGCTCTGATCGACAGCCGTGGCGGAGGATGGAGGGCATGGACCTCGGATTCGCGTTACCCGTATCCGGCGCCTGGTCCTCGGCCGAGTCGGTGCGCCTCGTGGCGCGAGAGGCGGAGGCACTCGGCTACGCGTCGCTCTGGACGTTCCAGCGGTTGCTCCACCCGGTGGGGGTGGACTGGGGCGCCACCTACGTCTCCGTCCAGGACCCGATCGTCACGCTCGCGCATGCGGCAGCCCTCACCCAACGCGTCCGTCTCGGCGTCGCCGTCCTCAACGCGCCGTACGAAGCACCCATCGTGCTGGCGAAGCAGCTGACCACCCTGGACGTCCTCAGCGACGGACGACTTGACGTGGGGCTCGGGCTCGGTTGGGCGGCAGAGGAGTTCGAGGCCGTTGGCGTCTCTCGCGCAGAGCGCGTGGGCCGCACGGTCGAGACGGTCGAATGCCTTCGAGCGATCTGGGGACCGGACCCCGTGCGCTTCGAGGGCACGTACGTCAACGTGCCGGAGGCCATCGTCCAGCCGAAACCCGTGCAGCAGCCGCACCCGCCGTTGCTCATGGGCGGCTCGGTCGCGGCGGCGCTCAAGCGAGTCGGGCGCCTCGCCGACGGCTGGGTCACCTCGAGCCGACAGGACCTGCGTCGCCTCGGCCAGGACATCGACACGGTGCGGACCGCTGCCGAGCGGGCTGCCCGAGATCCCGGAGCGATGCGGTTCGTCGTGCGCGGCGTCGTCCGGCTCGGCTCCGAGGCCAAGGACCGGGCTGGGCTGCGACGGCTCCTCACCGGGTCCGTCGACCAGGTCCGAGAGGACCTCGAGACCCTGGGTGAGCAAGGCGTGACCGAGGTCTTCGTCGACCCGAACTTCAGCCCGGACGTCGTCTCGCCGACGGTCGAACCAGCCCGCTCCCTCGGCACCGCCCTCGAGCTCCTGGAGCGGCTCGCCCCGTCCATCCGACCGTCCGGGTAAGGGATGTCGACGTGACCGAGCTGGACCCCCGCAGGTGGCGAGCCCTCGCCGTCTGCCTCGTCGCAGGGTTCATGACGCTGCTCGACGTCAGCATCGTCAACGTCGCGCTCCCCTCGATCGAGGCCGGGGTCGGGGCCACGGAGAGCGACCTGCAGTGGATCGTCTCGGGCTACGCGCTGACCTTCGGACTCGTGCTCGTCGGGGCCGGGCGCACGGGCGACGCGATCGGGCGGCGGACGATGTTCATCGCCGGCGTGCTCGTCTTCGGCCTCTCGAGCCTGGCGGCCGGCCTCGCACCCAGCAGCGGCGTGCTCGTGGCGGCCCGGCTGTTCCAGGGCGTCGGCGGCGGCCTGCTCAACCCACAGGTCTCCGGCCTCATCCAGGAGCTGTTCAGCGGCCGGGAGCGCGGCCGAGCCTTTGGCCTGCTCGGTGCGACCATCGGCGTGTCCACCGCGGTCGGCCCGGTTGTCGGTGGCCTGATCATCGGGCTGCTCGGCGTCGAGACCGGTTGGCGCTGGATCTTCTTCGTCAACCTGCCGATCGTCGTCGCGGCGGTCCTGCTCGCCCTGCGCTGGCTGCCCCCGCCGCGCCGGCGGCACGAGGGCGAGCGCCTCGACCTCGACCCGGTCGGGGTGACCCTCCTCGGACTGGGGGTCGCCGCACTACTGCTGCCCCTCATCGAGCGGGGTCGCGGCGACGGGTTCTCGTTCCCATGGTGGACCGGGCTCATCGGCGCCGGCCTCATCGCGGGCTTCGTCGCGTGGGAGAGCGCCTACACCGCCCGGGATCGCAGCCCGCTCGTCGAGCTCGCGCTCTTCCGGGTGCCCGGCTACCCGTCCGGCGCCACGGTCAGTGCCGTCTTCTTCGCCGGGTTCACCGGCATCTTCTTCGTGCTGACGATCTACTTCCAGCAGGGCCTCGGCTACTCCGCCCTCGGGGCGGGCCTCATGGTGACGCCGTATGCCGCCGGGTCGGCGATCGGGTCAGCGCTCGGAGGCCGCCTCGTGCACCGCTTCGGGCGCCTGCTCGTCACCGGTGGCCTGGTGTTCTCCCTCGTCGGGCTCGTCGCGCTGGACGTCGTGCTCACCGAAGTCGACGGGCCGGCCCTTCCATGGGCCCTGGCCGGTCCCCTGCTCCTCGGCGGGCTCGGCAGCGGCTTCGTCATCTCCCCCAACATCACGCTGACGCTCCACGACGTGCCCGTCGAGAGGGCGGGCACCGCGGCGGGTGTCCTCCAGACCGGACAGCGCATCGGCACAGCTGCTGGGATCGCCCTCATCGGAGCCGTCTTCTTCGGCCTCGGCGCCGCCTCGGGTGACCTCACGAGCGCGGCCGCGACAGCACTTCGAGTCGCAGCCGCGGTCATGTCGCTCGCCCTCATCGCCAGCGCGGTCGACCTGCGGACCCGGCAGCGGGAAGGCCGGGTGTCGCCTGAGGCCACGGACGTCGGGAAGCCAGCCCAGCGGCATACGGGATCGTGAAATTTCTGTGTTTGAGGTCCCGCAAGAGGTGGGTAGGGATCCACGTGCACGCAACACTCGAACGAAAGGAGAAGACCATGGCTACTCGAACCTGGGATGCCTGGACTTATCGGGAGAGCGCTGAGGTGTCGGCCCGTGGGAAGGAACTGACGGGCTTCTCCGTGGAGGCCATCGACGGACACATCGGCAAGATCGACGAGGCCACGATGGACGTCGGCAGCAGCTACGTTGTCGTCGACACGGGTCCGTGGATCTTCGGTCGGAAGGTCATGCTGCCAGCAGGGACCATCGACCGGGTCGACTGGAACGACGAGAAGGTCCATGTGGACCGGACGAAGGACCAGATCAAGGACTCCCCGGAGCTGACGGATGCAGATCTGGACAACCCGGAGTACCGGGACCGGCTCGGCACCTACTACAGCGACACGTACGACCGCACGCTGCGCTGAGCACGTGAGGTAGCCCGACCGCTGTAGTCGTGAACGGAGCCCCGGTGGCGCGGACCAACCCCGCCACCGGGGCTTCCCTCATTGGGTGATTTGCCCGTGGTTCCCCGGGTCCACGAGGACAATCCAGACCATGGACGCGCGAGCGGGCCTCGTCGGCCGCGACGCCGAGCGAGCCTCGCTGGACGAGGCGGTCCGGCGGTCGGTCGCGGGCAACCCCTCGGCGGTCCTCGTGTCCGGCGAGAGCGGCATCGGCAAGACCCGGCTGGTGACCGAGGTGACCAGTGGCTTCGAGCAGGAGGGCGGTCGCGCGTTCTGGGGTCGGTGCCTGCGGTTCGCGGCGGCGGAATCGCCCTACCACCCGATCGGCCAGATCGTCACCCACTGGTTCCGGCAGGCGAGCGCGGCTGAGCGTGAGCGGGTCCTGGCCGGCCTCGAGGCGGACGGTTTGGGCACGATCGCGCCGATGTTCGGCCGAACTCGCGGCGAGCCGGACCCTGTGGAGCTGATGCGTCTCGTGACCACGGTGCTGGACCGGATCTCGGCTGAGGGTCCGACTGCCGTCGTCGTCGACGACCTCCAGTGGGCCGACACGACGTCGCTCGACCTGATCGCCTATCTCATGACGGGATTCGGACCCGGCCAACGCCTCTGCGTGCTGGCCACGTATCGGGACACGGACCTCGGGGAGGGGCATCGACTGCACGGCTGGCTCGCAGACATGCGGCGCTTTCCCGCCGTCCGGGTCCTCCCCCTCGGCCGCCTGGGCCTGCAGGCAACTGAGGACCTCGTCGCCCAGCTGAGTGGGGACCAACGGGCCGTGGCGCGAGGGGCGGCTGTGTTCGAGCGGTCCGGCGGCAATCCTTACCTGACCGAGCTCCTCACCGGCGTGCCTGACGGTGAGCCGGCCGCGCGGGCGACGACCCTCAGAGAGGTGCTGCTCGCCTCGTGGCACCGGCTCGACACGGCGTCGCGCGGCCTCATGCAACTGCTCGCCGTGGGTGGTCGGCCCGTTCCCGTCGCCGTCCTGGGGCGGCTCGCGCACTCGCGCGGACTCACCTCGGAGGACGTGCGCGACGGCGTCGCTGCGAGTGGAGCGACCGGCATCACCGTCCTGAACGAGCAGGGCGAGGTGTGGTTCCGGCACCCGCTTCTCGCAGAGGTCATCCTCACGACCCTGATCCCGGATGACCTGCTGGCGATCCACCGCGAGTACGCCACGGTCTGGCAAGGGGCCGTGGACCAGCCCCTCGTCTCGCGGGCAGCCCATCTGGCGCTGCACTACGACGGTGCCGGTCGCGTCGATGACGCCTTCGAGTGGTCGCTGCGGGCGGCGGAGACAGCCCGCGATCTCTTCGCATATGCGGAGGAGGCCCAGCACTTGCACCGCGCGTCCCTGCTCTGGGAGCGACTGCCGTCGACTCGGCGAGGCTCCGACCATGAGTGGGCGCTGCTCCTCGGACGAGCGAGCGACAGCACCTTCCGCGCCGGCGACTTCAACCTCGCCCTGGAGCTTCGCGAACGGGCGTTGCAGCGCGTCGACCGAGCGGGTCACCCCTTGGACGCTGCACATCTCTACACGCATCTCGGACTGTACAAGGACCACTGCGGACTCACCGAGGTGTCCCAGCCCGAGCCCGAACACCTGGCCGTGACGGAGGCCTTCCCGGACAGTCCGGAACGGGCCATCGCACTTGCGTGGACGGCCTTCGCGGACATGTGGAGTGGACGGCACGTCGCTGCAGAGCAAGGGATCGACGAGGCGGTGCGGATCGGCCGTCGCACTGGGTCCGACGAGGCGCTGGCCTGGGCGCTGGGGGTCAGGTCGCAGACCCGGTGGTCCACCGCCGCCGGCCTGCGGGACGCTGACCAGGCGGTGATCCACGCACGCGCTGCGGGGGACAAGATCCTGCGGGGGCATACCGCGGTCTTCGTGTTCAACTGCCTCTGGAGCCTCGGACGCATCGCGGAGGCCACCGACGTAGCCGCCGGCCTGGTCCGCGAGCTGATGTCAACACGATCGTTCTACGAGGCCGTCGAGGTCATACCTCCCGTCGCCTCCGGGCTCATTGTCCTGGGACGGTGGGACGAGCTGCGCAGACTGCTGCACGACGCACTGAGTCGCAGAGTGCAGGGCTCATGGGGTGCTGAGATCCGTTACGCCGCAGCCGATCTCGCCGTCCGATCCGGGGACCTCCCGGCGGCGGAGCTGCACGTCGCGCGAGCGAGTGAACTCTTTCCTGGGCGACATCTGGTCGGAAGCATCCAGTCCGTGATCGAGGCCCGGGTCGCCTCCGCAGCCGGTGACCCGGCGCGGTCGCTCGAGATCCTTGAGCAGGCGTTGCGTGCTCGGGTGGACGTTGATCCCGGCGATGCCACGGAGCCGCTCGTCTGGGCCGCTCGGACTGCGGCCGATCTTGGCGAGACATCCGGAGCGCGTGATGCCGCCGTGACGTGGCTGGACCGGATCGAGGGCGGTCTCGGCGTCACGTCGGACTGGTTCGAGGCCACGACGTCGACAGATGTCATCCAACCGGCCTGGGGTCACCTCTTCGCGGCCGAGTGCGGCCGGGGTCGCGGTGACCGGACGATGCAGCCATCGCTGTGGGAGGCGGCCGTGCGGGCGACAGAAGAGGCTGGTCTGGTGTGGGAACGCGCACTGGCGTCCTACCGCCTTGCCCAGTGCCTTCTGGCTACGGGCGGGAGCCGGCCCAGGGCCTCGGCTGCCCTTCGTGACGCGGCACGCATCGCCGGCCAGCTCGGCGCCATCCCGATTCTCCGCGACGCCGAGGCGCTCGCCGTGCAGGCGCACATCCCCCTGACGGAGCCCGTGCCGGCCAATGATGACGAGCAGGTGCCTGCAGAGCTGGCCCGGCTCACCCGACGGGAGCGCGAGGTGCTGCACCACCTGGTGGCCGGCAGGACGTACGCCGAGATCGCGCGCGAGCTGTTCATCAGCGAGAAGACGGTGAGCGTCCACGTCTCCAATGTGCTGCACAAGACCCGTACGGCGACACGCATCGAGGTCACGCAACTCGCCCGCAGACTCGACTTCGAGTAGTCGAGTTGACGCTGACCGTGCTGACCGACGAGTTGAGCCCACGGGCAGGGTCCGGCGGAGGGCCCGCCCGGCCGTGCTGCGCACACGGCCGGGCTCAGCCCCCTCTCCCTCACGCGGTCACAGGGCCGTGATGACGCCTGGTGCGCATGGCGGCCGCCCCGGCACCGGCCATGGCCAGCCCTGCGAGGACGCCCAGACCGAGCTCCGCGTACTCGAAACCATCGTCTGGCTGGACCAGAGCAGGAGCCTGGCGGGTGGAGAGCGCCCTGTTGCCGACCGGATCCGGGAGCACGACCTGTGGAGCCTGTCCCGCTGCGGCTGGGATTGCCGTCGCGAGGACGAGGAGCCCGCCCGCAGCGAGAGAGCGAGCCACCCTGGCCGTGGTCTTGGTCTTCGTGGTCATTGTTCTGCCTTCCGTGAGGTGAGGTTGGACTGACAAGACCACTCTCGGCAGAGCGGCGAGCCGCCACATCGGGAGGCACCCCTCAGATTCCTCGTCGTCCCCCTCAGATCCGCACGGGTCGAATCGGGCCATGAGTCAGACCCGCCCGGCTCGACCGCTGTCCGCCGGTCAGCGTTGTTGGCGAGCCGGTCGTGGCGGCTTGCGTGCGCGGCGGCCGGACCGCTAGAAGCTGTGCGACTTGTTGGGTCGCTCGTCTCGGCTGAGGTCGATGAGGCGTCCCGAGATGCGGGTGTCGCGTAGCCGCTGCCAAGCCCCGGCAGGCAGCTCGGCGGGCAGCTCGACGAGGGAGAAGTCGCCGCGGATGTCGATCCGGCCGAAGTCCTCCCGACCCAGACCACCTTCGTTGGCGAGCGCGCCGACGATCTGGCGGGGCAGCACGCGATGGCGCTTGCCGACATTGATGCGGTAGGTCGCGAACCGTTGGCCGCCACGGCCACGCGGGCCACGGTCCGCACGATCGCCGCGCGGTCCCCCGGCCGCACGCTCGTCTCGGCCGCCCCGCGGCGACGAGACCCGCTCGGGCTCCGGTTCGAGCAGCATCGGCTCACCGCCCTGCTGGACGATGGCTAGCGCCGCGGCGACATCCGCCTCGGGCACGTCGTACTCGTCGACGTAGTGCCCGATCACCTGGCGGAAGAAGTCGAGATCATCGCTCCCGAGGGCCGCGGTGATCGCGTCGTCGAACCGGCTGAGGCGTACCTCGTTGATGTCCTCGACCGTGGGCAGCTTCATCTCGGTGAGGCCCTGTCGCGTCGCCTTCTCGATCGCCTTGAGCAGGTGACGCTCGCGTGGCGTGACGAAGGAGATGGCGTCACCGCTGCGACCGGCGCGGCCCGTCCGGCCGATCCGGTGAACGTACGACTCGGTGTCGGTGGGGATGTCGAAGTTGACGACATGGCTGATTCGCTCGACGTCAAGGCCGCGAGCGGCGACGTCGGTGGCGACGAGGATGTCGAGCTTGCCGTTCCGGAGCTGGGCAACGGTGCGCTCCCGCTGCACCTGGGCGACGTCGCCGTTGATCGCCATCGCCGAGAACCCCCGAGCCCGCAGCCGCTCGGCGAGCGTCTCGGTCTCGTTCTTGGTCCGGACGAAGACGATCATCGCCTCGAAGTTCTCCACCTCGAGGATCCGGGTCAGCGCGTCGACCTTCTGGGGATAGCTGACGATGAGGTAGCGCTGCGTGATGTTCGGCGTGGTCGTCGTCGTGGCCTTGACGGTGACCTCGACGGGGTCGGTGAGGTACTTCTTCGAGATCCGCCGGATCTGTGCGGGCATGGTCGCGGAGAACAGCGCGACCTGCTTGTCGTCCGGCGTGTCGGCCAGGATCGTCTCGACGTCCTCGGCGAAGCCCATCTTGAGCATCTCGTCAGCTTCGTCGAGGACGAGGAAGCGCAGTTCGCTGAGGTCGAGGGTGCCCTTCTCGAGGTGATCCATGATCCGGCCCGGAGTGCCGACGACGATGTGCACGCCCCGGCGCAACGCGCTGAGCTGGACGCCGTAGCCCTGCCCGCCATAGACCGGCAGAACGTGCACGCCACGGAGGTGAGCGGCATACCTCTCGAAGGCCTCGCACACCTGCAGGGCGAGCTCGCGAGTGGGAGCGAGCACGAGCGCTTGCGGCGTCTTCTGCTTGAGGTCGAGCTGCGCCAGGATCGGCAGCGCGAACGCGGCCGTCTTGCCGGTGCCGGTCTGCGCGAGCCCGACGACGTGACGGCCATCGAGCAACGCCGGGATCGTCGCAGCCTGGATCGGCGAGGGGTGCTCGTAGCCGAGGTCGCGCAGGGCCTTGAGGAGCCGCTCGTCCAGACCGAGGTCGGCGAAGGTCGGCTCGTCGCTGGGTTCCTCGCCGGGTTCCGCGCTGGGTTCCTCGGTCAGGGCGGGGTCCGGTTCTGGCATCTCGTCGGTCACCCTCGTGACGCTAGTCCTTCACCACCCGTTGGTGGGCAGGGACACCACGAGGTCGTATGCCGCTGGGCTCGGTCTCGCTGGCGACTCAGCGGGCGATGTAGCCGCCGTCGACATAGAGCTCGAGACCGGTCACGAACTTCGCGTCGTCACTCGCG
Source organism: uncultured Actinomycetota bacterium (assembly GCA_963754395.1). GTDB lineage: Bacteria > Actinomycetota > Actinomycetes > Actinomycetales > Dermatophilaceae > Intrasporangium. Next base: position 10,421 of record CAVWGJ010000021.1, on the reverse strand, counting down.
AGGTAGGCGACGGCGGCGGCGATGTCCTCGGGCTTGCCGAGGTGGCCCATCGGGGTCATGGACGTCATCGCGTTCCAGTACTCGGTGCCCTTGGTCTGCTCGAGGATCGGCGTCTCGATGAAGCCGGGGTGGACCGAGTTCACGCGGATGCCCTCGGTCGCCCAGTGCAGCGCGGCGTTCTTGGTCAGCGTTCGGACCGCGCCCTTGGCGGCGTGGTAGGCCGGCGAGGTGCCGAAGCCGCCACTCGTGCCGAAGATCGAGCTGATGTTGACGATCGAGGCGTGCTCGGACTTCTTGAGGTGCGGCGCGGCGACCTTCATGCCGAGGAACACGCCTGTCTGGTCGATGGCGACCGTGCGGTTCCACTCGTCGAGCGTCGTGTCCTCAATGGTCTTGAGGTCACCCAGGCCGGCATTGTTGACGACGATGTCGAGCGCGCCGAACGCCTCGACGGCCTTGGCGCAGGCGGCCTCCCAATCGGACTCGCTCGTGACGTCGTGCTTGAAGAACGCCGCCCGGTGGCCGGCGGCCGTGGCCTCCTTGACGGTCGCCTCACCGGCCTCGACCTGGATGTCCGTGACGAGCACGGCGGCGCCCTCCTCGGCGAGCCGCTTGGCCGTCTCCTTGCCGATCCCGCTCGCTGCCCCGGTGACGAGCGCAACCCGACCTTCGAGCCTGTTCATGACCACTCCTTCGACGTGCCCGATTCCCTGGCAGACCCAACTCTGTCAGGTGGCTGGGGTCCACCGGGGACTTTGGCCGCCTCCGCAACACACCCGCTTATCGACTGCCGTCGCCAGCTGTAGCAGACCCCAGCAGTCGATAGGCGGGTGTGTTTCGGTGTGGGACCGGGAGGGCTGGGAGGCTCCTGGCGTCGGGGAGCGAGCTCAGCGGCATACGACATGGGTCAAGTCGGGCCGCTGCGCGCCTAGGGTGACGATGTGGACCCTGACCGCGGTGCGTCGCTCGATGAGATCGCTCGACACCAGTACGTGTCCCTGACGACCTTCCGCCGGTCCGGCGAACCGGTCGCAACCCCGGTGTGGGTCGCACGCGACGGCGACGACGTCGTCGTCATCACGGTGGACGGCGTCGGCAAGACGAAGCGCCTGGCGCACACCGCACGCGTCGAACTCCGGCCGTGCGACGTTCGGGGCCGGGTCGCGGCTGGTGCGCCATGCTGGCTGGGAACGGCCCAGATCGTCAGGGACCGCGACGGTCTCGACGCCGTGCGGCGCGCGATGTCGGCGAAGTACCCGGTCGCCAGGGTGGGCAACGCCATGGAGGACATCCTCGGGCGGTGGATGCGACGCAAACCACGGGCCGGCATCCGGATCCGTCTGCACCCCGACGCCTGACCCCGCCCAACGACCCGTTGCAGCGACCTACGGCTTGGTCCGGAGCGCACCGTGTTACACGCCGGACGAACCTCATCCGCCGCTCCGGGCTCACCCTCGCGGCTTTCGCGGAGCGGGTCGGCACGTCGGCATCGCGACTCTCGACTTACCGGTCCGGGAAGGTCACGCCGTCGGCGGCGCTGCTCGTCAGGATGCGCAGGGTGTCGGAAGCTGCGGTTCAGGGGTCGCACTGAACGGCCCCCTGATTCGTCTGGCGAATCAGGGGGTGAGGCACCACGCCGACGGGGTTCGGGCGGCGCTCAATCCATCCGGTCGAGGATCGCGCGGGCCAAGCGGCGCTCGAGGTCGGCCTTCTCTTCCGCGTCGCCGTCAAAGCACCGCATGAGCTGACGCACGGCGTCCATCATGTCCCGGGTCGCGCTCATGACGTGATCACGGGTGAGTGGGTGCCTGTCCTCGGTACGCCATCCAGCGATCGTCAGAGCCTGGGCCACGGTGTCCTCGACGGTCCGAGTCGCGTCCCACCTCTCCCGTTCCAAGGCCTTCCCCCCGGCCACGGCGAGCAGCCTGAGCCCCGCGGCGACACCATTGAAGTCCTCTCCACTGAGCGCCAGCCGTTGCAGCACCAACTCCAGCAGCGCCGTCGGGTCCTCTCGTAAGCGCCGACCGCGCGCCGTGACGCTGAGCCGACCCCTTGCCTTGCGGAGGAGCCCCCAGCGCTGACTGCGCTCGCGCAGGTCCAGAACCGGCCACGTCAAGTCCTCGCGGTTGCCCTTCCCGATCCACTCCTCCTCCAGCCGCGCATCGTGATAGATCGTCTCGACGACCCGTGGCGGCAGGTACCCGGCCCCCGTCAGCTTGAGCTGGTCACCGACTGCGTCGAGAAGCACCCGGTACGGCGTCGTCAGCGCGGTCGCCTCCTCCGCCGTGAAGCTGACGGGCTGGCCCCAGCCGGGTGCAGCCAGCCAGTCGTCGATCTCGAAGCGCGCGGTCGTGGACAGCTGACTGATCACCTGGATCACCTCGACGGGCAGGCCCCCGAGCGCCGTTTCGGTGTCGCGTGGAGTGAGGCGGGCGAGGGCGGCGTTGACCTCGTCGAGGTCGAAGTCATCCGGGTGCCAGCCGTCGGGCAGCCAGTCGCGCATCTCCTGGCCTGTCATCCCGTTCTCGAACTCGTGGGCGTCGTCCCCGCCCGCCCGCAGCCAGGCCGCGGCCTCCTCGTAGCCCCAGACACCGCCGATGTCCTCAGGCGGGCACGCGCGCTTCCCCGCCAGACAGACGAGGGGGTATGCCGCTGAGCTCGCTCCCGCTGCCCCGCTCGGTCGCGACGTGCCGGGGTCGGGCAGCGGGTCGACGGACTCCAGCTTGAGGGTGTGGGTCCAGCCGTCACCGAAGTCGTACTCGTAGGTGAGCGTGTCGCCGGGATCGTGGAGCACCTGGTCCAGACGGGCCTCCGTCTCGACGGTGCCGTGCTCGCCCTCGTCCACGTCGAACTCCGTGAGGAAATACGGACTCCGGTAGGGGTCACCGAGGGAGAAGTGGTGCAGGTGCGAGTCGGTCCAGCCCATGACCTGCTGCAGCGCGTCGTGGACCTTGCCGAGGTCGAGGTCTCCCGGGATCGTGAAGCGCCGCCAGACCTCGGGCCTCGTGCCGCGCAGCGAGATCCGGACGGTGAGGAGCACCGGCGCGTCGGGTGGGTCCGGGAGGTGGATGGCCGGATTGCGTCGGTCCTGGGGCTGGCTCATCCGACTCCTCTGCTCGTTGTGTCGGTACGACGGTACGCGACGGTGACGCCACCCTCGCCTCGTCTGCGGTGTGGATCCCAGCCGAATCTGACCGTGCCGACTGCGGCACTGCTCACTCTCACTGAGCAGTGCCGCAGCCCTCCCCTGGCCCCGTCAGCTGGTCATTCGTGGGGGTTGGTGACGAAGTCGCCCCGCTCGCGGATGGTGTCGGCCGGTGCCGTGCTCGCCGTCCACAGCGACCCGTCCGCCGCGGAGGTGAGTACCGCCATGCCCGAGACCTCGGCGTGCTTGGCGAGGTAGCCGTTCGACTTGGCGCCGATGCCGCCGCGCACCTCGAAGAGGACCGACGTCGAGCCGAGCAGGCCGTAGGCGTTGCGCGCGATGCCCGGGGTCGACGTGCTCGGGTATCGCGTGATGTTGGCGTAGCCGTACTGCTCGAGCGAGGTCAGCATGACCGAGACCGCGCGCTTGGACATGGTGATCGTCTCGGCGAACTCGTCTGCGATGCCGAGACGCTCGGCTTCCTCCGTGGCGTTGGGCCACATGATCGAGCCTGTGATGAGTCGGCCGTCATCGTCGACGTACGAGCCCTGGTGGTGGAAGTCGACCACGACGGAGGGCTGACGCTCGTCCCAGAGCAGCCGCATCGCGATCGCCTCAGGCACCGGGTTGTCCGCGTCGGCGCCGGGCTTGTAGGGGTGGTCGTAGGCGCTGGCGCTGTAGGAGTGGTAGCGGTTGATGTCGTAGCCACGACCGGCTTGGTAGAACTCGCAGAATGCGACGCAGGTGGGATCCCAGTTCTGCCGCCAGGGGGTCGTTCTGCCTCGCGTGTCGACGACGTCGCCGTCGAACCCGTCGACGTTGACTCGCGGCACGATCGTGACCGTCAGAGCATCCCGAATCTGCTTGGCCTGCTGGGAGTTTCCGGACAAGGTCCGCACGATCGACAACATGCCCTCACTGACGACGTATTCGTCGCCGTGCTGGTTGGCGATGAACATGACGTCGACCGGCCCGGAGCCGATGGTGGCGACGGGGATGTCGCGGCCGAGGTTCGACTGGAGCGGGGCCGGCGCGACGTCGACCACGCCGCCCGAGCTCTGCTCGATTGAGCGCAGGGTGTTCCACAGCTGCTCGTAGCTGTGGATCGCCTGGACGTTCTCCGTGCCGTCGTCCCAGGGGCCGCCGGGGACCGTGGTCGGATCAGCAACCGATGGCCCGGCGAGGGCGACGGACAATCCCGCGGCCAGAACGACTCCGATGGCTTTCAAGCGCATGGCTGTCTCTCCTTCAAGGCGTCTGCACAAGAGGGTGGAGGGCTTGTAGCGCGCGCAAAATGCCCGGGTTTGTATGGTTTCGTCAGTCTCGCAGCGAGGTTGGTGGGCGTCAAGGGTTGGGCTCAACGCCTGACGAGGACCGACCTGGCCTCCTTGACGGTGACGGTGGTCGACGGGCCCGGTACGTCGACGGTGGCTGGAATGTCATCCCAGGTCGCTCCCCCGTCGAGACTGAAGTCGGCGCCGAATCTGGTCGTCACGCGCGTCGTGAACTCGCCGGGCCGGAGGTAGGTGTGCACCACGTCGCCGTCCGGATAGACCCCGCCGAGCGAGTCTGTCGGGCCGTACGTCCCACCATCGCCGAAGTGGTACGTGAAGCCGACGAGCTTGGGGCGGATCGACACCGGGATCCCGCGGAGTACGCGCCGATCCGTCTCGTCCGGTTCGAACCCGGCTCCCGACCACGTCACGCGATAGAAGGTGTCGAGGTTGACAAGGGTGACGTCTCCCTTTGGCTGGGTGGTGATGGTCGGCTTGGCCCACGGGGTGCGCATGAACGCCGCCTTCAGGTCGGCCATGGTGAGCCGTGGACGCGCGCCCGGCGCCACGTCGGAGTAGCAGGTGACCCCTGCGGCCTCCCAGGGACCACGGTCGTCCGGCGGCGTCACCAGCTGCCGCCAGATGCGCAGCCGGGTGTTGCCCTCGAGCTCGGGTGGGCACTGCTTGAGCGCCTGGCCGCACATGATCTCCTGGTCGTGCTCCGGATGGTTCACCGGGCAGTCCGGCAGCGACACGTACTCGAAGTACGGCGAACCCTCTGGCAGCGGCGCCCCCTTGTCGCCCGGATACGCCGGCAACGCCAAGACCTGCTCCCGCGACAACAACCCGACATAGGCCGCATCGTCTTCGAGTGTCGCATTCCAATTTGCGCCGTCCCCGCAGTCACCTCCCCCGGCATGAGGCATCTCGGCAACGCAAACAACTACTCCGACCGCGAGCGCGATAGCAGCAGCCGTGCGGGCTCTCACGAGACTCCTCCACCCGAGCCGCGACACTACCCAATGCGTCGACGCCGCTCAAGGTGACAACATAACGTGCCCTCGTCCGCCTTGGTCGTTCGCACCTGCTCACCCGCCTTGTCGATCACAGGCACTGATTCTCTGCACCGTCGGAACGGCGATGACTCCGCTCCATCGACAAACGAATTGGCCGTCGCAGTCGTAACGGACAGCGCGGGCACCTCGTGGCGCAGGCCGTCTGCCCGCAGCTCTTCTACAGAGGCCTTGTACGAATCTGGCACGTTTTGCACTTCCGCTGTGAATAGGTCCTCGAGATGAGCCGGGTCTGGCCTCAATCCAGCCGTGCGCACTTGCTCGATGAAGAACCTGGCGAAGGCTTCGGCGCCGGCTTGGGTGTTGGGCCGCGCCGCCTTCGGGATCCTGGCCACGACCGGATCCACCTCGACCGACGTCGTCGTGGCGCGCCTCGTCGGCGTGCCGCTTGACGTGGTGCCGGTCGAATCAGACTGTGCCACTAGCGGTGCGGTAGCCGGCCCCGTTGGAACCGAGCCACCACACCCACTCAGCAGCAGAGCGGCGGCGAGCCCAGCGGCATACGGCATCAATGAGGTCCTTCGAGCGCGCACGCGCGATCCCCCTCAACTCTTCGTGTCGATTCGTCCCAGATCGTCACACAGTCTGGCGTGCCTCGCATGTCGAAGGATTGCGCCATCCACAGCCCATGGGGCTCAAGGCCACCTGTCCGCGGCGGCGTCCAGAGGATTGACCGTGCGCAGGGCCCCGAAACGAGCGAAGCCGCGGTCAGCGTCACAAGACTGGCGCCGAGTTCGAGCGTGGGCAGCGAGCGACGGATCGGCAATGTCGTTGCCTCGGAGACGATGTGCGGAGACGAGCTCGCGGAAGAGTGGCCAGTGGTCGGGTCCCCGACGGATCAGCTGGGCAGCGGGTGCGGAGGCGAGCGACGCCGCGAAGGCCCGCCGGTTGCCCTCGACGACGACGAGGACGAGGAGTTCGACCCAGTGACCTTGGCGCAGAGCCTCATCGCGGAGCAGGTGGCGGCCGTGAGGACTTCATCGCTTCCGATGCCGCCGCAAAGCTCGGGCTGGATCCCAAGGACGAGACGGACGATGCGTTGCTGTGCCTGCTGATCGCCTCGGGATGTCAGGCGATGACGACATCACCGAATGGAGCCCGGAGCGGATCGAGGATGCCCTGGGCCGCGATGTACCTACCAACGTGATGATGGACGCCCCCATCGCCGAGCGGCTCACGGCCGTCCTCAAGGGCTTCCTGAGCTGGGTTCTGGAGGAGACGAGGGCCCCGAAGGGCGAGATCACGAAGGCGCGCAAGTCTCTCGACAGGCACGGCAAGCGGTTCATCGAGATCTGTGGCTCCACTGAGGCGGCCGCACTGCGCGATGCGATGCTCGCCTACGCCGGGCTGGCCGGACTCGAGAGGACGCCGATCCCGATGGTGACGGTGGACCACGTCACTGACGCGGAGCCGAGCCCGATCGAATGACAGTCGCCGAGTAAACCGACGAGACTCGGCCGCCCACCCCCCTCCAGCGTGGGCGGCCGAGCCAGTTGAGCGGCATACGGCCTCGTGGTGTGACTCAGCCGAGGCGGAGGGTCACACCTCCCGAGAAGGGCGAGTCGTGCAGCTCGATGGATGTCGGCTTCGCGTCCTTGGGCATGTCGAAGACGAGCATGCCCTTGACCGTGTTGCCCGGGTTGATCTCGTTGAGGAACACGTCGTTGTCCTTGAGGTAGATCGCGGCGGCCGTGTCGGCGGAGAACTCGCGGCCCTTGGCGTCGCGGACCTTCTGCGACGAGTCGGCGAAGAGCTGTGCCTGGTGCCGATGTTCTCGACCGCGACGCTGACGAGGACGAACTGGCCCTGCGCCTTCTCGCCGAGCATGTCGCCACCGACGCTCGTGACGCCGGGTTCTCACCTTGGTGACGGTGAACTCGAACTGCCCGTCCCGCACCGGCGTTCCAAGCGCGGCCTCCTCTGGGCGCGCCGGCAGCCTGGTCAGCTGCCTGGGAGGGGGCGGCCTGCCCGGCGACGCCCGCCGGGTCGGAGTCGTTGTTGAACGCCTGCGCCACGACGAGGATCGTGACGAGGGCGATGAGCAGAGTGAGGATCTTGTGCCGGGCGAACCAGCTCTTGCGGGCCGGCTGCGGTGCCGGCGGGGCGGGAATGGTGGGCGGCTGCCAGTTCGACATGTCATGTCCTTCGAGTCGGGTGTTCGATGCAGCACGACCCTCGCTCGGGCGACGGGGTCGGCGCCTCGGCTGAGTGGGTCGCAAACGGTGACCGAAAGGTGGAGATCGTGCGGGGCCGGGTTGTCCGGACGGAGGAGTCGCGTGTCGGCGGGGTGTCCTACCTTGTGTCGTATGCCGCTCAGCTCGCTTCCCGGGTCACCGGACCTCATGCGTCGGCTGGCCCTGGGGCGTCGGCTCCGCACGGTTGGACTGGGCTTGCTCGTGCTGGTCGACGCCGTCTATGCGACGACTGGGTTCGATGGCCGGCGAGCGGCTGCGGCGGGATTGACGCCGAGCATGGAAGAGCCGACAAGTGGCACGGGCATGATCATCGCGCTGGTGGGGATCGCGTTCGTGGTCGCCGTCCAGTGGCGACAGCGCTGGCCGGTCGCCCTCACCCTCGTCGGTATCGTCGTTGTCTTCGTGGCGCAGCTCGGGCCGACCTTCGCACTCATCGCGTTCATGTGGGTCGTGATCACCAGTCCGCGCCGAGAGGCACTCGGACTGGGCCTGGCCGTCACGGCGGCGACCGGAGTGGCGGTATGGAGGGATGCCGTCGGCACGCCCTCGGCGACCTCTTTCTGGGGGACGCTGTTCGCCCAGGATGGGGGGCCGGTCGACGGGTATGTGGCGGTGGTCCTGACGGCCGTGCTCGTCGGGGCATTCGTTGGGATCGCGCTGTGGCTGCGGACGCGTGCCGAGCTTCGGAGCGTCGAGGTCGTCGTCGCCTCGGAGCGCGATGCGGTGACGTCCCTGACCGACCAGGTGTCGCGGCAGGCTGAGCGGGAGAAGCTGGCAGAGAGATCCATGACGGGCTCGGGCACAATCTCGATCCGTCGGTTCACGCCGGGGCGCTCGAGGCGATGGCCGGGCGGCCGGAGCCGAGTTGGCTGACGGGCCGGCGACCGCCGACCTGGCCGAGCGACGCACCGCGGCGCAGATCAAGGAGTCGGCGCAAGTGGTGCGCGAGACGGCGGCGAAGTCGGTCAGCGAGCTGCACACGCTGTTGGGCGTGCTGCGCGACCCCGGCGACGCCGACGTGGTCGCGCCGACAAAGACGCTGCGCGACGTGCGGGCGCTCATCGACGACTCGGTCACGGCCGGCGTGCCGCTCATCGCAACGGTCTACGTCGAGGACGGCACGGCGATGGATCCGCCACCTCGCGCAGGCGGCGTACCGAATCGTCCAGGAGTTGCTGACCAATGCACGGAAGCACGCGGCCCGACCGTCCCCGTTGCGCCTGACAATGACCGGCGGGCCCGGTGAAGGTGAACTCGTCATGGGGACGGCGGATCATCTGCCCCCGCCGAAGTGGCCACCCGCGGGAGACGAGGGCCTGCGGCGTCAGGGACCGGTCTGGTGGGAATCCGCGAGCACGTGGAGCGCTATGGCGGGGACATACAGTGGGGTGCTGACGAAGAGGCCGTCTTCCGGGTGTCGATCCGACTGCCATGGCGGCTCGTCGACGGTGCTGCCGGGATGGATCGTGATGTCTGACGGACTGGCTCACCAGGTCGAAGCGGATGCGGCGGAAAGCCGCCCAGTCCGGGTCATGCTCGTCGACGACGACCCGGTCGTGCGGATGGGACTGCGTCACATGCTCAGCGTGGCGAAGGAAATCGACGTCGTCGTCGAGGTGAGCGACGGTGATGAGGTCATCGGTGGCGTGCAGGTGCACCACCCGGACGTCATCGTGCTCGACGTGCGGATGGCGCGCGTCAGTGGCCTGGAGGCCATCCGTGCGGTCAAGGCCAGGCCGGAGGCGCCGAAGATCCTCATGTTCACGGTGTGGGACCACGATGACGTCGCTGCCCGCGCTGTCGAGGCTGGCGCTGACGGCTTCCTGCTCAAGTCCGCGTCGCCCGAGGAGATCCGCAAGGGGATCCGGGACGTGGCGGACGGGCTTGGGGCGGTCTCACCGAAGACCGCTGCGCAGCTGTTCACCATGGTCCGCGACGATTCCGTGTCTGCCCAGCGCGCGGCTGCGGCTCGGGTCGTGGCCACTTTGACGGAGCGGGAGCGAGAGGTCGTGGCCGGCGTGGCTCGGGGCCTGTCGAACGAGGAGCTCGCGAAGGAGATGTTCGTGGGGGTGAGCACCGTCAAGACGCATGTCGGGAGCGCCTTCGCCAAGCTCGGTGTCAACAACCGCGCCCAAGCTGCCGTGCTCGCCGACCGCGCCGGCCTGGTCTGAACGGGCTCCGTAGGTCGACGACGCCATTCACAGCCTCTGTACCCAGGGGCCCTCGACGATCCAGCCCATGAGCTCACTCGTTCAGTCCGTACCGGCGCCGGAGGATGTCCGCCGCCCTGCGGTCCACCTCCACGACCTCGTCGAGCAACTCCCGAGCCAGGCTGGCTCGAGCCTCGTGGAGCTCGAGCTCGTTGATGAGCTCGGCGTCGTCGATCGTCGAAGGTGAACTGCTCGAAAATCGCCCTCGCGCTGGTGCGAGCCCTTGCGCCCGGCCGGAGAAAGTGGTCGATGAGGTACTGCAGCCACCTTCGGCCATTCGCGACTCTCGGCGCGGGCGTCCCAACTGAGGCAGCACCCATTCGTGCATGGCTTCCAGTCGAGGCGTGGGTAGGGCTGCCATCGCCTGGCCACCGGGTTGTGAAGGCGTCGGGTCGCCGCTCTTGCTCGAGACGAACGGCTTCCGAGCTCTCGCGGAGGAGATGGTCCCCGAGCGATGGGCGGCGGGTCAAGAAGGGCACGGCATCACCCCCGTGCTGGTGACTGCCGTCTGCCGCTGCCGCGCC
>CAVWGJ010000020.1:0-228489 GCA_963754395.1 uncultured Actinomycetota bacterium | reverse complement strand
GGAGGTCCTCGGTCACGCCAGCCTGGCAACGACCCAGATCTATACCCACGTCTCGGTGGACCGCCTTCGCGCGAGCTACGAGCAGGCCCATCCCCGCGCGTGACTCAGCCGAGCGGCAACAGGACCGTGGGCGCGCGGCCCAGGAAGGCCAGCGGATCGAGGTATTCGCGCCCACGCAACACTCCCCAGTGCAGACACGTCTGAGGAGCACAGTGACTCGGGCCGTCTGTCACGAGCCCGATCGCTTGTCCCTTCGTCACGGTCGTCCCGAGCTCGACCCTGGCCGCCACCGGCTCGAAGGTGCTTCGTAGCCCACCCTCGTGCCGCACCACGACCACGCCGCGACCGGCGAGCTTCGAGGCAAAGACCACCTGGCCCGATGCGGGCGCCCGAACCTGCACGCCGACAGAGCCGAGCAGGTCCACACCACGGTGGCCCGGCTCCCAGCGACGGAGGGGAGGGTCGAAGGGCCGCATGATGGTGGGCGTCGGCGTCAGGGGCCAGACCCAGCCAGACGCTGTTGACCCTGCTGATCCCGGCGGTCCCGCGGGCGCGGTTGTCATGGCGGGCCCAGCCCGCTCCTCGGTGCCCGCTGCGGTCGGAGCGGACGACAAGCCGAGCGCGAGGCCGACACCGGCCAGGAGAGCGACGAGCTGGCTGCTGAGGACCATGACCGGAGACTCGCTCACCAGGTGCAGGGCGGCCGGTCAACCGCCCCCGACTGTGGACGATGTGGCCACCCACGCGAGGGATGTGGACAACGGGCTGTCAGCCACCAGTCAGCCCCGACCGGCTGCAGCGAGTCGCCGGCTCGCCTCCGTCAGCACCTCGTCCCGCTTGCAGAACGCGAACCGGACCAGGGTCCGCGCCGCCTCCTGGTCGTCGTGGAACACCGACACCGGCACCCCGACCACGCCAGCCAGCTCCGGCAGCCCACGGGCAGAACGCCAGCGCGTCGACCGCACCGAGGCGCGCCGCATCGGCGATGACGAAGTACGTGCCCGGGGCCGCGACACGGTCAACCCGGCGGTTCGCAAGCCCGTCGCACAGCAGGTCGCGCTTGCCTGCAGCGATGCCGCGAGGCCGCGTACACCTCGTCCCCGCATTCCGAGCGCCAGCGGCCACCGCCGGCTGAAACGGCCCGGACGCGACGTAGGTGAGGAACTGCTTCACCGTCCGAGCGGCGGCCACGGCCTCGGCCGGCCCGGTCGACCCAGCCGACCTTCCAGCCGGTCGCCGAGAAGGTCTTGCCCGACGACGAGATCGTGATGCGTCCGCTCCGCCATCCCGGGCAGGGTCGCCATGGGAATGTGCTCGGCGTCCGTCGAAGACGAGGTGCTCGTAGACCTCGTCCGTGACCACCCAGGCGTCGTGCTCGCGGGCCAGCGCCGCCACCAGCTCCAGCTCGGCCCGGGTGAAGACCTTCCCCGTCGGGTTGTGCGGCGTGTTGAGCAGGACGAGCCGGGTCCGGTCCGAGAAGGCGCTCCGGAGCGAGGCCTCGTCGACCGCGAAGTCGGGGAAGCGAAGGACGGATGTCCTCCGAGTCGCACCCGCGAGGGCGATGGTCGCCGCATAGCTGTCGTAGTACGGCTCGAACGTCACGACCTCGTCGCCCGGCTCGCACAGCGCCAGTACCACCGCCGCGATCGCCTCCGTGGCACCGACCGTGACGAGCACCTCACTGTCCGGATCGACAGGCAACCCGTAGAACCGCTTCTGGTGCAACGAGATCGCCTCGAGCAGCTCCGGTACACCGGGCCCGGGCGGGTACTGGTTCCGCCCGCCGTCGATCGCGGCCTTCGCTGCCTCGAGCATCTCCCGTGGCCCGTCCGTGTCGGGGTACCCCTGACCCAGGTTGATCGCACCGGTTCGCGCGGCGAGCGCGGACATCTCCGCGAAGATCGTCGTCCCGAACGGCTGCATGCGCGAGATCAGCGGCGAGCTCATGGGCCGACCCTACCGACGCTCACTCGATTGGGGGGAGGGGCCCAGAAGGCCCCAGAAGTTGTTCACTCGATCAGGCGAGGCCGCAGGCGGTGATCCGGTAGAGGGTGTAGTCGCCCACGGTGCGGACCTTCTCGAGCCCGTCGACCGAGGCCAGGTCGAACAGCCCGGAGGACCGCTCCGGGCGGTCGAGCCAGTACACGTGGGGCGAGTCGATGGCCCAGCGGATGTCGTGCCGGGCAAGGGCCTGGCACACCTCCGGTCGCGTGGCCAGCTCGTCGAAGCCGGTCCCGAGCAGGTTCTCGTCGCCGGTGTCAGGGATGGGGATGGAGCGGTAGAACGTGTTCGTCCCGAACAGCGCATACATCAGCGGCGAGCCGTTCTCCGGTCGACCGATGAGCCCCTGCCCGGCCGGGATCTCCTCCGCGAGGACGGCGAGGTCCGCCTGGGCTTCCCGCGACAGGATCACGCGGGTCGGGTCACTGGGCCGGAAGAACCCGTCGAGCATGGCTGAGCGCGTCGGCCCCTGCCAGACCAGTGTCGCCAGGGGGATGGTCGCCAGCGCCACGAGGGTGACCGCCGGCACCTGGCTGCGAAGGACGGGCACCATGAGAAGCAGGTCGCGGATGGCCGGGGCGGCCGCGGCGACCAGCACGACGCCCGGTACCGCGGCGAGCGAGGCGATCCGGACCTTGTCGTTGTACCAGTAGCCCGTGATGAGTGCCGTCCACGACGCCGTGGAGGAGGCCGCCATGACGTAGAGGACGACGCAGGCAGCCCACATGGCGACGACCGGGATCGCGGCCCGCGCCCGGAGCACGATCCAGGCGGTCCCAAGGGTGATGAGCCCGAGCAGCCCCCAGAGCACGACGCCGAGCTGCAACCGCCCGCCGACCACCTCGACCAGCGCGCTCCAGATCGAGATGTGCCCCGTCCACTCGTACGACTGCGTCGACGCGAGTCGTTCGGACACGAGGGGAGCGACCACGAGGCCGATGATCCCGGCGACCGCGACCGCGCCGAGGTCCCGTGCCACGGACCCCCACGAGGCGTGGCCGATGACCCCGCCCCGCACCCGAGCGGCGACGAACCAGACGAGGGCGAAGAGCACGAGCGCCACGAGGGAGTTGGGCTGGATGAGCGCCAGTCCGGGCACGGCGGCCGCAAAGCCGAGCCACTGGCCCCGCCGCAGCCGGCCCTTCGTGCTCCGCGCGGCCTGGAGCATGATCGCCAGGGCGCCCGGCGTGAGGGCCGTGCCCATGAGGTTGGGCCACAGGACCCCCCAGCCGAGCAGGATCGTCGGGAAGGACACGAAGGCCGCGGAAGCCAGCCCAGCGGCATACGTGATGATGCGGGACGTGCCGAGCGCGTGACGGACCAGCGTGACGACGCCGACCGGCCACACGACAGCTGCGAGGATCACGGTCGCGACGTTCGTCCCGGGAAGGACTGGTGCGGCCCCGCTCTGCAGCCCCGTCGCGATCCACGCGTGGAACCCGTTGGGATAGAAGGTCGGGTGGACGATGGAGAAGTTGCCCGAGTCGAGGAACAGGCGGATCCGGTTCAGGTGGTAGACCGCGTCCGGGCTGTCCACGAGCTCGTCCGGCCGGCCGATCGAGGGCAGGATCGTGATGAGGGCGATGACGACACCGAGGCCGATCGCGACGACGACATGGGGATCGGGCCGGCCGAGGAGGCGTCGTCGCGGCGTCAGCACGGGATCGTGCCCGCCGACGGCATGGACTGCGAGCCAGCCGAGGCCGGCGGTGACCGCCGTGACGACGGCGAGCACGAGCCAGTTCCAGCTGAGGCCAAGGCGCTGGGCAATGGTGGCCCAGGCTGCGATGACGCCTACCGAGACGGCAGGGGACACGGCAACGGCCTCGAGTCCTCGAGCGCCGAGGGCTCGCACGACGAGCCAGCCCGGCGCGAACAGCGCGACGAGGAGGACGGCGAACGCCGCGAGGGTGTCCCACCAGCTCGACCAGCCCGCCAACTCGGTCACCATGGCGGCCATTCTGTCGGTCACCGCGATTTCGCCGCGCCCCGGGTCAGGGCTTACGATGAACGACGGTCACGTGTGCTCCGGCTCGCGCGACCCAATTCGCGCGTCTTCTGCCGGGTCCGTCCCGGGGCGCACCACAGCAGTCCCAGCACAGTTCCACGAGCGCCGCTGGGTGGGGTGCGTGCAGGCGCCAGGAGTGAGGCGTATGCCGCTGGGCTCGGACCGCTCGTCGGGGCTGGGTGCCGCGGTGGTGGCCTCACGACCAACTGACAACAACGAATCAAGGAGGACACGGCATGGCCGTCGTCACCATGCGCCAGCTCCTGGAGAGCGGCGTCCACTTCGGGCACCAGACCCGTCGCTGGAACCCCAAGATGAAGCGCTTCATCATGACGGAGCGCAACGGCATCTACATCATCGACCTGCAGCAGTCGCTGACCTACATCAACAACGCGTACGACTTCGTCAAGGAGACCGTCGCCCACGGCGGCACGATCCTCTTCGTCGGCACGAAGAAGCAGGCCCAGGAGCCGGTCGCCGAGCAGGCGACCCGCGTCGGCATGCCGTATGTCAACCACCGCTGGCTCGGTGGCATGCTCACCAACTTCCAGACGATCTCCAAGCGCCTCACGCGCCTCAAGGAGCTCGAGGAGATCAACTTCGACGACGTGGCCGGGTCGAGCTTCACGAAGAAGGAACTGCTCATCCTCAAGCGCGAGAGGGACAAGCTCGAGAAGACCCTCGGGGGGATCCGCTCGATGACCAAGGTGCCCTCCGCCGTGTGGATCGTCGACACGAAGAAGGAGCACCTCGCTGTCGACGAGGCCCGCAAGCTCGGCCTGCCGGTCATCGCGATCCTCGACACCAACTGTGACCCCGACGAGGTCGACTACAAGATCCCCGGCAACGACGACGCGATCCGCTCCGTCACGCTGCTCACCCGCGTCGTCGCCGACGCCGTGGCCGAGGGCCTGGTCCAGCGCGCGACCGGCCGCTCCGGCACCGAGGCCGGAGTCGAGGAGCCGCTGGCCGAGTGGGAGCGCGAGCTCTACGCCGAGGCCGCTGCTGCCGCAGAGCCCACTCCGTCCACCGAGGCTGTTGCCGCCGAGGCCGTCGCGGCGGAGGCCGTCCCCGCGACGGCCGAGGCCGCCGAGGCCCTCCAGTCCGACGCTGCCGAGCAGGCACCGCTCGAGCCCCCGGTGGACCAGGCTGCGGAGACGCCGGCCGAGCAGGCTGCGGAGACGCCGGCCGAGCAGGCTGCGGAGACGCCGGCCGAGCAGGCCTGAGCCCGGCTGTCGCACAGGCGATTCCCGATTTCACGTACCACTGACGAAAAGAGCGAATCAGAGCATGGCGAACTACACCGCCGCTGACATCAAGGCGCTCCGCGAGCAGACCGGCGCGGGCATGTTGGACGTCAAGAAGGCGCTCGACGAGGCGGAGGGCGACCGCGCCAAGGCCGTCGAGATCCTTCGCGTCAAGGGCCTCAAGGGCGTCACGAAGCGTGAGGGCCGCTCGGCCTCCAACGGCCTCGTCGCGGCCCAGGCCGACGACGGCGTCGGGACCCTCGTCGAGGTCAACTGCGAGACGGACTTCGTCGCCAAGGGTGAGAAGTTCATCGCGCTCGCCGACCAGGTCCTCGCCCAAGCGGTGGCGTCGCAGGCCACCGACGCGGAGGCCTTGCTGTCCAGCACGCTCGAGGACGGCAAGACGGTCCAGGACCTGCTCGACGAGGCCAACGCCACCATCGGGGAGAAGATCGAGGTCCGTCGCGTCGCCCGCCTCCAGGGCGACAAGGTCGTCTCCTACCTCCACAAGACGAGCCCCGACCTGCCCCCCCAGATCGGCGTCCTCATCGCGGTCGAGGGCGGCGACGAGACCGTGGCCCGCGACGTCGCGATGCACATCGCCGCGTTCAGCCCCTCGGTGCTGACCCGCGAGGAGGTCCCGGCCGAGACGGTCGAGAACGAGCGTCGCGTCGCTGAGGCGACCGCCAAGGAGGAGGGCAAGCCGGAGGGCGCCCTGCCGAGGATCGTCGAGGGCCGCGTCAACGGCTACTTCAAGGAGAACGTCCTGCTCGAGCAGCCGTTCGCCAAGGAGCCGAAGAAGACCGTCGCGAAGGTGCTCGAGGAGGGCGGCGCCAAGGCCACTGGCTTCGCGCGCTTCCGCGTCGGCCAGTGAGGTCGTAGACCCCACCAGGCACTCACCGTATGCCGCTCACCTGACCGAGGTGAGCGGCATACGGCTATCTGCGTCTGCCTCCCCGAACCGCCGGTTGGGGGAGGAGTCTGACATCTACTACAGGTTGTCGTAGATCACAGTCCGAAGTCCTTGCCCTGATACCCCTATGGGTATCTGATGGAGGTATGGCCACCACAGCGAAGAAGTCACTGGTGGTGCTGGGCGCGGGCACGGCCGGAACGATGGTCGCGAACAAGCTCCGCCACCGCCTTCCCAAGACCGACTGGTTGATCACCGTTGTCGACAAGACCGACATCCACGACTACCAGCCCGGCTACCTGTTCATCCCGTTCGGACTGAACGCCCCGGAGCAGATCCGCCGGACGAAGCACGCCTTCATCGGCGATGGCGTCGAGCTCGTCCTGGCCGAGGTCGACACGGTCGACCCGGAGGCGAGGGTTGTCGCGCTGACCGATGGGCGAACGCTCACCTACGACTACCTCGTCATCGCCTCGGGCACGACACCGCGCCCGGACCAGACGCCCGGGATGCTGGGCGAGGACTGGCACCGGTCGGTCGGCGAGTTCTACACGTACGACGGGGCGGTCGCGCTGCGCGACCAGCTGCGCTCCTTCACGGGGGGCCGCCTCGTCGTGCACATCACGGAGCTGCCGTTCAAGTGCCCCGTGGCGCCGCTCGAGTTCACCTTCCTCGCCGACGACTACCTCAAGGGGCGTGGCATCCGGGACAAGACCGATCTCGTCTTCGTCACGCCGCTCGACGGGGCGTTCACCAAGCCGGTGGCCAGCCGGGAGCTCGGCCATCTCCTCAAGGAGCGGGGCGTCACCGTCGAGACGGACTTCATGGTCGAGAGCATCGACCAGGAGCGCAAGGTGCTCATCTCGTACGACGAGCGCGAAGTCCCCTACGACCAGCTCGTGACCATCCCGCTCAACATGGGCGCCGACTTCGTGGCGCGCTCTGGGCTCGGCGACGACCTCAACTACGTCCCCGTCGACAAGCACACCATGCAGTCGACGTCGCACCCGGAGGTCTTCGCGCTGGGTGACGCGGGCAACCTCCCGACGTCCAAGGCGGGCTCGGTCGCCCACTTCTCGGTCGAGGTCTTCGTCGAGAACTTCATGGAGCTCATCGAGGGCAAGCCGATGACCCACTCCTTCGACGGGCACGCCAACTGCTTCGTCGAGTCGGGTGGTGGCAAGGCCCTGCTCCTCGACTTCAACTACGACACCGAGCCGCTCACGGGCACGTTCCCGCTGCCGAAGGTCGGCCCGATGACGTTGCTCAAGGAGTCGCGCACGAACCACCTCGGCAAGCTCGCGTTCCGACACATCTATTGGAACCTGCTCCTGCCGGGCCGACCCGTCGGCCTCCCGTCGGCCATGTCCATGGCCGGCAAGATCCCCGCCGGCGCCTAGAGACGAAAGGACACAGCGCCATGCCAACCACCACCATCGCCGGTCACCCGGTAGAGGTCAACGACGAGGGCTTCCTGACGAACCCTGACGACTGGGACGAGCAGCTCGGAGCCGAGCTCGCCCGCCTCATCGGCGTCGACCTGACCGACGAGCACTGGAAGCTCGTGCGGTTCCTCCGCGAGGACTATCGGGCCCAGGGCGAGACCCCGACGCTTCGACGGGTCAGCACCCAGACGGGGACGCCGGTCAAGCAGCTGTTCACGATGTTCCCGGGCAAGCCCGCCAAGAAGATGTCCTACGTCGCGGGCGTGCCCAAGCCGAAAGGATGTGTGTGATGACCACCACCGAGACCGCACCCGGGACCGCGCCTGACACTGCACCTCTGGTCGTGCCGAACTTCGACGACGAGGTCGCCGCGGATCGCAAGCTCGCCATCATCTGCAGCAAGGGCACCCTCGACATGGCCTATCCGGGCCTCATCCTGGGCAACGCCGCCCTGGGCGAGGGCATCGAGACCCACCTGTTCTTCACGTTCTGGGGTTTCGACATGATCACCAAGAAGACCCAGGGCAGCCTCAAGGCGACCCTGCTCGGCAACACCGCCATGCACCTGCCCCAGGGGCTCGGCGGCATCCCGGGGATGACCCACCTCGCGACGTCGCAGCTCAAGAAGGCCATCGCCGAGCTCGACATCCCCGAGGTGCCCGACTTCCTCGACCAGATCGTCGCCTCCGGCGGTCACCTCTGGGGGTGCAGACTGTCCGCCGACATGAACCACCTCACCGAGGCAGACCTGCGAGACGACATCGAGGGCATCATCTCGGCGTCCGACTTCATCGAGATGACCGCGGGCGCCCAGCTGCTCTTCATCTAGTCCGACCGGATCTTCACACGATCTCCAGACGGCGCACGCGGCTCGCCCGCAGCCGCGCTCCTACGCTCGACGCATGAGCCGAATCCTCTTGGTCGAGGACGACCCGACGATCAACCAGACCGTCGCAGACCGCCTCCGCGCCGAGGGGTTCGACGTCGTCCAGGCCTACGACGGGCCGGGTGCCGTGGCCGCCCACCTCGAGCACCGCCCGGACCTCGTCGTGCTCGACGTCATGCTTCCCGGCTTCGACGGTCTCGAGGTCTGTCGCCGGATCCAGGCGGAGCTGCCGGTGCCGGTCCTCATGCTGACGGCCCGAGACGACGAGACCGATCTGCTCGTCGGCCTCGGCGTGGGAGCCGACGACTACGTGACCAAGCCGTTTCGCATGCGGGAGGTCGTGGCGCGGATCCGGGCGCTGCTCCGGCGGGTCGAGCGAGCCCGTCAGCTGGCGGCGCAGGGAGAGCCGGCCATCGCCGTCAACGGCCTGCTCCTCGATCGGGCCGCTCGTCGCGTCACGGTCGACGGTGGGCCGGTTCATCTGACGCCCCTCGAGTTCGACCTGCTCGTCGCGCTCGTGGAGGAGCCCCGGAGGGTGCGGTCCCGCGAGGACCTCATGCGCGAGGTGTGGGGCTGGGCGGACGCATCCGGGACGCGGACCCTCGACAGCCACATCAAGTCCCTCCGGGCCAAGATCGGCGCACGACGGGTCCGGACCGTGCACGGCGTGGGCTATGCCTTCGGAGACGGGTCGTGAACCCGGATCGTCCCCTGGACGGCCTGAGGTCCATCAAGGTCAAGCTCGCGGTCCTCGTCGGCCTGAGCATCGTCGCGGCGTCGATCGTCTCGGAGGTCGGTGACCGAGCCGGCGTCCCTGTCTGGCTGACGGTGCCGGTCACCATCGTCGGCGCCCTCGGCGTCGTCCAGTGGCTGGCGCGCGGCATGACGTCACCGGTGCGGGAGATGACCGCAGCAGCCGCGGCGATGGCGACGGGTGACTACTCACGCAGGGTCACGGCCACGTCGGCCGACGAGGTGGGTGAGCTGGCGCGGGCCTTCAACACCATGGCGGCCGACCTCGCCGCGTCGGACCAGCAACGTCGTCAGCTCATCGCCACGGTGTCCCACGAGCTGCGCACGCCCCTCACCGCCCAGCAGGCGCTGCTCGAGAACCTCGTCGACGGCGTCGTGTCGCCCGACGACGCCGCGCTCCGCACCGCGCTCGCCCAGGCCGAGCGCCTCAGCGACCTCGTGTCCGACCTCCTCGACCTCAGCCGGGTCGACGGCGGCATCAAGCCGCTGTCGCTCGGGCCCGTCGACGTGGGGCGGCTCGTCGCGCAGGGAGTCGCGGAAGCCGCGGCCGGTGGCGCCGACCAGCGGCGGATCAGCTTCGTCACCGTGGTCGGTGAGGATGGTCGGCGCCGCGGCGAGACCGGTGCGCGTGGTGAGGACGGCCTCCTCGTCGAGGCGGACGCCGACCGCCTCGCCCAGGTGCTTGCCAACCTCCTGGACAACGCCGTCCGGCACAGCCCGGTCGGTGGCTCCGTCACCGTCAGGGCCGGGGTCCTCGACTCCGAGCGATGGATGCTCGAGGTCGCCGACGAGGGACCGGGGATTCCGGCAGACCGGGCGGCCCGGGTCTTCGACCGCTTCGGGTCCTGGGGCGACTCGGGCGGCGGCACCGGCCTCGGGCTCGCGATCGCGAGCTGGGTCTGCGAGCTGCACGGCGGCTCGATCGCGGTCCTGCCATCGGAGGCCGGCGCCACCGGCGCCAGGATCCGCGCCGTGCTCCCACGTCACCGCGCCGAAGCCGCGAGCCACCCGCTCACCATCGACTCGAGTGCCGACCACCTGCCTGCTGCACCCAACCCGAAGGAGCGCCCCATGACCACCGTCCCAGTGCCGCCCACCCCGGCTCCGTCGCAGCCTGCCGGTGTCCCCGCCCCGCCGTTCGTCGACTCGGTCTTCGGTGACCTCTGGCCCGAGCAGGGACTCGCCCCGCAGCCGCGTCTCGTCCTGGGCTCGGTCGGGATCGGTCTGCTCGCTGCCCTCGTGGTCCCGGACCGGAACCTCGGCATGGCGACCTTCGCCATCCTGCTGCTCTCAGCCGCCCTCGTCTTCACCGCTTCCGTCCACCGGCGCGAGCGTGCCATGCAGATCCCAGCCCTGCTCGCCGTCGCCCTCACGAGCCTCGTCGTCCTCCGAGCCGCCGAGTGGCTCGCCGTCATGGCGGTCGGCATCGCCGGGCTCCTCGCGATGGCCGCCCTGACCGATGCCCGCCGCCTCCCGTCCATGGTCGGCGGCTGGGCCTCGTGGATCCTCGCCGGGGTGCGTGGGCTACCCCTGCTCGGACGCACCCTCAATGCCATGTCCAAGGTGTCGATCCTGTGGCCAGTCGTGCGCACCGTGGCGATCTCCGTCGTGGCGCTCGTCCTGTTCGGGGGTCTGTTCGCCTCAGGTGACGCAGTCTTCGGATCGTGGGCCCAGGCGATCCTGCCCGAGTTCGCGGTCGACAGCCTCGTGGTCCGGTTCTTCGTCGGGTTCGTCGTCGCGGGCACGGTCCTGGCGGCCTCGTACGTCGCCATCAACCCAGCTCGCGTCGACCGGCTGGCGCTGCCCGAGGGACGTCGCGTGGCCCGGGCCTGGGAGTGGCTCGTGCCGGTCGGACTCGTCATCGTCACCTTCGCGATCTTCGTCGCGGCCCAGGCGACGGCGATGTGGGGCGGTCACGACTACGTCCAGCGGACCACGGGCCTCTCCTATGCCGAGTACGTCCACCAGGGCTTCGGGCAGCTGACCGCCGTCACCTTCCTCACCCTGCTCACCGTCGCCCTCGCCGCTCGCAAGGCTCCCCGCGAGACGGCGCAGGACAGGCTCATCCTCCGGATCGCCCTCGGGCTCCTCTGTGCGCTGGCGCTCGTCGTCGTTGCCTCGGCCCTCTACCGGATGCACGTGTACCAGGAGGCCTACGGCTTCACCGTGCTGCGCGTCCTCGTCGATGCCTTCGAGCTGTGGATGGGGCTGCTCCTCGTCCTCGTCCTGGTCGCCGGGATCCGGATGTCCGCGCGCTGGCTGCCCCGCGCCGCGCTCTTGTCAGGGGCGCTCTTCGTCCTCGTCATCGGTCTGGCCAACCCCGAGGCCTGGGTTGCGCAGCAGAACATCGACCGCTACCACGCGACCGCCAAGCTCGACGTGGCCTACCTCGCCACGCTCGGCGCGGACGCTGCCCCGACCATTCGCGCCGGCCTGCCCCAGAACCTATCGGCCTGCATCATCAGCTCTCAGGGCCTGCCGCCGCAGGATGATGCTCTCGGCTGGAACCTCGGGCGCGCCCGGGCCAACGACCTGGGTTCGGACCCCCTGCCCGGCTTTGACCAGACGACGTGCTCGACGGCAATGTCCCGCGGCATCGGCGGCTGAACGGAGCGACCCACGGTTGGGGCAGGATGACGGGGTGCGTGCCGATGTCGTCGACCTCTTCGAGCTCGACCCTGCCCTGACCCACCTCAACCACGGCGCCTTCGGTGCGGTCCCGCGCGTCGTCCGCGAGGCGCAGGACCGCGCTCGCGCCCGGATCGAGGCCGCGCCGATGAGGGCGTTCCGTGACGAGCTGCCCCACGAGCTCGCGGCCGCCCGGGAAACGGCGGCAGCGTTCCTCGGCGTCGCCCCCGCCTGCGCCGCGCTGGTCCGAAACGTGTCCGAGGGCGTGGCCGTGGTGCTCCAGGCGCTCCGTGTCGGACGGGGCGACGACGTCGTCGTGAGCAACCACGGGTATCGCACCGTGACGTGGGCGGTGCAGGCCAACGGCGGCGCGGTCCGGGAGGCCGCCTTCGACGTTGCCGCGACCACGACCGACATCGTGGCGGCGTTCACGGAGGCCCTGACTCCCGACACGCGCCTGGTCGTCATCGACCAGATCACGTCGCCGACCGCGCTCCTCCTGCCCGTGGCCGAGGTGGCCGCGGCCGTGGCTCCGGTCCCCGTCCTCGTCGACGCCGCCCACGTGCCCGGCGCCCTGCCCGACCTCGACATCGAGGCCCTCGGGGTCGCCTACTGGGTGGGCAACCTGCACAAGTGGGCATTCGCACCGCGGTCCGCGGCCGTCCTGTGGGCGGCCCCGGACCGCCGCGACGGCCTCCGGCCCCTGGTGACCTCGTGGAGCCACGGTGAGCCCTACCCCGCCTCCTTCGACCTCCAGGGCACCGTCGACCACTCGGCCTGGCTCGCGATCCCCGACGCCATCGACTTCTGGCAGCACCTCGGCGGGTGGGGCCAGGTCGAGCGCAACGCCGCGCTCCTGCGCCGTGGAGCCGACCACGTGGCCAAGGCGCTGGGGGCTGGGAGCGAGCTCAGCGGCATACCCGCTGCTCCATGCATGGCACTCGTGCCGCTCCCGGGCGGGGTGGCGGAGACCACGGAGGCGGCCGAAGCGCTCTGGCAGCAGCTGTACGCCGCTGGGTTCGTCGTCCCGCCCGTGTCCTTCGGGGGCCGCGGGTTCGTGCGCCTCGCGGCGCACGCGTACAACGACGAGGACGACTACACGCGCCTCGCCGAGACCCTCGTCACGCTGCTGGGCGGCGACTGAGCCGTCGATGCCGCTGCGGCGGCGCGGATGTGGCAGGATCGGGCGACCGCCGGAACGCTGCCACCAAGGAGGCTCCGTCATGACCGACGCCCGCAACACCCGGTTCAGGAGGGTGCTCCTCAAGCTTTCCGGTGAGGCCTTCGGCGGTGGCCGGGTGGGCGTGGACCCGAGCGTGGTCGCCGGCATCGCCAAGCAGATCGCCGAGGCGGTCAGGGGCGGCGTCGAGGTCGCCGTCGTCGTCGGCGGCGGCAACTTCTTCCGTGGCGCCGAGCTCCAGCAGCGCGGCATGGACCGCACCCGGGCTGACTACATGGGCATGCTCGGCACGGTGATGAACTGTCTGGCCCTGCAGGACTACCTCGAGAAGCAAGGCGTCGAGACGCGGGTCCAGTCCGCGATCGCGATGCAGCAGGTCGCCGAGCCCTACATCCCGCGCCGGGCGATCCGGCACATGGAGAAGAATCGGGTCGTCATCTTCGGCGCCGGCGCCGGCATGCCGTTCTTCTCGACCGACACGGTGAGTGCCCAGCGTGCGCTCGAGACCAAGTGCGACGCCCTGCTCATCGCCAAGAACGGGGTCGACGGCGTCTACTCGGCCGACCCGAAGACCGACCCCACCGCGACGAAGTACGACACCCTGACCTTCGACGAAGGGCTGGCCAACGGGCTGCGCATCGTCGATGCGGCCGCGTTCTCGCTCTGCAAGGAGAACAAGCTGCCGATGGTCGTGTTCGGCATGGAGGGCGCCGGCAACATCACGCGCGCCCTCCTGGGTGAGAAGATCGGCACGCTGGTCACCAACGCGTGAGCATGATTGACGCAGGGGGGTGAGGTTCTCTGCGCCACAGACCCTGTGACCCGGACGGTGACGATGACGATGACGAGGAAGCGAGAGACATGATCGACGAGACGATGTTCGAGGCCGAGGAGAAGATGGACAAGGCCATCGAGGTCCTCAAGGAGGACTTCGCGGGCATCCGGACCGGTCGCGCCAACCCCGGCCTGTTCAACAAGCTCCTCGTGGACTACTACGGGGCGCCGACGCCGCTGCAGCAGCTCGCGTCCTTCCAGAACCCGGAGCCGCGCACGATCCTGGTCATCCCATTCGACAAGTCGGCCCTGCACGCGATCGAGAAGGCCATCCGGGACTCCGACCTCGGCGTCAACCCGGCCAGCGACGGTCACCTGATCCGCTGCATCATGCCCGAGCTGACCGAGGAGCGGCGCAAGGAGTACATCAAGCTGGCCCACCACAAGGCCGAGGAGGGCCGCGTCTCGGTCCGCAACATCCGCCGCAAGGCCAAGACCGACATCGACCGGCTGGTCAAGGACGGCGAGGTGGGCGAGGACGAGGGCACTCGTGCGGAGAAGGAGCTCGAGGCGCTCACCAAGAAGCACACCGACCTCATCGACACCCTCGTCAAGCACAAGGAGTCCGAGCTGCGCGACGTCTGAGGCCGGTGAGGCCCAGAGGCAGACCACGTGTCCATGACCATGCCACCCACCGCCGCCGTGCCCGATCCACCAGTGCCGCCAGAGCCGCCTGTGCAACCGGTCTCCCGAGCCGGGCGAGACCTCAAGGCCGCCATCGGCGTCGGTGTCGTGCTCGGCATCGTCATCATCACGACGCTGCTCGTCAGGAAGGAGTCCTTCCTCGTCGTCATGGCGGTCGCCGTCGCCATCGGCATGTGGGAGCTGCAGCGGGCGCTGCGCAACGTCGCCGTTCGCGCGCCGCTCGTGCCCGCCGTCGCAGGCATGGTCGGAATGACGTGGGCAGCCTATGTCCACGGGCCGGCTGGCCTGGTCACCGCGTGGGTCCTCACCTGCGCCGTCATCGTGCTGTGGCGGGGCAGCGGCCGCCTCGACGGTGCCGGCCGTGACGTCCTCGGCGGGATCTTCATCTCGACCTATCCGCCGCTCCTCGTCGGCTTCGCCGTACTCCTGCTGGCCGCCCCCGACGGCGTCGGCCGGATGTTCGTCTTCCTCATCACCGCCGTCTGCAGTGACATCGGTGGGTATGCGGCGGGAGTCTGGCTGGGCAAGCACCCGATGGCGCCGACGATCAGCCCGAAGAAGTCCTGGGAGGGCTTCGGCGGATCCGTGGTCCTGTGCATCATCGCCGGCTCCCTGACCGTGCACTTCTTCCTCGACCACCCGTGGTGGATCGGCATCCCGCTCGGTGTCACCGTGGCCATTGCCGCGACGATCGGCGACCTCATGGAGTCCCTCATCAAGCGCGACCTCGGCATCAAGGACATGTCCAACGTCCTGCCCGGCCACGGCGGGATCATGGACCGCCTCGACTCCCTCATCGTCGTGGTCCCCATTGTGTGGGCCGTGCTCAGCCTGCTCGCCGAGCAAGCGGCCTGACGGGCCAGTCACCCTGCCGTATGCCGCTGGGCTGGCTTCTCGTGGCGACTTCCCCTTGGTCGAGTGTGCACTTCGTGTCTGCCGTCGGGGGGCGCGTACTGCACATTCGACGAGGAGGTAACTCCCGGGCGGCGCGGACTGCACACTCGACGAGGAGGGAACTCCCGGGCGGCGCGGACTGCACACTCGACGAGGAGGCGGCCCAGCGGCATACGGCCTCGGTTTTGACTCCGCCTGAGACAATGGTCCGGTTATGACTGAGACCCCCGTGTCGCTGCCCGAGCCGACGACCGCCCGTCCCGTGCCGGGGCAGCTGACCTTCCGGGCCCCGCGCCGCGGGAAGCCGCCACGCCACCTCGCCGACTTCACCCCGGCGGAGCGCAAGGAGGCGGTTGAAGCCCTCGGGCACAAGGGCTTCCGCGCCAAGCAGCTCTCGACGCACTATTTCGAGCGGCTCGTCGACGACCCGGACGCGATGACCGACCTGCCCAAGGCGGTCCGCGCCGAGCTCGTCGCCGACCTCCTGCCGACGCTGCTCACGCCGATCGTGCGACGGCAAGCGGACGACGGCCAGACGATGAAGTACGCCTGGCGCCTGCACGACGGGGCGATCGTCGAGTCGGTCCTCATGCGCTACCCGAACCGGGTCACGATCTGCATCTCCAGCCAGGCCGGATGCGGGATGAACTGCCCGTTCTGCGCGACCGGGCAGGCCGGGCTGACTCGCAACCTGTCCGCCGCCGAGATCGTCGAGCAGGTCGTCTGGGCCGCTCGGGCGTTGCAGCTTGGCGAGCTGGCCGGTGGTGGGGACGCGGACCGCGAGCACCCGTTGAGAGTGAGCAATGTCGTCTTCATGGGGATGGGCGAGGCGCTCGCCAACTACAAGGCGGCGATCGGCGCGATCCGCCGCCTGACCGACCCGGCGCCGGACGGGCTCGGTATGTCTGCCCGAGGCATCACCATGTCGACCGTTGGGCTCGTCCCGGGCATCGACAAGCTGGCCGCGGAGGGCATTCCGGTGACGCTGGCCCTGTCGCTCCATGCACCCGACGACGAGCTGCGTGACGAGCTGGTGCCGATCAACACGCGGTGGAAGGTCGACGAGGCCATCGACGCGGCGCACCGCTACTACGAGACGACCGGCCGGCGCGTGTCCATCGAGTACGCCCTGATCCGGGACATCAACGACCAGGGCTGGCGGGCCGACCTGCTGGGGGAGAAGCTCAACCGGCGCGGAAGGGGCTGGGTGCACGTCAACCCCATCCCGTTGAACCCCACACCCGGATCGAAGTGGACGGCGAGCCGGGCCGGGGTCGAGCAGAACTTCGTCGAGCGGCTGCGCGCCCATGGGGTGCCGACGACGATCCGGGACACGCGAGGGCAGGACATCGACGGGGCGTGCGGCCAGCTGGCGGCGTCGACCGCGTGACGACGCGCGGGGTGACGAACTCCGCGCGGGCCAACCCGTTGCGCGCGTGATGCATCCCGCGCGCGGTCAGGAAACCGGCGCGGCCTCGGCTGGCGCGCGCCGAGGTCAGGCGGAGTCGGCCTCGACGCGGAAGGTCCGGCGGTAGGCGAGCGGCGAGAGTCCGACCGAGGCCGAGAGGTGCTGGCGCAGCGACGCACCCGTCCCGAAGCCCGACTCGGCGGCGATCCGGTCCACGGACAGGTCGGTGGACTCGAGCAGATGCCGTGCGCGGTCGACGCGGGCCCGGGCGAGCCACGCGCCGGCGGTCTCGCCCGTCTCCTCGCGGAAGCGCCTGAGTGAAGGTCCGCACCGACATGCCGCACTGGCCAGCCAGGTCGGCCAGGCCGATCGGCTCGGCGAGGTGCTCGAGGGCCCAGATGCGGGCCGGACCCGTCCCCGCGTCGGTCTCCTCGGGGATGGGCCGGTCGATGAACTGCGCCTGCCCACCCGCCCGCCAGGGCGCGACGACGGCGCCGCGGGCGACTCGGTTGGCGGCCTCGGCGCCCAAGTCGGAGCGGACGATGTGCAGGAGCAGGTCGATGCCGGCCGCGTTGCCCGCCGACGTGAGCACGTCGCCGTGGTCGACGTAGAGCACGTCGGGGTTGAGCGGCACGTCGGGGAAGTGCCGGGTGAACGCGTCGACGTGGCACCAGTGGGTCGTTGCGACGCGGCCCCGAAGCAGGCCCAGGCCGGCGAGGACGAAGGCGCCGGTGCAGATCGAGACCCAGCGGGCGTCCGGTCGCGCGGTCGCGGCGAGCCGGCGGAGGGCCTCGGGAAGCACGCCCGTCTCGACGATGGGGCCGTTGATGCCGGGCACGACGATTGTGTCCGCCTCGGCGAGGAGCGAGCTCGGGTGAGCCGGCTGGGCGGCGTAGCCCGCCGAGGTCATGACCGGCCCGTCGTCGAGGGTGACCATCCGGACGTCGTAGGGTGGCGGCGCCCGCGGTCCTGGGTCCCGGCCACCCCGGATCGAGCGATGATGCGGCGAGGAAGCGGTGTGCGAGCCCGAGCTCGAAGGCGATGACGGTGTCGAGGGCGAGCACGACGACGAGGTGGGGGGCCGTCCCGGATCGCGGGACGCGGACGCTCATGGCCAGATTCTTGCACATGATGTCCTCCGGGCCACTCGTTCCGGGGGGTCATCGTCCCGGAAAGTGTGACCGTGAGCATCACCGACCAGACGCCGGAGCGACTCCGGCCAGACGAGCCGAGCCGTCGACCAGCGCGATCGAGCGCCCGCGTGCACCCGGCATGGTGGGTGGCCGGAGCGACCTTCCTGACGATCATCGGTGCTGCCGGCTTCCGCTCGACACCGGGCGTCATGATGTATCCGCTCCACGACGAGTTCGGCTGGCCGATGGGGGTCATCGGCGGAGCCGTCTCGGTCAACCTCGTGCTCTACGGGCTGGTCGCTCCCTTCTCGGCCGCCCTGATGGAGCGGCTGGGCGTCCAGCGCGTCGTCGCCGGCGCCCTGGTCCTCGTCAGCGTCGGCTCGTTGCTGCCCATCTGGATGACGGCCTCGTGGCAGCTCGTCCTGTCCTGGGGTCTGCTCGTCGGCCTGGGCACGGGCGCCATGGCGATGGCCCTCGTCGCGACGGTGACCGGCCGGTGGTTCGTCAAGGCCCGAGGACTCGTGACCGGCCTGCTCACCGCCGCCGGGGCGACCGGCCAGCTCGTCTTCCTGCCGGTGCTCGCCTGGCTCGCCGAGCACAACGGCTGGCGCTCCGCCGCGCTCGCGACCGGCGTCATGGCCCTCGTCGTCGTGCCGCTCGTCCTGTGGCGCCTGCACGACCACCCGAGCGACCTGGGGATCACCGCCTACGGCGCCCCGGCCGGCACACCGACCGCCCGCCCGGAGCGCCCCGACGGCCGAGCGGTGCGGCTCGCGCTCGAGGCGCTCACCGACGCAGCGCGCACCAAAGTCTTCTGGCTGCTGGCCGGCGGCTTCGCCATCTGCGGCATCTCGACGAACGGGCTCGTCGGCACGCACTTCATCCCGGCCGCCCATGACCACGGCATGCCGCTGACGACGGCGGCCGGGCTGCTCGCTCTGGTCGGTATTTTCGACATCGCCGGAACGGTGTTCTCCGGGTGGCTCACCGACCGCGTCGACCCACGGGTCCTGCTCGGCGTGTACTACACCCTCCGGGGAGCCTCACTGCTGCTCCTGCCCTCGCTCTTCAGCGACGACCTGCACGTCAACATGCTCGCCTTCATCATCTTCTACGGGCTCGACTGGGTCGCCACGGTGCCACCGACCATCGCCCTCTGCCGCCAGGCCTTCGGCGACCGGGCCCCGATCGTCTTCGGCTGGGTCTTCGCCTCGCACCAGATAGGTGCCGCGATCGCGGCCACGGGTGCCGGTCTCATCCGCGACCACCTCGGTGCCTACACCGCGGCCTGGTACGTCGCTGGCGCCCTCTGTTTCGCGGCCGCCGCCATGTCGATGTCCATCGCGAAACGGCGCGTCAGGACGGAAACCCCGCTCGCCGACGCGATCTGACCACTCGGCTCGTGTGACGCATTCGGGACTGGCCCCGTCACTCCCGACCGGGCAGGGTGGGAACATGAGCGACGGAGCGAGCCCAGCGGCATACCCCTCGACCTACCGCACCACGTACGAAGCGAGCCTGGGCGACCCCGACGCCTTCTGGGCGGAGGCCGCCGGACTCATCGACTGGGTCACCCCGCCGACGCGCATCCTCGACGCGGACAACCCACCCTTCTACCGCTGGTACCCCGACGGCGAGCTCAACGTCTGCCACAACGCGGTCGACCGACATGTCGCCGCCGGGCGCGGCGACCAGCCCGCCATCCGCTACGACTCCCCGGTGACCGGCACCAAGGAGACGATCACGTATGCCGCTCTGCTGGCTCGGGTGCGCGCCGTGGCCGGCGGCCTGCGGGGTCTCGGTGTCGAGAAGGGCGACCGCGTCGTCATCTACATGCCGATGGTGCCGGAGGCGGTCATCGCCATGCTGGCCTGCGCGCGGATCGGCGCCGTGCACTCCGTCGTCTTCGGCGGGTTCGCCCCGCAGGAGCTCGCGGCCCGCATCGACGACGCGGCCCCCAAGGTGGTCCTGTCGGCATCGTGCGGCATCGAGCCGTCGCGTGTCGTGAAGTACAAGCCGTTCCTCGACGAGGCGATCCACCGCTCGGAGCACAAGCCGGAGGCGTGCGTCATCCTCCAGCGCCCGCAGGAGCGGGCCGAGCTGGGGGAGCGCGACATCGACTGGGAGGAGTTCGAGTCCGGCGCGGCGGCCCAAGCGGGGGCGGATCCGGTCACGGTCGCCGCCACCGACCCGCTCTACATCCTCTACACGTCGGGCACGACCGGGAAGCCCAAGGGCATCTACCGCGACAGCGGCGGCAACGCCGTCGCGCTGCGCTGGTCGATGGCCAACCTCTACGACGTCCAGCCCGGCGAGACGATGTTCACCGCGAGCGACGTCGGCTGGGTCGTCGGCCACTCGTACATCGTCTACGGGCCGTTGCTGACCGGGGCGACGACGGTGCTCTACGAGGGCAAGCCGATCGGGACGCCGGACGCCGGAGCCTTCTGGCGCGTCATCTCCGAGTACGGAGCGGTCTGCCTGTTCACGGCGCCGACGGCGTTCCGCGCCATCAAGAAGGAGGACTCGACGGCGTCGCTCGTCAAGGACTACGACCTGTCCTCCTTCCGCACCCTCTACCTCGCGGGCGAGCGGCTCGACCCGGACACGTACGAGTGGGCGTCGGCGGCCCTCGGTGTGCCAGTCATCGACAACTGGTGGCAGACCGAGACCGGCTGGCCGATCGCCTGCAACCCCAAGGGCATCGAGCTGCTGCCGATCAAGCCGGGCTCGCCCACCGTCGCGTGCCCGGGTATGACGTGCAGGTCCTCGACGGTGAGGGGGCCCAGCTCCCGGCCGGCAGGGAGGGCTCGATCTGCATCAAGCTGCCCATGCCGCCCGGCACGCTGCCGACGCTGTGGCAGGACGACGAGCGCTACGTCTCGTCCTACCTCGCGGCCTATCCGGGCTACTACCTCACCGGGGACGGCGGCTACATCGACGAGGACGGTTACCTCTTCGTCATGGGGCGGACCGATGACGTCCTCAACGTCGCGGGACACCGCTTGTCGACGGGGTCCATCGAGGCGGCCCTCGCCGGGCACGAGGCCGTGGCGGAGTGTGCCGTCATCGGCGTGCACGACGAGCTGAAGGGGCAGGTGCCCCGGGCGCTCGTCGTGCTCAAGGCCGGGATCGACGGCGAGGCCGAGGGCGAGCGGATCCGCAGGGAGCTCGTTGCGCGGGTTCGCGGCGAGGTGGGCGCCGTGGCCGCGCTGCACCAGGTCGACATCGTCCCCGGCCTCCCCAAGACGAGGTCGGGCAAGATCCTGCGCAAGACGATGCGCGAGATCGCCGACGGCGGCTCACCCGCGGTCCCGGCGACGATCGAGGACGCGAGCGTGCTCGAGCGACTCGGCCCGGTGCTTCGAGGGAGCTGACTCAGCCCTGTGGCGCTGCCCCGGGCGGCTGCGACGGGGGGATGTAGACGCAGGTCGGGTCTGACGCGAGCAGGTCGCCCGTCACGGCGTACGCGTGGGACCGGCTGCCTCCGCACACGTCCCGGAACTCGCACACCCCGCACTTGCCGTGGAACTGCGCGGGGTCCCGCAGCGAGCGCAGCAGCGGGCTCGTGCGGTAGAGCTCGCGGAAGCCCGCGTCCTTGACGTTGCCGCACTGGTGGGGGAGGAAGCCGCTGGGGTAGACCTCGCCCAGGTGGTCGATGAACGCGAAGCCCCTGCCGGAGTTGACCTCGATCGGTGGCCTGGGGCGACGAGTTTGCGTATGCCGCTGGGCTCGCAGCTCGGCCACGGCGTCGGTGAGCTGCTGGTGGAGTTCTCCCACGGCGGGTGCCCTGCTGGGGGCGCCCTCGACGCGGGCTCGGGCGCGCTGGATGGCGACCCGGCGGTAGTGGGGGGCCTCGGTGGTCTTGATGGCCATGAGGTCCGAGACGTCGTGCAGCCAGTTGAGCACGTCCTCGACCTGCTGGGGTGCAAGGGGCTGGAGCAGCTCCCCGCGGCCGGTCGGGACGAGGAAGAAGACGCTCCACAGTGACGCTCCGAGGTCGATGACCATACGCAGCAGGTCGGGCAGCTCGTGCACGTTGGCCCGGGTGACGGTGGAGTTGATCTGCAGCCGGAAGCCGGTGTCGCGGACCTCCTGGGCCGCCCGCAGCGTCGCGTCGAAGACACCCGGGACCCCCCGGAAGGCATCGTGGGTCGTCGCCTGGGCGCCGTCGAGGGATAGCGAGAGTGCGCCGGCCCCGGCATCGTGCAGCTCGGTGAGGACCTCTCTGGTCAGCCGTGGCGTGACTGACGGAGACAGCGCCATGTGCAGGCCGAGGGAGGCGCCGTGGCGCACCAGATCGGCCAGGTCGGGCCGCTCGAACGGGTCGCCGCCCGTGAGCACGACGATGGGGTACGGCTTGCCGAAGGCGGCGATGTCGTCGAGGAGTGCCCGTCCCTGCCCCGTCGTGAGCTCGTGCGGGTTGCGGCGGTGCTGCGCGTCGGCCCGGCAGTGGAGGCAGACGAGCGCGCAGGCCCGGGTCACCTCCCAGATGACGATCATCGGGCGTTCCTCAGGGGCGTGGCGCAGGCGGCGTACGGCGGTGCGTTCGGTGACGGCGGTCATGCGCCGACCTCCTGTCTCGTGGCGGATCGAGTGAGCTCGGCCGATACGGCGGCGGCCGCCGCGTCGCCGGAGGCGATGCAGGAGGCGAGGCCGAGTCCCTCGTAGGCGGATCCGGCCACGACGACACGGGGCAACGCGTGTGCGAGTTCCTCGCGCAGCGTGGCGAGTCGTGCCTGGTGACCCACCCGAAGCTGGGGGAGCCCATCGGACCAGCGCTGGACGTGAAGCACCTCGGCCGGCGCGTCGAGGCCGGTCACGGTGCGGTACTCAGCAACCAGCTGCCGGACGAGCTCGTCATCCGTCAGCTCCTCGAGGCGGTCGTCACCGCTCCGCCCTGCCGACAACCGGACCAGGCACGAGTGGTCCTCGGCGAACTGCGGCCACTTGCGCGAAAGGTGAGTGGCTGCCTTGAGCACCATTCCCGACGTCGAGGGCAGGAGCACCCCGGTGCCCCCGAAGGCCCGGAGGGGCTTCGTCGCGGCCCGGTCGAAGCCGAGCACGACGGTCGCGACCTTGGCGACTTCGACGTCCTCGAGGATCCCCGCCGCGCGCGGGCTGTGGTGCGCGATGAGTGGCGCCGCGGCGCCTGCGGGGAGGGCCAGGACGACGGCGTCGACACTGAGCTGTTCAGCGGTTCCGGTGGCGTCGCTGACCTCAACGGTGTAGCCGGCCGGCGTCACCGTCAGTCGTCGGACCCGCGAGCCGAGGCGCACGGTGACCGGGACGTCTGTCAGCAGGGCGTCGGTGAGGGTGCGCAGACCCTCCGGCCACGTGGCGAACATGGGCAGCGCCGGCGGGGATCCCCGGTGAGCGGAAGGAGCAGACGGCATGGGGCGCCGACGTACGAGGGACCTGCGATGGGTGGCGGCATCCACCAGGCCGGGCGCGCAGGCGCGGAGGCTGAGTCGGTGCACGTCGCCGGCGTGGAGGCTGCCCAGGAGTGGGTCGATGAAGCGCTGCGTCACCTCGGACCCGAACCTGCCGGAGACGAACTCGCCGACTGAGACGTCCTCGTCCGGCGCCAGCGCTGGGCGCACCCGCGCGACGATGGGCTCGAGGCCGGCTCGGCTCAGGCCTCGCACGGACATGACCCCGCTCGTCGCCACCGGGCGCAACCGGGTCGGGCCGGAGGGGGTGAAGCCGGCCGGGAGGGCGCGCAAGCCGCGGCCGGTCCAGAGCCAGCTCTGGCCCGGACGGCTGCCGACCACGGTGTCGACGAGCCCGAGCTCCTCGACCAGGCGCCGGCCCGGGGGCGCCCCGAGGTGCAGGGCCTCCGCGCCGACATCGACCCACCGGGACCCGAGGCGCATCGTGTGGACCTGGCCACCCAGCCGGCCCGCCTGCTCGACCACAGTGACCTCGTGACCGGCCTGGGCGAGGCGGCGCGCGGCAACCAGACCGGTGATGCCACCTCCCGCCACGAGAATGCGATGGGGTCGGTGCGGTTCGGTCATGTCTTCACCCTGGGTCGACAGCAGATACGACGGATCGTAGTACTCAGGCGGCCGCCGTCGTAATCGGAGGGGGCGTCACTGGGCCGGAAGCGGCAGGAGAGCGAGCGCCTCCTCGAGGGTGTCGACGAGGTGCAGGACTGTCGCCATCCGCCGCCCGGCGGCCAGCTGCCCAAGGGCGGGCCAGACCGGCACCGTCTCCGTCCAGTGCCTGCGGCCGACGAGGATGAGCGGGGCGAGCGGCCTGTCGTCGGGCGCGTAGTAGAGGGGCGTCACTGCCTGGAAGATCTCCTGCACCGTCCCTGCCGCACCGGTCAGGACGACCACCCCGCCGTTGCTGCGCGCGAGGATGCCGTCCTCCCGGATGGCATTGGAGAAGTACTTCGCCACGACGTCGCAGAAGACGTTGGGTGGCTCGTGCCCGTAGAACCACGTCGGGATCCCCAGGGACGTGGCGCACGGCCCCAGGGTTTCTGGGGTCGGGAGCAGCTCCTCGCCGAGGATGCGCCGACGCACCTGCATTGCCACCTGTGCCCACGTGGTGATGTCGGGTCGGAAGAACGGCACGCTGGCCAGATGTGCCAAGGCGTCAGCCAGGGCATCGCGGTCCGGGACGAACGCCCCGAGGTTGGCCGCCTCCATGGCCCCGGGCCCGCCGCCCGTGACGACGACGTGTCCGGCCGCGGCGAGGTGCCGACCCAGCTCGGCCGCCTCGACGTACGCCGGGGTGCCACGGAGGATCGCATGGCCTCCCATCACGCCCACGGCCGAGCGCCCCTGGACGAACTCGTCCAGCCCGTCAGTCACGGAGTCGTCGTGGATGGCACGGATCAGCGTCGTGTAGGCGTCGGTGCGCAGGCGCCCGTCGATCGACCACGCGTAGGCGCGCGCATCCGGGGTCGTCTGGTAGCCGTGCTCGAGCCCCTCGTAAAGGTCCTCGGGGTAGTACAGGCCGCGCCACGGGTCGATCGGAGCACCGCCCACCTGGGGAAAGACGATGGCGCCGCCCCGGTGGAGGATCTCGTTGACGTCGGTCGGCACGACTCCGCCGAGGACGACGAGACCTGTGAGATCACCGTGCGCGGCGTGTGCGGCGAGGGGGACGGCGTAGTCGCTGAGGTCGAGGTTCTGGAGGCGGAGGCCGCGCAGGGTGCCGCCATCCGCGAGGTGGTCGTCGAGGGCGTCGAGGGACTCGATCTCCATGTCGCCATCGTGCCCCACGGCGAACCCGCGATCTGGTGCGCAAGGCCACCAACCGTGGCACGCTGCCGTCATGAAGAGCACGATGCAGGCGACGCCCCTGCTCATCTCGTCCCTGCTGCGCCACGGCACGACGATCCACGCCGACAGTGAGGTCGTCACGTGGACGGCCGAGGGACCGCGCCGGATGTCCTATCGCGAGGTCGGCCGGCAGGCAGCCCAGCTCGCCCATGCGCTTCGCGGACTCGGGATCACCGGGGACCAGCGGGTGGGCACGTTCATGTGGAACAACGCGGAGCACCTCACCGCCTACCTCGCGGTGCCGTCCATGGGCGCCGTGCTCCACGCCCTCAACATCCGGCTGTACCCCGAGCAGCTCGTCTACGTCGCTCGTCACGGTGGCAGCGAGGTCGTCATCGTGGACAACACCTTGGCCGCTCCGTTCGCCAAGCTGGTCGAGCACCTCCCAGCGGTGCGGCACGTCATCGTCAGCGGTCCGGTCGACGACGCGACCCGTGGGGCGCTGGCGTCGCCTCCGCATGTGGAGGCGGTCCATGACTACGCGACCCTCCTCGCAGACCAGCCGACGACGTTCGACTGGCCGGAGCACCTCGAGGAGACGGACGCGTCATCGATGTGCTACACCTCCGGAACCACCGGTAACCCCAAGGGCGTTGCGTACTCCCACCGTGGCAATGTGCTGCACAGCATGGGCGTGGCCGGGACCCTCGGCATCTCGTCGAAGGACCGGCTCCTCATCGTCGTGCCGCTCTTCCACGCCAACGCCTGGGGCTTCCCCTACTGCTCCATGATCACCGGAGCCACGCTCGTCATGCCGGACCGGTTCCTCCAGGCCGAGCCGCTGGCCGCGATGATCGAGGCCGAACGCGTCACGGGTGGCGCCGGCGTGCCGACGATCTGGAACGACCTGCTGCACCACCTCGACGAGCACGGTGCGGACGTGTCGAGCTGTCGGATGCTCATGGTCGGGGGATCCGCGGCGCCGCCGGCCCTGATCCGGGCGTTCGCCGACCGCTACGACATCGACATCGTGCATGGCTGGGGCATGACCGAGATGTCCCCGGTCGGCTCACTCGCTCTCCCGCCACAAGGCGTCGAGCCGGGGACCGAGGAGTACTGGCACTACAAGTCGAGCCAGGGCCGGCTGCTCTACGGTGTGGAAGGCCGGTTGGTCGGCCCCGACGGCAGCATCGTCCCGTCGGACGGCGAGTCGGTCGGTGAGCTCGAGGTCCGTGGGCCCTGGATCACCGAGCGCTACTACGCCAACGGCGCGGAGACGGCGACCGACCTGGCCGAGGCCGCCGCGAAGTTCGACGACGGGTGGTTGCGCACCGGCGATGTCGGACGACTCTCGCCCAACGGTTACCTCACGCTGACGGACCGGGCCAAGGACGTCATCAAGTCGGGCGGCGAATGGATCAGCTCGGTCGACCTGGAGAACGCCGTGATGGCGCACCCGGACGTGCTGGAGGCCTCGGTCGTCGGCGTCCCCGACGAGCGCTGGGGTGAACGGCCGCTTGCGTCGGTCGTCCTCAAGCCGGGCACGTCCACGACGGTGGCCGATCTGCGTGCCTTCCTCGAGGGCAAGGTGGCGCACTGGCAGGTCCCCGAGCGCTGGGCCGTCATCGAGGAGGTGCCCAAGACCAGTGTCGGCAAGTTCGACAAGAAGCTGCTCCGCAAGCGCTTCGCCGAGGGTGACCTCGAGGTGGTAACTGTGAACTGAAGGCCGACGTCGGTCGTGGGTCGGACATCCCGGAGAGCGGGGCAGCGGACCTGACAGGATCGCCCCGTGCTCGGTGTGCTCGAGGGTTTCGCGACGATCGCCGTCATCGTCGCAGCGGGCTGGCTCCTCGCGCACCTGCGTATCCTCGACGACTCGGCCCAGGTCAACCTGTCGCGGCTCGCGTTCTACGTGGCGTCGCCGGCACTGCTGCTCACCGTCATGCAGCGCACACCGCTCGATGCGGTCCTGTCGCGCAACCTGCTCACCTCGCTGTCGAGCTTCATCGTCATCGTGGGCCTCTACCTGCTGCTGGCGCGACTCCGCTGGCCGGACTCCGGAATGGGATCGCGGCTCATCGGCAGCCTGTCCGCCGGCTATGTCAACGCCGGCAACCTGGGCATCCCCATCGCGCTCTACGTCCTCGGTGATGTCGCCTGGGTGGCGCCGACCCTGCTCATGCAGCTGCTCATCATCACACCTGTCTACATGGCACTCTTCGACAGCGATGCCCGCGGCGAACGTCCGACGCTACTGCGCAGCGTGCGGCGGATGTTCAGCAACCCGATCACCATCGGTGCGATGGCGGGACTGCTCATCGCGGTCCTGGACGTGACCCTGCCGCGGGTCGTGGCCGATCCCATCGAGCTGCTCGGCAACATGGCGGTGCCCTCGATGCTCGTCGCCTTCGGGATTTCGCTGCGGCGCGGCCCGCGTCCGGCGGCCGGCGCATCGGCACCGCACGTGTGGAGCATCGTCGGCCTGAAGATCCTCGTCATGCCGGCCATCGCCCTCGGCATCGGATCGGCCCTGGGACTGCAGGGGCAGCCGCTGTTCGCCGTGGTGGTCACCGCGGCGCTGCCGACGGCACAGAACATCTTCACCTATGCCGTGAAGTACCGACGCGAGGTCAACCTGGCCCGCGACGCAATCTTCGTCAGCACCTTCGCCTCGGTGCCGGTCATCATCGCCATCGCTGGTCTCTTCCATGTCGCCGGCGTCTGACCCGTCTCCAGACCGCCGACGCCACTCCACCTCCACCGGCAACACACCCGCTCATCGACTGGTTGCCCGTGCTGCAGCCGGCCCGAGCAGTCGATAGGCGGGTGTGTTGCGGGGTGAGGTCCCCGGGGGAGCTGCCGGGGGGCTTGGTCAGAAGTCGCCGAAGCCGCCGAAGTCGCCGCCACCGAAGTCACCGAGGCCGCCGAAGTCGCCGCCGGCATCTGCTCCGCCCAGGTCGCCGCCGGCATCCCCACCACCCGCGTCGCCACCCGCGTCGCCACCCGCGTCGCCACCCGCGTCTCCACCGGCGTCACCGGCGTCGGCCGCCTCGGGCGAGGACTCGTAGCCACCGAGCATGGCGTCGGCGATGGCCGAGCCGACGACGAAGCCGGCAATCGTCCCGAGCATCGATCCGGCGAACATCCCGCCCATGCCCATCCCGCCGCGGCCGCCACCGAAGGCGCCCTGCAAGTAGCCGGGCTGGCGCATCTCGGCCCGGGTCGCGCTGCGGGCGAGGTCGGCCGGCTGGTCGGTGCGGGGACGCTCCGACTCGGGCAGGTCCTCGGTCAGCCGCTGGAGCACCATCTGCCGCTGCTCCGGCGAGAGCTGGGCGAAGGCCTCGGCGTGCACCTTCTCGATGTCCTCCGGCGGTGCGGTCCGCAGGAGGTAGCGGTAGCGGGCGATGGCCCGCTCGTCCTCGCTCGAGGCGCCACCGCGCGGCGGTGGGACGTCGTACGACTGTCCACTCGGTGCGGGCGCACCCCACTGCTGGCGCCTGTGCGGCTGGGACTCCCGGCCCAGCAGACGGTCGAGGAAACCCATGACAACTCCTGTGTTCGGCGATGGCAGTCAGTGATCAGTCGTTCGGGCCTACAACGACTGTCCTACCCGCAAGGGTTCCGACCGCACGTGACATCGCTCCCACGATCGAAAGAACGGCTTTCGGGTGCCGGGACGACGTTGCATTCGAGCCTGGCTACGTCATCGACGCCGGCGGGGCCAGGATCGGGGGGCGCCGACGGACTGCCACCACATCTGCCCGAACCGCCTGATCATGCGTAGCGCGGTCGGACCGAAGCAGCTCATGTCAGTCCATCGGCTCGCCCGACCCAGGCGGAGCGGGCCTCAGCGTCGGGCTGGGAGCAAGCCCAGCGGCATACGGCCAGAAGTTTTTCACTCCATCGGGGACGTCAGAGGTGGTTCTCGGCCTCCGTGAGGACACCACGCAGCCGCGACTCGATGTCGTCGAACTGCTCCTGCCCGATGATGAGGGGCGGCGCGATCTGGATCACCGGGTCCCCGCGGTCGTCGGCGCGGCAGTACAGCCCCGCATCGAAGAGGGCCTTGGACAGGAAGCCACGCAGCAGGCGCTCGGACTCCGCCTCGTCGAAGGTCTCGCGCGTCTCCTTGTCCTTGACGAGCTCGATCCCGTAGAAGAACCCGGCCCCACGGACGTCGCCGACGAGCGGGAGGTCGAGCAGCCGGTCGAGCGTCGCCTTGAACGCCGGCGCCTGGGACTTGACGTGGGCGTTCAGGCCCTCGCGCTCGAAGATGTCGAGGTTGGCCAGAGCCACGGCGGCCGAGACCGGGTGGCCACCGAAGGTGTAGCCGTGCGGGAAGTACGTGGTCCCCTTCTTGAACGGCTCGAAGAGGCGGTCGCTCGCGATCATCGCGCCGATGGGGGAGTAGCCGCTCGTCATCCCCTTGGCGCAGGTGATGATGTCGGGCTGGAACCCGAAGTCGATCGACGCGAACATCGACCCGATGCGCCCGAACGAGGTGATGACCTCGTCCGCGACGAGCAGGACGTCGTACTCGTCGCAGATCTCCCGGACCCGCTCGAAGTACCCGTCCGGGGGCGGGAAGCAGCCACCAGAGTTCTGCACCGGCTCGAGGAACACCGCCGCGACGGTGTCCGGTCCCTCGAACTCGATGGCCTCGGCGATCCGGTCCGCAGCCCACCGGCCGAAGGCCTTCTCATCGTCGCGCAGGTGCTCGGGCGCCCGGTACATGTTGGTGTTCGGCACCTTGAACGCGCCCGGGACGAGAGGCTCGAACATCTCCTTGGCGCCCGGGATGCCCGTGATCGAGAGCGCGCCCTGCGGTGTGCCGTGGTAGGCCACCGACCGCGAGATGACCTTGTGCTTGGTCGGCTTGCCGGTCAGCTTGAAGTACTGCTTGGCCAGCTTCCACGCCGACTCGACGGCCTCTCCGCCGCCCGTCGTGAAGAACACCCGGTTGAGGTCGCCGGGGGCGTAGCCGGCCAGGCGCTCGGCCAGCTCGATGGCCTTGGGGTGGGCGTACGACCAGAGCGGGAAGAACGCCAGCTCGCGCGCCTGCTTGGCCGCGGCCTCGGCCAGCTCGTCACGACCGTGGCCGACCTGGACGACGAAGAGGCCGGCCAGGCCGTCGATGTACTCGTTGCCGCGGTCGTCCCAGACCTTCCACCCCTGACCCCTGGTGATGATGGGGACCGCGTGACCGAGCCCGCCGGAGCCGGGCTCCTCGAACACGGAGTGGCGCGTGAAGTGCATCCACAGGTGGTCACGGGCCGCCTCGGAGAGGAGCGTGCCCGCAGGCGTGCGCTGGTCCGAGGAGGGCTCCCAGACGTCGTTCGGGTTGAGTGTCATCGTGTACCCCAGTTGTAGAGCTGCTTGTTCAGCTTCAGGTAGACGAACGTCTCCGTGGCGGTGACGTTCGGAAGGACCCGGATCCGTTTGGTCAGCAGGTCCAGAAGGTGGTCGTCGTCCTCACAGACGACCTCGGCAAGGATGTCGAAGCTGCCCGCGGTGGTGACGACGTAGTCGACCTCCTCCATCGCCGTCAGGGCGTCGGCGACCTGCGTCATGTCCCCGGACACCCGCAGGCCGATCATCGCGGAGCGGAGGAAGCCCACCTGGAGCGGGTCGGTCACCGCGACGATCTGCATGATCTCGGCATCGAGGAGTCGTTGGACCCGCTGCCGTACTGCGGCTTCGGAGAGGCCGACCTCGGCCGCGATCGATGCGTAGGACTTGCGTCCGTCGTGCTGCAGCTGCTCGATGATGGCCTTGGAGACGGCGTCGAGGTGCGGCGACTTCCCGGCGCGACCGTTCCCGCCGGCGCGGGCGTCCCGGGCGGCGGACGGGCGCTCTGGCGCACTATCCCGGGCGCTCGTTTTCGTCGGCATGGGGTGATCTTGACGGGTGAAACGCGCGCTTGGCAAGGCGGTCAACTACTGATTCCGAAGATTCGCCCCACCGATCTATTCCGAATCAGGAGGTTTCGTGGTTAGAGTGCGCGCATGACTTCCGAGGTTCGCCAGCTCCGCAACTTCATCGGTGGCCAGTACGTCGACAGCGACGCCGACACCATGATCGACATCGTCAACCCGGCGACGGCAACCGTCGTCGCCAAGGCCCCGGTCAGTTCCGCGGCCGACGTCGACCGCGCCTACGCGTCGGCGGCCAAGGCCTTCGGGACCTGGGGGGAGGCAACGCCGAGCGAGCGGCAGCAGGCCCTGCTCAAGTTCGCCGACGCCATCGAGGCCCGGGCCGACGAGTTCGTCCGCCTCGAGGCCGAGAACACCGGCAAGCCGCACGCGCTGACGGCGTCGGAGGAGGTTCCCCCGATGGTCGACCAGCTGCGCTTCTTCGCGGGGGCCGCGCGCGTCCTCGAGGGCAAGTCGGCGGGCGAGTACATGACCGGGCACACCTCCTGGATCCGCCGCGAGCCGATCGGCGTCGTCGGCCAGGTCACCCCGTGGAACTACCCGATGATGATGGCGATGTGGAAGATTGCCCCGGCACTCGCCGCGGGCAACACGATCGTCCTCAAGCCGTCGGACACGACGCCCGAGACGACGCTGCTGCTGGCGGAGGTCGCCTCCGAGTTCCTCCCGGAGGGGACGTTCAACGTCGTCACCGGCGACCGGGACACGGGCCGCAGGTTGGTCGAGCACGACACGCCGGCCCTCGTCGCCATCACCGGTTCGATCCGCGCCGGCATGCAGGTCGCCGAGAGCGCAGCCCGCCGTCTCAAGCGGGTCCACCTCGAGCTCGGGGGCAAGGCCCCGGTCATCGTCTTCGACGACGCCGACCTCGAGGCCGCCGTCGAGGGCATCGCGGGTGCGGGTTACTTCAACGCGGGGCAGGACTGCACCGCCGCGACCCGCGTCCTGGCCGGTCCGCGGATCCACGACGACTTCGTCGCTGCGCTCGGCGAGTACGCCACGTCCTCGGTCAAGGTCGGGATGCCCGATGACGACGAGGCCGCCTTCGGACCGGTCAACAACCCGAACCAGGTGGCCCACGTCTCCGGCTTCATCGACCGGCTGCCCGACCACGCCCGCGTCGTCGCCGGCGGCTCGCGGGTCAAGGGTCTCGGTGAGGGCTACTTCTTCGAGCCGACCGTCCTCGCCGGGCTGCAGCAGGAGGACGAGCAGATCCAGACCGAGATCTTCGGTCCGGTCATCACCGTGCAGCAGTTCACCGACGAGGACGTCGCGGTGGCCTGGGCCAACGACGTGCAGTACGGTCTGGCGTCGAGCGTCTGGACGAAGGACTTCGGTCGCGCCATGCGCGTCAGCAAGCGCCTCGACTTCGGGGCCGTCTGGATCAACACCCACATCCCGATCGTCGCCGAGATGCCACACGGGGGTTTCAAGCACAGCGGCTACGGCAAGGACCTGTCGATGTACGGGTTCGAGGACTACACCCGTATCAAGCACGTGATGGCCAACATCAACTCGTGATCCACGACCGAGTACTTTGACGTATGCCGCTGAGCGCGCTCCCAGGTCACCTCACCTCGCGAGCCAGCTGAGCGGCATACGGCACGGATCCCCCACAAACCGCATCACTTCTGGGAGCTAACACGTCATGACTGACAACTCGAACGGCTCGTCCGCGGGCAACGACAACCTCGCCCTCCGGGCAGCTCTCGCCCGGGGACTGGTGAGCCGCCGCTCGGCGATGATGGGCGCCGCAGGGCTGGGCGCTGCGGCCTTCCTCGCCGCGTGCGGATCAGAAGGACGCAACCCGTCCACCCCCAACGGAAC
Organism: uncultured Actinomycetota bacterium; assembly: GCA_963754395.1. Taxonomy (GTDB): domain Bacteria; phylum Actinomycetota; class Actinomycetes; order Actinomycetales; family Dermatophilaceae; genus Intrasporangium. The sequence goes on along the minus strand of CAVWGJ010000020.1, from coordinate 195,516 downwards.
GGCCGGCGGTGCCGCTCCCTCGGCCAAGGCGGCCCAGGACCTGAGCGACACGGAGAAGGTCGTCAACTGGTCCAACTGGACCGAGTACATCGACGTCACCGACGACGGCAAGTCGCGGCCCTCGATCGACGCCTTCACGAAGGCGACCGGGATCAAGGTCAACTACACCGAGGACTACCTCGACAACGACGAGTTCTACGCCAAGGTGCGACCCCTGCTCGAGGGCGGTCAGGACACCGGTCGCGACGTCTGGTGCTCCACCGACTGGATGGTTGCGCGCCTCATCCGCCAGGGCTACGTCCAGAAGCTCGACATGGCCAACATCCCCAACGCGAAGAACCTGAACGACTCCCTCAAGAACGTCGAGTTCGACCCGGGTCGGGCCCACTCCCTGCCGTGGCAGAGCGGCTTCGCCGGCATCGGCTACAACACCAAGGCGACCGGCGGCAAGAAGGTCGAGTCCGTCGAGCAGCTGCTCACCGACCCCGCCCTCAAGGGCAAGGTGACGCTCCTGACCGAGATGCCGGACACGATGGGACTCATCCTGCTCGAGCAGGGCAAGGACCCCGCGAAGTTCACGGACGCGGACTTCGACTCGGCCCTCCAGATGATCCAGCAGGCCAAGGACTCGGGTCAGATCCTGCGGTTCACCGGCAACGAGTACACGGACGGGCTGGCCAAGGGCGACATTGCCGCGTGCATGGCGTGGACCGGCGACATCGTCCAGCTGCAGTTCGACAACGACGAGGTCCAGTATGCGCTGCCGGACAAGGGCTTCATGCTCTGGTCCGACAACTTCGTCATCCCGGCGATGGCGCGGCACAAGAAGAACGCCGAGCTGCTCATCAACCACTACTACGACCCGGTGGTCATGGCGCAGGTCGCGGCCTGGGTGAACTACATCCCGCCGGTCAAGGGTGCCAACGAGGAGCTCGTCAAGATCGACCCCGAGCTCGGTGAGAACCCGCTCATCGCGCCGACACCCGACGTCCTGAGCAAGTCCCACGTCTTCCGCGGGCTCAGCCCGGAGGAGCAGACGAAGTACTCCCGCGCGTTCAGCGCCGTCATCACGGGCTGATGACGCAGCCCTCCGTCGAAGGGGGACGAGGCGACCTCCGGCTCGTCTCCCTCACGAAGTCCTTCGGCTCGTTCACCGCGGTGGAGCCGATGGAGCTCACGGTCCCCCAGGGCTCGTTCTTCGCGCTCCTCGGGCCCTCGGGCTGCGGGAAGACGACGACCCTGCGGATGATCGCGGGCCTCGAGCCGCCGACTGCCGGGTCGATCCACATCGGGGACCAGGACATCACGGTGACGAAGGCCCACCAGCGCAACGTCAACACGGTCTTCCAGTCGTATGCCCTCTTCCCCCACATGACGGTGCTCGACAATGTCATGTTCGGGTTGAAGCGCCGCGGGGACAAGGACGCACGACGCAAGGCCCTCGAGGCTCTCGAGCTCGTCCAGCTCGAGGGCCTCGGCGCCCGCAAGCCGAATCAGCTCTCCGGCGGCATGCAGCAGCGGGTTGCGCTGGCTCGAGCACTGGTGAACCGCCCTGACGTGCTGCTCCTGGACGAGCCGCTGGGCGCCCTCGACCTCAAGCTGCGGCGGCAGATGCAGATCGAGCTGAAGCGGATCCAGCAGGAGGTCGGCCTGACCTTCATCCATGTCACCCATGACCAGGAGGAGGCCATGACGATGGCCGACTCCATCGCGGTGATGAACGAGGGCCGGATCGAGCAGCTCGGCGACCCGGCGACTCTCTACGAGCAGCCGGAGTCGACCTTCGTCGCCAACTTCCTCGGGCAGTCGAACCTGCTCCGGGCCAAGGTGGTCGCGGGCTCAGGTCGCGAAGGGATCACGCTGGTCCGCAGCCATGACGCCGACCTCGAGGTCGTGGAGAACCACCTGCCCCACGGGGTCACCGACGTCTGGCTCGGGGTGCGGCCGGAGAAGCTGCGGCTCGGCGAGTCGGGCGGCCCCAACCGGCTGCGCGGCACCGTCCGCGATGTGTCCTTCAGCGGGGTCGCGACGCAGTACATGGTCGCGATGCCGTGGGGGCGCGAGCTGACAGTGGTCCAGCAGAACGACGGGTCGGCCCGCGCCGCGCTCGGTGAGCAGGTCACCCTGTCCTGGGCCGCGGAGCACGGCTTCGCCCTCGACGCATCGCAGGACGCCGAGGCGGGAGCGATGGTCGAGGACGATGTCTGAGGCGACGCCTCGGGCTCGGATGAACCCGCTCGGCAACGCCATCCCGCCGAATCCCGACGCGCCGCAACTGGGTGCCGTACGCCCTACTGGTGCCGGGCCTGCTGTGGCTGGTCATCTTCTTCGTGCTCCCGATGATCACGCTGGGGTCGCAGTCCCTCCAGGAGGGAACCGTCGAGGAGGGGTTCACCTTCACCGGCAACATCGGCATCTATGCCGATGCCTTCAGCCGGTACTGGCCGCAGATGGTGCGCTCGCTCGTCTTCGCTGGCCTCGCGACCGTGCTGGCCCTCCTGCTCGGGTACCCGCTCGCCTACTTCATCGCCCAGAAGGCGGGCCGCTGGAAGAATGTCGTCCTCGTCCTCGTCATCGCGCCCTTCTTCACCAGCTTCCTCATCAGGACCCTGGCCTGGAAGACGATCCTCTCGGACGACTTCTTCATCACCCAGTGGGCCCAGAAGCTGGGGATCACCGATCTGCTCCAGGCGGTCGGCCTCACCTCGACCGACTCGCTGCTCTTCTCCCCGTTCGCCGTCGTGATGGGGCTGACCTACAACTTCCTGCCCTTCATGATCCTGCCGCTCTACGCGTCGCTCGAACGGCTCGACCCACGGCTGCTCGAGGCCGCGGGCGACCTCTACGCCACGCCGTGGCAGGCGTTCCGCCGGGTCACCTGGCCGTTGTCGCTGCCGGGCGTGGTGGCCGGCACCCTGCTGACCTTCATCCCCGCGAGTGGTGACTTCATCAACGCGCGCCTGCTCGGCAACACCCAGACGTCGATGATCGGGTCGGTCATCGACACCCTGTTCCTGCGGGTGCTCGACTACCCGCTCGCCGCAGCCCTGTCGTTCATCCTGCTCGTCGTCATCGTCACCCTGGTCTCGCTGTACGTCCGCAAGGCCGGGACCGAGGAGCTGCTCTGACATGAACGGGATCATGAACTGGATCCGACGCCACCTCATCGCCTTCGCCGCGATCGCGGTGCTGGCCTACCTGCTCGTGCCGAACGTCGTCGTCGCGGTGTTCTCGTTCAACGACCCGGCGGGCCGCTTCAACTACAGCTTCAACCAGTTCTCGACCGAGGGCTGGACCAACCCGTGTGGCACCGTCGGGATCTGCGACTCCGTGGGTCTCAGCCTGCGCATCGGGATCACCGCCTCGCTCGTCGCCACCGTCCTCGGCACGATGATCGCTTTCGCCCTGGGCCGCTACCGGTTCCGGGGGCGGTCCTCGACCAACCTGCTGATCTTCATGCCGATGGCCACGGCCGAGGTCGTCATGGGCTCGAGCCTGCTCACGCTCTTCCTCATGTTGGGGCTGCCCACGGGACCGACGGCGATCCTCATCGCGCACATCATGTTCTGCATCTCGTTCGTCGTCGTGGCCGTCAAGGCGCGCGTGGCGACCCTCGACCCCCGGCTCGAGGAGGCGGCCGCCGATCTCGGCGCCACCCCGTTCCAGACGTTCCTGCGGGTGACCCTGCCGCTGTCCGCCCCCGGCATCGCGGCCGGTGCCCTGCTCGCGTTCTCGCTCAGCTTCGACGACTACATCATCACGAACTTCAACGCGAGCCCGAGCTCGATCACCTTCCCGATGTACGTGTGGGGCGCGGCGGCCCGCGGCGTGCCGATCCAGGTGTACGTCATCGGCACGATGATGTTCCTCATCGCCGTTACCGTGGTGATCGCCGGCCAGGTCATCTCCAACCGACGCAACCGACAGGTGGCCTGATCGTCCATGCGGGTGCTCATGATCGGCTCCGGAGGCGTCGGAGACGCCGCAGCGCGGATCGCAGCGGAGCGAGACTTCTTCGACCTGTGGGTCGTCGCCGACTACGACGTGACGCGGGCCGAGCGCACCGTGCGGGAGGTGACCCAGCGGCATACGGCAATGGGCTCGTCGGGTGACCCGGGACGGTTCGTCGCGGCGCAGGTCGACGCGTCGGACTCGGCGGCGGTCTCCGCACTCGCGCGCGAGCACGGGGCGACCCATGTCTTCAACGCGGTCGACCCACGCTTCGTCATGCCGATCTTCGAGGGGGCGCGGGCGGCAGGTGCCGACTACCTCGACATGGCGATGAGCCTGTCGAGGCGACACGAGACCGAGCCCTACTCGCAGACCGGCGTCAAGCTGGGTGACGACCAGTTCGCCCAGGCGCGGGAGTGGGAGACGGAGGGTCGGCTCGCCCTCGTCGGGATCGGCGTCGAGCCGGGGCTCTCGGACGTGTTCGCCCGCTACGCCGCGGACCACCTCTTCAGTGAGATCGAGGAGCTGGGCACCCGGGACGGCGCCAACCTCGCCGTCCACGACGATGACGGCAACGAGATCTTCGCGCCGAGCTTCTCGATCTGGACGACGATCGAGGAGTGCCTCAACCCTCCCGTGGTCTGGGAGCAGGGCCGCGGCTGGTACACCACGGAGCCGTTCAGCGAGCCAGAGGTGTTCGAGTTCCCCGAGGGAATCGGGCCGGTGGAGTGCGTCAACGTCGAGCACGAGGAAGTGCTGTTGATGCCGCGGTGGGTCGACGCCAAGCGGGTGACCTTCAAGTACGGGCTCGGCGACGAGTTCATCGGCGTGCTCAAGACGCTCAACACGCTCGGGCTCGACCGCACGGAGAAGGTCCGCGTCGGCCGAGTGGAGGTGTCCCCGCGCGACGTCGTCGCTGCGGTGCTGCCTGATCCTGCGACGATCGGGCCTCGCATGACGGGCAAGACATGCGCCGGGCTGTTCGTCACCGGCACGGGCAAGGACGGCCAGCCTCGGCGGACCTACCTCTACCACGTCGTGGACAACGAGTGGTCGATGCAGTCCTACGGCGCCCAGTGCGTCGTCTGGCAGACCGCCGTCAACCCCGTCGTCGCCCTCGAGCTGCTCGCCCGCGGGACGTGGAGCGGGAGCGGGGTTCTGGGGCCGGAAGCCTTCGACGCCCAGCCGTTCCTGGACCTGCTCGCCGCTCCCAAGCCAGCGGGCTACGAGTCGCCGTGGGGCCTCGAGGACCGGTGACGGCTCGCCGACCGACCGGGGCACGGGCCCCGGTCGCGTGACCCACGACCGAACTAGGCTGGAGCCCATGACAGCAGTGACCGAGCAGTCCGTCCTCGACACGGTGCCCAAGGGCCTGTTCATCGCGGGGGACTGGCGCGACAGCTCCGACGGCTCCACGCTTCCCGTGGACGACCCGGCGACGGGCGAGATCCTCACCCACGTGGCGGACGCCACCGTTGACGATGGCCGGGCCGCGCTCGATGCCGCCGTGGCGGCGCAGGCAGACTGGGCCCGCACCCCACCGCGCGACCGGGCGGAGCTGCTGCGCGCGGCCTACGAGAAGATCACCGAGCGTGCGGACGAGTTCGCCATGCTCATGACGCTCGAGATGGGCAAGACCCTCGCGGAGTCGCGCGGCGAGGTCGCCTACGGCGCCGAGTTCTTCCGCTGGTTCTCCGAGGAGGCCGTGCGCGTCCACGGTCGCTACAGCACCGCCCCCAACGGCGCGACTCGACTGCTCACGATGAAGCAGCCCGTCGGACCGACGCTGATGATCACGCCGTGGAACTTCCCGCTCGCCATGGGAACTCGCAAGATCGGTCCGGCGATCGCCGCGGGCTGCACGATGGTGGTCAAGCCTGCGGGCCAGACGCCGCTGACGATGCTCGCACTGGCGGACCTCCTCGACGGGCTCGGCCTGCCCAAGGGGGTGCTCAACGTCGTCACCACCAGCCATGGCCGCACCGGTGCCGTCATGGAGCCGATCATCCGCGACCCGCGGCTGCGCAAGCTGACGTTCACCGGGTCGACGGTGGTCGGGCAGCGACTCATCGAGCAGTCCGCCGAGGGCGTGCTGCGCGTGTCGATGGAGCTCGGTGGCAACGCGCCGTTCCTCGTCTTCGGGGACGCCGACCTCGACCGGGCGGTCGACGGGGCCATGCTGGCCAAGATGCGCAACATGGGAGAGGCCTGCACGGCGGCGAACCGCTTCTACGTCCATGAGTCGGTCGCCGACGAGTTCTCCGAGCGGCTCGCCAAGCGGATGGGCGCGCTGACCCTCGGCCGTGGCACCGAGGACGGTGTGCACGTCGGCCCCCTCGTCGACGAGAAGTCCCGCGACAAGGTCAAGTCCCTCGTCGACGACGCGGTCTCCAAGGGCGCCCGTGTCATGGTCGGCGGCAACGCGCGCGGCGGAGCGGGGTGGTTCTTCGAGCCGACCGTCCTCGCCGACGTGCCGGTCGAGGCGGACCTGTCGCAGGAGGAGATCTTCGGACCCGTCGCGCCGGTCACGACCTTCCGCTCCGACGACGAGGCGATCCAGCTCGCGAACAACACCCGGTTCGGCCTGGTCGCCTACCTGTTCACCCAGGACCTGTCCCGGGCCATCACCCTGAGTGAGGCCCTCGAGTACGGCATGGTCGGCGTCAACCAGGGCATCGTGTCCAACCCGGCTGCGCCGTTCGGTGGCGTCAAGGCCTCGGGCGTCGGGCGCGAGGGTGGGTTCGAGGGCATCGAGGAGTACCTCGAGACGAAGTACGTGGGCCTGGCCCTGTGAGCAGCGCCTCTCTGTCCGGACTTCGGTGAACGTCCCTCATCCGCGGGCGCTCTGTGCTCAAATCGACCCCATGGCGACCCCTGCAGGACCTTCCTCCAACGGCCAGGCCACCGGACCGCACTCGGTGAGCAGCCTGCTCACCGAGGTCGACCACGTCCTCCGGCGGGGATTCGCCCCTGGGGCCAAGGTCCACCCAACGGGATTCGCCTCGCTCGACGCCACGTTGACCGGCGGGTTCCGGTCCGGTGAGCTGATCCTCGTCGGTGGTCCCGCTGGCAACGGCAAGACGACCATGGGCTTCCAGTTCGCCCGCAACGCCGTCGCTGCGGGTGGTTCGGCCCTCGTGTTGTCCTACGAGCACGACGCGCACACCCTGCTCGAGCGGCTCATCTCCATGGAGGCGATGGAGTCGCTCGAAGGTGCCGGAGCGGAGGACGACTTCGGCATCAGCAACGCTGCCGACGTGCACAGCGTGCGACGGGCTCTGGAGAGAGGGTCGGGCGGGGCGCCCCTCGAGGCATTGCTCGCCGGCCTGCCCGGTGGCGTCGAGGCGCTCGCCTCGCTCGCCCGGTATGGCGACCGCCTCCACATCCATGAGTCCTCCGGCGCAACCACGACCCTCGACGAGGTCCGCCGCATCGTGCGCGAGGTGACGGCCGCATCGGGTACCGCGCCGCTCGTCCTCGTCGACTACCTCCAGAAGGTTCCCGTCCCCGGGGCCGCCGAGGAGGAGCGCACGACGATTGTCGTCGAGGGGCTCAAGGACCTCGCCCTCGAGGTGGGCGCCCCTCTCATCGCGATCTCGGCGGCCGACAAGGAGGCGCTGGTGTCCGGCCACCGCATGCGCACCCATGACCTGCGTGGCACCTCCTCCCTCGCCTATGAGGCCGACGTCGTCCTGATCCTCAGCGACAAGCTTGACGTCGTGTCGCGCGACCACCTCGTCTACGACCTCGGCAACATGCAGCGCTTCCGCGACTGGACCGTCCTGACCGTCGAGAAGAACCGGCACGGCCGGGGTCACCTCGAGCTCGAGTTCGCCAAGGACTTCGAGCACGGGCGCTTCCACACGCGCGGCAACGAGGTCAAGGAGCGGCTCATCGACGAGCGGGTCTTCACGACCTGAGCGGGCGGGAGGCGGTCACTGCCGGCGCACCAGCGCCCGCAGGCTGGTTGCGAGCCCCAGAAGGCACCAGAGCGCCAGCACCAGGAGGTCTCGTCCGCTCGCCGTGAAGGTGTCCGAGGCGAGCCCCGCTCGGAGCAGGTCGGCACCGGCGCGCACGGGGAGCAGGTCGTGGACCGACAGGAACCACGCCGGGAGCTGGCTGGCGGGGAATGTGATCGGGGAGAAGAGCAGCACGAAGAACACCAGCACCTGGGTCACGAGCTGGGCCAGCATCGGCGGCATGCTCACCGCGATGGCATAGCCGACCGCCGTCGCCATGATCGTGACGAGGAGGGTAGCGGTCACGAGGAGCGGCCAGTCGATCGCAAAGGTGAGGTCGTAGCGCAGACGTGCGACCACCACGCCGACGGCGACGCTCGGCACGGCGACCATCAGCCACACCGTGACGTCGGCCGCCAGCAGCAGCGGACGAGCGAGCGGCAGGGAGCGCATGTAGTCGAACGTGCCGTCGGTGCGAGCGCGTGCCACGCCCTGGGGGACGAGCACCAGGCCGATCGTCAGCAGCAGGACAGTGGGCGCTCCCGTCGAGAGGAACCTCGCCGTCGCGGGGTCGATGTCCGGGATGAGGAACCCGAACCCGATGATGATCCCGCCGGCCAGCAGAGCCTGGACCACCACGACGAACGGCAGGAGGCCGCCGATCTGGGCGACCTGCCAGCGCAGCAGAGTGCGGTAGGTCGACCACGCACTCACCTGCACTGGTGCGAGGCGGGCAACGGAGTCGGGCCGGGCGCTGACCATTCCCGGGGCGGATTGCAGGGCTGACTCAGGCATGGGCGGAGACCTTTCGGGACGGGGCGGGCTCGGACAGGTCGTCTGTCTCGATGGAGGTGAGCGACAGGTAGGCGTCCTCGAGGGTGACCGGGGTCAGGCTGTAGCCGTCGATGCGGTCCTCGTCGCGCAGCGTCGTTGCCCACGCGACGGCGGAGGCAGCCTCGCCCGCCGGCACGGTCAGCAGCACGCGCCGTCCGGCGAGGACCCGCCGCACCGTGGTGACCGGTAGCTCGTGCTCATCCGAGGCGGGATTCCCACCCTCGGGCGGCAGCTGCAGCTCCAGCCGGAGTGCGGAGTCGTGCGTGCCGCGCAGCCTGGCCGGGGAGCCGGCGGCGACCACACGACCGCGGTCGAGCACGACGAGCTCGTCGACGATGCGCTCCGCCTCCGCGACGTTGTGTGTCACGAGCAGGACGCCGGCGCCCTCGTCTGCACGGTGGCGGACGGCCGCCCACAGACGTCGCCGGCGCGAGGCGTCGACGTCGTTGGTCGGTTCGTCGAGTACCAGGAGGGGCGTGGGGGCGGCGACCGCCATGGCAAAGGCGGTGAGGCGCCTGATCCCGCCGGACAGACCGCCGCCCTGGGGCAGGGCGCGCTGGTCGAGCCACTGTGTGATGTCCAGTTCCGCGGCCAGCTCCTCTGCAGCAGCGCGGGACCGGCGGCGGGTCAGGCCCCGGATCCGGCACGCGATCTCGATGGCGGCGCGGGGGGTGAGGCCGTCGATGGGGGCTTGGCCCTGGGGCTGCAGGGCCGCGTGGCGACGGGCGGCTGCTGGGTGCCTGACCGCGTCGACGCCATCGACTCGGATCGTGCCGGAGTCGGGTCGCAGCAGGCCGACGACTTGGGAGATCAGGGTTGTCTTGCCCGCCCCGTTGTGACCGAGTAGACCCACGACTTCGCCGGGCCGGACCTTGAGGGACACGTTGTCGTTCGCGATCACGGTGCCGAAACGGCGGGTGAGGTCCTCGACGTGCAGGACGTTCTCCTCGATCATTGGCTTCTCCAGATGCTGACGGTATGTGAGTACCGATAGTATGTGGATACTCTCGGTACGTCAAAGTCCTGCCAACCCAATATGCTGGGGTCATGGTCCGTCTCCCCGAACCCCTCTCGCGCAGGGACCGGCAGCGCCAGACCCGGGAGGCCCTGATCTTCGCCGCGCGGGCGGTCTTCGCCCGCGAGGGCTACCACGGAGCGAACCTCGACCTCATCGCCCGCGAGGCGGGCTTCTCCAAGGGCGCGGTCTACTCCAACTTCGCGGGCAAGGCCGCGCTCTTCCTCGCGGTGATGGACGCGAACGTGGCGGCCGCGATGCCCGAGGGCTGGAACGTTCATGACCAGTCGACGCAAGGCGGAGGCGACGCTGCGTTGCCGGAGGAGGCACGCGCGGCGATCAAGGGCTTTGCACTGGCGACCTTGGAGTTCATTGCCACGGCCGCCCGAGACGAGGAGTTGGCGGTCGAGCTGGGCAAGCGGATGCAGGCGGTCATCCGTGGGTACACCGCGGTCGCGGTGGAGTCCGGGGCTGACGCGGACCCGGTTCCACCCGATGAGATGGGGGCGCTCCTCGCCGCGCTGGACCAGGGGGCTGCGTTGCTGTCGCTCAGCGGCAGCACCACGATCGACCAGCGGGTGCTGCGCACCGGAATGCAGCGTCTCCTGGTTCCGGCGAGTGTTGAGAGCCGGGGGGACGAGGGAGACGGGGTGCCGGTGCTGCACGACCGGGTGATCCAGGAGCGGATCGCCGCCACGGTGCAGGAGTGGCCGTCGTCCTAGCGTCCTCGTCGGCCCGAGCCCGCCGATCAGCGGTCGATGATCGTGAGGCCCAGATCGTCGCGCTCGTCGGCGACCTGCTCGAGGATGTCGACGACGAGGGCGAAGGTCTCGGGCGCGGTCTCCCGCAGCTCGTGCGCATGGTCCCAGACGAGCTCGATCCGACGAGCGTCATCGTTGGACAGCTCGCGGAGGGCGTCGACGAGCGCATCCCAGTTGTGGCCGAACCATGGTGGCAGGTCGAGTGCCGAGGCAAATTCGGACAGCACCGAGCGCTTGTCGGTCCCGGCCCGCACCACACGAACGTCCGCGCCGTGGGCGACCAGCGTGATGATGTGGTCATCGACCTCGTCGTGCCGACCGAGGAACGTCGTCATGGGCCCTCCCGGATCCGGCTGAACGAGTCGTAGTGATCTGCCGTCCAGTACTTCTCACCACCGGCTCCCGTGACGATCCGGCGCGGGCCGCGGTCATCGGAGCCGGGCGTCTCGACGGTGAACTCCCTGTAGTAGCCCCGGCGCTCCCGGGGCAGGATTCCCTCGCGGTTCTGGAACGTCTGGTTGTCGTTGCGCGGGTAGGGGAACGGCCCGCCGGCCGCGATGAGCGCGAGCGTGTCGCGGGCTTCCGGGGGCAGCGCGGACTCGGCGATCCAACGCAGTCCCGACGCGGGGTCCGTTGCGCTGTCGTCGGGTTCGCTCGATGCCGTATGCCGCTGAGCCCCGTCCCCGCCCGAGGTGGCAGTGACGCTCCGGCTGGGTATCTGAGCGGTGTCTCCCTCCGCTGTGCCGCCACCCGGTGCTCGGACGAAGAGCCAGACCACGAGCGTGGCAGCTGCGACCAGCACGATCATCAGCAGCGCCCTCTGCGTCGTCCTTCGCACGGCCTCATCCTGCCTGCCGCGCCCGTCTCGTGCGAAGCCATGACGTCCTCGATCTGGTTGGGCCAGACTCGGGGACGTGCGCAACCTGTTCCGGGGCCTCATGGGCGACCAGCTCCTGCGTCGCCCGGTGCCCGAGCAGCGGCAGCCGCTGGACGTCCACCATCGCGTGCTCATCAGCTGCGACCGGAGGGCGGTGTGGGACGAGCTGGTCACACCGGCGGTCCCGCTCTTCGGAGAGGGGCTGACGGTGGTGGCCGTCCCGGAGTCACAGCAGGGACCCCCAACAGCTCTCGCCGTGTTGTGGCGTCGAGGCAACGGTCGGCTCCGGGCAGGCCTGGCACAGGTTGTTGCCGCGGAGCCCCCAGGGCTCGTCGTCACCCGAGCGGTCGATGGCTCGGCACCGATCACCCTGACGACGACGCTGGAGGACGTGGACGAGGGCTGCATCGTCGACCAGCGGCTCACCGGGATCATGCCTGGGCATGCCACCGAGCTCCGGTCGGCGTTCGCGCTCCTGTGGTTGCAGCGCGGCCTGATCGGCCTGAAGGAGCGGCTCGAGGGTGGGTCGCCCACCAGCCAGGCCACGACCGCTGCGAGTTCCGGAACGGTGGGTGCAGAACCGTACTCGGCACGTCTCGGTGACGAGATCGCGGCCATGGACGCCGAGGTGGGACGGGCCGCACTCGTCCCGATCGCCCACGATGAGGCCATCGAGCTGGCTGTCCCGCCCGACGTCCTCTGGCACCTCCTCCTGGATCCCGGGTACGAGCCGCTCGTGAGACCGCACACCCTGAGCGTGACGAGGGTCGTCGTCCCGGGGTTTCCCGAGCAGCTCCACGTGGCGCTTCACGAGGGCGACGACGGCAGGCGCTCGGTCACCGTCTCCCAGGTGACCGAGCAGGTCCCGCCGCGCATCGTCGAGCGCAGCCTGACGTCAGAGTTCGAGTCGGCCGTCATGACCCAGATCGAGCCGACAGCCGGGGGCAGCCGGCTCACCGAGTCCCTCGTCGGCTCCCTGCCGGCCGGCGCGGGGTCGCTGTCCGGGGCAGGTCCCGCGGCAGCGCTCCTTCGAGCCCGCCTCGAGGCAATCCGGCGACTCGCCGAGGCGGACATCCAGCCCCAGCGGGATCCCCGCACCGGCTTTTTGCCGCCGGGCTTCGAGCCGCCCCCAGTGACCCCAGCGCCTGCAGCGCCCGTTTCCTCCGCGGTGCTGCTGCCTCCGCCCCACCTGCCGATCACGGTCCCGGAGCACCGTCCGCCGAGGAACAACAACTTCGACGAGGCGTTCCTCACCTGGGGCATGCTGTAGCGGAGCTCTGCGGCAGGGGGCACTACCGTGGGAGGGTGCTCGAGACCGCTGCCGAGATCGCAACGTTCCAGAAGCTGCTCGACGCCTCGCACGCCCGGGCCACCGGGCACCTGCGTTCGATCATCAACGACGAGCGCAGCCTCGGGGCAGAGGAGCTCGTTCAGCTGCTCACCGGGATGAAGGTGCTGTCCGTGGCCACGGTGACCTCCCGAGGGGAGCCGCGCATCAGCGCGCTTGACGGGCACTTCCTGCACGGCACCTGGACGTTCAGCACGGACGGCACCTCCGCGAAGGCGAGGCACATCGAGCGTCGACCCGCCGTCAGCGTGGCGCACATCGACGGAGAGGAGCTGGCGCTGTTCAGCCATGGGACGGCCGAGCTGATGCGGCCGGGGCCGGAGCGTGACGAGGTCGAGGCGCACTGGACCGCGCACTACGGCAGCAACCCGTTCTCCTGGGCGGACGACATCCGGATGTATCGGCTGCGGATGACCTGGGCGGTGGCGTACGCCTTCCAACGGGACGAGCTCCTGCGCGCGCGAGGCGTGCAGCCGACCAGGGATTGACATGTGACCAATTGGTCACCTATTCTCAACTGGTGTCAGACGACGACGCCGTGTTCAAGGCCCTGGCCGACCCCACGAGGAGGCTGCTCCTCGATCGGCTCTTCGAGCGTGACGGCCGCACGCTCGGCGAGCTCGAGGCCGACTGCGACATGACCCGCTTCGGTGTCATGAAGCACCTCAAGGTCCTCGAGGAGGCCGGGCTCGTCACGGCCCGCAAGGTCGGGCGCGAGAAGCACCACTTCCTCAACCCCGTCCCGATCCGGCTGATCCACGACCGGTGGATCAGCAAGTACTCCGAACCACACGTGTCGGCCCTGGCCGACCTCAAGTCCTCCCTGGAGGAGCACCATGACTGACTCCCTCGTCGGGACGGCCGCTGCCGAGCAGTCCGCCGCACCGACCACGCAGGTCTACGACATCTTCATCAAGGCCTCGCCCGAGGCCATCTTCGAGGCGATCACCACGCCCGAGTTCACGCGCCGCTACTTCCACGGCGCCGAGATCGACATCTCGGCGGATGCCTACCGCTCACACGGGCCCGACGGGTCCGACTGGGGCAGCGGCGCGACGCTCGAGTTCGACCCGCCACGCCGCGTCGTCCACGAGTGGCGCTCTCGCTATGACCCGGCGCTCGCGGCCGAACCGCCGAGCCGGGTCACCTGGGAGATCACCCCGGGCAAGGACGGCGTCACCCGGCTCACGGTGACGCATGACCGCCTCGAGGCGTCGCCCCAGACGGCGCGCAGCGTCGCCGGCCCCGGCTGGATGCACGTCCTCAGCGGCCTCAAGTCGGTGCTGGAGACCGGCCAGCCCCTCGCCTGACCCCGCTCCGACCACCCTCCTGCGCCCACACCACCGCAACACACCCGGAAATCTCGAACATCACCCTGAAACTTCAGTGGTGCCTTGCGGGTTGCCGGGCGTGTTGCGGTGGCGGTGAGGGCAGGACGGCCGAGTCAGTCAGCATGCGCGAGGATGAGCGCGTGACCGATCCGTTCGCTGCCCCGTCCTCGCCACGCCGGCCCCGCAGGGTCATCCTGCTCGGCTCGACCGGCTCCATCGGGACCCAGGCCCTCGACCTCGTCCGGCGCAACCCCGACCGCTTCGAGGTGGTGGGCCTGTCCGCGGGTGGCAACCTCGAGCTCCTCGCGGAGCAGGCCGTCGCCTTTGAGGTCCCGGTCGTCGCCGCGGCGAACGCCACCGCCGACGAGCTGTCCGCGGCGATCCGGCGCACAGCCGACGGAACCCGACCACGCACCCACGGCGCCGGGGCGGCCAAGCGAGCTCAGCGGCATACGACCCCGAACTGTTGACCGGCCCCGACGCGAGCTCAGCGTTGGCCGCCCGCCCAGCCGACGTCGTCGTCAACGGCATCACCGGCGCGATCGGGCTCGAGCCCACCCTGGCGGCGCTGCGCGCAGGCATGACCCTCGCGCTGGCGAACAAGGAGTCGCTCATCATCGGCGGGCCGCTCGTCAAGGCGCTCGCCAGGCCGGGCCAGATCGTGCCCGTCGACTCCGAGCACAGCGCCATCGCCCAGTGCCTGCGCGGCGGCCGCGCCGAGGAGGTCCGGCGCCTGGTCGTCACCGCGAGCGGCGGGCCGTTCCGCGGGCGCAGCCGGGCCGAGCTCGCCGACGTCACGCCCGAGCAGGCGCTCGCCCACCCGAACTTCGCGATGGGCCGCGTCATCACGACGAACTCCGCGACCCTCGTCAACAAGGGCCTCGAGGTCATCGAGGCGCACCTGCTCTTCGACATTCCCTTCGACCGGATCGACGTCGTCGTGCACCCGCAGCAGATGATCCACTCGATGGTCGAGTTCGTCGACGGCTCGACGATCGCCCAGGCGGGCCCGCCGCGGATGCTCGTGCCGATCGCGCTCGGCATGTCCTGGCCCGAGCGGATCCCGGACGCCGACGTGCCATGCGACTGGACGAAGGCCCAGTCGTGGGAGTTCGAGCCGCTCGACGACGAGGCGTTCCCTGCCGTTGCGCTCGCTCGGCGGGTGGGGGAGGCCGGTGGCACGTGGCCTGCCGTCTACAACGCGGCGAACGAGGTGGCGGTCGACGCCTTCCACGAGGGTCGGCTGGGCTTCGTTGGGATCGTGGACACCATTGCAGCAATCGTGGATTCGTATGCCGCTGAGCCCCTTTCGCAGATCACTGACCTGACGCTCGACGACGTCATCGCCGCCGACGCCTGGGCCCGGGCGGCTGCCCGGGCCCACGTATTCGAGTCGATGTGATCGATCGATCCATGACTCGATCGATCACATCGATCCGGATACATCGAATCGTTATCCACAACCGCTGCGGCATCGATGGCCGCATCCACGGATTCGCTGGCTGTGCTGGCCGGGAGGGTGCTGCCACATCAGGCTCGACGGCATGGATCGCATGTCATGCCATCGGGCCGTTGAACAGCTCGCAGCCGACCAAGACGGGGTTGCCTCACGCCGACAGCTGAGGCAGCTCGGCATCGACCACGACGACATCAGGCGCGAGGTCGAGTCTGGGCGGTGGGGCGTGAGGGGCACCCAGACCGTCGCCCTGCACCGAGGGGCGCCGACTGTGCTCGCCCGCCGCTGGAGCGCGATCTGGGAGACCGGTGCGGCCATCGGCGTGCTCGACGGTGTCTCGTCCCTGCAGCATTCGGGCCTGACCGGATATGAGGACGACGACGTGCACCTGTCCGTCGTGCACAACCACAACACGCGGCTGTTGCCCGGTGTGCGCATCCACAAGGTGATCCGGCGCGTCGCGGGCGAAGTGATCGACGCAGGACTGCCACGGACCCGGCCCGAGATCGCGGCAGTCCGCGCTGCCCATTGGGCCAGGTCCGATCGTCAGGCTGCGCTCCTGCTGCTCCTGCCAGTCCAGCAGCGTCTCACCACACCGGCTCGGCTCGCCGCCGCACAAAGACTGGTCCGCGGACGCACGAGGCGCTCGTTGATCCGAGGCGTGGTGCGAGACATCGCCTTCGGCGTGCAGAGCCTGGGCGAGCTCGACTTCGCGGCTCTCTGTCGAGCGCGCGGCTTGCCGGAGCCCAGTCGGCAGGTCGTGCGTCAGGGTCCGCGGGGCCGCATCTACCTCGACGTCCGCTGGGACGACCATGGTCTGGTCGTGGAGATCGACGGCGCGCATCACGGGCTCGGCCTGAATCCGACGGAGGACAATCTGAGGCAGAACTCCGTGACGCTGGCGGGGGAGCGAGTTCTGCGCATCGACGTCATAGGACTGCGCCTCGAGATGCACCGCTTCATGGACCAGGTCGAGGCCGGCCTTCGCCTGGCGCCCGCAGCCTGACAGCGGGTGGATGTGATCGATCGAGCCATGCGCCGATCGATCACATCGAATCGGGGGTGGGGAGGGCGCGAGCGGATGTGACAATGGTGAGGTGCTGTTCCTCGTAGGGGTCCTCGTCGTCGTCGTCGGTGTGGCGCTGTCCATTGCGCTGCACGAGATCGGCCACCTCGTGCCGGCCAAGAAGTTCGGCGTCAAGGTGACGCAATACATGGTCGGTTTCGGCCCGACGATGTGGTCCCGCCGGCGCGGCGAGACGGAGTACGGCATCAAGGCCATCCCGCTCGGCGGCTACGTGCGGATGGTGGGCATGCTGCCGCCCCGCAAGGGCGATGCGGAAGGCCAGCTGCGGACCGTTTCCACCGGCCGGTTCAGCCAGATGGTCGACCAGGCCCGCGCCGACTCGATGGAAGAAGTGCGGCCGGAGGACCGCGACCGCGTCTTCTACAAGCTGAGCCCCGGCAAGAAGATCATCGTGATGCTCGGCGGGCCGTTGATGAACCTGCTCATCGCGTTCGTGCTCATCACCGGCGTCATCACGCTGTACGGGCTGCCGCAGGTGGCGCCGAAGGTCGGACTGATCTCGGAGTGCGTGCCGACTGCGACCCCGACGGTGCAGTCGCCGCACCCGACCTGTGCTGCCGGAGACCCGGCCTCGCCCGCGAAGGCCGCGGGGTTCCGCCAGAACGACCGGATCCTCGCCGTCAACGGTCAGCCGATCACCACCTGGGATGAGGTCTCTGCTGCGATTCGGGACCACGGTGGCAAGCAGATGACCTTCCTCGTCCAGCGGGGTGGGGACGAAGTCACCGTTCAGGTCGTGCCGGCGATGCTCGAGCGGGCCACGTATGACCAGGAGAACAACCCGATCACCAAGAACGGCGAACTCGTCCTCCAGTCGATGGGGTTCATGGGAATCACTCCCGGCTCCGAGCTCGTCACGAAGCCGCTGACCGAAGCCCCAGGCTTCGTCTGGGACCGGACCCTCGACACGGCCTCCATCATCTGGCGCATCCCCGAGAAGATGGTCGGGGTCGCCCAGGCCGCCTTCGGCCCCGGTGAGCGCGACCCGAACGGCCCGATCTCGGTCGTCGGGGTCGGCCGCATCGGCGGGGAGGTTGCGGCACTCGAGGTCCCGGCCGACCAGGGTGGCAACTGGCTCAAGATCGCCCAGCTCGTCCTGCTCATCGCCTCGCTCAACTTGGCGCTCTTCGTGTTCAACCTCATCCCGCTGCTCCCGCTCGACGGCGGACACGTGGCCGGCGCGATCTGGGAGTCGATCAAGAAGGGCTGGGCAAAACTGACCCATCGCCCCGACCCCGGCTACGTCGACGTCGCCAAGGGCCTGCCGATCGCCTACGGCATGTCGCTCGTCCTGATCACGATGTCGGTTCTGCTCATCTACGCCGACATCGTCAAGCCCATCAGGATCTTCGGCTGACGCACCACAACTTCACCGGGGCGGAGTTGGCGTGCTGAGCGACGTTCGGGGGGAAGAGGGCGCTGCGGCGTCAGGGCTGGAGCACGACCTTGATGCAGCCGTCATCCTTCGTCTGGAACATCTCGTAGCCGCGCGGTGCCTCCACCAGGGGCAGCAGGTGAGTCGCGAGGTGTTCGGTGCCGAGCGGGTCGGACGGGTCGAGGACGAGCGGCAGAAGCTCATCGATCCACCGCTTGACGTGGCACTGGCCCATCCGCACGGTGATGCCGCGGTCGAACATCTCCATCATCGGCATGGGGTCGACCTCACCGCCGTAGACGCCGACGACCGAGACCGTGCCGCCCCGCCGCACCGCCTTGAGGCACGTGTGCAGGGCGTCGAGCCGGTCCACCGCCACCGTGTCGATGAGCGGCCGCGCGAGCGTGTCCGGCAGGAGCCCCACGGCAGTCTGGGCGGCCTTGGCAACGGGGGAGCCGTGTGCCTCCATGCCAACCGCCTCGACCACGCTGTCCGGCCCCCTGCCGCCGGTCAGCGCGATGAGGGCCTCGGCGACATCGTCGACGCGGCTCACGTCGAGAACCTCCGCGCCGAACTCGGCGGCCAGGGCCAGTCGCTCCGTCACGAGGTCGACGCCGATGACGCGCTCGGCGCCAAGATGCCGTCCGATCCGCGCGGCGAGCTGTCCGACCGGGCCGAGGCCGACGACGGCCAGCGTGCCGCCCGCCGGGACGTCGGCGAACTTCACGGCCTGCCAGGCGGTCGGCAGGATGTCCGACAGGTAGACGAAACGCTGGTCTGACGGCCCTTCAGGCACCGGGATCGGGCCGAACTGCGCCTGCGGCACGCGGAGGTACTCCGCCTGACCCCCGGGCACGGCCCCATAGAGGCTCGTGTACCCGAAGAGCGCCGCCCCCTTGCCCTGCTCCCGTTGCTGGGTCGTCTCGCACTGTGCATGGAGATCTCGCTCACACATCCAGCAGTGGCCGCACGAGATGTTGAAGGGGATGACCACCCGGTCGCCGGGCTTGATGTGGGTCACCTCCGCGCCGACCTCTTCGACAATTCCCATTGGCTCGTGGCCGAGGATGTCCCCAGGGGTGAGGTAGGCGCCCAGCACCTCGTACAGATGCAGGTCGGAGCCGCAGATGGCGGTCGAGGTCACCTTGATGATCGCGTCGGTCGGCTCCTGGATCGTGGGGTCCGGGACCTCATCCACCCGCACGTCGCGCTTCCCGTGCCAGACCAGGGCCTTCACCAGCGTCCTCCTCGCCTCGTCGCCTCGCGGTGGTCGCCGACGACGTCGTCCGTGCGAGGACCGTGCCCGCTGAGGTCCCCGGCCAAACCTGATGACCGAGGACACCCGGAGTCCGGGTGATAATGGCGATCATGAGTGTCTCCCTCGGCATGCCCTCGGCCCCGGCCCCCGTGCTCGCGCCTCGGCGCAAGACTCGCCAGATCCGGGTCGGCAAGGTGGGCGTCGGCAGCGACTTCCCGATCTCGGTCCAGTCCATGACGACGACACCGACGACGGACGTCAACGCCACGCTCCAGCAGATCGCCGAGCTGACCGCCACTGGGCTGCGACATCGTCCGCGTCGCCTGCCCCAGCCAGGACGACGCCGAGGCCCTGCCGGCCATCGCCCGGAAGTCACAGATCCCGGTCATCGCCGACATCCACTTCCAGCCCAAATACGTCTACGCGGCGATCGACGCCGGGTGCGCCGCCGTCCGCGTCAACCCCGGCAACATCCGCCAGTTCGACGACCAGGTAGGCGAGATCGCACGTCGTGCCAAGGAGGCGGGCGTCTCGATCCGCATCGGCGTCAACGCCGGCTCCCTCGACAAGCGGCTGCTCGAGAAGTACGGCAAAGCGACCCCCGAGGCCCTCGTCGAGTCCGCCGTGTGGGAGGCGAGCCTCTTCGAGGAGCACGACTTCCACGACTTCAAGATCTCGGTCAAGCACAACGACCCCGTCACGATGGTCCGCGCGTACGAGCTGCTCGCCGAGCGTGGCGACTGGCCGCTCCACCTCGGTGTCACCGAGGCCGGACCGGCCTTCCAGGGCACCATCAAGTCCGCCACGGCCTTCGGCGCCCTGCTCTCCAAGGGAATCGGCGACACGATCCGGGTCTCCCTCTCGGCCCCGCCGGTCGAGGAGGTCAAGGTCGGCAACCAGATCCTCATGTCGCTCGGCCTCAGGCCGCGCAAGCTCGAGATCGTCTCGTGCCCGTCGTGCGGCCGCGCCCAGGTCGACGTCTACACGCTCGCCGACCAGGTGACCGCAGGACTCGAGGGCCTCACCGTCCCCTTGCGCGTCGCCGTCATGGGCTGCGTCGTCAACGGCCCCGGCGAGGCCCGCGAGGCCGACCTCGGTGTCGCGTCCGGCAACGGCAAGGGCCAGATCTTCGTCAAGGGCGAGGTCATCAAGACCGTCCCTGAGAGCCAGATCGTCGAGACGCTCATCGAGGAGGCCATGCGCATCGCCGAGGAGATGGGGGAGCCGGTGGACGCCGAGTCCGCAGGCGCCCCGACCATCACCGTCGGCTGAGTCGTGCGCGACGGCTTCCTCTCCACCGAGAGGTATGCCGCTGTGCTCGCGCTCGCTGCACGCATCGTCGCGCTCCTCCCGCAGCAGCGCATCGCGGTCGCCGTGGACGGGGTAGACGGTGCAGGCAAGACCATGCTGGCCGACGAGATCGCCGACGCGGTGGGGCCTCGTCGTCACGTGATGCGGGTCTCGATCGACGGATTCCACCACCCGAGCGCGGTCCGCTACCTCCACGGTCGCGGGCCGGAGCAGTACTACCGCAACTCCTACGACTACGGGCTGTTCCAGGCTGCGGTCCTCGAGCCGTTCCGCTGCGGGAAGCCTGTCACGCCTGCCGTCAGCGATGTCGAGCAGGACCGGCACGTCGATGTGCAGGCGGTGCCGGTGCAGGGTGACACCGTACTGCTCGTCGACGGAATCTTCCTCCAGCGCCCGGAGCTCCACTCCGCGTGGGACGCGACTCTCTTCGTGGACGTGCCGTTCGAGGTGTCCGTGCCACGAGGCAACGCGCGATTCCCTGGCGCCCATGACTCCGATCCCGAGGCCGAGTCGAACGCCCGGTACGTCCGGGGCCAACGGCTCTACCTGGACGAGGTTCGACCGCGGGAGCGGGCGACGTGGGTGTTGGACAACACCGACCTCCGGCGTCCCCGCGTCGAATTCCCGTGCTGACCCGACTCGGCGCACCGCGTGTGGTGTTGTCTGGGTCAGACTTTCCGACTCTCCCATGCCGGCTGCTGGAGGTCGTCGTTGTGCACGACGATGTCGGCGTGAGCGGTCGGGCGGACCGTATCGACATAGAACTGTTGAGAGGGGAGGTAGCGCTCACGCCAGCGGCGGGCGACCTCGGCGGCGGACAACACCCCCTGCTCCCGGACGAGGGCGCGGTCCACGGTCGTCTCGAATGCGGTCGACACGAAGATCCGCAGCTCCCACCGATCAATCAGTTCGGGGCGCTGGAGAAAGACGCCGTCGAAGACCAGCACGGCGTCGGCAGCGGCCGTCGTGACCGGCGGTGAGAGAGCGCTGTCGGCGGTGCGGTCGTAGACCGCGTGCTGGAACCGTCGGTCTCCACCCGGGCCGAGCGGATCGAGCAGGACCCGGTTCAGCGCGTCGTAGTCGTGGTTGTCGAGGTAGCAGCCCTCGGGCGAGTATTCGCCACGCCGGTACCGCTGTGCCTGGGGGAAGAGGAAGCCCTCGATCGTCGCGCGGATGACATTGCGGCCTTGCGCGCGCAGGACCCGGGCCAGTTCGTCGGCCAGCGTTGTCTTACCGGCCGCGGGAGGCCCGTCCACGGCGACCCGTGTCGGGTGGGCGACCGTGATGGAACCGATCGCCCCGGCCAGGCCAACGAGCAGCTCAGCGCGGCTGCCGCTGTCCATGTCCTGCCGGGTCCTCGCCTCGTGAAAGTGCGTCGCGACCACCCTAGCGCTGGAACAACTCCGTTGTGTACCTTGACGGGTACGTAACCTGTCCGGTACAAAAGTGCCATGGAGGCTGTGCTACGGGCGCTCGCGGACGACAGCCGACGGACCTTGCTGGAAACCCTTGCCGACGGCCCGGCAACCGCGGGCGAACTGGCAGCGCTCCTACCCATTGCACGCCCGGGTGTATCGCGGCACCTGCGGGTGCTGCGGGAGGCGGGACTGGTCGAGGTTCGCCGAGAAGCGCAACGGCGGGTCTACTCGCTCCGCCCGCAGCCGCTCGCCGAGATCAACGACTGGCTGACTCGACACCTGGCGCTGTGGGAACACCAGTTGGATGCCCTGCACACCGAGATTGCACGCGGCAAGCGTGCACGAAGGAGTTCCCCATGACCAGCAACCCACCTGGAAGCGTGCGCACTCTGGGCACCCTGCGGTCAGCGGACGGCAAGGGAATCGTCCGCCTGGAAGATCGGTTCGACACGAACACGGACGACCTCTGGTCGGCCCTCACCGATCCCCACCGCCTCGCCCGCTGGCTCGGCGAGGTGAAAGGCGATCTGCGCCAGGGCGGCGAGTTTCGAGCGCACTTCTTCGCCAGCGGCTGGGAAGGGGCCGGCCGCGTGGAGCTGTGCGAGCCTCCGCATCGGTTATTGATCCTGACCACATCCCCAGACGAACCGGATGGAGTCATCGAGGCGACGCTCACCGCCGACGGCGACCAAACCATCCTGGTCATCGAGGACCGCGGCCTGCCCCTTGAGCAGATCGCCGCCTACGGGGCGGGAGACCAGATCCACGTCGAAGACCTCGCCGCCTACCTCGCCGGCCGAGAACGCTGCGACGCGCGGGCGCGGTGGCAAGAACTCCACCCCGCCTATCAGCAGCTTGCCATTGCGGCACACGCACCTCGTCTGGAGGCTTGAGCCATGAACACCCAGGACCAGCACGCCAGCGTCCGCTACCTCGTCACGGACGTGCAGGCGGCCATCGACTTCTACACCGGTCACCTCGGCTTCACGCTCGACAGCAGCGCCGGGCCCGCCTTCGCCGACGTGCGTCGGGGACCACTGCGACTGCTCCTGTCCGGTCCGGCCAGCTCCGGCGCCAGAGCCACGCCGGAGGAGGCCAACGTTCCCGGACGCAACCGCATCCACCTGGTGCTCGACGACCTGGACGCCGAGATCGACCGGCTCCGCGGGGCGGGCCTGGCGTTTCGCAGTGGGGTGGTCGCCGGACCCGGTGGCCGTCAGATCCTGCTCGCGGACCCGGACGGCAACCTCGTCGAGCTGTTCCAACCCGCCTCTCGCGGCTGAGTCGCCCGCGCGGCAGCCCCAGCCGTTCATGCTCGCTCCCTAGACTCGTTCCACGTGTCCATGGCTGGATGCCTCGTGGTGGAGGAGGGCCGCTTGTCCGATCCGTTGCTGGCGGGCGCTCGGGCGGCGCCCCCGAGGACGCTTCTCGACGTCCTCGACGCGACGATCGCTGCACATCCGGACGCCCCGGCCATCGACGACACCCACAGCGTCCTGACCTATGCCGAACTGGGCGAACACGTCGACCGGATGGCCCGCGAGCTCGCCGCCGACGGGGTCCGCCGCGGGCGACACCGTGGGCGTCCGGGCACCGTCGGGGACCCATGACCTCTACGTGAGCATCCTCGGCATCATGCGAGCCGGGGCGTCCTACGTGCCCGTCGATGCGGACGACCCGCAGGAGCGCGCCGACCTCGTCTTCGGGGAGGCTCGGGTGACGGCGGTCGTCGGCCCCGGCCGCGCGATCAGCACCGTTGCCCGAGATCCCGGCGCCGGGCCGGCGCGGTCACCGCCCGACTGGCCTGACCCCTGACCGGACGTGACCCCGGACGACGATGCCTGGGTGATCTTCACGTCCGGATCGACGGGCGTACCCAAGGGCGTCGCCGTGACCCACCGGTCGGCCGCCGCCTTCGTCGACGCCGAGGCGCGAATGTTCGTCCAGGGCGAGCCGATCGGCCCGGGCGACCGCGTCCTCGCCGGTCTGTCGGTCGCCTTCGACGCGTCGTGTGAGGAGATGTGGCTCGCGTGGCGCCACGGCGCCTGTCTCGTACCGGCCCCCCGCGCGCTCGTCCGGACCGGGATCGACCTCGGGCCCTGGCTCATCGCTCAGGGCATCACGATCGTCTCGACCGTGCCGACCCTCGCCGCCCTCTGGCCCCCCGAGGCGCTCGAGCAGGTGCGGTTGCTCATCTTCGGCGGGGAGGCCTGCCCGCCCGAGCTCGCCGAAAGGCTCGCGACCCCCGAGCGTGAGGTCTGGAACACCTACGGCCCGACCGAGGCCACCGTCGTGGCCTGCGGCGCGGTGCTCGACGGGCGCAGCACCGTGCGCATCGGCCTGCCGCTCGACGGCTGGGACCTCGTCGTCGTCGACTCCGACGAACAGCCCGTCCGGCCGGGGGAGGTGGGCCAGCTCATCATCGGCGGGGTCGGTCTCGCTCGCTACCTCGACCCGGTCAAGGACGCCGAGAAGTTCGCGCCCATGCCGAGCCTCGGCTGGGAGCGCGCCTACCGGTCCGGCGACCTCGTGGTCAACGACCCCGAGGGACTCATCTTCGTCGGCCGCGCGGACGAGCAGGTGAAGCTCGGTGGTCGTCGGATCGAGCTGGGCGAGGTCGACGCGGCCCTCCAAGGTCTCCACGGGGTCACCGGAGCCGCCGCCGCCGTCAAGACGACCGCGGCCGGCACCCAGGTCCTCGTCGGCTACGTCGTGCCCGCAGACCCCGACGACTTCGACCACGAGGCCGCGCTCACCCGTCTGCGCGAGGAGCTGCCGGCCGCCCTCGTGCCGTTGCTCGCCACCGTCGACACGCTCCCGACCCGAACCTCGGGAAAGGTCGACCGCAACGCACTGCCGTGGCCACTGCCCAACGTCGGCGGCGCG
Organism: uncultured Actinomycetota bacterium; assembly: GCA_963754395.1. Taxonomy (GTDB): domain Bacteria; phylum Actinomycetota; class Actinomycetes; order Actinomycetales; family Dermatophilaceae; genus Intrasporangium. The sequence continues at coordinate 170,649 of CAVWGJ010000020.1, read as the reverse complement.
GAGGAGGCGGACGCTGGGAGCGAGCTCAGCGGCATACCATCATGGTTGGCCCATCACTGGACTGACACCCTCGGCGCACCCGTCCGCTCGCTCGACGCGGACTTCTTCACGCTCGGAGGCGGGAGCCTCTCCGCCGCCCAGCTGGTCTCGCGGCTGCGCGAGCAGTACCCGACGGTCACCGTCGCCGACCTCTACGACCACCCCCGTCTCGGCGCCCAGGCCGACTTCCTCGACTCGATCTCGCCCGGCCTCTCCGAGGCGACCGTGCGGGAGGTCCGCCGGATCCCGCGGTCGACCCAGCTCGTCCAGACCGCCATCTCGCTCGGCCTGCTCACGGTGAAGGCGCTCCAGTGGCTCGTCGCACTGCTCGCTGCGACAGAGCTGCTCCGGGCGCTCGACCTGGCCCCGTGGGCGCGTCCCGTGTCGTGGTGGGTCGTGGGCCTCGGCGCGCTCGCGTTCGTCACGCCGCTCGGGCGCATGACGCTCAGCGCAGCCGGTGCCCGCCTCATCCTTGCGGGCGTCAAGCCCGGCACCTACCCCCGCGGTGGCAACGTCCAAGTGCGGCTGTGGGCGGCCGAGCGGTTCACCGAGGTCATGGGTGCAATCAGCCTGGCCGGAGCGCCGTGGATCATCCACTACGCCCGGGCCCTCGGCGCCCAGGTCGGTCGCGGCGTGGACCTCCACACCGTCCCTCCGGTCACCGGCATGCTGACGATCGGCGACGGGGCGAGCGTCGAGCCCGAGGTCGACCTCTCGGGCTACTGGATGGACGGTGACGTCATCCATGTCGGCCGCATCCACATCGGCCCGGAAGCCCGGATCGGCGGTCGGAGCGCGGTCGGCCCAGACGTGCGGATCGGTCGTGAAGCCGTCGTCCAGGCGGCGTCGACGGTGCTCACCGACGTGCGCCAGGGCACCACCGTGGCGGGCTCGCCGGCCGTCCGCGTCCGGTCCGACGACATCGAGTGGCCGGTGGAGCGCCCGGCGCCGCGGTCGTACTGGGTCTCCCTCTACGGGGTCTCGTCCTTCCTCGTCTCGCTGATCCCGCTCGTCTCGCTCCTGCCGGGCCTGCTCCTCGTCGCCGGCTGGCTTCGGGATGAGACGTCCTTCCGGGAGGCGGCGGTCACGGCCTTCCTGTCGGTACCGGTCGTCACCGTCCTGGGAATGCTGACCCTCGGCGCGCTCACGGTCGTCATCGTGCGCCTCCTCGGCCTCGGTCTCGCGGAGGGGCATCATCCGGTGCGCGGCCGCGTGGGCTGGCAGGTGTGGATGACCGAGCGGATCCTCGACCAGGCGCGGACCATCCTCTTCCCGATCTACGCCAGTCTCTTCACGCCGGTGTGGCTCCGCCTGCTCGGCGCGCGGGTCGGCAAGGGCGTGGAGGCCTCCACCGTCCTGCTCCTCCCCCGGATGACCACCATCGGTGACGGGGCCTTTCTCGCCGACGACACGATGATCGCCAGCTACGAGCTGGGCCGGGGCTGGATGCGCATCGCACCGGCCAAGGTGGGCAAACGAGCCTTCCTCGGCAACTCCGGCATGACCGCCCCCGGCCGCCGCGTGCCGAAGCACGGACTCGTGGCCGTCCTCTCGGCGGCACCGGAGAAGGCCAAGGCGGGGTCGAGCTGGCTCGGCAGCCCGCCCGTCCGGCTGCGCCGCGCCCCGCAAGGCACCGATGCCGAGCGAACCTACGAGCCGCCCCGGCGGCTCAAGCTGATCCGGGCCGTGGTGGAGGTCTGCAGGATCGTTCCCGTGACGCGTGACCGTCGGCCTGGGGGTCGCGGTGCTCGTCGCGCTGTCCGGGATCGTCCAGGCGTGGGGCGTCTGGGAGGCCGCGGTCCTCGGGGGAGTCGTGCTGGCGGCCGTGGGAGCCGTCGCCGCTGGTGTCACAGTTGTCGCCAAGTGGGTCGTCGTGGGCCCCATTCGCGCCGTCGAGCACCCGTTGTGGAGCCCCTTCGTCTGGCGCAACGAGGTCGTCGACACCTTCGTCGAGATGGTGGCTGGCCCGTGGTTCGCCTGGACGGCGACCGGGACCCCCGCCATCAACATCTGGCTGCGCAGCCTGGGCGCGAGAATCGGGCACGGCGTGTGGTGCGAGACCTACTGGCTGCCCGAGGCCGACCTCGTGCGGCTCGGGGATGGCGTCACGGTCAACCGGGGCTGCGTGCTCCAGACGCACCTCTTCCATGATCGAATCATGAGCATGGACACCGTCACCCTGGCCGCCGGTGCGACCCTCGGCCCACACGGGGTGATCCTTCCCGCTGCCGCGATCGGCGCGGGGGCGACGGTCGGCCCCGGATCGCTGGTCCTTCGCGGCGAGACGGTGCCGCCGAGCAGCCGCTGGACCGGCAACCCCATCGCGCCGTGGACGGAAGCCCACGACTGATGCCGCGATCGACCACGGCCCGAGACCACGAGGTCCTCGACCCCTATGTGCCCGAGCGAGGGGACGGCCGCTACGCCGTCACGCACTACGACCTCGACCTCGTCTACCGGGTGTCGAGCAACCGGCTCGCCGGCCGCGCCACCCTCGACGTGACCTACCTCGAGGAGACCGACCGGATCGCCGTCGACCTCGCCGGCCTGCGGGCGAGCAAGGTGACCGTCGATGGGCGAGCCATCCCCTGGACCCACCGGGGGGACCGGATCACGGCGCGCCTCCCGGACACCGCCGTGGTGGGCGACACGGCGACCGTATCGGTCACGTATGCGGGCAACCCCCGGCCGGCGAGGAGTCGCTGGGGCGCGGTCGGCTGGGAGGAGCTCGACGACGGAGCGCTCGTCGCCTCGCAGCCCTCGGGGGCGGCCACGTGGTTCCCGTGCAACGACCACCCCAGCGACAAGGCCACCTACCGTATCGCCATCGACTGTGACTCGCCCTACGACGTCGTGGCGACCGGCCGCCTCACGTCCAGGCGCGTCAGGGGCAGCCGCACCAGCCGGGTCTTCGAGCAGGAGTTGCCGATGGCGACCTACCTTGCCGCGGTCCACATCGGCCAGTACACGCGCTTCACGCTTGCGCCGGAGCCGGTGCGGCAGGAGGTCGTGCTACCGGCCGGCCTCGTCGCGCCGGCGCGTGCCGACCTGTCGCGGCAGCCCCGGATGATGGAGGTCTTCGAGCGGCTCTTCGGGCCCTATCCCTTCACCGACTACACCGTCGTCGTCACCCCCGACGAGCTGGAGATGCCGCTCGAGGCGCAGGGCATGGCGACCTTCGGCCCCAACTGGCTACGGGGCAGGGGCCGAGAGGAGCGCCTCGTCGCGCACGAGCTCGCGCACCAGTGGTTCGGCAACAGCCTGACGATCGCCAGGTGGCGCGACATCTGGCTCAACGAGGGCTTCGCCTGCTACGCCGAGTGGCTCTGGGGGGAGGTGGCCGACGGCATCCCGGCGGATCGCTCGGCCCGGGAGCACTGGTCCCGGCTCGCCGAGCTCCCACAGGACATCGTCATCGGCGACCCCGGCCCGGACCGGATGTTCGACGACCGGCTCTACAAGCGGGGCGCGCTGACCCTGCACGCTCTGCGCAACGAGGTGGGTGACCCGAGCTTCTTCGCCATGGTGCGCGACTGGGTGGCTGACCACACCCACGGCTCGGTGACCACCGACGCCTTCCAGGAGCATGCGTCTCGCCACCTCGGGAGCATGGCCGTGGACCTGCTCGACGAGTGGATCTGGGGCGCAGCCCTGCCGCACCTGCGGACTCCGACTGCTGGCGACGGTTGAGCTCGGGCCCTCAGCGCAGACGCACGTCCACCTGCCTGACCTGACCGGCCACGGCGACCGCTGCGGCTGCATCAGGCCAGGGGAGCGCCAGGTCGTGGACGGTGACCTTGGCGGCGCCGTCCCCGAGCAGATCAGCGGGTATGCCGCTGGGCGGGGTCCGCAGTCCTGCCGGGTCCGTGCGCAGCCCGATCCCGAGGGCCTTGAGCGCTGCCTCCTTGCGCACCCAGCTGACGGCGTGTCGTCGCAGGAGGCCGTCCGCGCCCGGCTCCACGACGTCTCGTTCGTCCGGGTGGAGCGCCACGTCCGGGAAGCCGGCGAACCAGACGGCCTGGATCGACTCGATGTCGATGCCGACCGGAAGGGCCGAGAGCGCAACCGCGACCCAGTCGTCGCAGCGCGAGAGGGACAGCTCGACACCGCGGGGTCCGACGAGCACCGGGCGACCGTGCGGAGCGCCGCACTTCGTGCACGTGCGGTCGAAACGCAGGGATGACGCGGTGGACCCGATCACGCTCGCGACGGCACGCCGGGCGAGAACGTGCCCAGCGGCATACGACATGGCAGTTGAGGGCGGGACGATCCGAGCCAGCGTGGCGCGCTCGTGGTCGTCGAGGAGGTCGCGGCCGTCCGGGACGTCGGCGACGCGCCGAACCCAGACGTCGACGGTGACAGCAGTCACAGGCCTGGGTCTGGGCGATGCGGTCACCCGTCCATGGTGACCCAGTGCTCGGCGCTGGGACGTCAGTGCAGCCGAACCCGCGGGTCGAGCCCGGCGTAGGCCACATCGACGAGGATGTTGGCGACGACGACCGCCACCGAGGCGAACAGGACGATCCCGATGATGACAGGCAGATCCTGCTGGTTGATCGCGTTGATCGCCGTATAGCCCAGGCCCGGCAGGCTGAAGACGGTCTCGGTCACGACGACGCCACCGAGCAGGGTGCCGACGTCGATCCCGAACTGGGTGACGACAGGGGTCAGCGCTGCCCGTAGACCATGTCGGACGATGACCCTTCTCTCGCCGATCCCCTTGGCCCGGGCGGTTCGGATGTAGTCCTCGCCGAGGACGTCGAGCATCGACGCGCGGGTCAGGCGCGTGTAGGTCGCGGCCGACACCAGGGCCAGGGTCACCCACGGCAGGATCAGGTGCTGGAACCAGGGTCCAACTCCCTCCGTCAGGGGCGCGTAGCCGCCGGCCGGGAAGATGGCGATGCCGTTGAGGGTGAGCTGGAAGTAGAGGAAGTAGAGCAGGAGCAGCCCGAGCAGGAACGTCGGCATCGAGTAGAAGAACAGCGAGAACACGGTGAGCCCGCGGTCGACGAAGGACCGGGGACGGATGGCCGAGATGACACCGTTGAAGACACCGAAGCCGAGCCAGAGGATCGCCGCCCCGATGACGAGCGAGATCGTGATGGGCAGTGCGGCGCCCATGATCTCGGTGACGGGAACCTGGTGGTAGTAGTCGAAGCCGAGATCGCCGCGGAGCGCGTTGCCGACGAAGGTGAGGTACTGCTTCCACAGCGGCTGGTCGAGACCAAGACGATGCGAGATCAGCGCGACCGTCTCAGGCGTCGCCTGCCGGCCGGCGAGCGTCTGCGCCACGTTGTTGGGGGCGATGAAGAACAGCGCGAACACCGCGATGGTGATGAGCCACAGGACGAGGATCCCGAGGGCGACTCGACGCACGAGGAAACGGGCCATGGCAGGTCAGTCCTCCCTGAGGAGATCGTCACGTGGGTTGAACGCGTCCCGCACGCCGTCGCCGAAGAGGTTGAACGCCAACGTCGTGATGAGCAGCGCCGCGCCCGGGAAGAAGACGAACCACCAGGCCGTGGTGTAGTAGTTCTGCGCCGAGCTGATCATGCCGCCCCAGTCCGCCGTCGGTGGGGGCAGGCCGAGCCCGAGGAAGGACAGTGTCGCCTCGACGACGATGACGACTGGCACGAGCAGGGATGCGTAGACGATGACCGGCGCGAGCACGTTGGGCATGACGTCGACGAACATGATCCGCGAGTCGCTCGCGCCGAGGGACCTGGCTGCCTCGATGAACTCACGTTCGCGGAGCGAGAGCACCTGCCCCCTGACGATGCGAGCGACGCTCGCCCAGCTGAAGAAGCCGATGACGAGGACGGTGACGAGCAGGCTCGGACCGACGACCGAGACCAGGGCGATCGCAACGAGCAGGAACGGGACCGACAGGATGACGTCGATGAGCCGGGCGAGGATGGTGTCGACGGCGCCACCGAGGTAGCCCGCCGCCAGGCCGACGACGACTCCGATGACGACCGTCATGGCGGTCGCGGCGACGCCGACGAGCAGCGAGATGCGGGCGCCGTAGGCGATCCGCACGAGGATGTCGCGCCCTAGGTCGTCCGTCCCGAGCAGGAAGGTCCTCGAGGGCGGCGTGGGCAGGCCCTCCGGGGTCAGCCCGATGTCGCGGTACTGCTCGTTGACGGGGTGCCCGGTCAGTGCGGTCGTGACCGGCGCGAACACGGCCATGAGGATGATGAGGACCATCACCACGAGCGAGATCATGGCGACGCGGTCTTGGCGGAGGCGTCGCCACGCGAGATACCACGGGCTGCGCCCCTGGATCGCGCCCCCTTCCCGGCCCGGTGCCCCCGTGCCCGGAGGGGGCGCCGTCGGCTCCTCGATGCCGTATGCCGCTGAGCTGGCTGACGTGGTCATGGCGCGGCTCCGGTCGGTGGTTGCGCGAGTTCCTCGCCGACGGCGAGCGGGTGCAGGCAGGCCGTCGGATGGTCCTCCCCGTCGCCCAGGACGGGCACGAGCGGAGGATCCGTCACCGAGCAGTCCGCCTCGGCCTTCGGGCAGCGTGGGTGGAAGCGGCATCCCGAGGGCGGATTGGTCGGGCTCGGCAGGTCGCCGGTGAGCACGATCCGCTCCCGACTGTCCGTCAGGTCGGGGTCGGGCACCGGCCGCGCGGAGAGCAGCGCGCGCGTGTAGGGATGACGCGGCCTCGAGAACAGCTCGCCGGCGGGTGCGAGCTCGACGACCTTGCCGAGGTACATCACCGCGATCCGGTCGCTGACGTGGCGGACGACCGAGAGGTCGTGGGTGATGAAGAGGTAGGTCAGGTGGAACTCATCCTGGAGGTCGATGAGCAGGTTGATGACCTGTGCCTGGATCGACACGTCGAGAGCCGAGACCGGCTCGTCGCAGATGAGGAGTCGGGGGCGCAGGGCCAGGGCACGGGCAACGCCGATCCGCTGGCGCTGGCCGCCGGAGAAGTCGGCGGGGAAGCGGTTGTAGTGCTCCGGGTTGAGGCCGACCACCTCCATCAGCTCCTGCACCTTGCGTTTTCGTTCCGACCGGGACCCGATCCCGTGGATGATGAAGGGGTCGGCGATGATCGAGCCGACTCGGCGCCGTGGGTTGAGGGAGCCGTAGGGGTCCTGGAAGATCATCTGGACCTGGCGCCGAACGGTGCGCATGTCGCGTCGGTCCAGATGGGTGATGTCCCTGCCCTCGAAGATGATGGTCCCACTGGTCGGTTCGTGGAGCCTGGCCAGGCATCGGGCCAGGGTCGACTTGCCGCATCCGGTCTCGCCCACGAGGCCGAGCGTCTCTCCAGGCTCGATGTCCAGGGAGACCCCGTCGACGGCATGCACCTGATCCGCGGTCCGGCGGCCCACGACTGACCGCGAGCCCGCGTCGAAGTACTTCGTGACCGAGTCCGCCTGCAGTAGTGGCGAGTTCATGTCATTCTCCTTCAACGGCATGCATCCCAGCCCCGTGGCCGTTGTGGGCGGCTACACCGGAGTACGTGCGTGCGTGAGGCAGCCAGCAGGCTGACTGGTGCGACTCGTCACCGTCGACGGGCGCGAGCGGCGGGCGCTCGCGCCAGCACCGGTCGAAGACGTGGGAACACCTGGGCGCGAAGGGGCACCCGCCGGGGAGGTCGATGAGCGAGGGAGGGGTGCCCGGGATGGGCGTGAGCCGCTCGGCGCTGCTGCCCTGGGCGGGCAGGGACCCGAGCAGCCCCTCCGTGTAAGGGTGGTGGTGGAGGTAGAAGAGCGTCCGCCGCGACGCCTGCTCCATGACGCCGCCGGCGTACATCACGATGACGTCGTCGGACATCTCGGCCACGACTCCGAGGTCATGGGTGATGAGGATGATCGCCGTTCCGAAGTCCTGCTGGAGGCTGCGCATGACGCTCAGGACCTGGGCCTGCACCGTGACATCGAGGGCGGTCGTCGGCTCGTCCGCGATGAGCAGCGCCGGGTCGAGCGCCATGGCCATGGCGATCATGGCGCGTTGGCGCATTCCCCCGGAGAACTGATGTGGGTAGTCGTCGATCCGGCGGCGGGCATTGGGGATTCCCACCGTTGCGAGCAGCTCCGCCGCCCGCTCCCGGGCCTGGGCCTTCGAGCGGGAACGGTCGTGTGCCCTGATCATCTCGGTGATCTGCCACCCGACCGTGTAGTACGGGTGCAGGCTCGAGAGGGGATCCTGGAAGATCATGCCGATCTGGGCCCCGCGCACCTGCCGCAGCACGTGCGCGGGGGCCCCGATCAGCTCGACGCCGTCGAGGCGCGCGGACCCGGTGACCCGAGCGCCCCGGGCGAGGCCGGTGATCGCCTGCGTGGCCGCGCTCTTGCCGGAGCCGGACTCGCCGACCACCGCGAGGGTGGCGCCCTGTTCCACGTCGAACGAGAGCCCGCGCACGGCACGGACGATCCCGTCCGGAGTGTTGAACGACACCTCCAGATCGCGAACCTCGAGTAGCGCCATCGTCGCTCCTCGGTCCGTCAGCCGCCCTGCTTGTCCGCGCTCAGCCAGACGTTGGTCGGGTCGAAGTTCTGGATGGTGGGGATGTAGACGGCGCCGTGGACCTGCTCGGCATGGTAGTTGGGGTTCTTCGGGTTGGTGATCGGGAAGAACGCCGCGTCCTGCATCACCTGGCGGTCTGCCTTGGCCCACAGGGCCGCGGCGGCATCCTTCGTCGGTGCCTGGATCGCCTGGTTGATGAGGTCATTGGTGGCCGGGCTGTCGTACAGGCCGAAGTTGCTGCCCACGGGCGGGAACGACGGCTTGCCGGAGAAGAGCGGGTTGAAGAACGAGAGGGCCGCGTTGCCGTACCAGTCGGCCCCCCACCCCGCGGTGGCGAGGTCCCAGACGCCGCGTTGTGCGACCGACGGCACCTGCAGGTACTTCGTGTAGAAGTCCGCGTTGGGAGACGGCACGCCGACGACCGTGATGCCGGCCTTCGACAGGTCCTGCTGGATCGTCTGGAAGACCTTGCTCGAGCCCTCGGACTTGTTGCGGTAGAGGACCTTGAGGGTCAGGTTCGGGTGACCCGCGCTGGCGAGCATCGACTTCGCCTTGGCCATGTCGTAGGGATAGAGGTCGAAGCTCGTCTCACCGCCGACGATGTCCGGGGGCAGCACGTGTGTCAACGGCTGGTTGATGACCGGGCCACCGAGGACCTGGATCATGTTGGTGCGGTTGAGGGCATGGGACAGGGCCTGGCGGACCGCTGGATCCTTGAGCGCGCCACCGTTGTTCGGCGAGGTCGTGTTGAACACGACGTAGGGGTTGGACGAGGCGGTTGCACCCAGGTTGAGCTTGGGGTCCTTCGCGGCGGTGAGCGCCGGGAGCTGGGACGGCGGCGGTCCGACGTCGAACTCCATGTCCGCGGCTGCGGTGCCCGTCTGCAGCTGCTGTTGGATCGAGTCCTGCGTGCTCGTCTCGTCGATGACGATCTTGTCGACGTATGCCTTGCGGATCGGGTCGGTGTCGGCCTTCCAGGCGGGGTTCCGGCTCAAGCTGATCGACTTCGTCGCCGTGTAGGCATCGACCTGGTACGGGCCGTCCGACACCGTGTGCTGCGCGAGCTCGTTGCTCGCGGGCACGTAGGCGTCCCACTCCTTGGGAGCCGGAGAGAACGCTGCCATGGTGAGCATGTCCACGAAGTACGAGGCAGGGTGAGTGAGCGTGAAGACGACGCTGAGGTCGCCATTCGCCTTGACGCCCGGCAGGTCGGTCGAGTTGATGTAGTTGGCGATGGGGGCCGCCAAGGGCTTCACCTTGGCGAAGCCGTCACAGAAGGTCTTCATCCCATCGATGAGATCGACAAAGTCAGGCAGCCCGCCGAACGGCTGCGCTGGGTTGCACGTGCGTTTGACCCCGCGGACCACGTCTGCGGCAGTCACCTCGCGTGGGGGACTGGTGTTCCACATCACACCCGGGCGGAGCGTGATGGTGTAGGTCTTCCCGTCCGCGCTCAGCCCGGAGCCCTGCGTGGGGATCTCGGTCGCGAGGTCCGGCACGGCGGTCGTCTCCTGGCCGCTGACAGCCGGGTTGGCGAACAGCTGCCTGCTCCACATCCGGGCGACGAGCTGCCCGATGGAGTAGTAGGTGACGTTCGGATCCATGTAGTCGACGTCCCCGATCCCCAGCATGTTGAGCGTGCCGCCGCGCACGGCCGCCGCGTTCGTCGCGGCGCCGCCCGTCCCGGGTGACGCGCTGTTGCACGCGGTCAGGATGAGGGCGGTGGCGACGCTCGTGCCGGCCGCGACGCAGGCCCTGGTTCTCGAAGTCATCACGTCCTCCTTCGGCTGCCCTGCAGGCCGGCAGGCGGATACGCCTGCGTGTGACTCCTGCAAGTGATGACGACCCGAACGTAGGCACGATCCAGCACACCGGTGGCGCTCGGTCCCGCGTCGTCACGCGATCGCAAGGCTTCTGTCACGCAGGGTGCGCGTACATGACGTTCCTGTGACACTTCTCGGCGGGACGAGGTGAGACTCTCCCCACGAGCGGTTTACGCTGTTGTGGTGAGGCGAAGCGTCTTACTGGTTGAGGACGACGCCCGGGTCCGTCGGGTTCTGCGGCTCGCCCTGGAGGACGAGGGATTCGAGGTCGCCGAAGCGGCCACCGGCGAGGAGGGCCTGGAGTCTTGTCACGACACCGGGCCTGACATCGTGCTGCTCGACCTGATGCTCCCGGACCGGGACGGATTCGCGGTGTGCCGCGAGCTGCGCAGGACGAGCACGGTCCCCGTCATCATGGTGACGGCGCGCACGGACAGCCACGATGTGGTCGGCGGACTCGAGGCGGGCGCCGACGACTACGTGACCAAGCCCCTCGTCGCCAAAGAGCTCACGGCGCGTATCCGTGCCCTCCTGCGTCGCGTCGAGCCCGCAATGGACCGCAGTCCCCGGAGGGTGGATTTCGGTGACCTCTCGATCGGTCTCGATGACGGTGTCGTGCTTCTGGGAGGCGTTGTGGTTCCCCTGACCCGCACGGAGTTCCGCCTGCTCGTCGAACTGGCGGTCGCCGACGGTCAGATCTGCAGCCGGGAGCGGCTGCTCGACCGCGTCTGGGGTTATGGCTACTTCGGCGACAGCAGGTTGGTCGACGTGCACGTGCGGCGCCTGCGGACCAAGGTCGAGCGCGATCCCGCGACACCACGCCACGTGGTGACCGCGCGCGGACTCGGCTACCGGTTGACCGCCTAGGGGGCACCACGGGAAAGCCCATTCGCACCTCATCGAGGCGCCTCGGCGTACGGGCGCGGTTGTCGCTCACGTTCGGCCTGCTCGCGGGACTGCTGTCGGTCGGCTTGTCGATCCTGGCCTGGTTCGTGGTATCGGCCAACCTCGTGAGCGAGGCGAAGGCCAATGTGGTGACGGAGGCAGTACTCGACAGGGACGCGGTCCAGGCAGCCGTCGAGCATGGTCGGGAGGCCGTCGCGAAGGCAATGCCCCTCAAGGTGCGATCGGGCCAGAGCGCCCTTGCCCTCGTCGGAGGCCAATGGCTCTCGAGCGCACCGGGTTTCGGGCCGGAGCAGCTGCCCGTCAACCTCAGGCCGAGCCCCGGACCAGTGGATGGTGACGTCCAACGGATGACTCTCGACGGGTCGCCCTACTTCGTCGTGCGCCTCCCGCTCCAACCCAGCGGCAACGTGTTCTACGAATGGATACCCGAAGGAGCCCTCGGGGGCATGCTGCGCGAGCTCGCGGTGGGCCTCGCCGCCTCGGCGGTGGCCATGACGATCATCGGTCTTCTGCTGGGGAGGGCAGCCACCCGGTTGGCCCTGCGCCCGTTGGCCATGTTCGGGAGGGTGGCCGGGCGGGTGGCGCACGGGGACCTCAGCGCCCGGCTCCCGATTGACGATGATCCAGACCTGCGCGAGCTCGCAACGTCGTTCAACGCGACCATCGACGAGCTGCAGCGGCGGGTCGCGATGGAGTCGCGGTTCGCCCTCGACGTCAGCCACGAGCTCCGGACGCCGCTCACCACGATGCTCAACTCTGTCGAGGTCATCCGGAACCGTCGCGAGACCCTGCCCCGGGAGGTGCGCGAGCCCTTGGACATGCTCACCGCCGACGTCCAGCGCTTCCGCAGTCTCGTCGTCGACCTGCTCGAGTTCTCCCGCGATGACGCGGGGGACCGGCTGGTGCTCGAGGAGGTCGTCATCGCGGACCTCGTCCGGCACGCCGCGGATGCCGCCGCCGGGCGGTCCGTCACCGTGGTGGAGCCTGCAGCCGAGGGCATCGTCCTGGCCGTCGAGAAGCGTCGGTTGGAACGTGTCGTGGCCAACCTCGTCGGCAACGCCGAGACCCATGGAGCCGGTTGCACCGAGGTGCGCGTGACGAGGCGGGATGGTGTGGTGCAGATTCTCGTCGACGACGCCGGGCCGGGCGTACCTCCGAGCGAGCGACGTCGCGTCTTCGACCGTTTCGCTCGAGGCGATGGCGGCGGAAGGGTGGTGGGATCTTCCGACGGTGTTACTGGGTCCGGCATTGGGCTCGCCATCGTCGAGCGCCACGTGACGCTGCACGGCGGGAAGGTCTCGGTCGCCTCGAGCCCAGACGGTGGGGCCCGCTTCACCGTGGATCTGCCGATCGCCAAGCCGGGATCGACCCACCACCCCGGGGCGGGCTCGACGCCGATGGACCGACCCCGCCCGGGTAGGCGTGACGGCGTGCTGGGATGACACGTGGCCCGCGGACGGGCAGAGTGTGGGAGTGCTCCGCCAACGACTCCCGGTGCGGCCCCTGACGGCTGCTGACCGCGACACCGCGCTGGCGTGGTGTGCCCGGGACCGGCCGGCCAACGTCTTTGTCGCCGCGCGGATCGAGGAGGGGGCGCTGCGTTCCAACCCGGGGGCCCTCCTCGGACACTGGGTCGACGGGCGCCTCGATGGGCTGGCCTGGGCCTCGGCCAACGTCGTGCCGGTGGGTCTCGACGATTCCGGTGTCGCGGATGTCGCTGCGCGAATCATGCGCCAGCGGCGGCAGTGCGCCTCGATCTTCGGGCCGAGTGAGCAGGTCGTCGGCCTGTGGAACCGGCTCGGCCCCTCCTGGGGTCCCGTCCGCGCCATCCGCGGTCACCAGCCCCTCCTCGCCACCTCCACCCGGCCGTCGAAGCTCGGTGTCGCGATCGACCCCGCAGTCCGGCCAGCCACCATGGACGAGGTCGGGCTCGTCGTGCCGGCAGCAGCGCACATGTTCACCGAGGAGATCGGCTACCCGCCGTACTTCGGCTCGGACCGCAGCTACCGCGCCAGCGTCGCAGCGCTGATCCGGCAGGGGCACACCTTCGTCCGGGTCGAGGACGGCGAGGTCATCTTCAAGGCCGACGTCGGCTCGCTGGCGCTGGGTGGGGCGCAGGTCCAGGGCGTCTGGGTGCACCCGCGCCTTCGCGGGCTGGGTCTCGCGGTGCCCGCGATGGCTGCCGTCGTCGAACACATCCTCGGCGGACTGGCCGAGGAGGTCTCCCTCTACGTCAACGACTACAACGTCCCCGCGCGCGCGACCTACGCCCGCTGCGGCTTCCGCGAGGTCGGGGCCTTCACGACCGTGCTGCTGTAACGCGATTCCGGCCGACCGCCCAGTCGCCATCGATAGAATCGATGGCCTGTTGACCGCGTCGTCCCTTCCCGCGGACCTCCTGCGGCTGGCGGCGCCAGGGCGGTGGGGATGATGCTCGACGAGAAGGCCACCGAGGTCGCCACCTTCTGCGCGCTGTGTGTCTCCCGCTGTGGAGCGCGAGCCACCATCAAGGACGGCGCTTTCGTTGCGCTGGAGCCAGACCACTCACATCCCACCGGTCACGCGTTGTGTGTCAAGGGCAAGGCGGCCCCCGAGATCGTGCGCCACCCAGATCGGCTGCTTCACCCCCTTCGCCGGACCCGGCCCAAGGAGGACCCTGACCCGGGCTGGGAGCGAATCAGCTGGGACGAGGCGCTCGAAACCATCGCGACTCGTCTGACCGGACTGGCCCGAGATCACGGTCCGGAGTCGGTCGCCTTCAGCACGACGTCACCCTCGACGTCGGCGATGTCGGACGCACTCGACTGGGTGACGCGGTTGCGACGGGCTTTCGGCAGCCCGAACCAGTGCGTCTACATGGAGCTGTGCGGATGGGGTCGGTACCAGGCGCCGCTCTACACGTTCGGGGCGCCCGTGCCGGGCGCCTATCTGCCCGACCTCGACCGGGCCGCCTGCATCCTCTACTGGGGCTACAACCCGTCGGTCGCGCGGCTCGCACACGCGACGAGCACCGTGGCTGCGCTCGCCCGCGGCGCCCGTCTCGTCGTCGTCGACCCGAGACGCGCCGGGCTCGCGACCAAGGCCCATCACTGGCTCCGGGTCCGACCGGGCACCGACGGCGCCCTCGCGATGTCCTTGATCCACGTCATGATCGAACGGGAGTGGTATGACGAGGACTTCGTTCGCGACTGGACGAATGCGCCATTCCTCGTGCGAGCCGACACGGGGCGGTTGCTCCGCGCTGGCGACCTCGGCGCTTCTGGCGACCCGGATGGGGCGGTTGGCTTCGACGCGGCGAGCGGGTCTCCGGTGGTCCACGATCCGTCGACCGGGCGGTTTGCGGCTGGCTCCGACCAACTGGCCATCCGTGGCGAGTTCCGGGTCGACACGCCAGCGGGATCGTTGCGGTGCAGGCCCGTGCTCGAGGTGCTCGCCAGCGCGTGCCGCGAGCTGGACCCGTCCGCGGCCGAGCGGATCACCGGGGTGCCGGCGGCCGAGATCATCGCCGTGGCCGAGATGCTGTGGAGCACCCGACCCGTCGCCTTCTACGCGTGGAGCGGTCTCGAGCAGCACGGCAACGTCACCCAGACCATCCGGGCAATCGACATCCTCTACGCGCTGACCGGGTCGCTCGACCGACCGGGCGGCAACGTCCTGTTCACCAGCATTCCGACCAACGCGATCGACGGGGCAGAGCTGTTGCCGGCCGAGCAACGCATCAAGACCGTCGGGCTCGCGGACCGGCCACTGGGACCGGCCAGGTTCGAGTTCGTCACCGGTGAGGCGCTCTACTCCGCTGCCCTGGACGGCACGCCCTACCGCATCCGGGGAGTGGTCAACTTCGGCGCCAACCTCGTCATGGCCCATGGCGACAGCGCGCGAGGCCGCGACGCGCTGCGGGCGCTCGACTTCGTGGTCCACGCAGACCTGTTCCTGAGCCCGACCGCCGAGCTGGCGGACATCGTCCTCCCGGTCACGAGCGCCTTCGAGGCCGAGGGGCTCAAGGTCGGCTTCGAGATCAGCCAGGAGGCACAGTCCCTCGTGCAGCTCCGCCGACCCGTCTCGGCCCCGCCGGGCGAGGCCCGATCCGACCTCCAGGTCGTCTTCGCCCTCGCGCGCCGCCTTGGCCTCGGCCGACACTTCTGGGACGGCGACGTCGATGCCGGGCTCCGACACCAGCTCGCCCCGAGCGGCGTGACGCTGGAGCAGCTGCGCGCCCAGCCGGCCGGCGTCCGGCTGCCCCTGACCACCCGGCACGAGAAGTACGCCGAGTCCGAGGGCCCACGGCCACGCGGTTTCAACACCCCGTCGCGCAGGGTCGAGCTGTTCTCCGACGTCCTGGCCGAACATGGCTACGCGCCCGTTCCCGAGTTCCTCGAGCCGGTGCTGAGCCCGGCATCCGATCCCGACCTGGCGCAGCGGTTCCCGCTCGTCCTCACCTGCGCCAAGTCGCTCTGGTTCTGCGAGACGCAGCACCGCAACGTCCCGAGCCTGCGCAAGAGCGTCCCCGACCCTCCTGTCGAGCTCCATCCCGCCACGGCCGAGTCGCGCGGCATCAGCGCGGGAGACTGGGTCCGGATCTCGACTCCCCACGGTGAGATCCGGGCGCGGGCCCGGTTCAACGCGAACCTCGCGACGAACGTCGTATGCGCCCAGCACGGCTGGTGGCAGGCCTGCGACGAGCTGGGACTGCCCGGCTACCCGCCCTTCGGCCGCGACACATCCGGTCCCAGTGCGAACCTCAACCTCGTGCTGCGGCAGAGTCCCGGCGACCCGATCAGCGGCAGCCCACCGATGCGTGCCTCGCTCTGTGACGTGGCACTACTCGAGCCCGCAATGCAGGACTCCGCCCACGGCACGCTTCCGATGGAGTGAAAAGCCTTCTGGTGGTCGAGAGCCCGGAAGTCGTTCACTCGATCTTGGGTGCACGCGAGGTCGTATGCCGCTGAGCGCGGTCCCAGCCACCGCCCACTCCCGCACGTGGCAGGTTTCCCGATCGCTCCCGGTCCCCGATCGAGAACAGCTTTCGGGTGGTCGAGACCCCGGAAGTCGTTCACTCGATCGTGGTCGCCGCGCAGTGGGTCCAGGCCTGGACTGGGACTTGGACTAGGACGGGCCGTTCGCGCGCAGCGGAGCGCCCCCGTGCACCGGCGATTCCGGTCCCGTCGGTGTCGAGACCGCGGGCTCGGGCCGCGTGAACAGGCCGATGCGGTCCAGGTGGGCGACGATGCCGGCCACCACGATGATCACGCCGATGAACTCCAGACTCTCCTCGAGGGCGACGCTGGCCGGGAAGAAGCGCTTGGCCCACCACGGGCCACCCAGGCCGTCGCCGATGAAGCCCGTGAGTCCCTCGATGACGACCGCCCCAGCCGCGAAGACGGCGAGGCCAAGGAGGAGCACAGGTCGCATGTAGGCAGGGAGGTGGCGGAGGAAGCGCGCCATGACGAGGAGGGCAATGACGACGATGGGGATGGCCGGGATGAGCCAGGCGTGCGTGGCGAAGTCACCCTCGAGACGGAACAGCATCGGCAGGCGCTCGTGGATGAGGCTCACCTCGTCGATGGCCAGGTAGGCGACCCCCAGCGCGAGCACGATCCAGCCGCGGCGTTCCTTCGGGTCCGGCGATACGGCGGCTGACAGGATCGACAGGACGGCGACGGTCGTGAGAAGGGCGGCGGCGAACCAGGTCGCGAGGGTGCTCTCGCGGTTCAGGTTCACCATGTGCGTCAGCTCGCGGGGCAGGTCGACGACGAGAACGTGTGGATGGCGAAGAGTCCGGCGTAGAGGACGACGATCACCACGTTGACCAGCAGGAGCAGACCGAGGACGCGTCGCGCGCGTCGCGAGCCCTTCAGCATGGTCATCTCGGCGCGATAGGCATTCGACACCGTCGCGCCCGCAGGCGCAGCGTGGTCGACGACCGTCCCCCGCCGGGGACGGCTGCCTCACGAGAACTCGATTGTGATGTTGTCGCCGACGCGCCGGTAGCCCAGCGCCTGGTAGATCTTGTTGCTCGTCGGATTCGCCAGGTCGGTGTTGAGCATGCAACGCTCGCCTGCCTCCATGTGCTCGTTGCTCAAGGCTGCGACGACGGCGCTGGCATAGCCGTTGCCGCGCTGCCCGGGAGGCGTCCACACGCCGCTGATCCGCGTCACGCCCCCGTTGTTCGGCGAGGCGTAGGCCATCGAGACCGGTTGTCCGCCGTGGACCCAGAACCCCACCCGTCCTGCCTCGACGTGACCGCGCAGACTGTCGGCCCTTCCAGCCGCCCCATGGGCCGCGTCTGCGAAGTCCCGGGCCCACTGGTCTGCGAGCCCGAGTTCCTCTGGCAGGGCGTGGCGATAACTGCCCGGGACGTCGAAGGGCAGCCGCGGCCGCTGCGGCAGGCCGAACACGCCGACCTCCATGACCGTGTGCGCCGAGACCGGGCTGAGTCGTACCCATGCGTCACGGAACGCATCGGCGGGCTCGCGCCTGCCGCCCACCCCTGGCAGGGAGCTGCCTTGGCGGGCAAGATGCTCCGCGAAGGCGGCGGCCTGGCCCGGGGTCGCCACCGCGACGTGAAGGGGCCATGGCGGGGTCCTCATGAAGCCCGCAATGACGCGTCCTGATGCATCCCGCCCCGCCCACCATCGCGGCTCCTCGTACCGGCCCGGATCGGCGATGACGCTGTCGGCCACACTCGCGATGACGGACATGAGGACGGGCTCGTCGTCGATGAGCCGGGCGAACCATGTCTTGGCCTCAGCCGGGTCGCGAGTGCACTGGAACGTCAAGGAGGTCAGCGCCATACGGCCACTGTCCCAAGGCGCCGGCCGGGCGCTCCACTGGATTTCGCGTCGACCGCACGCAGTCAGCGGGACACGCGCGCGATGACCTCGCCATGGGTCATCGCGAACCAGGCATCCGGGTGCCGCGACCACGCCGTCCAGTCCCGACTGATCCGCTCGAGGTCGGCTCGGCTGGCGATGCCGCGTTCGATCGCCTGGCTCGCGAACGTCGACTCGAGACTGCGACGCGCCCAGCCCCCGCCCCACCACGCGGTCTGCTCGCGCGTTGCGTAGGTCCACAGCGACGCCGAGGGCGCGAGATCGTCGAGACCCGCTGCACGTGACCAGGCGATGAGACGCCGCCCGGCATCGGGCTCCGCGTGGTTGGCTCGCGCGAGCCGGCGGTAGAGGTCGAGCCACTGGGTCATGCCGTCGGACTCGGGGTACCAGACCATCGAGGCGTAGTCGACGTCCCGGAAGGCCACGATGCCGCCGGTCCGGGCGACTCGGGCCATCTCTCGCAGCGCGGACACGGGGTCGACCAGGTGCTGGAGAACCTGGTGCGCGTGTACGACGTCGAACGTGCCCGTGTCCCAAGGCAGCTCGTACACGTCGCCGCGCAGGAACTGCGTCCGCGCGTCCCCGCGGGCAGCCGCGTTGCGACGGGCGTCGACGAGGGGTTCCTCGACCGGCTCGATCCCGATCACCGGTCCGGTCCCGACCGCCTCGGCCAGGTCGAGCGTGATGGTCCCCGGGCCGCAGCCGACGTCGAGCACGGACGCGCCCCCTCGCAGCTGGGGGAGCAGGTATGCCGCTGAGTCGGCGGCGGTGCGAACGCCGTGGGACGCGATGACGCTGGCATGGTGGCCGTGGAGGTAGACGTCGCCCATACCCAGGACGTTAGGCGCAGCCGCGGCGCCTGCTGGGCGCCGTCCGCCTGGTGACCCGACGGGGCACCCGGTGCTGGTGGAAACGGAAGCGAGCCCAGCGGCATACGGCAGATATCCTTCCGTCGTCGACGTCCCTCCCCACGCCGTCCCGAGGAGCCCGCCCGTGGTCCTGCACATGTCGTCCCTGTTCCTGCGCACCCTGCGCGAGGACCCGGTGGACGCTGAGGTCCCGAGCCACCGGCTCCTCGTCCGCGCCGGCTACATCCGACGGGTCAGCCCGGGCGTCTACACGTGGCTGCCGCTCGGCCTGCGCGTGCTGCGCAACGTCGAGCAGGTCGTCCGCGAGGAGATGAACGCCATCGGCTCCCAGGAGCTGCTCTTCCCGGCCCTGCTGCCAAGGGAGCCCTTCGAGACGACCGGGCGGTGGATGGAGTACGGCGACAACATCTTCCGGCTCAAGGACCGCAAGGAGGCCGACTACCTGCTCGGGCCGACGCACGAGGAGATGTTCACCCTCACGGTGAAGGACCTCTACTCGTCCTACAAGGACCTGCCGCTGTCGATCTACCAGATCCAGACGAAGTACCGCGACGAGGCCCGCCCTCGCGCCGGCCTGCTCCGCGCCCGTGAGTTCGTCATGAAGGACAGCTACTCGTTCGACATCGACGAGGCGGGCCTGGACAAGAGCTACCAGGACCACCGCGACGCCTACGTGCGGATCTTCGACCGGCTCGGGTTCCACTACGTCATCGTCGAGGCGATGGCCGGCGCGATGGGCGGGTCCAAGAGCGAGGAGTTCCTCGCCACCGCCGAGGTGGGCGAGGACACCTACGTCCGCTGCACCAACTGCGGCTATGCCGCCAACGTCGAGGCGGTCCGGGTCCCTGCCCCGGAGCCGGTCGGGTGGGACGGCGTGCCGGCTGCCCATGCCGAGGACACACCTGACACGCCGACGATCGAGACCCTCGTCGCCCACCTCAACGAGCACTTCCCCCGGGAGGACCGCGCGTGGACGGCGGGTGACACGCTCAAGAACGTCGTCGTCATGCTCGTGCACCCCGACGGCACGCGCGAACCGCTCGCCATCGGCCTGCCCGGCGACCGCGACGTCGACGAGAAGCGGCTCGGTGCCCAGGTCGAGCCGGCCGAGGTCGAGGCCTTCGACGAGAAGGCGTTCGCCGAGCACCCCGGGCTCGTCAAGGGGTACATCGGGCCCGGCGCGCTCGGGACCGAGGGAACGACGGGCATCCGCTACCTGCTCGACCCACGGATCTCCGAGGGCACGCGGTGGGTGACCGGCGCGAACGAGCCGGGGCGCCACGTCATCGACCTCGTCGTCGGGCGCGACTTCACGGGCGACGGGACGATCGAGGCAGCCGAGGTGCGCTTCGGTGACCCCTGTCCGAACTGCGACCACGTCCTCGAGGGGGCGCGCGGCATCGAGATGGGCCACGTCTTCCAGCTCGGCAAGAAGTATGCGGAGGCGCTCGACCTCCGGGTGCTCGACCAGAACGGCAAGCTGACGACGGTCGTGATGGGGTCCTACGGCGTCGGCGTCTCGCGCGCTGTGGCCTGCGTCGTCGAGGGCAACTACGACGACGCCGGCATCATCTGGCCCCGTGAGCTCTCGCCGGCCGATGTCCACATCGTGGCCGCGGGCAAGGACGAGCCGCTCTTCGCCGCGGCCGAGGCCTTGGCGCGCGAGCTCGAGGTGCAGGGTCTGACGTGCATCGTCGACGACCGCCGGGGCGTCAGCCCGGGCGTCAAGTTCAAGGACTCCGAGCTCATCGGGGTGCCGACGATCGTCGTCGTCGGCCGCGGCCTCGCCGAGGGGAGGGTCGAGATCAAGGACCGCCGCTCGGGTGAGCGCCGCGAGGTTGCCCTGGATGCTGCCGTCGAGTCGGTGCTCGCCGAGGTGCGGGGGTCGTGACCGAGACCGGATCGGCGTCCGCCCGCCCCCGCAGGGCGCCCGTCAAGGCGGTCATCTTCGACTGGGGCGGCACGATCACGCCGTGGCACACGGTCGACCTGCGCGCGCAGTGGACCGCCTTCGCCGACGGCGCCGGTCTCGTGGCATGCTCGCGCGACGACCTCGTGAGCGCGCTGTATGCCGCTGAGGACCTCGCCTGGAAGCGCGGTCGCTCCGAGGGGCTGAGCGCGCGCCTCCACGAGATCCTCGAGTCGTGCGGCCTGCCGCACGGCGACGCCCGTACAGAGGCTGGCACAGCGGCTTACCGTGCCTTCTGGGAGCCGCACACTTTCACCCACCCGTCCATCGGTCCACTCTGGGAAACACTGCGAGCCAATGGGATCCGGATCGGCGTGCTGTCCAACACGATCTGGGACCGCGACTACCACCGGGGCATCTTCGACCGCGACGGCGTGCTTGACCTCATCGACGCAGACGTCTATTCGAGCGAGGTGCCCTGGGTGAAGCCCCAGGCGGAGATCTTCGCCCATGCCGCTGGTGCCCTGGGAGTCGCCGCCGAGGAGTGCGCCTACGTGGGAGACCGCTCCTTCGAGGACGTGCACGGTCCGCAGCAGGTCGGGATGCGGGCCATCTGGATCCCGCACTCGGAGATCCCGGTCGACCAGCAGGTGTCGCATGAGGCGACCCCCGACGCCATTGCGCACGACCTCGTCGACATCGCGACGATCGTCGACGCGTGGAACCTCCATTGACGGAGGACCTGACGCCGGGCGTCATCGCCCTGCTGGGCGTCGCTGCCCTCACCGCGGGCTGGATCGACGCGGTCGTCGGTGGCGGCGGCCTGGTCCAGCTGCCTGCCCTGCTCATCGGGATCCCATCCGCGACCCCTGCGCAGCTGCTCGCCACGAACAAGGTGAGCTCGATCTTCGGCACGGCGACGAGCTCGGTGACCTACTTCCGGCGCGTTGGGGCGGACCTGCGCACGGCCCTGCCCATGGCGGCGGTCGCCTATGTCGGGGCCATCGGCGGCGCCGTCATCGGGCTGCACATCCCCAAGTCGGCGTTCTACCCGATCATCCTCGTGCTGCTCGTTGTCGTCGGCGCCTACACGATCTTGCGGCCGGATCTCGGCCGGGAGTCGATCAAGCGGTTCCACGGGCACAAGCATGTCGCCCTCGCGATGCTCACCGGCTTTGTCATCGGGATCTACGACGGGGCCCTCGGTCCGGGCACGGGGTCGTTCCTCGTCTTCGCCCTCGTCGGGCTGCTCGGGTACACCTTCCTCGAGGCCAGCGTCAAGGCGAAGATCGCCAACTTCGCCACCAACCTCGGCGCGCTGACGGTCTTCGCCCCGGGCGGGCACGTCCTCTGGCAGGTCGGCCTCGTCATGGCGGTGGGCAACATCGCGGGCGGCTACATCGGGGCTCGCACGGCGGTCGCCCGGGGCAGCGGCTTCGTCCGGGCCGTCTTCGTCATGATCGTCTCGGCGTTCATCATCCGGATCGGCGGCAGCCTCCTCGGGTTCTGGACCTGATCCGGGGGAGATGCGAGCAGCGCCACTCACACACGGGCCCGAAGAACCTCACAGGAATGCCACAGGGCCCGGTCGAAGAGTCGACGCATGACGAGTCCCTCGACCCACGCCGGCTGGTGGCGCGATGCCTCGGCCATCACCGCGTGGGGGCTCGTGGTCTTCGTCGTCGAACTCTGGCTCGGCGGCGGCGCCCTGGCGCAGGCTGGGGCTGCTCGGGCTCCGCCGCCGATGCCGTGACCAGCGTCGGGCGCCTTTGCTGGCCTGCTCGCCTCGGTCCTCATCCTCATCCAGGTCGCGATCATGGCCCGGATCCCCCTGGTCGAGCAGGCCTGGGGCCAGGACGAGCTCGGCCCGGGTGCACCGCCTCGTCGGCTTCACGTCCTTCAGCCTCATGCTGGCGCACATCGCGCTCACCATCCTCGGTTACGCGATGGGCACCGGGAGCGGGAGTGGTCGCCGACCTTCCTCGACGAGGTGCTGGGTTCGCCGGGGATGCTGTTGGCCCTGGCCGGCGCGGTAGCGCTCGTGATGGTCGTCGTTCACGTCCATCAGGCGGGCCCGCGCCCGGTTGCGCTACGAGTCGTGGCACCTCCTCCACCTGTACGCCTACCTCGGTGCCGGGCTGGCGCTTCCGCACCAGCTGTGGACGGGCCAGGACTTCCGTGCCAGCACCGTCGCGACCGTGTTCTGGTGGGGGCTGTATGCCGCTGTGCTCGCCTCCGTCGTCGCCTTCCGCGTCGTCCTGCCGCTCATCGCGCTCCCGCCGTCATGCGCTCGTCGTCAGTGAGGTGGTGGCCGAGTCGACGGATGTCGTGTCCGTCGTGATGGAGGGTCGCGACCTCGACCGGCTGCCGGCTCGGGCGGGGCAGTTCTTCCAGTGGCGCTTCCTCGGGGTCCCGGGCTGGACGCGGGCGAACCCCCTACTCCCTGTCGGCGGCTCCGGACGGCCGGACGCTGCGGATCAGCGCGCAGGCCGTCGGCGACTCCTCCGCGCGACTCGCGCGCCTTGCGTCCTCGTGTTCAGCTACCACACGTCGCGGTCCTCGGTCACTACCGCGAGCTCCCAAACTGGGCGGGTGCGGGCCAGTCACCAGTCCGTGACCTCCGCCAGCTCCCAGTCGGAAGCGTCGTCCGGGACGTTCACGGGGGACGAGATCATGACGCGCTACGGAGTGATGCAGGTCCAGATCACCGTCGCCGGCGGAGAGATCACCGCTGCCGAGGCGGTCCAGTTCCCGATGGCACACCGCCACGACCAGCTGATCAACTCGCAGGCCGTGCCGATCTACAACTCCGAGGCCGTCGAGGCCCAATCGGCCGACATCGATGTCGTGTCCGGAGCGACCGTGACCTGGGAGGGCTACACCGAATCCCTCCAGGCAGCCATCGACCAGGCTCACCTGTGAGAGTGCGTTCCGATGACACGGCCGACGATGAAGCGCCCGGCGCTACCGACGCTGGAGCGCAGGGCCTGGGTGGAGCAGGTCATGGGACTGCCGGTGAGCATCCACCTCAGGGGCGAGCAGATCGACGAGTCCCGCGCGAGCGCCGCCGTGCGGGCCGCCTTTGCGACGTTGCGACGGCTCGAGGGGATCTTCTCGACCTACCGGCCGGACAGCGAGGTCATGCGCCTCCGGTGCGGCGAGCTGTCGATCGAGGAATGCTCGGACGAGGTGCGCGACGTGCTGGCCATCGCGGAGCTCGCGGAGCGGCGGACGGGCGGGGCGTTCACCACGCTCCTGCCGACCGACGCCGGCGACCTCGCGTTCGACCCGACCGGTCTGGTCAAGGGCTGGGCAGTTGAGCGCGCCGCTCGAGAGCTTGACGGTCTGACTGGCCTGTCCTATTGCATCAACGCCGGCGGAGACCTGGTGATCGGCGCGCACCAAGATGTCCCGGTCAGTGGCCCGGGCTCGATCAGCTGGCGGGTTGGCATCGAGGACCCCCGGAACGGGTCGGCGATCGTTGGAACGGTCCCGATGACGCACGGCGCAGTCGCGACCTCGGGCACGGCGGCCCGCGGCGCCCACCTGTACGACCCGTCCACCAGCGAGTACATCAGCCGCTCAGGCTCGGTCACCGTCATCGGTCCGGCGCTCCTCTGGGCAGACATCTGGGCGACCGCGTTGTTCGTTGGGGGAGAGCGGGCACGTGCGGCCTTCGCCGTGGCAGCGCCCGACTACCTGTCAACGGCACTGTAGAAATTTCGGTCTTGACTTAATTAAGCCACGGTGAAAATACTGGACCATGCACGCACTCGACGTCCTCGGTGACCCGGTGCGCCGTCGGCTGCTCGTCCTCCTCTCCGAGGGGGAGCTGTCGTCAGGTGAGCTGGCGCGGGCCATCGGCGACGAGTTCGGCATCTCGCACCCGGCCGTCTCGCAGCACCTGAAGGTGCTGAGGGACAACGGGTTCACGACGGTCCGCGCCGAAGGCACCCGGCGGATCTATGCGGTTGACCCCGCTCCGCTGGAGGAGCTGGACATGTGGCTCTCACACTTCCGGGCCTTCTGGACGCAGCGGCTCGACGCCCTCGGTACCGAGCTGCGGCGCGGCCGACGAGCCGCCACCTCGCAGACGTCGGTGACGCCGGCTCCAATCGACAATGCCGAACGAGAGATCAATCCCTACGAAGGAGTTTCGAATGGACACGCTCAACCGTCTGGACCAGCTCGAGGCCGTCGACCGCGCCGTCGCGACGGGAAGCCGTGACGGGCAGGAGACGAAGTCGGTCGTCCTCACCCAGACCTACCCCGTCCCGCTCGCCGACCTCTGGGACGCCTGCACCCGGGCCGAGCGCATCTCGCGGTGGCTCATGCCGGTCACCGGCGACCTGCGAGAGGGCGGCCACTACCAGCTCCAGGGCAACGCCGGCGGCACCATCGAGGAGTGTGTGCCGCAGGATCGCATCCGCCTCACCTGGGAGTTCGGCGGTATCGGCGTCTCCTGGGTCGTCGCCGCCTTCAGCACGGAGGGCGAGGGGTCCCAGCTCCGCGTCGAGCACATCGCGCACGTCGACGAGCGGTGGCCTGACTTCGGTCCCGGCGCGGTCGGCATCGGCTGGGACATGATGCTGCTCGGCCTCTCGATGCACCTGACCACGGGCGAGCACCTGGACGACGCTCAGGCGCTCGAGTGGCAGATGAGCTCCGAGGGCCTCGAGTTCATGAAGCGCAGCGTCGCTGCCTGGGCCGAGGCACAGATCGCTTCGGGCGAGGACCGTGCGGCCGCCGAAGCCGCCGCAGCGCGGTGCCTGGCCGCCTACACCGGCAGCTGACGGCCTGAGCCGTCCTCTCCATCCCGTCGGTGCAGTCAGGCCAGCGCCTGGCTGAGTTCCTCGGTCCTCGTCACGGGGCGGTCGCAGACGAAACCACGGCAGACGTATGCCGCTGGGTGGCCTTCCACAAGAGGGCGATCCGCGAGCAGGGGGATCCCGGGCGTATCAGGCTCCCCGTGAACGAGCACCAGCCCGGGGCTCGACGCGAGCCGCGCGGTTCGCGCCAGTGCGTCGCCGTTGGACCCGTCGCCCACGATGGCGACCTGGAGTGGTCCTGCCGCGAGGGCCTCCGCGATCGCGAGGGTCCAACCGCCGAAGCGCGGGTCGCGGACGGCGAGTGCCATGCCTGCCTCGACGGCGCGGCGCCCGGCCTCGAGGTCGTCGGAGGAGCCGGTCAGGGCGCCCAGTGTCACCAGAGCACCGGCGAGAGCGGACTGGCCGGACGGTTCGGCGTTGTCGGCCCCACTCCTCGGGCGCAGGAAGAGCTGCTCCGCGTCCGCGGCGGTGTCGTGGAACCCCCCGTCCTCGGCAGCGAAGCGGTCCCGCGCTTGGGCCAGCAACCGCCCCGCGACGACGAGCCACCGCGCCTCACCGGTCGCCTGATGGAGCGCGAGCAGGCCCTCCGCGAGGTTGCCGTGGTCATCTGCCACACCGGACGCCTCCCCGACCCGGCCATCCCTCGAGGCACGCCGAAGCTGGCCGTCTGCCACATGTCGATCGAGCACGAGGTCCGCACAGCTGGCAGCGGCGGTGACCCACTCGGGCTCGTCGAGGATCGCGCCGGCCTCTGCGAGAGCGGCGATGGCCAGGCCGTTCCAGGACGTGACGACCTTGTCGTCCCGGGCAGGTTGGGGGCGCTCGGCCCTGGCCCGGGCGAGCCGGGAGCGCACCGTGCCGAACCAGGCCGGTTCGTCGGGATCCGTGAGCAGCTGCAGGGTCGAGGTGCCGTGCTCGAAGGTGCCGCTGTCGGTCACCGAGAACAGCCGTGCGGCACGGGCCCCGTCCTCCTCGCCGAGCACCTCGTTGAGCTCGCCGGGAGTCCAGACATAGGTCAGGCCCTCGACGCCGTTCGTGTCGGCGTCCAACGAGGACGCGAACCCGCCCTCGGCCGTTCGGAGCTCATCGAGGAGGAACGCAGCGGTCTCGCGAACCACCTTCTCCGCCAAGGGCTTCCGAGTCATCCGCCACCAGTCGGCGTAGACACGCAACAGCAGTGCGTTGTCATAGAGCATCTTCTCGAAGTGCGGCACGACCCAGTTCGCGTCGACCGAGTATCGCGCGAAACCCCCGCCGACCTGGTCATACATGCCGCTGCGGGCCATCGCCTCGAGGGTCCGGTCTGCCATGGCCAGGGACACGTCGTCACCGGTCCGGGCATGGTGCCGCAGCAGGAACTCGAGCACCATCGACGGCGGGAACTTCGGCGCCGTCCCGAACCCGCCTGCAGCCGCGTCGAAGTGAGCCGACAGAACGGAGACTGCACGGTCGAGATCAGCGAGCTCAGCGGCATACGCCTGGGGGCTGCCGACCGCATCGCGAAGGGCACCGGCGATGTGGAGGCCGGAGGCACGCACCTCGTCCTCTCGGGTGCGCCACGCGTCGTCGATGGCGCCGATGAGGCGGAGGAAGTGTTCTCGGGGGAAGTAGGTGCCGGCGAAGAACGGCTGTCCGTCCGGGGTGAGGAAGACGGTCATCGGCCAGCCGCCCTGGCCCGTCAGGGCGGTGACCGCGGACATGTAGACCGTGTCGATGTCGGGCCGCTCCTCGCGATCGACCTTGACGGAGACGAAGCGGTCATTGAGCGCGCGGGCCACCTGCTCGTCCTCGAAGGACTCGTGCGCCATGACATGGCACCAGTGGCAGGCGGCGTACCCGACCGAGAGGAGCACCGGAACGTTGCGCTCCCGCGCCTCGGCGAAGGCCGCCTCACCCCACTCCTGCCAGTGGACCGGGTTGTCCCGGTGCTGGAGGAGATACGGGCTCGTTGCGTTCGCCAGACGGTTTGCCACACCACCAGCGTGTCATGGGGTGCGGCCACCCCGCGCAGAGCGGTGAGAGGGGGACGTCGCTGAGCCGGCCCCGCATACTTGGGGGAGACGTCACTTCTCCGTCAACGGAGGGCGGCAGGTGGATCAGTACGGGCACAGCCTGGCCCGGGCGCGCCGGGCCTACGCGGCACAGGACTGGCGCTCCGCTGCCGCGCACTTCGACGCCGTCCCGTCGGAGCGACTTACAGCGGACGACCTCGCGGCCTACGCCGATGCTGTGTGGTGGCTCGGCCGCATCGAGGACAACCTGCGGCTCGGCGCCGCTGCTTACGACGCCTTCCTGGCTGAGTCCCGATCGGCCGATGCGGCGCGAATCGCGATGGGGCTCGGCATCTTCCACTGGGCGCGAGGCGACGAGCCGCAGGGCGCGGGCTGGCTGGGCCGCGCCGGACGTCTGGCAGGAGGCATCCCGGAGTGCCCGGTGCACGGGTACCTGCTCAGCTTCACCGGTGTGGAGGCGAGCCTCCTCGCCGGCAACCTGGCGGCGGCGCTCGACGCCGCCCGGCGGGTGCAGGACCTCGGCCGCCGGGTCGATGCACCAGATGTGGTCGCTGTCGGCATGAACGGCGAAGGCCGCGCCCTGCTCAGGGCCGGCCACGTGGTCGACGGGCTGGCGCTCCTCGACGAAGCGATGGTCACCGTCCTGGACGGCCGGCTCACCCCGTTCATCGCAGGCACCCTCTACTGCCACACCATCGCGGCCTGTCACGAGGTCGCGGACGTTCGTCGGATGACCCGCTGGACCGACCTGGCCGAGCGGTGGCTCGCCACCTTTCCTGAGGCGGTGTTCTTCCGGGGCCTGTGCGCGGTGCACCGGGCTCAGCTGCTGTTGCTCCGTGGCGAATGGGCCGAGGCCGAACAGCTCGCTCTGCGGGTCGTCGTGGACCTCGACGCCAACCGGATCGACTATGCCGCGGAGGCTTGGTACGTCGTTGCCGAGGCGCGTCGGTTGCGGCGCGACCCCGGCGCCGTCGACGCGTACGACGAGGCCCACGCCCGCGGCCGGGACCCCCAACCGGGACGGGCGCTGCTGCAGCTGCAGAAAGGTGATGCCGCTGGGGCCGCGACATCGGTGCGCTCCGCCGTGGCGGCCGCAGGCGCGGACCCCTTGTCCCGCGCACCCCTCTGCGCAGCGATGGTTGAGATCGCAATCGCCGCGGGACGGCTGGACGATGCGGTGGCCTCCGCCTCCGAGCTCGAGGTGACGGTGGCGACCTACGCGACCTCGGGGCTGAGGGCGATGGCGGCTGCGGCACGCGGGGCGGTGCTGCTGGCCCGGGGTCGTGCAGAGGAAGCCCTCCCGGTGTTGCGCGAGGCATGCCGGCGGTGGCACGAGCTGGGCGCGGCGTACGACGCCGCCGGCACCTGTCTCCGGCTCGCCGAGGCCTACCGGGCGCTGGGTGACGCGGTCTCGGCGGCCGCGGAGGTCGAGCGCGCCAGGTCGACGTACGAGCGGCTGGGGGTGCACCCGACGGTGCTGGGCATCGCCCGACGGCCTCACGCGACGCGAGTGCGAGGTGCTCGCGCTGGTGGCCGACGGAGGCTCCAACCGACAGATCGGCGAGGTGCTCCACATCAGCGACCGGACCGTCGCTCGCCACCTGACGAACATCTTCCACAAGATCGGTGTCGCCTCCCGGACGCAGGCTGCGCGCTACGCCATCGACCGCGGGATGACGCTTTCCCGGTGACGGCTTGCGACTACGCACTTCCGCGTAGATCCACGGCCGCAGGTGGTCAATCGCGCCGATGCGAGAGCTGTGGCGCGCGACCTAGCGTCCCAATGGACGCGCCGAACAGCGGCGCCGAAGCCGGGAGCGACGATGAGCATCGACTACGACAGGCTCTCCCATCGACCAGAGGCAGCCACCAGTGCGCACGAACGGATCCACCACGCCTTCTGCGCGGACGGCACCGAGATCGTCGGACGGGTGGAGGGGCACGGGCCGCCACTGACCCTGGTCCACGGCGCCTACGGGGACGGCGAGATCGCCTGGACTGCGCTGCTGCCATACCTCACCGATCGGTACACGTGTTACCTCCCGAGCACACGAGGCAGAGGGTTGTCATCCGACCACCCGGACCACTCACCCCCCCGCCTGCAGGAGGATGTCACCGCGTTCATCGACAGCATCGGCGAGCCGGTCTGCCTGGTGGGCTGGTCAGGCAGCGGCGCGTGGGTGCTGGGTGCGGCCGCCCACACGGACACCGTGGCCTCCGTGGCCCTCTACGAGCCCGGGGTCTTCGGGGTGGGGGGCGGAGACGACGTCGCCCGTTTCGGCACCGCGATGGAGCAGGTCGGTGCCGCGGCTGCCGACGGACGGCTCCGCGACGCGGCTCAGAAGTTCCTCGCTGGGATCTGTACCGACACCGAGATCGCCGCCCTGGAGGAGCTGAACTTCTCCGAGCAATGGGCAGGCCGCGTCCCGGCGCTGCTGCGGTTCGTCCAGCAGGACGCGTCCTATGAGGGGCCTCGGTCGACCGACCCCGACGCACTCGGGCGGGTCGCCGCGCCGGTCCTGCTCCTGCGGGGCGAGCAGACCCGGCTGGGCACCTTCTTCGCCGACGTGGAGCGGTACCTGGCCGAGCACCTCGTCGACGCCCAGGTCCGAGAACTGCCGGGCGTCGGTCACTTCGCCCCACTGCTCGATCCCGAGCCCGTCGCCAGGGCCCTGATCGCCTTCTTCGGGTCGCCCACCAGCTGATCGGCAATCTCCGGACGCTGCAGCCCTTGAGGGCCCTCAGTCGTTCATCGACTTGATGATCATGACCGCCAGACTGACGCGGTCGCGCGCCGACGGGTCGTCCGCGACCCCGAGCGCGTTGTCGGCCTCACGCACGATGGTCCACGCCCGGGCACGCCCCTCGTCGAGGCCCCCTCGGTCGCAGATGATCTCGAGACGTCTGCGCAGGGACCAACGCACCTGCGAGCCGGTGCCGAGCTCGTCGGCCCGGTTCCACAGGGCTGGCGCGACCTCGAAGGCCGGGTCGCCGGCCATCGGCTTGGGGTCGATCGCGAGCCAGGGCCCGCGCTCGGCGGCCAGGACGTTCGCATAGTGCAGGTCCGTGTGGAGGAGGCGCTCCTCGGACGGCGGCCGGGCGACGAGCTCACGGGCCAGCGCGGCCGCCTGGTCGAGGTAGCGCCGTGGGATGACCGGCGGCGCGGCGTGCAGCTCCTGCGCCTGCCGCCCGGCGTAGTCCGTGAGGCGCGGGACTCGCGGGTGCGGTGGCTTGCGGAGCGTGGCCAGGAGATCGCCGATGACTGCGCACGCGTCGTCGATGGGGACGTCGGTCAGGTCTCGGGTGTCGAGGCGCTCGAGCAGCAGCGCAAATCGGGCCGGGTCCGCCCGGACGAGCCGGACGGCGCCATGTCCGTTCCAGGTCTGGAGCGCGAGGGCCTCCGTGGCCGCCTCCGGATGCGGCCAGGTCACCTTGAGGACGGCCGGGTCACCGGTCTCGAGGACCCGGACG
Organism: uncultured Actinomycetota bacterium; assembly: GCA_963754395.1. Taxonomy (GTDB): domain Bacteria; phylum Actinomycetota; class Actinomycetes; order Actinomycetales; family Dermatophilaceae; genus Intrasporangium. The sequence goes on along the minus strand of CAVWGJ010000020.1, from coordinate 139,477 downwards.
GGGATGACGACGGAGCAGAAGCCGCTCATGCTCCGGCCTGTCGGCTCGAGCTCCCACTCGTCGAGCAGGTCTCTGAGCAGCCCGGGAAGCGTCTGCAGCCAGTCCTCGCCGGAGACGTAACCATCCGGCTCGAAGCCCGCGATGTGGTGGGCGAAGTGCAGCGGGATGAGGTCGATCACCGGTCCGGCTGCTCCATCCCGGGGAACGCGACCGGATCGAGACCCCACGTTTCCGCGGCGAGCTGGACCGCGGCAACCCACCGCGCCACGTCGTCGAGCGACTCTGTCGTCGGCGCGGCGCCGAGGACCTCACCGAGGCCGCCGACGGCACGCTTCAGCACGGTGTCCCCGAGGCGGCGAGCGCTGCGCTTGTCGGTCACGGGGAAGGGGAGCGACCAACCGCTCGAGGTGTCGTCGCGCCCGATGAGTCGCTCGAGGCCGCGCAGGCGCTCGAGGGTGTCCAAGGCCTGACGGCGCTGGGCTCCTGAGGACTGCGCCGCGACCACCTCGAACGCGTAGACGAGTGGGGACGTGCGCTCGGCGAGCTGCTGTCGCACGGGGCTCGTCTCGGCCGCGGGCGCGACCCCCGCTCCGAGGCGCTCTGCAGAGGCGAAGATCGTGCCGTATGCCGCTGTCAGCAGTTCCCGTGTCTCTGGCGTCGCGCTCGTCGTGGCCTCCAGGTGCGCGGAGGGTAGGGCGGCCAGCCTCTTCCTGAGCTCCCCGACGGCGAGGGGCCCGGCCGCCGGGGTCGCACTCGGCGCCGAGGTGATCTCCTCGGTGGGAACCCCCTCGTTCGTCAAACGGCCGACCAGCACCGTCCGCAGCTCGGTGAGGAGCGCTCGGGACTCCTTGAGCACGGTAGGTTTGGAGGCAGCCGGCCACGACCGGAGCAGTGCGTCCAGGTCCCGGACGACCCCGATGATCAGGGCCTCGTCGGTGGCGCGGCGCCTCGTCGGCACCGGCGGCGGAGGCTGGGGGAGGTCGACGCGCAGCCCGCAGCCCGTGACTGCGGTCAGCAGGGCCGCGCCGCCCCCGAGCAGGAACAGGCGTCGGGTTGTCGACACCGGCGGGAGGTGCACCCGGGACCCGTGTGCCCGGGTGTCGCCATTCATCGGAAACCTGGGGCGGAAACCCCGTCCTTCAGGCCGCGCATGGCGTGTGCGCAGGCGGTGAGCATCGCGTCGGTGAGCACCGCGTCGGTGAGCACCGCGTCGGTGAGCATCACGTCGTCGAGCACGCCACGCCGATACCTCGTGACGAACACCAGATGGGCGTGCAGGGTGGACATGACGGACCGGCCTCGACGAATATTCGCGTCTGGCTCCCAGCGCGGTGACATCGCGGTGTCACAGGCCAGTGCCATACCCGAACACATGTCCAGGTACCGGGTGTGCCCCACCGCGGCGCAGGAGGCGCTCCTGCTGGGCCAGTGCGCGCACGCCCGGTACGTGTGGAACCTGGGCCTCGAGCAGCGGCTGATGTGGCGCCGCTGGCAGGGACCGACGCCCGGGTACACCGCGCAGGCCGCGCAGCTGACCGAGGCCCGCGCCGCCGAGCCGTGGCTCGCGGCCGGGTCGCAGATGGTGCAGCAGCAGGCGTTGCGGGACCTGGACCAGGCGTGGCGCAACTTCTTCGGCGGCACCCACCACAAGCCGACCTGGCGCAAGGCCGGTGTCCACGAGGGGTTCACGATCGTCGGGGCGCAGGCCCGGCGGGTCGAGCAGGTCAGCCGCCGCTGGTCGAAGGTCCTCGTGCCGAAGGTGGGCTGGGTCCGGTTCAGACGATCCCGGGCAATCCCCGAGTCCAGGTCGTACCGCATCACCCGGGACCGGGCCGGGCGGTGGCACATCGCGGTCGCCGCCATCCCGGCCCCGATCCCCGCGCCGGGCACCGGTCAGGTAGTCGGCGTCGACCGGGGTGTGGCCGTGGCGGTCGCGCTCTCCACGGGTGAGACCAGCGGCCCGGCCCGGCCGGGGCCGAAGCAGGCCGAGCGGCTGGTCCGGTTGCAGCGCAGACTGGCCAGGGCCCAACGCGGGTCGAACCGGCGCGCCCGCACCAGGGCGGCGATCGCCCGCTTGAGGGCACGGGATGCCGATCGGCGCACGGACTGGATCGAGCAGACCTCGACGGACCTGGCGGTCCGGTTCAAGGTGATCCGCGTCGAGGACCTGAACGTCAGGGGCATGACCCGCTCCGCGAGGGGCACCCTCGAGGCGCCGGGGCGGAACGTGCGGGCCAAGGCCGGCCTGAACCGGGCCATTCTGGCCCAGGGCTGGGGCCGGCTCGTGACCCGGCTCGAGCAGAAGGCCCCGGGCCGGGTCGAGAGGGTCAGGGCGGCGTACACGTCGCAGCGGTGCTCGGTGTGTGGGGTGGTGGACCAGGAGTCGCGCAAGAGCCAAGCCGACTTCTCGTGCACGTCCTGCGGATACGCGGGCAACGCTGATGTGAACGCGGCCAGGAACATCGCGGCAGGGCATGCCGTGACAGCGCGTGGAGACCGGGGCAGTCCGGCCCGGTCGGTGAAGCGCGAACCTCAACACGCGCGACCTCCCCAGGTTGCGTAGTTGGAATCCCGGCCCTTCAGGGCCGGGAGGATGTCAAGGGTCAGATCCTCCCACGCGCGTGCGGTGCCCCGTGCGCGGCTAGAGTAGATCCACGCGGCGCGCATCCCCGATGGTGTGCGCCGGGATTCGAGAAGAGCAGGAGGTGTGGGCGATGAGCACGGCCGAGCAGATCAGAGCCACCATCGAGCCCGCTCTCGCGCCGCTCGGGCTCGTCATCGAGGACGTCACCATCAGCCCGGCCGGCAAGCGCAGGGTTGTCCGCGTCCTCGTCGACACCGACATCGCCAGCCTGGATCCAGCCGACTTGTCCAGCCCCGTCCCGCCCATCTCCCTCGACGACGTCGCCGACGCGACTCGTGTCGTCAGCGACCGCCTCGACGACTCCGACGTCATGGGCCGGGCGCCCTACGTCCTCGAGGTCAGCTCGCCGGGCATCGGCCGGGCCCTGAAGTCCCGTGACCAGTTCCGCCGCCAGGTCGGTCGGCTCGTCGAGGTCGTCCACGACGGTGGCTCGGTCACGGGCCGACTCACCGAGGTGGGAGCGGATCGCCTGATCCTCGAGGTTCCGGCCGCGAAGAAGGCTGCGGCCCGGATCGAGGGGATCGAGCTGGACTCGGTCCAGAGGGGAACGGTTCAGGTCGAGTTCAAGCGGCCGGACGACGCGGACTCGTCGGCTCCCGACACCGCTGACACGGATGCCGGGGTCGCCGGCTCGGAGGAGGACCACTGATGGACATCGACCTTGCCGCCCTCCGAGCCCTCGAGCGGGAGCGGGATCTCAGCCTCGACGTGCTGATCCCCGCGATCGAGCAGGCCCTCCTCGTCGCCTACCACCGCACCGAGGGCAGCTATCGCCTCGCACGGGTCGAGCTCGACCGCAAGACGGGGCATGTCATCGTCTGGGCGCGCGAGGAGGGCGAGCTCCTCCCGGCGGAGGAGGGTGAGCGGGCCGAGCGGGGCGAGCCGGGTCCGGAGTTCGACGACACCCCGGAGGGTTTCGGTCGGATCGCCGCGTCGACGGCGCGTCAGGTGATCGTCCAGCGCCTGCGGGACCTGGAGGACGAGGCGATCCTCGGCGACTTCAAGGGCCGCGAGGGCGACGTCATCTCCGGCATCATCCAGCAGAGCCAGGACCCCCGGAACGTCCTCGTCGACTTCGGCAGCGTCGAGGGGATCCTCCCGCTCGCCGAGCAGGTGCCGGGGGAGCGGTACGTCCACGGCGAGCGCCTCCGCTGCTATGTCGTCAGCGTCAAGCGGGGCCCGAGGGGGCCGCAGGTCGGGCTCTCCCGGACGCACCCGAACCTCGTCCGCACGCTCTTCAAGTTCGAGGTGCCGGAGATCGCCGACGGCACGGTCGAGATCGCCGCCCTCGCTCGGGAGGCCGGCCACCGGACGAAGATCGCGGTCCACTCAAAGGTGCCCGGCGTCAACGCCAAGGGCGCCTGCATCGGCCCGATGGGAGCCCGGGTCCGTGCCGTCATGACGGAGCTGCGGGGCGAGAAGATCGACATCGTCGACTACTCGGACGAGCCGGCGGCGTTCGTCGCCGCCGCGCTCTCGCCGGCGCGGGTCCAGTCCGTCGAGATCGTCGACGCCGCCGCCCGCACGGCGAGAGTCATCGTGCCCGACTACCAGCTCAGCCTCGCGATCGGCAAGGAGGGCCAGAATGCCCGCCTCGCCGCCAAGCTGACCGGCTGGCGCATCGACATCCGCCCCGACACCGAGGCCCCGCCTCGGATCGAGTGAACAGCTTTCGATCCCGCGGCGAAGCCGCGTCCCCGAAAGCTGATCGCTCGATCAGACCCTGCGCTGGCCCGCAGTGCGGCTCGGCCTCCGCCACGCGCGAGCCCTCCTGATCGCGCGGCCCTACTGGGCGGTCGCCTCACTTGGCTCGGTGTCCGCGACCTCGGCGAAGTCCTCCGCCGAGTAGAGCGGCCGGATCTCGACGACCCCGTTGCGGACGGGAGAGCGGCGGGCCCACTGGATCGCCTCGTCGAGCGAGGACACCTCCCAGATCTGGTAGCCGGCGACGATCTCCTTTGTCTCGGCGAACGGCCCGTCGAGCACCGAGGACTCGCCCTCCTCGTCGAAGGCCACCCGCTTGCCCGCCGAGCTCGGTTTGAGGCCAGCGCCGTCCACGACCACACCGGCCGCAAGGAGTTCCGCTGTGAAGGCCTCCATGGCGGCGAACTCCTCGGGCGTGGGCAGGTCCCCGCGCTCGGTCTCCTCGGTGGCCTTGCCCAGAACCATGAATCGCATGATGCTGCTCCTTCGTCGCCCAGGGCCGACCCGGCATTCGCGGACCGTTGCAACCCTGACCCACTCCTACGTCGAACGGCAAGGCGCGATCCTGACAGCGCACCCGGAGGGACCGGCACGTCGCTGTGCGGCTCGACCGTATGCCTCTGGTGGGCGTGGTCCACGCGCCCTTGGAGCGGGAGCCCGCGAAGGCCCGGGGACCAAGCTCAGCGGCATACGGGTTAGACTGTTCTGTGGCCGACCGGACTGGACTCCGCGCCGAGCCGTCCCGCACGTGTGTGGGATGTCGAGGAACGGATAGCTGGTCGGCCCTGCTGCGAGTGGTCGCGGCGAAGGACGCAGATGCACCGGGAAGCACCCCGGTTCACCTTCGGCCGGACCCGGGACACCGACTGCCGGGGCGGGGTGCGTGGCTGCATCCCCGACCCGAGTGTTTCGAGCTGGCCGTGCGCCGCAAGGCGTTCGGACGTGCCCTGCGCCTGCAGGCCCCGGTCGACATCAGCGCGGTGGCACAGCATCTCGGGATCCAGCACCCGTAGCAGCATGAGAACGGTCGTCACCCGACGGCCGTGCACCACACGTCAACGAACCAAGGCGGGTCAAACGCTATGAGCCTCCGATGAGTCCTCAGCGATGAGCAAGCCCCAGCAATAACCCACGGTTCGGCCTCCTGTCAGGTCCGGACCAAGACAGGAGAAATGTGGCCAAGGTCCGGGTCTACGAGCTCGCGAAAGAGCTCGGAGTCGAGAGCAAGGTTCTGCTCGCACACCTGAAGAGCCAGGGAGAGTTCGTCCGGTCGGCGTCGTCGACCATCGAGCCCCCGGTCGTCCGCAAGATCAAGGAAACGTTCCCGACGGAGCTCCGCTCCGGAGGCGAAGACAAGGGAGCGGTCAAGACGGCCGCCACGGCTACGTCTGCTCCCGCCGGCGCCCGCGCGGCGAAGGCGCCGTCCGCACCCGCGGCCAAGGCCGCGCCCGCCGCGCCCACCCCGAGTCGTCCCGCACCCGCGGCACCGGCTGCTGAGGCGCCAGCCCCGGTGGCTCCCGCCCCCGCGGCCAAGGTTGCCGCCGTCCCAGCGCCCGCAGCCCAGGCGGCTCCGGCCGCGTCCGCAGCCAAGTCAGCCCCCGCTGCGCCGGCGCCCACGCCGGCGCGGCCCGCGCCGTCCCCGGCCCCTCGTGCGGGCGCCGCACCGGCGGCGGCACGTGGCGATGCCGCTCCCGCAGCCCGTCAGGGCGGCGCTCCCACCCCCGGTCCGCGGCCTGCGCCGAGGCCGGGACAGCCCCGTCCGGGCAACAACCCGTTCACCTCGAGCCAGGGCATGGGCCAGACCCGCTCGCGTTCCGGTGACGGCGGACCCCGTCCGGGCAACAACCCGTTCAGCCCGAGCCAAGGCATGCCGCGTCCGCAGCAGCGCCCCGGTGGCCCACGCCCCGGCGCGCCTGCGGGGGGACGTCCGGCGGGGCCGGGCGGCCCGCGTCCCGGCGCCGGTGCTGGCCCGCGGCCAGGCGGTCCGCGTCCGAGCCCAGGCATGATGCCGGAGCGGAGCACGGTCGGTCGTCCGGGGCAGCGCCCGGCAGGCGGCCCAGGCCGTGGACCGGGCGGCCCCGGCGGTGGCCGTGGCGGCTTCGGCCCGGGTGGCGGCGGTGCTCCCGGTGGTGGACGCGGCGGCTTCGGCGGTCCGCGTGGTGGCGGTCCCGGTGGCCGTGGTGGCACGCAGGGCGCGTTCGGTCGCGGCGGCGGGCGTCCGGTCCGCGGTCGCAAGTCGAAGCGCGCGAAGCGCCAGGAGTTCGAGCAGATGCAGGCGCCGTCGATCGGCGGCGTCACCGTCCCCCGCGGTGACGGCTCGACCGTCATCCGCGTGCGTCGTGGCTCGTCGCTGACCGACTTCGCCGACAAGATCAACGCCAACCCGGCGTCGCTCGTCACGGTGCTCTTCCACCTCGGTGAGATGGCGACGGCAACGCAGTCGCTCGACGAGGACACCTTCAAGCTCCTCGGTGCCGAGCTGGGCTACGACGTCCAGGTCGTCTCCCCGGAGGAGGAGGAGCGCGAGCTCTTCGAGCAGTTCAACATCGACCTCGAGACGGGCATCGAGTCCGAGGAAGACGAGGACCTCGAGGCGCGCCCGCCGGTCGTGACCGTCATGGGCCACGTCGACCACGGCAAGACGCGACTGCTCGACGCGATCCGCAATGAGGACGTCGCAGCGGGCGAAGCCGGTGGTATCACCCAGCACATCGGTGCCTACCAGGTCCGCAAGGAGCACGAGGGCGTCGAGCGGGCCATCACCTTCATTGACACCCCGGGTCACGAGGCGTTCACCGCCATGCGTGCCCGCGGCGCCAAGGTGACCGACATCGCGATCCTCGTGGTCGCCGCGGACGACGGTGTCATGCCGCAGACCGTGGAGGCGCTCAACCACGCGCAGGCCGCTGACGTCCCGATCGTCGTCGCGGTCAACAAGATCGACGTCGAGGGCGCCAACCCTTCGAAGATCCGCCAGCAGCTGACCGAGTACAACCTGGTCGCCGAGGAGTACGGCGGCGACACGATGTTCGTCGACGTCTCCGCGAAGCAGGGCGTCAACATCGACGGCCTGCTCGAGGCGGTCCTGCTGACCGCGGACGCGGCCCTTGACCTGCGCGCCAACCCCGAGCGGGACGCCAAGGGTGTCGCCATCGAGGCGAACCTCGACCGTGGTCGCGGCGCCACGGCGACGGTCCTCGTCCAGACGGGCACCTTGGAGGTCGGTGACGCGATCGTCGCCGGTTCGGCCCACGGCCGCGTCCGGGCCATGCTCGACGAGCACGGCAAGAACGTCCAGGAGGCGGGTCCGTCCCGGCCGGTCCAGGTGCTCGGTCTGTCCTCGGTGCCGCGTGCCGGTGACACCTTCGTGGTGGCTCCGGACGACCGCACAGCGCGCCAGATCGCGGAGCGCCGTGAGGCGGCCGACCGCCAGGCCAGCCTCGCCAAGGCCCGCAAGCGGATCTCGCTCGAGGACCTCAACGAGGCCCTCGCGGCCGGCAAGGTCGAGACCCTCAACCTCATCCTCAAGGGTGACGTGTCGGGTTCGGTCGAGGCGCTCGAGGACGCGCTGCTCAAGATCGACGTCGGCGAGGAGGTCGACCTGCGGATCATCGACCGCGGCGTCGGCGCGATCACGATGAACAACATCAACCTCGCGATGGCCTCGAACGCGGTCATCATCGGCTACAACGTCCGTGCCGAAGGGCAGAACGCGGACTACGCCGAGCGCGAGGGTGTCGAGATCCGCTACTACTCGGTGATCTACCAGGCCATCGAGGAGGTCGAGGCGGCGCTCAAGGGCATGCTCAAGCCGGTGTACGAGGAGGTCGAGCTCGGCACGGCGGAGATCCGCGAGATCTTCCGCTCGAGCAAGTTCGGCAACATCGCCGGGTCGATCGTCCGCAGCGGCGAGATCAAGCGCGGCACCAAGGCGCGGATCACGCGCAACGGTGTCGTCGTCGGCGAGAACGTCGAGATCGCCGGCCTGCGCCGGTTCAAGGACGACGTCACCGAGGTCCGCGAGGGCTTCGAGTGCGGTATCAACCTCGGGTCGTTCAACGACCTGCAGATCGGTGACCTCATCGCCACCTACGAGATGCGCGAGAAGCCGCGCGTCTGACGACCGTAGAGGGGTCGGCTTCCGCGGAGGGCCCTCGGGCCCCCGCCGAAGTCGACCCCTCGGACATTCACCCCCATTTCGTATGCCGCTGGGCTCGCTCCTGCGGTGCCCGACCCTGCCGCCGTGGCAGGCTCTCGGAGACTCTGTTCCGCCGCAGCTAGGGTGGGTAAGCGGCCTTCGGGCTGTGCACCGCAGATCCACATCGAGAAGAAACGAGGTAAGAGCCATGGCTGACCCAGCTCGCGCCCGCAAGATCGCCGACCGCATCAAGGTCATCGTCGCGGAGTACCTCGAGTTCCGTCTCAAGGACGAGCGCCTGGGCTTCGTGACCATCACCGATGCCCGGGTGACCGGCGACCTGCAGCACGCCTCGGTGTTCTACACCGTCTTCGGCTCCGACGAGGAGCGGAAGGCGACCGCCGCCATTCTCGAGGCCAACAAGGGTCGGATCCGCTCCGCCGTCGGGAAGCAGATCGGCATCCGCCTGACGCCGTCCCTCGAGTTCATTGCCGACGCCCTCCCCGAGGGGGCGGCCCACATCGAGGACCTCGTCGCACAGACGCGGGCCCGGGACGAGGAGCTGGCCCGCGCCGCGGCCAACGCCAAGCACGCCGGCGAGCCGGATCCCTACAAGAAGCCAGCCGACCGCCCTCTGTCGGACGAGGCGTCACACGAGCTCGACCTTGACGTGGACGTCGAGGCCAGGTGACGCCACCGCGCAGCGGGCTGCTCGTTGTCGACAAGCCGGCTGGGTGGACGAGCCACGACGTCGTTGCCCGCGTGCGGCGCCTGTGCGGGACGAGACGGGTCGGTCACGCCGGCACGCTCGACCCGATGGCGACGGGTGTGCTCGTGCTTGGCGTGGAGAAGGGGACGAAGCTGCTCACCTTCCTCGTCGGGTGTGACAAGGAGTACCGGGCGACGATCCGGCTCGGACAGACGACCGTCACCGACGACGCCGAGGGTGAGCCGACCGCGTCCGTCGGGGTCGCCGACCATGCGGCCGTCGAGGCGGCGCTGCCCGCTGCCGTCGAGGGTCTGACCGGCGACATCGAGCAGGTCCCGAGTGCGGTCAGTGCCATCAAGGTCGGCGGCGAGCGGAGCTACGCGACCGTCCGCAAGGGCGGAGCGGTCGATCTGCCCGCACGACCCGTCACCGTCAGCCGCTTCGACGTGCACTCGGTCGCACCTGCCACCGCCACGCTCGAGGACGGCCGGACACTCGACGTCCTGGACGTCGAGGTGGAGGTGGAGGTGTCGTCCGGCACGTACGTGCGGGCGCTGGGGCGGGACCTCGGCGCCGCGCTCGGCGTCGGAGGACACCTGACCGCCTTGCGTCGGACCCGGGTCGGCCGGTTCGAGCTGACAGCCGCAGTCCCACTCGCCGAGCTCGTGGGCCAGGTCGAGCGCGGCGGGGCGGACGCTGTCAGCATCCTGCCCCTGGCGGACGCGGCGAGAGCCCAGCTCCCCGTCCACGAGGTCACGGTCGAGGAGGCCCGCAGGCTCGGGCACGGCCAGCGCATCCCCAGCGCCGCCGCCCGTGCCGATTCCGTCGCGGCGATCGACCCGAATGGCCGGCTCGTCGCGATCCTCGACGAGACGCGGGGCGAGGCCAGAGCGCGGGTGGTCTTCGCCCCCGCCGGCTGAGGCATTGTCGAATGTGCACTTCGCGCCGAACCCGCGGTGACGCCAACTGCTCACTCGACAAGACGGGGCCGGGCAGGGCACCGATGGCGGGCGACGTCAGGAGCGGACGCCCCGGCCACTACAGTGGTCGCCGTGCATCGCTGGTACGCCCTCCAGGACATCCCATCGGACCTGGGACCGACAGTTGTCACCCTGGGCAACTTCGATGGCGTGCATCAAGGTCACCGCGAGGTGCTCGGGCGGGTCGTCCGTGAGGCTCGGGACCGGGGCGCCACCCCGGTGGCGGTGACCTTCGAGCCTCATCCCGTGGCCGTGCTCTACCCCGAGCGGGCACCTGCCCAGATCATGTCGCTCCAGCAGCGCCTCGACGTGCTCGACTCCGTCGGTCTGGGTGCGGCCCTCGTGCTCCACTTCACCCACGAGTTCGCGCAGCAGACTCCGGAGGAGTTCGTGGAGGCAACCTTCGTGGAGGCCTTGGGCGCCGTCGCCGTTGTCGTCGGCAAGGACACCCGGTTCGGTGTGCGCAACTCAGGAGACGTCGGCACGCTGACCGAGCTGGGAGAGAAGCACGGCTTCGACGTCATCGCCCTCGACGACATCGGGGAGGCGGCTCCCGAGGGCCGTCGCTGGAGCTCGACCCAGCTGCGCGCGGAGATCCTCGACGGCAAGGTCCGGCACGCGGCCGAGATCCTCGGTCGGCCCCACCGCGTCAGCGGGACGGTCGTCCACGGCGACCACCGTGGTCGCGAGCTCGGCTTCCCCACGGCGAACCTCTCCCCGGACCACGAGGGCCTCGTCCCGAGCGACGGCGTATATGCCGGCTGGCTCGTGCGACCAGACCTCGAACCGGGAGCGGACGACCGCATCCTCCCCGCCGCCATCTCCATCGGCACCAACCCGACCTTCGACGGGCACCAACGCCGGGTGGAGGCCTACGTCCTCGACCGGACGGATCTCGATCTCTACGGCGAGCGGGTCGCCATGGACTTCGTCTCCCACCTGCGGCCGACTCTGAGGTTCGACTCGATCCAGGCCCTCATCGACCAGATGCGGGAGGACGTGGCCAGGTGCCGCGAGATCCTGTCCGCGACCGTGCCCGCCTAGGAGGCCGTGTGGTCGGACTCGTCGGCAACGTGGCCGCGGATTCGGCGAAGCAGCGTCTCCCGCGCCGACGACAAGTTACCCAGCGGTCACGGAGTGATGCCGATCTGCTGCCTTTGGGTGACGTTTGGCCTCGATTGCGGCATCATCCGGCTCAAAGCGGGAGTCCCGCCGTCGCCGAGGACGGGCCCCGCTGCGACGAAGGAGTCCGAATGCCCCTCAGCACCCTCGCCGACCGGATTGTCGAGCAGTCCCTGCTCGACAACCGTGCCCCTAGTGTGGGAGCCCTCTTCCGCAGCCGCGTCGCTGCGACGCCCGACGCGCACGCCTACCTCTACTTCAAGGACGGCGGCACCGAGCTGACCACCCTGACGTGGAAGCAGACCCAGGACATCGTCACCGAGTGGGCGGCAGGGCTCATCGCGCTCGGAGTGGAGCTGGAGGACCGCGTCGCAATCGCGTCGACGACACGCCTCGAGTGGGTCATCGCCGACCTCGCCATCGTGTGCGCGGGGGGCGCGACGACGACGGTCTACCCGACGACCATCACCGAGGACGTGGCCTACATCCTCGAGGACTCGGGCAGCGCGATCATCTTCGCCGAGGACGCCGCTCAGGTGGCCAAGCTGGAGGCGTGCCGATCCGAGATCCCGCACGTCAAGCAGGTCGTCGTGTTGTCGGGCGAGGCCAGCGACGACGGCTGGGTCATCACGACCGACGACCTCGCCGCCAGGGGCCGCGAGCTCCTCGCATCGGACCCGCGAGCGGTCGACGCACGGATCGACCAGCTCGGTCCCGACAGCCTCGCCACCGTCATCTACACGTCCGGCACGACGGGCCGGCCCAAGGGCGTTCGCCTCACCCAGGACAGCGTCGTGTACGAGGGCGCCATCATCGAGGCGACGGGAACGCTCAACCGCGACGACCTCCAGTTCCTCTGGCTGCCCCTGTCGCACGTCTTCGGCAAGATGCTGCTCGCCATCGGCCTGCAGATCGGCTTCCCGACGGCCGTCGACGGCAGGATCGACAAGATCGTCGACAACATGGCGGTCATCCGGCCGACCTTCATGGCCGGACCGCCACGAATCTTCGAGAAGGCCCGGGGCCGGGTCGAGCTCATGCTCGGCGAGGAGACCGGCATCAAGCGCAAGCTCATCGATTGGGCGCTCAAGGTCGGTGCCGAGATGCGGGACACGCTCGAGCGCGGCGAGACTCCGTCGTCCGGCCTGACTCGCAGGCACAACCTCGCGACCAAGCTCGTGCTCCACAAGATCCAGGATCGCTTTGGCGGTCGGGTCCGCTTCATGATCAGCGGCTCCGCACCCCTCAACGCGGACGTGTCCAAGTGGTTCGGCTCGGTCGGGATGCTCCTGCTCGAGGGCTACGGCCTCACCGAGACGTCGTCGGGCACCACGGTCAACCTGCCCGTTCCAGGCAACTACCGTTATGGGTCGGTGGGCTGGCCGATGCCCGGCACCGACGTCCGGATCGCCGAGGAGGACGGCGAGATCCTCGTCAAGGGCCCCGGTGTCATGCGCGGCTACCACAACAACCCGGAGGCCACCCGCGAGGTGCTCACCGAGGACGGCTGGTTCCGCACGGGTGACATCGGCCGCATCGACGAGCGCGGCTTCGTCTACGTCACGGACCGGAAGAAGGACTTCTTCAAGACCTCGGGCGGCAAGTTCATCGCCCCCGCCGAGATCGAGGCCAAGTTCAAGGGCATGTGTCCCTTCGTGAGCCAGTTCCTCGTCCACGGCGCGGGCCACAACTACGCGACGGCGCTGGTCACACTCGACCCGGACGCGATCACGGCGTGGGCCGCCACGAACGGGATGGCGGGGAAGTCCTATGCCGAGATCGTCACGTCGGACGCCGCTCGCGAGCTCGTCCAGGGCTACGTCGACAAGCTCAACGACAGCCTCAACCGGTGGGAGACGATCAAGAAGATCACCATCCTCGACCACGACCTGACCGTGGAGATGGGTGACCTCACCCCGAGCATGAAGCTGCGGCGTCGGGCCGTCACGGACAAGTACCGCGACCAGCTCGACGCCCTCTACGAGGACAACTGAGCTCGATCGAGAGTGCACCTTCTGCCTGAAATCCCGGGTCAGCGGGCCCACGCGGCTGGCAGCAGGTGCACTCTCGATTGGCACGTACCATTGACGGATGCCCGGCGAGTCGATGTTCCATGCCCTCGAGCCCCTGCTGGAGCGGGTCACCAAGCCCATCCAGTACGTCGGCGGAGAGCTGAACTCCACCGTCAAGCACTGGAATGTCGGCGGTCACGGGCCGTCTGGCGAGGACCTGACGACCCGGTGGGCGCTGATGTACCCCGACGCCTACGAGGTCGGGTTGCCGAACCAGGGCGTCATGATCCTCTACGAGGTCATCAACGAGCGGCCCGATGCCCTCGCCGAGCGCACCTACGCCGTGTGGCCTGACCTGGAGGCCGCCCTCCGCGAGGCGGGCCTGCCGCAGTTCACCGTCGACGGGCACCGTGCGGTGGGCGACTTCGACCTCCTCGGGGTGTCGTTCTCGACCGAGCTCGGCTACACCAACCTGCTCACCGCCCTCGACCTCGCGCGAATCCCGCTCCACGCCGTCGACCGCACGCTGGAGCACCCCATCGTCATCGCGGGTGGGCACGCGGCGTTCAACCCGGAGCCGATCGCCGACTTCATCGACGCGGCGGTCATCGGCGACGGCGAGCAGGCGGTCCTGGCGATCACCGACATCGTCTCCGAGTGGAAGGCAGCCGGGCGCCCGGGAGGTCGGCGTGAGCTGCTCCTGCGGCTCGCGCGCACCGGCGGCGTCTACGTGCCCGCGTTCTACGACGTGTCGTACCTGCCCGATGGCCGGATCCAGCGCGTCGCCCCCGCAGCCGACGTCCCGGGAGTGCCTTGGCGCGTCGCCAAGCACACGGTTACCGACCTCGACGCCTGGCCCTACCCCAAGCAGCCGCTCGTTCCGCTCGCCGAGTCGGTCCACGAGCGGATGTCGGTCGAGATCTTCCGCGGCTGCACGCGGGGCTGCCGCTTCTGCCAGGCCGGCATGATCACGCGCCCCGTCCGCGAGCGGTCCATCACCGGCATCGGCGAGATGGTCGAGCGGGGCCTGGCCGCGACCGGCTTCGAGGAGGTGGGCCTGCTCTCGCTGTCCTCGGCGGACCACTCCGAGATCGCAGGCATCACCAAGGGGCTCGCCGACCGCTACGAGGGGACGCAGACCGGCCTCTCGCTGCCCTCCACGCGCGTCGACGCCTTCAACATCGACCTCGCCAACGAGCTGACGCGTAACGGGCGCCGCTCCGGCCTGACCTTCGCCCCCGAGGGCGGCTCGGAGCGCATCCGCCGCGTCATCAACAAGATGGTGACCGAGGAGGACCTCATCGACACGGTCGCCGCGGCCTACGGCGCCGGCTGGCGGCAGGTGAAGCTCTACTTCATGTGCGGCCTGCCAACCGAGACGGACGATGACGTCGTGCAGATCGCCGAGCTGGCCCGCAGAGTCATCGAGACGGGTCGGAGGGTGTCCGGACGTCGCGACATCCGGTGCACCGTGTCGATCGGTGGGTTCATCCCCAAGCCGCACACTCCCTTCCAGTGGGCGGCGCAGCTCGGTCCGGAGGAGACGGACGCGCGGCTGCTCAAGCTCCGAGACGCGATCCGGGCTGACCGCAACTATGGATCGTCGATCGGGTTCCGATACCACGACGGACAACCGGGAGTCGTGGAGGGGCTGCTCTCACGCGGGGACCGGCGGGTCGGGCGCGTCATCGAGCAGGTCTGGCGCGACGGCGGACGCTTCGACGGCTGGTCGGAGCACTTCTCCTACGAGCGCTGGATGGAAGCCGCCAAGCGGGTCCTTGCCCAAGAGCCGGTCGACGTGGCCTGGTACACCACCCGTGAGCGCGAGGAGAACGAGGTGCTCCCCTGGGACCACCTCGACTCCGGCCTCGACAAGGACTGGCTCTGGGAGGACTGGCAGGACGCCCTCGACGAGCGCGAGGTCGACGACTGTCGCTGGACGCCCTGTTTCGACTGCGGCGTGTGCCCTCAGATGGGCACCGAGATCGAGATCGGCCCCACGGGCAAGACCCTCCTGCCGCTCACCGTCCTCGGTGCCGGGCGCAAGGACCTCCTCGAGCACCAGCAGTAGTCCGTATGCCGCTGGGCTCGCTCACACACACCGGCTGACTCCCAGCCCGGCCCCCTCTTCGTCGAGTGTGCAGTCCGCGTCGGGCGTCGCAGCACGGACTGCACACTCGACGAGGAGCGAGCACAGCGGCATACGGCCTGATGCTGGTGGGGATACCAGCGTGGGCCCGGCCGACGTGGTCGGCCGGGCCCGCGCATTCTGGGAGGACTTGTCAGCAGGGTGTTCCCTGTGGGGTCTCCACCCAGCACGTAGTTCCAGCAGAAGAGCGTGACGCCCTCCTGGGTGACGACGAACTGCGCGGACGTGGCCGTCAACGAGTTCAGGACGACAGTCCACTGGGTGCTACCCGAGCCACCACATCCCACCTCTTGCGCGGAGGGAGTCGGGGGTGCCGTCACGGTTGCCGTGATGTTGGGAACCGTGGCCCGACCGTTCTTGCTCGTGGGGAGCAGGACGGGTCCGGACGATCCGGATTGCGCTTCGACCGGGTTCTGGCCGGGCGATGGGTGGCCCTGCGGGTTGAAGCAGGTGTAGTTCGCCTCACCGGAGACGGTGAGGTTTCCGAAGAGGGGAATGTTGCCGAGTCCACTGAAGTTGCCCCCGGACACGGTGGCGCTGGCACCGCTGAAGGAGATGGTCGGTTCGGACTTGACGGTGACGGCCGCGATGGCCGAGGTGGCTCCGAGGCCGATTGCTGCGATACACGCGACGATCGCCAGGAGCAGCGGCTTGAGGTATTTCATGGTGCTTCCTTGCTGTGTGCATGGGCCCGAGCCCCCGATCTCGGGCCCGGTTTTCCATGCCGTCAAGCGGCGGCATGGTGCAGATGAGGCCGAGACCTCCGGCTGGATGCCCCGGGCCTCGAACATTGGGGCGTTTGGGACAGGGTCCGGTGGGGTCCGGCCGGCCCCGCGGCCGGACCCCACCATGCGCTCAGATCAGGTCGAACGGATCAGATCATGGAGCGTTGTTGTTGATCGTCAGGTTCGAGACCTCGTGGCAGCTTGCCGCCACGTCCTCTTGAGCCGGGTTGGTGCTGTCGTAGCTCACCGACCAGGAGAAGTTCCCAGTCGCCGTGATCGCCGTCGTGTTGGACGTCGACACGGTCTCCGAGAGCCCCGCGCCCGCGGGAATCGGGACCGACACGGGGCCGTAGACGGCGGTCCCGGTGCAGTCGGTCGAGGGGTACAGCGTGAAGGACACGCTGCCGGTCAGGTCCCCACCAGCGGTGGCGGTGATCGTGGCGTCGTCGTTGGGCACCCACTTCTGCGCGGTGGCCAGGGCCGGCGTCACAGTTTGGACCACGACATCCTCGTTCGTGTCAGTGCAGGCGGTGTTGTGCGAGGTGGCGTTGTTGTTCGGCAGGTTCCCGCTGTACTCGGCGACCCAGTGGTAGGTTCCCGGAGCCGTCGGGGTGAACGAGGCGGGTCCGTACGTGCCGTTGCCAGTCACCGCGAAGGTGCTCGAGGTGAACACCAAGCTGGTGCAGTTGTTGGGCCCGTACAGCTTGAACGTGATGGTTCCGCCCGCTGCCGGACCGGCGGTGCCGGTCAGGTTGATCACCGGGTTGGCCGGCTGGGTCGCGAGCCCCGTGAGCGTCGCGGTGTCCGTCACCGGGTTTCCGAGGAAGACATCCGCGCCCGCAGTGGTGGCGAGCCCAGGGGTGACCGGGTTGACGGTGAAGCACTCCGTGGCGCTGGAGTCGCTCGAGCCGCTGATGCCGCTGTCGCTGTCGCCGCTGTACTCGGCGCGCCAGCAGTACCGGCCGGCCGAGGTGACGTAGGCGGTCGCCGACTGGACCGTGACCGGATACGCGGCGCCGGTCAGGTTCACCGAGCCGACACTGGTCCCGCCCGTGGTGCACAGTCCGGGCGAGTCGACCTTGCACAGGAAGAAAGCGACCGAGCCAGCCGGGGTGGCCGTGCCGCCGGTGATGGCAATGACCGCGGAGTCGGCCACGGCCAGCACGCCAGTGCCGATCGAGGCGCCGCCCGCGGGCACGTCGGCGGTGGTGTCCGGGTTGGTCGAGGTGTCCGTGACGACCTTGGGCGTGGTCACGGTGGTCGACTCACAGTTCCCGATGGGGACGGTCGGCTGCAGGATCGTGTCCTTGTAGTCGGCCGTGTCCGAGTTGCCGGTCACTGTGCTCGGGATGATGTTGGCGAACGACCGACAGGCCTGCGACCCGCCGAAGACCGTGTCGGTGAGGTTGAGCGCGGCCTCGCCGCGGAACCCGTCGGCGCTGTAGGCGGCCGCCGAGACGTTCGAGTTGAGCAGCTGTGGGGCGCTCAGGACCAAGTTCGGCGCGGTGCCTGACCAGGTCCGCAGGTACAGGTCCCTGCTGCCGCCCTGCTGGTCCCACAGGATCATGAAGTCGCCGGCCTGGCGGTTTGCCCATGGGTTGCAGTTCGCGATCAGCTGGGCCGTGGTGCTGCCTGTGTAGTCACAGGCGGCAGGCGCCGCGTCCTGCATGAACTCGTAGGCGATGAAGCCGCTGCCGGAGTTGTTGTCGCGTTCCCACGCGAAGTAGAGCCAGTCGTCCCCGTCGGTGTCGCTGGCCGAGCCGATCCAGGCCTGTCGCAGGTCCACCTGGCCGTTCGGGTTGGTCTCGCCGAGAGTCGGCACCGCGTCGTTGTGGATCACGCCGATCTTCGTCGTGTTGGAGTTCAGCGGCCCAAGCTCTTTGATGCTGCCAAAGAGATCAGGAAGGTTCTGGTCGGCGTCGGCGCCGGGGACCACCGCCTGGCCGTTCGGGCCGATGGTGAAGGGTGGCGTGGTTCCCGCCGAAGCGAACGGTGCTACCGCCACTGCGCCGCCGAGGAGGAGCGCCAGGGCAGCCACCATGCTCGTGAAGCGACGGCGCTGGGTGCCGCTGCCCTCGGCAGCAGCGCTACCGCCACGCGTTATGGGTGAGCTATTCATGTGAAGTTCTCCGTTGCAGGTTGGATCACCCGTGCGACCGCACGGGTGTGAACGGTGAACTCGCCAGGCGCTGCGACCGCGGCTCCGTCGGGTGTGTGTGGGGGGAGGGCGGAGACATCTAAGGGGTCGCGCGCAGGCTCAGCTGAGCTCAACTACCGACGCTACTCAGGATGGAGTGACCCACATCACAAACTCATAAACCAGCGGCCTATGTCCCATAAGTCGCGGGACAGACCTAGCAACCTTGGCAAACAGCGCTGCTCATGACATGTCGGACATGCCGACAGGTCGCGCTCACGTCAGACCGGGTAGCCGACGTGAGCAAGCGCCTGTCGGACGAGCACTCCGTGGGATCCGGACATCTCGCCGCGCATCGCCATCTCGGCGGCCTCCTCGGGCGTGACCCACGACAGGTCGAGGGCGTCCTGCTGGGGCCGGCAGTCGCCCATGACGGCGACGATGTAGGCGAGGGAGACGGCGTGCTGGCGTGGGTCGTGGTAGGCCGTCACGCCGGGTGTCGGGAAGAACTCGGCGATCGCGATGGGCTGCGGCGACACCGGGATCCGGGGGAGCGCGACGGGCCCGAGGTCGTTCTCGATGTGGCGGGCGAGGGCATCGCGGATCCGCTCGTGGTAGAGCACGCGCCCGCCGACGACCTCCTGGCCGATGCTGCCGTCCGAGTCGGCGCGCAGGAGCACGCCGATGCTGGTCACGACCCCGCGGTCGTCGACCCGCACGGGCACTGCGTGGACGTAGAGGATCGGCAGCCGCTCCCTCGCGCTCTCCAGGTCCTCACGACTGAGCCACGCACCGGTCGTCTCCACGTCGGTCAGGTCACCACCCATGTGGAATTCCTATCAGTCGGTCATCATGAATCCGGAGTCGGTCGGCGGGCAGTGCCGAAGACCGCCTCGGGGTTCATGATGCCCGAGGGGTCGAAGACGGCCTTGACCGCACGCTGCCGCTCGACCTCGCCCCGACCGACCTCCTCGACGAGCCAGCGCCGCTTCACCGAGCCGATGCCGTGCTCACCGGCCACCGTGCCTCCGAGCGACAGCCCGAGGCGCATCAGCTCGTCGAACGCGCCCCAGGCCCGTTGCCTGGCGTCGTCGTCGCCGTGCGGGTAGACGATCGACGGGTGGAGGTTGCCGTCGCCGGCGTGCCCGCTCACCGGGATCGGGACGCCCCACCGCGCCGACACCTCGGCCGCGCCCCGCACATAGTCCGCGAGCCGACCCACGGGCACGCAGACGTCCTCGGCGATCCGCGCTCCGAGCGCCTCGATCGCGGTGCTCAGCACGCGCCGTCCCTGCAGCAGCAGCTCCGCCTCCTGGCGGTCCTCGGCCACCGCGACCTCCAGCGCTCCGGACCCGGTCAACAGCTCCCCGTAGCGGGTCACGTCCTCTGCCGCGTGCCCCGGCCGGTCGGACTGCACGAGGAGCACCGCCTCGCAGTCCGCGGGGAAGCCATAGTCACCGAACCCCTGCACGGCTGCGACGCTCGCCCTGTCGAGGATCTCGAGCAGGGATGGCCGGTGCCGGTCGAGGCGCAGTGCGACGACCCCACGGAGCGCCGCATCGAGTGACGCAAAGGTCGCCAGGGCCGTCAGGGCCGGGTCCGGAGCGGGCACGAGGCGGGTCACGATGCGCGTGACCACCCCGAGCGTCCCCTCGGAGCCGACGATGAGGCCGGTCAGGTCGTAGCCGGTGACCCCCTTGGCCGTCCGGTGCCCGGTCCGCATGATCTCGCCGCCGGGCAGCACGACGTCGAGCGCGGTGACCCAGTCTGCGGTGACGCCGTACTTGAGGCAGCACAAGCCGCCGGCATTCGTCGCGACGTTCCCACCCATCGTGCAGGTCGCCGTCGACGCGGGGTCCGGCCCGTAGAACAACCCGGCCTCTGCTGCAGCCGCCTTGAGGTCGGCGTTGACGACCCCGGGCCCGACGACGGCGATGCCCTCGAGCGGGTCGATCGTCTCGATCGAGTCGAGCCCCTCGACGTTGAGGACGATGCAGCCCTCCGTCGCCCGCGCCCCGCCGACGCGTGACGTCCGCGCCCCCTGCGGCACGACGGGCGTCCTCGTCGCCTCGGCGTACTCGAGCACGGCCACCACGTCGGAGACGTCACGGGCGCGCACGACCGTGTAGTCGGAGCCCACGTCGCGCGACGGATCCCTGGGCGCGGGGCCGGCGTCAGCGGCATACGTCCGCTTGACGTCCTCGTCGGTGACGACCCGCGACTGCACTTTCGACGGGAAGGAAGCCACCCCCACAGGCTAGACTTTGGCGCACAGGCGTCTGAGCCGTCATCAGCGGCGAGCCTCCGGAAGAACGGTCCCAGCCCGGCTGGGTCTCACTAGAACCGGACGGGTGGGCCCGTCACAGCCTTGACAAGAGTGGTCGTATGCCGCTGGGCTCGCTTCCCGGGAGCCCGCGCGGTCGTGCGGCAAGCGGGGTGGTACCGCGGCGGATCCTGCGAGGAGACGTCGTCCTCGTGATGAAGCAGGACACGAGTAGTCGCAACCACGCAGCATCAGGAGACCACGACCCATGGTGTATCCCAAGGTCACCACCGACCCGTCCGGCGCCAGCGCGCCGGCGTGCCCGCCAACCCACGTTTCCCCGAGGTCGAGGAGCGGGTCCTCAGGTACTGGGACGAGGACGGGACCTTCATCGCCTCGGTGGAGAACCGCGAGGCCGGCGAGAACGGGTCGAACGAGTTCGTCTTCTACGACGGGCCGCCCTTCGCCAACGGATTGCCCCACTACGGGCACCTGCTGACCGGTTACGTCAAGGACATCGTCCCTCGCTACCAGACGATGCGCGGGCGCCGTGTCGAGCGGCGCTTCGGCTGGGACACCCACGGCCTGCCCGCCGAGCTCGAGGCGCAGCGCCAGCTCGGCCTCAAGACCAAGCAGGACATCCTCGACCTCGGCATCGAGCGGTTCAACGAGGCCTGCCGTGCGTCCGTGCTCAAGTACACGGGGGAGTGGCGGGACTACGTGACCCGGCAGGCGCGGTGGGTCGACTTCGACAACGACTACAAGACGCTCGAGCCGGGCTACATGGAGTCGGTCATCTGGGCGTTCAAGACGCTCTACGACAAGGGTTTGGTCTACGAGGGCTTCCGCGTCCTCCCGTACTGCTGGAACGACCAGACGCCGCTGTCCAACCACGAGCTGCGGATGGACGACGACGTCTACCAGATGCGGCAGGACCCGGCGGTGACGATCGGGTACCGCCTCGAGACCGGCGAGCTGGCGCTCATCTGGACGACGACGCCGTGGACCGTCCCCTCCAACATCGCCATGGCGGTGCACCCCGACATCGACTACGTCGTCGTCGAGTCAGAGTTCTCGGGCACGACCGAGCGATACGTCATCGCGGAAGCCAGGCTCGCGGCGTACGCCAGGGAGCTCGGTGAGGACGCAGCCGACCGGGTCGTCGAGCGGCTCAAGGGGTCCGAGCTCGTGGGCCGGCGCTACACGCCGCCGTTCAGCTACTTCCTCGGGCACCCGAAGGGCCATGTCGTCCTGCCGGCGGACTACGTCACGACCGAGGACGGCACCGGCCTCGTCCACATCGCGTCGGCCTTCGGTGAGGAGGACAAGGTTCTCACCGACTCCTTCGACATCGACGTGGTCGTACCGGTCAGCGCGGAGGGCCGGTTCACCTACCCGGTCACGGACTACGAGGGCATGCACGTCTTCGACGCGAACGCCCACATCATCGAGCACCTCAAGGCACGGACCCGCGGCGAGGGCGAGATGGGCAGCACGACCGAGGGGACCGTCCTGCTGCGTCGGGAGACCTACGACCACACGTACCCGCACTGCTGGCGCTGCCGCGAGCCGCTCATCTACATGGCCGTTTCCTCATGGTTCGTCGAGGTGACGAAGTTCAAGGAGCGGATGGTCGAGCTCAACCAGCAGATCTCGTGGACGCCCGAGCACGTCAAGGACGGCCAGTTCGGAAAGTGGCTGTCCAATGCCCGCGACTGGTCGATCTCGCGGAACCGCTTCTGGGGCAGCCCGATCCCGGTGTGGAAGTCGGACAACCCCGAGTACCCACGGATCGATGTCTACGGCTCGTTCGAGGAACTCGGGCGTGACTTCGGCGTCGAGGTGACGGACCTGCACCGGCCGTTCATCGACGAGCTGACCCGCCCGAACCCGGATGACCCGTCGGGGCGGTCGACAATGCGGCGCGTCGAGGACGTCCTCGACGTGTGGTTCGACTCGGGGTCCATGAGCTTCGCCCAGGTGCACTACCCCTTCGAGAATGCCGACTGGTTCGAGCACCACTTCCCGGGTGACTTCATCGTGGAGTACATCGGGCAGACGCGCGGTTGGTTCTACACCCTCCACATCCTTGCGACCGCCCTGTTCGACCGTCCGGCCTTCCAGTCCTGCATCAGCCACGGGATCGTGCTCGGGTCCGACGGGCAGAAGATGAGCAAGTCGCGGCGCAACTACCCGGACGTGACCGAGGTCTTCGACCGCGACGGCGCGGATGCCATGCGCTGGTTCCTCATGAGCAGCCCGATCGTGCGCGGCGGCAACCTCGTCGTCACCGAGCAGGGCATTCGCGACGGCGTCCGCCAGGTCATGATCCCGCTCTGGAACGCCTGGTCGTTCTTCTCGCTCTACGCCAACACGGCCCGTGGCGGTGCGGGCTACGACGCGAAGCGCTCGACCGAGTCGACCGACGTCCTTGACCGCTACATCCTCGCCAAGCTCCGTGAGTTCGTCGCAGACATGACCGAGCAGCTCGACGCCTACGCCATCGCCGACGCGTGCGACACGATGCGGGCCTTCCTCGACGTCCTCACCAACTGGTACATCCGTCGCTCGCGGGACCGCTTCTGGGGTGGGGAGTCGGAGCAGTCCCTCGCCGCCTTCGACACGCTGTGGACCGTGCTCGACACGGTGACCCGGGCCACGGCGCCGCTCCTGCCGCTCATGACGGAGGAGATCTGGCGCGGCCTCACGGGCGAGCGGTCGGTGCACCTCACCGACTACCCGGCCGCCGACGAGCTCCCGGCCGACCACGAGCTCGTGCTCGCGATGGACCGGGCCCGTGACGTCTGCTCGGTCGGTTCCAGCCTGCGCAAGGCCGGTGGCCTGCGGGCGCGGCTGCCGCTCGGCGGGCTCACGGTGGTCGTGCCCGAGCCGGGCCAGCTGGAGCCGTTCCGTTCGGTCATCCGAGACGAGCTGAACGTCAAGGACCTGACCCTGGTCGACGTCGCGACCGCGAGCGAGGCGGACTTCGGCGTGGCCCAGCGGTTGACGGTCAACGCCCGGGCGGCGGGCCCGCGGTTGGGAAGGGACGTGCAGGTGGCGATCCGAGGCAGCAAGTCCGGCGACTGGTCCGTCTCGTCCGAGGGCGTCGTGACCTCCGGCGGGCTCGAGCTCGTCGAGGGTGAGTACACGCTCGAGACGGTCGTGGCCGGGGCTGGCGAGGGCGACGCAACGACGGCCACGGCAATGCTTCCAAGGGGTGGTTTCATCGTGCTCGACACCGACGTGACGCCGCAGCTCGCGACCGAGGGGGTGGCACGGGATCTCGTCCGCGCCGTCCAGCAGGCGCGGCGCGATGCCGGCCTGCATGTCAGCGACCGCATCAGCCTGACGATCCAGGGCACACCCGAGGTCTTCGAGGCCACGGTCACCCATCGGGACCTGCTCGTCGCGGAGACCCTGGCCACCCAGTTCTCGTCAGCGGGGCCGGACCATCCCCTCACCAATGGCCAGGGCAGCCGGGTGTCAGTGGGCGACGGGTACGGCGCGACCATCGTGGTGGCCAAGGCATGACGACGATGGACGCACGCTCGGGACGCACCGGCGACACGCAGGAGTCGCCGGAGGGCGACCTCACGATCCGTCAGGCCGAGGGCAACGACCTCAACGCCGTCATCGAGATCGGGCACCGCACGTGGCCGGTCATCTACGAACCCATCGCGGGCATCGACTACGTCGCGATGGGTCTGGCCAAGTGGTGGACCTCGGATGTCGTCGCCGCCTCGATCCGGCGCGGGCAGACGCTCGTGGCAGAGGTGGCCGGTGACGTCATCGGGATGGTCGCCTTCGGCACGCAGGGAGACCACTTCGTCGTCTGGAAGCTCTACGTCCTGCCCGAACACCACGGCAAGGGCATCGGCTCGCGGCTGATGGAGGCGGTCGTCGAACGCGCTCGCGACTACGGCCACACGCGGATCACGGTGGCCTACCCGGATGGCAACAGCTACGCCGAGCGGTTCCACCGCGCCCATGGCTTCGTCGAGTCGCACCGCGAGCCCTCCGGCTCCGGGCTGCCGGACACGATCTGGATGGTGCGCGAGCTCGGCCCGGCGGATGGGGTGTCCGAGGGCGCGGCTGGGGAGGCCACATGAGCGGTCGGCCCGACGCCGCCGCACAGGAGGCCTCGCGGAACCTCGAGGAGATCAGGCGCATGCGCGAGATCGAGGAGGCCATCCTCGGTCGGGCTCCCGAGAACGACGTCGGGCCGTCGCTCGAGCGGATCGCCGCAGTCATGGAGCTGGCCGGCGACCCACAGCGCAGCTATCCCGTCATCCACCTCACGGGCACCAACGGCAAGACCTCGACGAGTCGGATGATCGACTCGATCCTGCAGGAGAGCGGACTCTCGACGGGCCGGTTCACCTCGCCTCACCTGCACGACATCCGTGAGCGGATCACCCTCTCCGGCAAGCCGATTCCGCGCGACAAGTTCATCGCCGCCCACGACGAGGTGGCGCCCCTCATCGAGATCGTCGATGCGCGGTCGCTCGCATCCGGTGGGCGTCGGATGAACTTCTTCGAGGTGCTCGTCGCGATCGCCTTCGCCGCCTTCGCCGACGCACCGGTCGACGTCGCCATCGTCGAGGTCGGCCTCGGCGGCTCCTGGGACGCCACGAACGTCGCGGACGGGACGGTCGCCGTGGTCACGCCCATCGACCGGGACCACACCCACCTGCTCGGCGACGACCTCGTCGACATCGCGCACGAGAAGAGCGGCATCATCAAGGCCGGTTCCGTGACCATCTCGGGTGTCCAGGACCCGGACGTCGCCGCCGTACTTGCTGAGCGGGCCGAGGAGGTCGGTTCGGAGCTGCGCCTCGAGGGTGACAGCTTCGGCGTGCTCGCCCGCCACGTGGCAGTGGGTGGGCAGCAGGTGAGCATCCGGGGCCTCGCCGGTGACTACCCGGACCTGTTCCTGCCGCTCCACGGCGCCCATCAGGCGAGCAACCTCGCGACCGCGATCGCGGCTGTCGAGAGCCTCGTCGGCGGCGGCACCCAGGCCCTGGACCGTGGTGTGCTGGCGGCCGCTGTGTCCCGGATGACGTCGCCGGGCCGCCTCGAGATCGTCCGCCGCTCGCCGACGGTGCTCGTCGACGCCGCACACAACCCGCACGGGGCCCGGGCGCTCGTGGCCGCTCTGGACGAGGCCTTCACCTTCACGCGGCTGGTCGGCCTGGTCGCGATCGTCGCCGACAAGGACGCCGCGGCGATCCTCGACGCCCTCGAGCCCAGGCTCGACCACGTCGTCATCTCCCGCAGCTCTTCGCCGCGGGCCATGCCGCCTGTGCAGCTCGGTGCGCTCGCCACGGAGATCTTCGGCGAGTCGAGGGTGACCGTGGAGAGCAACCTTCCGGACGCGCTGGACCGTGCCATCGCCCTGGCCGAGGAGGAGGGCCTCGGCGGCGGCGTCATCGTCACCGGCTCGGTCATCACCGCGGGCGAGGTCCGACTCCTGCTCGGCGTCACCGACACCTGACGGCCGATCCGCCCCAAGCCCGATCGAGTGATCAAGATTTGGTCACGTGCGGCTGGGAGCGAGCTCAGCGGCTTACGGACGCTTGTCTGCCGACGGCCCCGGCTCACGTAACCTGTCCGCCATGCACCCCGCGGTGAAGCTCGTCCTCATCCTGGCCATCGTCGTGGTCGTCGCCGTCCTGTACGGGCGGATCTTCGGTCGGCGGGACCGGGAGGAGCGCTACGTCGGCCTGACCGACGGCGTGCGCGCCAAGGTCAGCCGGGAGATCAGCGCCGGTCACAAGATCAACGCGATCAAGATCTACCGCGAGGCCACGGGCGCGCCCCTTGCCGATGCCAAGCGGGCGGTCGACTCCTGGTTCGTGCCGGGTCAGGGGCCCGGCGTCCGGGACGCTGCCGCCTCGTGGTCCGAGGGTCGGCTCACGGCTGAGGCCCGGGCCCGCATCAGCGACCTGGTCGTGGCCGGACGACGCGAGGACGCCATGGCCCTCTATGCCGACGCGACCGGCGCGAGCGAATCGGAGGCCCAGGCCATCATCCGGTCGTGGGACACGACGCAGAACTACTGAGAGCCTGAGACCCGCGCGATGCACCGACTGTCCCTCTACGGCACAACCGGCACGTTCACGAGGCGCATGCTCGCCGCCGTGCTCTTCGGCCAGTCCATCTGCGTCTTCTTCGGCGCCCTCGTCGCTCGCGCCGTCGCGGCGACGGGTCCGGACTGGGGCCTGTCCACGACCTACCTGCTCGTCGGCACCGGCCTCGCCGTCCTCAGCCTCGTCGCCGCGGCACTGATGCGCCGGCCCTTCGGCGTCACCCTGGGCTGGGTCGTCCAGGTGCTGACCCTCGCGAGCGCCCTCGTCGTGTCGGCCATGCTCGTCGTCGGACTGATCTTCCTCGCCATGTGGATCGCCTTCCTCATCATGGGCTCGCGCATCGACGAGGCGCAGTTCGACAGGCAGAAAGGCGCGGACGGACCCGTCGATAGGGTGGACGAGTGACCATCGAACGATCCCTCGTCCTCGTCAAACCCGACGGTTTCCAGCGTCGGCTCACCGGGGAGGTGCTGCGGCGCATCGAGTCCAAGGGCTACTCGCTCGTGGCCCTCTCGATCCTGACCCCCACGCGCGAGCAGCTCGCCGTGCACTACGCGGAGCACGAGGGCAAGCCGTTCTACGAGCCGCTCGTCGAGTTCATGAGCTCAGGGCCGGTCGCCGCTGCGGTCATCGAGGGGCAGGACTGCGTCAGGGGCTTCCGGTCGCTCGCGGGGGCCACGAACCCGACCGACGCCGCACCGGGCACCATCCGCGGCGACTTCGGCCGCGACTGGGGGCTCAAGGTCCAGCAGAACATCGTCCACGGCTCCGACTCACTCGAGTCAGCCGCGCGAGAGATCGGCATCTGGTTCCCCGCTCTCTGAGGCGACCGGGCCGAAGCGCTGAACGCGCCGATGGCCGAGGATGTCTCTCGTGGACGACTACCTGAGGTCAGATGCTCGGGTCATCGACGCGCTCGACCGGGCCTGGGACCGCAGCCGCATGGGGATCTCCAGCCGCCTCGGCCGGCTGCGGTCGCGGGCCTTCCTGCTCGTCCAGAGCGCCCTGGCGGCCGGTGTCGCCTGGTGGGTGGCAAGCGACGTCCTCGCCCATCCCACACCGTTCTTCGCGCCCATCGTCGCGGTGGTCTGCTTGGGGATCTCCTACGGCCAGCGCCTCCGTCGCGTCATCGAGGTCGCTGTCGGCGTGGCCGTCGGTGTCTTCACTGCTGACCTCTTCGTCAGCGTTGCGGGGACCGGGGGATGGCAGATCACCGTCGTCGTCATCGTCGCGATGAGCCTGGCCCTGCTCGTCGGCGGCGGCCCGGTGTTCGTGATGCAGGCGGGTGTGCAGGGGATCGTCGTGGCCGCCCTTGCGCCGTCACCCGGGCAGGCGTTCACGCGGTGGACCGACGCCCTCATCGGCGGTGCGGTGGCCCTCGTCGCTGCGAGCATCGTCCCGCAGGCGCCACTGCGCCGTCCGCGGGTGGCGGCGTCAGAGGTTGCCCGCAAGATCAGTGAGCTGCTGCGACGCGCGGCGGCGAGTGCCGAGGACGGGGACGTGGAGGCCGCCGCGGAGGTCCTGGCGTCGGCCCGACAGACCGAGTCGCTCCTCCGCGAGCTCACGACGGCCGCCGACGAAGGCCTCTCCGTCCTGCACAGCTCACCGTTCACTCGAAGACAGGCCCCCGGCGTTCGCAAGATGGCCGACCTCATCGACCCGTTGGACCGCGCCATGCGCAGCACCCGGGTACTCGTTCGCAAGGTCGCGGCCGTCGTCGGGCGCGGCGAGAAGCTGCCGCCCGGATATCGCGAGGTGATCGACCAGCTGGCCGAGGCCACGGACGTCATCGCCCGAGCCCTCGCGGAGAACGCCAGTCCCGACATCGGCCGGAAGGCGGTCCTCGAGGTGGCCGTCGCGACGTCGTACCTGCCGCGCACCGACAACCTCGTCACGGAGACCGTCCTGGCGCAGCTTCGTTCCGTCGTCGTCGACCTGCTCCAGATCACTGGACTCGATGTCGACGAGGCGATCGCCGCGCTGCCGCGCGAGCGCCCCCGCGAGTGAGCAAATTCGTGACCCGCGCCGCCCTCTGAGCGCACCGGCCGGCGCCAGGGCCGGCAGGCCCGCCCCGATAGGCTGTCGCCCATGGCTGATTTCGATGTCGTTGTGCTCGGTGCCGGACCCGGAGGCTACGTGGCTGCGATCCGCGCGGCCCAGCTCGGCAAGAAGGTTGCGGTCGTGGAGAAGAAGTACTGGGGCGGTGTCTGCCTCAACGTCGGCTGCATCCCCAGCAAGGCACTCCTGCGCAACGCGGAGATCGCCCACATCATCACGCACGAGAAGAAGACCTTCGGGATCGAGGGCGACGCGACGATGTCATACGCCACGACCCATTCGCGGAGCCGTGGCGTCGCCGACGCCAGCGCCAAGGGCGTGCACTACCTGATGAAGAAGAACAAGATCGAGGAGGTCGACGGCTGGGGCACGATCACCAGCGCGACCTCCGTGGACGTCGCTCTCAACGACGGCTCCTCACGCACCATCAGCTTCGACAACCTCATCATCGGCACCGGTGCCACGGTGCGAATGCTCCCCGGCATGCAGGTGAGCCCGAACGTCGTCACCTACGAGGAGCAGATCCTCGACGCGAACCTCCCAAGCTCGATCATCATCGGCGGCTCCGGCGCGATCGGCGTCGAGTTCGCCTACGTGCTCACCAATTTCGGTGTCGACGTGACGATCGTCGAGTTCCTGGACCGGATGGTGCCGACCGAGGACGCGGACGTCTCCAAGGAGCTGTTCAAGCAGTACAAGAAGCTCGGCGTCAAGGTCATGCTCTCGACGGCTGTCCAGAACGTCGAGGACACCGGCTCCGGTGTGCGCGTCACCGTGACGCCAGCAGGTGGCGGTGACGAGCAGGTCATCGAGGCGGACAAGTTCCTGGCCGCGTTCGGCTTCGCTCCTCGCGTCGAGGGCTATGGCCTCGAGAGCCTTGGACTCACGATGACCGACCGCGGTGCCATCGAGGTCGATGGGCGGTGCCGCACCAGTGTGCCGAACGTCTTCGCCATCGGTGACGTCACCGGCAAGCTCATGCTTGCCCACACGGCCGAGGCGATGGGCGTCGTGGCGGCGGAGACCATCGACGACGCCGAGACCATGGAGCTCAACTACGACATGATCCCGCGAGCGACCTTCTGCCAGCCGCAGATTGCCTCGTTCGGGTACTCCGAGGCCCAGGCCAGGGAGAAGGGCTACGACGTCAAGACCGCCGCCTTCCCGTTCTCCGCCAACGGCAAGGCCCGCGGCATGGCCGCGGGCGTGGGCTTCGTCAAGATCGTCGCGGACGCCGAGCACAACGAGCTCCTCGGCGCGCACCTGATCGGCCCCGAGGTCACCGAGCTCCTGCCCGCGCTCACCCTCGCCCAGATGTGGGACCTCACCGCCGACGAGGTCGCCCGCAACGTGTTCGCGCACCCGACCCTCAGCGAGGCGATGAAGGAGGCCGTCGAGGGCATCGCCGGACACATGATCAACCTCTGACGCACAGGACAAACCTCCAGCCGTATGCCGCTGGGCTCGGCCCCGCTTCGACATCACGTCAGGGCGGGGCCGAGTCACCTTCGGGCCCAGTCCTCGTCGAGTGTGCAGTTCGTGCCGGGCTCAGTCCTGGTCGAGTGTGCAGTTCGTGCCGG
Organism: uncultured Actinomycetota bacterium; assembly: GCA_963754395.1. Classification (GTDB taxonomy): domain Bacteria; phylum Actinomycetota; class Actinomycetes; order Actinomycetales; family Dermatophilaceae; genus Intrasporangium. The sequence goes on along the minus strand of CAVWGJ010000020.1, from coordinate 109,167 downwards.
GCTCAGTCCTGGTCGAGTGTGCAGTTCGTGCCGGGCTCAGTCCTGGTCGAGTGTGCAGTTCGTGCCGGGCTCAGTCCTGGTCGAGTGTGCAGTTCGTGCCGGGCTCAGTCCTCGTCGAGTGTGCGGCAGTTCGTGCCGGGCTCAGTCCTGGTCGAGTGTGCAGTTCGTGCCGGGCTCAGTCCTCGTCGAGTGTGCAGTTCGTGCCTTCAGGCCGGGGTGCGGTCGTCCTCGAGGTGAGCGCTGACGGCTTGCGCGAGAAGTGGGTCCACGTCGGGGTGTCCTTCCCGGACGCGCTCGGTGATCGCCCGACGCATCCGGGGGTCCCAGAAGCGTGTGAGGTGTCCCGCGACCGCTGCCGCAGCCGCGTCGTGTGGCAGATGGTGGAAGGCGCGGCAGATGTCGTTGCCCAGGCGAATCTCGGGCGGGAGGGCTGCGCTCACCGTGACGCCACCGCCTCGGCAGCGTGGGCGAGTGCCTCGTCACCGGCATTCGCGACGCCGACCTGGACCGCGGTGACCTTGTACTCCGGGCAGTTCGTGGCCCAGTCCGAGTTCTCCGTGGTGACGACGTTGGCCCCGGTGACCGGGTGGTGGAAGGTCGTGTACACCACCCCCGGCTGCATCCGCTCGGAGACAACGCGCGTGCAGAGTCGTCGTCCCGACCCGGCTCGTCAGCTCGACGCGGTCGCCGCTGCGGATGCCCCTCACCTCGGCGTCGGCTGGGTGGATCTCGAGGACGTCCTCGGGATGCCAGGTTTCGTTCGCCGTCCGCCGGGTCTGCGCGCCGACGTTGTACTGGGTCAGGATGCGACCGGTCGTGAGGATGAGCGGATAGCGGCGGCTCGTGGTCTCGGTCGTCGGGACGTAGATCGTGGGGATGAGTCTGCCCTTGCCACGGACGAATTCGCCGACGTGCATCGTCGGCGTGCCGAGCGGTGCCCTGTCGTTGCACGGCCATTGCATGCTCCCCGACGGCATCGAGGCGCGCGAAGGAGACGCCAGCGAAGGTTGGCGTCGTCGCCGCAATCTCGTCCATGATGGCCGCCGCGTCGGGATAGGACATGGGGAATCCCATTGCGGTGGCGATGTCGCAGACGATCTCCCACTCGTCCTTGCCGGTGCGGGTCGGCAGCACCGGGCGGACCCGGTTGAGGCGACGCTCGGCATTGGTGAACGTGCCGTCCTTCTCGAGGAAGGAGGTGCCGGGCAGGAAGACGTGCGCGTACTTCGCCGTCTCGTTGAGGAAGAGGTCCTGCACGACGACGAGCTCCATCGACGTCAGCGCCTCACGCACGTGGTTGAGGTTGGGGTCCGATTGGGCGATGTCCTCGCCCTGGACGTAGAGGCCCTTGAACGACCCGCCGATTGCGGCGTCGAACATGTTGGGAATCCGCAGCCCTGGCTCCGAGTCCAGCGTCAGCCCCCACATCGACTCGTAGATGTTGCGGACGTCGTCGAGGCCGATGTGGCGGTACCCCGGCAGCTCGTGCGGGAAGGAGCCCATGTCGCAGGAGCCCTGCACGTTGTTCTGCCCGCGGAGTGGGTTGACGCCGACGCCTTCCCGGCCGACGTTTCCCGTGATCATCGCCAGGTTGGCCAGGCCCATGACCATCGTCGAGCCCTGGCTGTGCTCGGTGACGCCGAGTCCGTAGTAGATCGCGGAGTTCGGCCCCGCGGCGTACAGCCGGGCGGCAGCACGCAGCTCCGCCGGGTCGATCCCGGTCGCAGCGGCGGTGGCCTCGGGCGAGTTCTCCTCCCCGACGATGAAGGCGAGGTACTCGTCGACGTCCTCGCACCGCGAGCGCATGAACTCCTCGTCGTGCAGTCCCTCGGTGACGATGGCGTGCGCCATCGCGTTGATGAAGGCGACGTTGCTGCCCGGGAGGAGCGGCAGGTGGTGGATCGCCTCGACGTGCGGCGACCGGACGAGATCGATGCGGCGGGGGTCGGCGACGATGATCTGCGCGCCCTCCCGCAGTCGCCGCTTCATCCGCGACGCGAAGACGGGGTGTGCGTCGGTCGGGTTGGCCCCGATGAGCAGCATGACGTCACACTGCTCGACGGAGTCGAAGTCCTGGGTGCCCGCCGACGTGCCGAACGTCTGGTTCAGGCCATAGCCCGTGGGGGAGTGGCACACCCGTGCGCAGGTGTCGATGTTGTTGTTGCGGAAAGCCGCTCGCACCATCTTCTGGACGACGTAGACCTCCTCGTTGGTGCAGCGCGAGGACGAGATGCCGCCGATGGCACCGATGCCGTGCCGGGTCTGGATGTCGCTTGAATCCGAAGGCGATCCGCTCGATCGCCTCGTCCCAGGACGCGATGCGCCAGTCGTCATGGATCGAGTCGCGGACCATCGGCGAGAGCTGCCGGTCGCGGTGCGAGGCGTACCCGTAGGCGAAGCGACCCTTGACGCACGAGTGGCCCTCGTTCGCGCCCCCGGCCTTGCTCGGCATCATCCGGACCACTCGAGTGTCGTCACCGGTGCCCTGCACCTCCGCGCGGAACGAGCAGCCGACACCGCAGTAGGCGCAGGTGGTGTCGACCGACCGTGTCGGCATGCCCAGCTCGATGACGGACTTCTCGGTCAAGGCGTCGGTCGGGCACGCCTGCACGCAGGCGCCGCAAGAGACGCACTCGGACTCAAGGAAGTTCGGCGCTCCACTCGCCGATACGCGGGAATCGAAGCCGCGTCCCTCGACGGTGAGGGCAAACGTCCCCTGGACCTCTGAGCAGGCCCGGACGCAGCGCGAGCACACGATGCACGCCTTCGGGTCGTAGGCTGAAGTAAGGGTTGAGGTGTCGACGCGATCGGACAGGTGGTTCGCCCCGCCAAGTCCGTAACGGACCTCGGCCACGCCGACCTGCCGCGCCAAGCCCTGCATCTCACAGTTCGCCGCGGGCACACCCCGGGCAGTCGGTCGGGTGGTCGGACAGGTAGAGCTCCATGACTCCGCGACGCAGGTCGCGCACCTGCTCCGTCTGCGTCGACACGACCATGCCGTCGACGCAGGGCGTCGTGCACGAGGCAGGCGTCCCCTTGCCGCCCTCGACCTCGACGAGGCACAGCCGACACGACCCGAAGGCCTTGAGGGAGTCGGTGGCACACAGCTTGGGGATCTCGATTCCCGCCTCCGTGGCCGCGCGAAGGACGGACGTCCCCGGGCGCCACGTCGACGCCGATCCCGTCGATGGTGACGTGCGCCGTGCCGGCGCCGCCGACCGCCGGCGTGCCGAAGTCGGCTCGGGGGAGTACGGGTCCGTCCCATAGGACGCACTAAGTCGCACGGGACGTCATGGGACGTTGTCATGGGGTCCTCCTGTCGAAGTCCTCCGCGAAGTGCCGGATCGCGCTCTGCACCGGCATCGGGGTGAGGCCGCCCATGGCGCAGAGCGAGCCCTTTCGTCATCGTGGTGCACAAGTCGTCGAGGAGCAGCAGGTTCCGCTCCCGGTCGGTCCCGGCGATGATCCGGTCGATGGTCTCGACGCCGCGGATCGAGCCGACCCGACAGGGCGTGCACTTGCCGCAGGATTCCTTGGCACAGAACTCCATGGCGAACCGGGCCATCCGTGCCGCGTCGAACGTGTCGTCGAAGACGACGATCCCTCCGTGCCCGAGCATCGCCGCCGGCCTCGAGGAGGGCCTCGTAGTCCATCGCCACGTCAAGGCCGTCCGCGGGGAGGTACGCCCCCAGCGGCCCACCGACCTGCACTGCCCGCACCGGCCGGCCGGACAAGGTGCCACCCCCGAAGTCCTCGACGAGCTCTCGCAGCGACACCCCGAAGTCGGTCTCGACGATGCCGCCCTGGCGAATGTTGCCGGCGAGCTGGAAGACCTGCGTGCCCCGGGACCGCCCGGAGCCGAGCGCCGCGTAGGCTGCGCCGCCATCGGCGAGGATCATCGGCGCCGCCGCGAACGTGAGCACGTTGTTGACGACCGTCGGCCGGCCGAACAGCCCCTCGATGGCCGGGATCGGCGGCTTGGCCCGCACCTCGCCACGCCGCCCCTCGAGCGACTCGAGCATCGAGGTCTCCTCGCCGCAGATGTAGGCCCCGGCGCCGAGGCGAACGAAGAGGTCGAACGAGAGGTCGCTGTCCTGGATGCGCTCGCCGAGCCAGCCGTGGGCGTAGGCGACGTCGATGGCCCGGCGGAGCACCGCAGCCGCCGCCGGGTACTCGGACCGGCAGTAGATGTAGCCCTCCCGCGCTCCGACAGCGTGCGCCGCGATGAGCATGCCCTCGATCAGGGTGAAGGGGTCCCCCTCGGCGAGCATCCGGTCGGCGAAGGTTCCACTGTCACCCTCGTCGAGGTTGCAGCACACGAACTTCACGTCGGCCGACGCCTCGAGGACGGTGCGCCACTTCACCCCCGTGGGGAACCCGGCGCCACCACGGCCGCGCAAGCCGGACGCGGTCACCTCGTCAACCACCGCCGCCGGATCGAGCTCGAGCGCCCTGCGCACGCCGCGCCACCCACCGTGCGCCTCGTAGTCGGCGATGCTCGTCGGCTCGATGACCCCGACTCGGGCGAAGGAGACCCGTCGCTGGCGGGAGAGCCATGGGTACTCGTCAACGACGCCGATCGACCCTCCGACCGTCGCGCCGGAGCGCAATCCCTCGTCGAGCAGTCCGGCCACCACACCAGGAGTGACGTTCGGGTACCCGACGCGGCCGTCGGGCGTCTCCACCTCCACGAGCGGCTCGAGCCACAGCATCCCCCGGGACCCGGTGCGCACGACGTCGACTCCGACGTAGTCGGCCAGCGCTGCCGCGACCTCGTCCGCCCCCACGGCGACCGCACTCGAGTCGCCAGGTACGTACACGGTGACATCCCGCTTCGTGCTCATCGCGTCCACGCCTGGGTGAGACCGAGAAGGCGTTGGGGCGAGAGCCGCCCATGGAGGCGGCCGTCGATCATCCCGGAGGGACCGAGCGCGCAGTTGCCGAGGCAGAAGACCTCGTCGACCTCGACGTCCTGCCGACCGGCGAACGCACGCCGCGCGTCGGCGTACAGCGCCTCCGCGCCGACGGACTGGCACGCCTCGGCCCGGCACAGGTGGACGGTGTGCTCGGGCGACGGCTCGGTGCGGAAGTCCTTGTAGAACGACACGACGCCGTGCACGTCGGCGATCGACAGGTTGAGCACGTCGGCGATCGCCTCGACGTCACTCCGGTCGATGTGGCCGACCTCGGACTGGACAGCGTGCAGCACGACCATCAAGGCCCCGCGTTCGTCGGCATGCTGCTCCGCGAGCCGCCGCACCGTCTCGGTCCGTTGCAGATCCAGCCCGCTCTCCGGGCTTGTCGCGCGTGTCATCGTGCTCCCGTCGTTGGGTACCTCCCGAGTCTATGAAGGTCCGTCGCAAAAGGCACCGCACGCCTCCCCGAACGCGGAAACGCCCCCGCTGGGCGGGGGCGTTTCCGTTTCTGCACGGTGAGGCTCGACGAGTCAGTACCAGACCTTGCGTCCGCCGACCGCGCGACCCGTGGCTCCCAGGATCCACAGCACCACACCGATGACGATGAGGATGATGCCGATCGTCGTGAGAATGCTGATGCTGGCCAGCCATCCGATGAGCAGCAGGATGAGTCCGAGGATGATCATGTGGTGCTTCGCTCCTTTGAGTTGTTGCCCCGAGCACGGAGCACGTACCCGCGCCCTCACGCACACAAACACGCACATCGGGGTCCTCCCGCACTCAAACCCCGCCTCCACCTTGCCCAACGCGGCGCACCACCATGTCGTATGCCGCTGAGCCGGCTTCCCGGGTCACCTGACCGGATGAGCCAGCCCAGCGGCATACGGCTCATGCGACCTCAGATTCGGCGTGCGGTGTACCACGCTCGCGAGTAGAAACCATCGTCGTCGAGCACGGATGTGCCCATGATGTCGCCCATCGTCGGACCGTTCGCTCCAGCCCGGCTCGAGAGGAACCGGTGCTGCCCGAACGAGTCGAGGCCGAGGTACATACCCATGTGGTCGAGCACCCCGCCGTTCTCAGTCTCGAAGAAGACCAGGTCGCCGATCTGGAGGGCGTCGTAGTCCGTTGCGGTTCGCCCCTTGTCGGCACCACGACCACTCCAGGGCCATGCTCGGCGATGGCGTAGGCGCGTCGCGGGAGTCCGGCGCCGGGATCGTTCGACCCCCGCAGCTTTAGGCCCATCCGGTAGCCGAGCACCATGCGCCAGTACCCGGAGCAGTCGAGGGAGCCGTACCGGCGCGCCTCAGCGCGCTCGGTGCCCACGTCGGAAAACTTCCAGTCGATGCCGAGGTAGTCGTAGAAGTCGTTCGCCTCGAGCCGGCCTGACCCGGTCTTGTTGGGCGGCCCGAACGAGGCGTCACCCTTGATCCGCAGGCCGTCCTTGCTGCCGTCCGGGGCGCCTTCGACATACTCGAAAGCGATGCCGAGCACGTCCTTCGCCTTGCTCCGACGGGCGGCGTCGAACCAGGGCTGGAACCAGTCCTCCCGTTCCGCACCCTTTGACCACTCGCGCGGCGCCAGTCGAACCCAGTTGGTGGTGGTCACCGTCGCCTCGGTGGCCGTCGACTCCTCAAACGTCCTCTCCGCTCCGGTGACAACCACCGTGCGCGCCCCGTCCGTGAAGGTCGCGGCCACCTGTCCCAGCCCGTCCTTGACGACGGTCCGAGGGGGGTTGGAGAGGCGTTCGTAGATGAGCTCCGCCGCCGAGGCTCCGTCTTCCGGGTCGGCGGTCCCAGGGGCCGTGCTGCCGGCCACCTCCGAGACGTGGAGCGCGGTCGGTTCACTCGCGCAGGCGCCAAGTCCGAGGATGGTGGCCAGGGCGATGGCGACGTACCGGAGATGGCGTGACCGCCCCGCGGAGGATTGGGGTTTCGGCGAGTGGTGCACGTGCGCTTTCCTCAGGAACCAGTGAGTGGATGCCGACCTGCGCCAAGGGGACCGAGGCACACGACGGCGTCGAGGCTATCAGCAGCGAACGGCGTCAACTCGTCGGGCCACCATGTGGGTGGTACAGTCGACCGCGGCCTGCCGCTTGGGGGAGCCTGGTCAATCTGACCAACCGGCCCCTACCCGGACAGAGGAACAGTGACGGACACCCACCGGTCCCTGCGCGCTCACCCGAGACCGGCCCCCGACGCAGATCTGCTTGTCTCATGCGCGCGCTCAGCAGCCGCCCTTCCGGGCAGCCGGCTGGCAGTTGCCTCCCTCGGCCCCGACAGCACCCGTTGGTGGCCCCGGGAAGACTTCGACCGGCCATCCGCCGAGGGACCGGTGGCCACCCAGCTCCTTCCCACGCTCCTCGCGCGGATCACTGGCCCGGTCATCGCCAGCGACCTTGCGGACCATGCCGCGGCGGCCGGACTGTCCACCTGGGACCTGGAGGGCCTGGCCTCAGCAGTCGTCGTGCCGGTGCGGGACTCAGCAGGCAAGCCGTGCGGTCTGGTTGCCGCCTTCGACCGGGTGCTCCGGGACTGGTCTGACGACGACGTGCGTCATCTGCTGTCGGTCGCCGACCTGCTCTCCGCTCGGGCGCGCAGCATGGAGCGCGTCTCCGCGGCGAAGGCGATCGCCCACGTCGCAAGAGACCTGGAGCGGTGTGTGACCGGGGGCCGGTTCCATGCACTTGTCGACACCGGCCGCGACGCTGCAGACGCGACCGTTCAGCGTCGGGCCAGCGAGGCCCACACCATGCTCGAGCGCGCTGACGCCCTCGCCGGTCGGCTCAGGAGCTTCATCCGTGCAGCCGGCGCACTGGACGCGGGCGTCGGCACCTTCGACCTCGTTGCCGTCGTCGCGCATGCCGCCGGCGACGCCGGGCGTCTGCACGGCGTTCCGGCTCCGCACGTCTACGGCGTCGAGACCCCGGTGCCCGTCGCTGGAGTCCCAAGGGAGGCCCACACGGCCGTCGTGCGTGCTGTCAGCGCCGCCCTCGCCGTCGTCGGACCGGAAGACGTGTCCGTGGTGGTGGCAACGCGTGGTGCGGACACGGCGAGCCTCGAGGGAACCGTCGTCGCAGAGGTGAAGATCGATGTTCGAGCTGTCTCCCTCGGTCTCACTGACCTGAGCCGAGTGGCGGCCGGCCGCGTCGACACGGACCGATCCCCGCTTGGTGCAGGGCGAGGGGTTGGCGTGAGCCTATCCGTCACGGGCACCGAGACGCGACTGGTCGGCCCGGGGATCTACACCTTGGCCTCGCCCAGCGGCACCCGCATCGTGCTGTCCTGGTCGGTTGATCTGGGGTGACGCGTGCACGTTCTTGATGGAGTCGCCGCTCCGTGGGCTGGGGAACTCGTCGCTGGTCTGGTTGCGGCGGTGCTCTTCGCCGTTGTCTTCGCCCTGGCGAAGTGGCGCCTCCGAGGGGGTGATGACCGTGTCGGACCGAGCAACGACGGCCTGGACTGAGTTCCGGCCTCGCTTCGCGATGGCCGTCATCTCGGTCTTCGGCGCCGGTGTCCTCGTCGGCGTCGAGACCGGCGTAGGTCGTATCGTGCTCGCCGGCGTCATCATGGCCGCCATTGGAGCATCGTTGGTACGCGACGGCTACCTCGGCGTCGTCATCGGGCTGGTCGGCGCGGCAGGGCTCATCGTGCTCAAGAGGCTGAGCGGCGACTTCTCCGCTCATGAGTTCTTCGTCATCGGGGCCGAGGTGCTGACGGTGATCGTGGCGGCGTGGGTCGTGGGCATCCTGGGTGAGCACCTGAGAACCTCGCTCGCCCACGTGGCCAGACCCGTCGTCGGCACGATCTCACCGGCGTCGAGCGCCCTCGGCGTGCTCAGCACCGAGGTGGGGATGTTCCGCCTGGAGGAGGAGCTCGACCGAGCCCACCGGACGGGGGAACCGCTGTCGCTGGCCGTGGTCGAGTCCAGCCCTCTCGCCTACGCCTCCGACGTCGAGGAGGATCCAGCCGTGGCCACGGCACGACGTGCGGTTGCCAGGAACGTCGAGTCGGTCACCGGCCAGCTGGACGTCGTCTTCGCCCTGGACGAGCGCACCCTCGCGGTAATCATGCCGGCGACTGACGCTGTGGCAGGCATGGAAGCGCTGGGACGTATCGCCCTCGCCGCCAGTGCCGCGACGTTCTCGGGACCCCTCGACCGGAGCCGACACTTCGTGGCCGATCACCTGGCGCTCCGGACTGCCTTCGTCGTGGCAGGCGGAGCTGAAGGCGGGGCCGATGGACTCATGGACCAGGCCCTCGACCTGCTGTCCGAAGGCGCTGCGCGAGGCCAGCTGCCGGCATGATCACGTCACTCGTCTGCCTAGGGATCCTCCTCGTGGCGGCTGCTGGAATCGTCACGCACTGGGGCACCGCGGTGCGTCACCACCAACGACGGCTGGACCAGCTCGACGTGCGGATCCACGTCAACGGGATCCGGGGCAAGTCGTCGGTCACTCGCCTCGTCGCCGGGGTCCTCCGTGAGGGCGGCTTCGTCACGGTGGCCAAGACCACCGGGTCGGCCGCACGCGTCATCGGTCCCGTGGGCGAGGAGACGCCGATCATCAGGCGCGGCGCCCCGACGATCAACGAACAGATCGACGTCGTCGCAGCCCACGTGACGAGCGAGGTGGAGGCCCTCGTCATCGAGTGCATGGCGGTACGGCCGCTCTACCAGAAGTACTCCCAGGACTTCATGGTGCGCTCGGACATCACCATCATCACCAACGTTCGTGAGGACCACCAGGAGGAGATGGGCGAGACGCTCGAGGAGATCGCCGACTCGCTTTCGGCCACCATCCCCGAGAACGGCGTGCTCATCACGGCCGAGGACCGGCCCCATCTTCGTCAGCGCCTCGAGGGCAACGCGGCCGCTCTGGGCTCGCGTCTGGTGCACGCCGACCCGCTGACCGTCAGCGACGAGGACATGGCCGGTTTCGACTACGTGCAGTACAAGGAGAACGTTGCCATCGGCCTCGAGGTGGCGCGCCTGCTCGGCATCCCTCGGCAGCGAGCAATCGAGGGCATGTGGAAGTCCGTCCCGGACGTCGGAGTCGTCCGCATCAAGTGGTACCCCATCCGGGACAAGCAGGTCCTCTGGGTTCCGCTGTTCGCCGCGAACGACCGCGAGAGCGTCATCGGCTCCTTCCAGACGCTCGCGCCGTACTTTCCGGAGGGCGCAAAGGTCGTCGGACTGCTCAACAACCGGAGCGACCGAGGACGGCGTGCGGAGCTCTTCGCCCAGATGGTGCCCCGCGACCTCGCGCAACAGCTGGACCACGTCATTACGCTCGGCGCGTACGAGTCACAGGTCACCCGCACCATCGTCGAGGGCGGCTACCCGGCGTCGCAGATCCACAGCTTCGGCGACGACGTCAAGCCGACCCTGGACGAGCTGCTTGACGGGATCGCGGACCTCATCCCGGGGCAGTCGGGCGTGCTCATCGGGATGGTCAACATCCACACCCACCAGGCCGAGCTGCTGCTGGAGTACTTCGCCCAACACGACGGCGACGACGGCTTCGACGAGATCGCGGAGGCGAGCCGGCCTCGGCGGGCTCCCGCCGGCACTGTCCGACTGCATCGCGTCGCATCGCGTCGGGTCCCCGTGACGGCGAGGCGGTCCGACCGATGAGCAGCGTCTACGTGCTCTCGCCTGACGTCGTCCGTCTGACGATCGTCGTCGGTGTGATGATCAGCGTCGTCTTCTACGAGAGGGCGCAGCTGACGACCGGCGGGTCCATCGTGCCGGCCTACCTCGCGCTGTCAGCTGTGCGCCCTGTCGCCGTGGCCGTCACCCTGGGCGTGGGGTACCTCACCCACGTGATCGTCAGCAAGGTGCTCGGTACCCGGTGGATCCTCTACGGCCGGCGCAAGTTCGAGGCCGAGGTGCTCGTCGGCCTGACGCTCATCATGGCGTGCACGTTGGTGGCCCATGCGCTCGGTGAGCTCGACCCAGCGCTGCTCGCCCTCGCCGGCATCGGGTTCCTCGTCCCGGGAATCATCGCCCATGACATGGCTCGGCAGCGCCCGAGGCGCACGATGCTAGCCATCTCGGCGACCACGGGGATTCTCGTCGCGTTTGCCTACGTCGTGTCCAGCATCCTGGCAATCCTGCCCGGTAACAAGCCGATCGAGGCGGCCCAGCTGTCCGCCACGCTCGGTTATCCCCGAGAGCTGCTCATCGTCGGTGTGGCGCTCAGCGTCCTCGTCGGGATCCTCGTGCACGGACGGCTCGGGATCCGCTCTGGCGGCTTCATCACCGGTGCCTACCTCGCACTCGTGAGTCCCCGGTGGGGGGATCTTCTGTTCACTGCCGCCGTCGCCGCGGTGACGTGGCTCATCGTCGTCAAGCTGATGATGCCGCGGCTCCTGCTCTTCGGCCGCAGGAAGGTGTCCGCAATGATCCTCGTGGGTGCGCTGGTCGGATGGAGTGCCGACCTCGCCATCCAATGGCTCACCCACGGCCAGTACGTACCGTGGCTGGGCCTCACAGTTGCCACGCTCATCGTCCCCTCTCTCATCGCCAACGATGCCCAACGACAGGGTTGGGAGCGCACGATCTTTGGCACCGTCCTCGTCGGGCTCGGGGTCTTCGCGCTGACCAACCTCATCGCGGCGGGGCTCGCCTGGGGAGGGGCTCTCTCGTGACCCGCCGCTCCCCGGTGAGCCTTGCCCTGCCCGCCTTCGCGACCGTCGCCGTAGCCCTCTCCGTCTCCGTCGTCGCCCAGCTGGCCGAGTCGCCGCCCCCGGTGGTGACCGATCCCCAATCCGTCATCACCGGCATCGTGCGCGGCGAGGACGGAGCCGTGCTCGCCGGCGCCCAGGTGTGGCTCGACGCCACCAGGGTGACCACCGGCACCGACGGTCGGTTCTCGCTGGACCACCCTAGGGCCGCGGTCGTCACCGCTTCGGCGGAGGGACACCTGCCGAGGAGTGTGGCCGCGGAGCCCGGCTCCCCTGCCGACGTGCGGCTGACTGCCAATCCGGATGAGACGGTCTCACTGCGGTTCGGTGGAGATGTGATGTTCGGCCGCCGCTACTACGCCGACGTGGCGGGTCGCGGCCCGATCCTGAAGCAGGGTGCCACGCCCAACGACATCTCCGGCATCCTCTCGGGGATCGGTCCGCTCCTCGACGACGCCGACCTCACCGTCGTCAACCTGGAGACTGCGCTTGTGGCGGACCCATGGGACGGAGTCGGCAAGCGCCCGCAGGGCCTGCACGCCACCAAGGACCTCGTCATCACCAGTTCGACGGCATCGGCCAAGGCCCTCGCCGACGCCGGGGTCGAGATCGTGTCACTGAGCAACAACCACTCCTTCGACGGTCTCACCCGGGGGCTGAAGAGCACGATCGCCGCGCTCGACGCAGCCGGCGTCAAGCACTTCGGCGCAGGTGCGACCGTGGCGGAGGCGTGGAAGCCGGCGGTCGTCATCGGTGCGGGGTCATCGCATCGCCTTCGTCGGCTGCACCACGGTCGACGGTCGGCACTCCGGAACCTCGTACGTCGCCGAAGCCAGGCACGGCGGTGCGGCGGAGTGCGATCCCGCACAGCTCAAGGCGGCGGTGCACAACGCACGCAAGGCAGCACCACTCGTCGTCGTGGCGATCCACGGCGGTGCGGAGTACCGCCGCTCGCAGACACGCGAGGTCCGCGACCTCGCCCAGACCGCGAAAGGCGCCGGTGCCCAGCTGGTCGTGGGCAGCCATCCGCACGTTGTCGGTGGACTCGTCCACACCGGCCCCAGCGTGTTCGTGGAGTCACTCGGCAACCTCGCCTTCGACCAGGACCTCTGGTCGACGCTGCCCTCCTACCTGCTACGCGTCGATGCCCGGTTCACCACCAAGGGCGAGGCGCCGTCCGCCCAGCTGGTCAGGGCCGACACCGACCCCCTGCTCATCGATGACTACCGTCCGCGGCCCGCGGTCGGGGCGCTGGCCGAGTCGCTGGCTCGCATCGCATCGGGCTGGGTCGAGGGCGGCGCGGTCATGCATCGGGCGTCTGCAGCGGTGCCCCTGGATGGCGCCAAACCCCCAACCGTCGCCAAGGCGGAGCTGGCCAAGGGCGAGATCCGCCGTATCAGTCCGGACTGGTGGCTCGCGCCAGCCCCAGATCTCAGTGACGGGGTACGGGCCGGCACCGACCTGCTCTTCGGCACGGGTTCCTTCGAGCCTGCCGTCGTGGGGGCGCCGGACACGGTGGTCTCAGGCTGGTCTCCTGGCAAGTACGCCGCTGTGAGCCGTGACGCGTCGTGCCAGCCGACCGGCCGAGGGGTCCAACTGGCGCGCACGCCGCTCAGCACGGAAACGGCCGTTATGTCGCCGGATCACCGGTCTGCCGTGGTGCAGGGCCAGTCGCTCTCACTCGTCGCCAACGTGCGACAGGCCTCCGAGGGCAGCCGTCTGGAGGTCCACTGGTACGAGGACATGGCCGGTCCGAGTGTCAAGAGCTCGAAGCTCGAACTACCTTCAGGAGCATGGTCGCCCGAGAAGTGCCAGCCCGTTCGGTTCGACCTCGACGTTCCCCGCAAGGCCGTTGCCGCGCAGGTCTTCATCGTGCTCGACGCCCCCGAGGGCGGACAGACTATCCGCCGGCTCGCGATCGACGACGTCAGTCTCATCGACTGGGCGCCGAAGGGCCGGTCCGGCCGCCGCTACGACGTCGTCGAAGGACTCCGTACCGGCACGGTGACCTTCCGATCGGACAGCGCGTCCCCGGCTGCCGGCTCGCCGCTCGTCAGGTGAGCGCATCGACGCCAACCCGCCTCGGCCGCGGAGCTGAGCGGGCGGCGCACGATTAGGGGACGGGGGAGGCCCGCTGTTACGCTTGGCGATGCCGTTTGACCGGCCGCGGAGAGAGAGCGCCCAGGTGGACATGCCCTGGAGCACCGCGCAACGAGAAGAGAAGGAGTCGGTCATCCATGCCATTGGAAGCTGACGTGAAGAAGCAGATCATGGCCGAGTACGCCACCACGGAAGGCGACACCGGCTCCCCCGAGGTGCAGATCGCGATGCTGACGCAGCGCATCAAGGACCTCACCGAGCACTCTCGGGCTCACAAGCACGACCACCACAGCCGTCGTGGTCTCCTCCTGCTCGTCGGCCGCCGCAAGCGCATGCTGCGCTACCTCGAGGCGACCGACATCGAGCGCTACCGATCGCTCATCAAGCGACTCGGCCTGCGTCGATGAACACGTGACGAAAGGCGGTCACCGCAGTCCTGCGGTGACCGCCTTTCGTCGTGGTGAGGCTCGCACCCCCAGTGGTCGGCGGCCCGCCTGATGAAACCCCGCACACAACGACGATGTGCGTGGGCACGAAGAGAGAAAGAAAGCGAGGGCCCCTACATGGAGGGTCCAGACATCACCTTCGCCGAGGCCGTCATCGACAACGGCAGCCTCGGGACTCGCACGGTCCGCTTCGAGACCGGGCGCCTGGCCAAGCAGGCCGGGGGAGCCGTCGTCGCGTACCTCGACGAGGACACGATGATCATGTCGACCACGTCCGCGGGCAAGACACCCAAGGACCAGTTCGACTTCTTCCCGCTCACCGTTGACGTCGAGGAGCGGATGTACTCCGTGGGCCGGATCCCCGGCTCGTTCTTCCGTCGTGAGGGCCGGCCGACGACCGACGCCATCCTCACCTGCCGCCTCATCGACCGCCCGCTGCGCCCGACCTTCAAGAAGGGCCTGCGCAACGAGGTCCAGGTCATCATCACGGTGTTCGCGCTCAACCCCGACCACCAGTACGACGTGCTCGCCATCAACGCGGCCAGCGCCTCGACGCAGATCTCCGGCCTGCCGTTCTCCGGCCCGATCGGTGGCGTGCGCGTCTCGCTCATCGACGGCCAGTGGGTCGCCTTCCCGAACTTCTCCGACATCGAGCGCTCCGTCTTCGACATGGTCGTCGCCGGCCGCGTGGTGGGTGACGACGTCGCCATCATGATGGTCGAGGCCGAGTCCACCGACTCGACCTGGAACCTCGTCAAGAACGAGGGCAAGCAGGCGCCGACCGAGGAGGTCGTGGCCGAGGGCCTCGAGGCCAGCAAGAAGTTCATCAAGGCGCTGTGCGAGGCCCAGGCCGAGCTCGCCGCCAAGGCGGCCAAGCCGGTCGAGGACTTCCCGGTCTTCCTCGACTACGAGCAGGACGTCTTCGCCGCCGTCGAGGAGGCCGTCTCGGCCGACACCGCCGCCGCCCTCACCCTCGCCGGCAAGACCGAGCGCGAGGACCGGCTCGACGAGATCAAGTCGGGTCTGCACCAGCAGCTCGTCGGCGAGGGCGAGGACAGCGATGTCCAAGGTCCGTTCGCCGGGCGCCGCAAGGAGGTGTCGGCCGCCTACCGTGCGCTGCAGAAGAAGCTGGTCCGCCAGCGCATCCTGCGCGACGAGGTCCGCATCGACGGCCGCGGCCTCGCCGACATCCGCGCCCTGGGCGCCGAGGTCGAGGTCCTGCCGCGCGTGCACGGCTCCGCCATCTTCGAGCGCGGCGAGACCCAGATCATGGGGGTCACCACGCTCAACATGCTCAAGATGGAGCAGCAGCTCGACACGCTGTCGCCGCAGTCGCGCAAGCGCTACATGCACAACTACAACTTCCCGCCCTACAGCACCGGTGAGACCGGCCGCGTCGGCTCGCCGAAGCGTCGCGAGATCGGCCACGGAGCGCTCGCCGAGCGGGCGCTCATGCCGGTCCTGCCGACGCGCGAGGAGTTCCCCTACGCGATCCGCCAGGTGTCCGAGGCGCTCAGCTCCAACGGCTCGACGTCGATGGGCTCGGTCTGCGCGTCGACGCTGTCGCTGCTCAACGCCGGTGTGCCGCTGCGCGCCCCGGTGGCCGGCATCGCGATGGGTCTCGTCTCCGACGAGGTCGACGGCGAGACGCGCTACGCGGCCCTCACCGACATCCTCGGTGCGGAGGACGCCTTCGGCGACATGGACTTCAAGGTCGCCGGCACCAAGGAGTTCGTCACGGCCATCCAGCTCGACACGAAGCTCGACGGCATCCCCGCGTCGGTCCTCGCCGGCGCGCTGACCCAGGCCCGCGACGCGCGTCTGCACATCCTCGACGTCATGGCCGAGGCGATCGACGTGCCCGACGAGATGAGCCCCTACGCGCCGCGGATCATCACGGTGAAGGTCCCCGTCGACAAGATCGGTGAGGTCATCGGCCCGAAGGGCAAGATGATCAACCAGATCCAGGACGACACGGGCGCCGACATCTCGATCGAGGACGACGGCACCGTCTTCATCGGAGCGGTCGACGGCCCGTCGGCCGAGGCGGCTCGCGCGGCGATCAACGCCATCGCGAACCCGCAGATGCCCGAGGTCGGCGAGCGCTTCCTGGGAACGGTCGTCAAGACGACGACGTTCGGTGCGTTCATCTCGCTGCTGCCCGGCAAGGACGGCCTGCTGCACATCTCCGAGGTGCGCAAGCTCGTCGGCGGCAAGCGGATCGACAGCGTCGACGACGTCGTCAAGGTCGGCCAGAAGATCCAGGTCGAGCTCAAGGAGATCGACCCGCGCGGAAAGCTCTCGCTCGCGGCTGTCCTGCCCGACGGAGAGTCCGACGACAAGGCCGAGTCCATCAAGGCTGAGGAGCCGGCTGACGCCTGAGTCGCCGAAACCGATGTGCAACGGCCCGGAACCCGTTGCGGTTCCGGGCCGCTTTGCGTCCCAGGCGTCGAGTGTGCCGTTGGTGTCGGGCGCGGAGTGCACATTTGATGTGACGGGATGCACCAGTTGGTCGAGTGTGCAGTTGGTGTCGGGCGCGGAGTGCACACTCGACCTGAGGGGCGGTCAGAAGATCGCGTTGATGCCGTTCCAGCCGGCCCCGATGAGGACCCGGCTGCGCCACCCTCCGGACGCCGTGCGGGCGTACAGCCATAGGTCACCGCTGCGATCGCGGGCCACGACGTCGACCACGCGGTCGCCGGTGAGGTCACCGGGACCCATGATGGCGGTGAAGCCGTTCCACCCGGAGCCGATCCGCACGCGGGGCAGCCAGCCGCCGGAGCCGTTGCCCGGGTAGAGCCACAGGTAGCCGGTGCTCGACTCGCGCGCCAGGACGTCCGCCCGTCCGTCACCGTTGACGTCCCCCGCGCCGACCAGGGTGCTGAAGACGTTCCAGCCGGTGCCCACGCGGCGGACGCTCTTGAAACCATTCGTGCCGTTCCCGGCGTAGAGGAACAGCTCGCCGGTCGAGGCCTTGCGGGCGAGGACGTCGACGCGCTGGTCGCCGTCGAAGTCCCCGGGCCCGATGATGGAGTTGAACGGGTTCCAGCCCGTGCCCACCCGAACACGGGAGCTGGACCAGCCGCCCTTTCCCGTGCTTCGGTACATCCACAGGTAGCCCGTGGCCGGGTCGCGGGCGAGCACGTCGAGTGCGCCGTCACCGCTGAAGTCACCGACCGTCTCCAACGCGCTGAACGGTCCCCAGCCGCTGCCGACCTGGACGTGGGAGGCGATGCGGCCGTTGCCCTGGCCGGCGTAGAGATGCAGCGTGCCGGTCGCCGTCCACCGCGCGAGGACGTCGTTGTTCCAGTCGCCGTTGAAGTCCGCCGTGGAGTTGGAGAGCGTCGAGGCCGGGATCGGCAGGTTGCTGAACGCGTAGGTCCCACAGGTCCGGTCATAGTCCCGGGTGTCGTCGTACCACTGCGAGAGGTACACGCGGCCCCCCGAGAAGCTGGGCTGGGTGCACCGGTCCAGGGCCTCGTTGGGGTAGTCGAGCTGCCCGGCCGTCGCCCACACGGGGACACCCGGGAGACGCCAGCCGCCGGTGATCTCCTGCCAGCCGTTGGCGAAGGAGTAGAGGCCATAGGCGTAGCCGTTGTCGCGCAGTCCGCGCATCAGTCCCTCGATGACGTAGCGGTTCTCGCGTTGCTGGGCGGCGTTGCTGGTGGGCCAGGGCTGCGCCGGCCGCGGCTCGACGTCGATCCACACCACGGGCGGCGTCCAACCGACGCGGTCGAGGCTTCCTGCCGCGTAGGTCGCCTCGGCGTAGCCGACGTTCGACAGCTGGCCGGCGCGCGTGCTCGTCGACCAGGGTCCCTGCGAACCGTAGGTGCTCAGCTGCGCGCTCGTCGGGAAGGCGGCCATGGTGTACGCGTGGGCGGGCTTGTTGCGGGTCTGGACCCAGTCGACCTGCGACGCGAGGCACGGGTTCTCGGTGAACGGCAGGCCCTTGGTCAGGCCCGCGATGACGAACTGGGTGCTGTCCGGGGGCATTGGCAGGTCGAACCCACCCACGCTCGAAGGACACTGCGGCCACGAGATGTCGTGTCCGAACAGGGGTGCGGCCTGAGCAGGCGACGCGACGACGGATACGAGCCCGGCTAGCAGCGCCACGGCCGCGAGACGGGCGAGAAGGATCCTACGGACGCGCCGGAGGTTGGTGCGAGCAGGATCGCGCATGATGACCACTCCCTCGATCCCTTCCAGTGTCCATCCGAACCGTCGATGAAGGTGTGCCTTTGGTCCCGAAACCCAGACTCCCTGTCCCGCATCGATAGGGTCTTCGTCGTGACGGACATCAAGGTTGCGGTGATCGGCGCGAACGGCCGGATGGGCTCGGAGGCCGTGAAGGCAGTCGGCGCGGCCGAGGGACTGAGGCTCGTCGGGGCCTACGGCTCGCGCGATGAGCTGGGGGACCTGGGCGGCGCCGACGTCGCTGTCGAGCTGACGGTACCGGCTGCATCACCGGACAACGTCGCCCATTGCATCGACCGGGGAGTCCACGTCGTCGTCGGCACCACCGGCTGGGACGAGGCTCGGCTGGCAGCCCTGCGGCACCAGCTCGACGGGGCTCCGCCCGCCCGCACCGGCTCGGGCGTCGGCGTGCTCATCGCGCCGAACTTCGCGATCGGGGCCCTGCTCATGATGTCGGTCGCCGCCAAGGCGGCGCGGTACTTCGAATCCGTCGAGATCATCGAGCTGCACCACCCGGGCAAGGTCGACGCACCCTCCGGCACGGCCGCACGCACGGCGGCGCTCATCGGGACGGCGCGCGACGAGGCCGGCCTGCCCGCGGTCCCCGACGCAACCACCCACGACCCTGAAGGCGCCCGCGGAGCCCAGCTCGAGCGGCATACACGTGCATTCGGTGAGGCTGCGTGGGCTCGTCGCGCACCAGGAGGTCCTCCTCGGCAATGCGGGGGAGCAGCTGACGATCCGCCACGACTCGTTCGACCGGGCCTCCTTCATGCCGGGCGTCATGGCCGCGGTCCGGGCCGTCGCCGACCACCCCGGTCTCACCGTGGGATTGGAGAAGTACCTCGGCCTCGACTGACCCTCAGCTTCGCCTGGCCTGCCCCTCGCTTTCGCCTGGTCCGAGGTGATCGATCACTCTCGACACGCTCTCGAGGGCGAACCACTACCTCGATCCCAATACCCGAACGCAGCTGGCCGTCATCCCAGGGCAGGGATCGCCTCGAAAGCCCTCATCACCGCCGCGGGCTGCTCGAAGGCGGGGTCGTCGGCGGCCCCGTCGATGATGTGCAAGGGCCAGCCGTATCGTTCGCTGGCGCGTTGTCCCACGGACAGTGGCGTCTGGCGGTCCTCGCGACCCCAGATGAGCGTGGTCGGCACCGTGATCCTGACGAGGTCGGCCTCGGGGATCGACCGGGTGCCGAAGGCAGACATGAGGCTGCGCATGGCCGTCTTCTGCTCCCGCGACCTGGCGCCCTCCAGACCCAGCGTCATCAGCGGGTCCCAGTGCTGGCCCAGCCGCTCCTGCAGCTGCGGGACATCGACGAAGCACTGCCGGAAGAAGCGGTCCCGGCTCGTGGGCGTCGGATGTGCGATGAAGGTGGCGAGGGTGATGGCGAACGCTGGGGACGGGCGGAGGCGGCTCAGGCCGTGGGTGTCGACCAGCGCGAGGCCGCGCAGCCGGTCCGGTCGCTCGAACGCGAAGCGCATGGCGATCGCACCGCCAACCAGGTGGCCGGCGACGTAGGGAGGCGAGGGGCAGGTCTGCTCGATCAGGTCGTCGAGCCAGGACAGCACACGCTCGCGGTCGAGCGGGACGTCTCCCAGACCGGAGGCGCCGTGGCCGGGCAGATCGGGAGCCACGACACGATGCGCGGTGGCCAGCTGAGGTATGACGCGCATCCACGTCAGGGCGAACTCACCCGGCCCGTGCAGCAGCACGACACCAGGGCCCTCGCCCCCGACGAGCACCGCCGTTGGTATTCCGGCCACGGTAAGGTGCTGCTCGACGAGTTGAGTGGCTGCGATCAGCTGCCGGCGCCCCCGCGCCGCATCGTCGACGACCGGTCCTCCATCACGCGCTGGTTCGCTGCTCATCGAACTCACCTCCGAAGGGTTTGTCATGCAGCTCGACGCTACGTTCAGGCAGCATCAACCGCGTCGGGAGATGTGCCCATCTTGGATGCGCCGGCCATGGGTGGAAATGCCCATGCGCGTTGTAGGGATGACGAGCGCCGTGAGCCGGCTTTGGGTCGTCGGCGAAGGCGTCGTCGGCCTCCACGAGAACTGCGCACTTCTGGTTGGCAACCGTCAATCAGGGGTGCGAGCTGCAGACTGCATGCCTCTGGCTAACCTGCTCCCAACGAGGAGTGCGCACTCCTGGTGAGGTGTGCTGCCCGTGGAGCGAGCCCAGCGGCATCCGGTCACTGCCCTACCGCGCGGCGTCGGGCAGGTCCGCGGCGAGGTCCGCTGGCGCCCGCATGCGCCAAGCATCGGTCACCAGCTCGTCGAGCCGCCCGGCGTCGACCTCCTCGAGACGCAGCATGACGAGGGGCCAGCCGTCATACGCGGGAGTGGTGAAGAACAGGTCCGGCTCGCCGAGGAGGAGCGCCTGCTTCTCGGCCTCGTCCCCGACGAAGAGGACGGCGATGTCGGTACGGATCACTCGGCGCCTGCCCGGGCTGCGCTCCGGATAGGACCACACGAATCCCTTGTCGCCCACGCGGAAGTCGAAGCCGTCGCTCTCGATCTCCACGACGTGCGGCAGGCTGAGGGCGATGCGCCGCACGTCGTCCGAGTCAGCCATCAGGCCCAGCCGGCGAGCCGCAGCAGGGCCGCCGTCGCGGCTCCGAGGACGACGACGACGATGAACGGCGCCCGGAAGATCAGCGCCACGATGGCCACGCCGACAGCGGCCACCCGCGCGTCGAGCGTCCAGGTGCCACCCGGGCCCGTCAGGGTCTGGATCGCGACCAGGGCGGCGAGCAGCGCAACGGGCAGCGCCGCGGTGACGCGCTTGACGTGCGGCTCGGCCAGCAGGTCGGCCGGCACGAGGTAGCCGACGAGCTTCAGGCCGAAGGCGATCGCGGCCGCGATGAGCAGTGCGACCCACATGCTCATGGCTGCACCTCGGACCCCGTCTGGCGCGGCTCCGAGTCCTCCGCCTCCTCCTCGAGGTCAGCTGCGCCCTGGCGCGGTTCGCGCCAGGCGATGAACGCGGCCAGCGCCGCGACGATGACCGGGACGCCGGGCGGCGTGGCGGGTGCGAGCAGGACCGCCACCACGGCCGCGACGACGGCGATCGCGACGGCGTCACGGTTCTTCAGCCGAGGCCAGAGAAGGGCGGTGAACGCCGCGCAGGCGGCGGCGTCGAGACCCCAGGTCTTCGGGTCACCGAGGGCGTTGCCCACGACGGCGCCGACCAGCGTCGTGAGGTTCCACAACACGAAGACCGTGAGACCGGTCAGCCAGAAGCCCATGCGCGCGGCCCTGACGTGCGACTGGGACACCGCGACCGCGGTCGACTCGTCGATGGTGATGTGCGCGGCGGCCAGCCGCCGGATGCCTCGCACCCCCAGCAGCTGGGTCAGCTCCAACGCGTAGAGCCCGTTGCGGACGCCCAGCAGCGATGACGCGGCGATTGCGGCCGGGGCCGCGTGCAGGCCGGCCGAGATGATCCCGATGAAGGCGAACTGGGAACCGCCCGTGAACATCAGCAGCGAGAGCGCACAGGCCTGCCACACGTCGAGGCCGGCAGCGACCGCCAGGGCCCCGAAGCTGATGCCGTAGGCCCCTGTCGCGATGCCGACGGACAGCGCCTCCCGGATGACGAGGCGGCGCTCCTCCGCGGTGAGGACGTCTGTCGTCACCCCGCCTCCAGGGAAGCGGAGAGGCGGAACTCCTTGGTGGTCTCGCCGTCGGGACCCACCACGCGCTCGCGGTTCGCGCCGTCCGGGCCCAGGCCAGCCTCGACGAGGAACTCTCGCACCTCCTGTGCGGAGGCCAGGGCCCAGGCGGTCAGCCGATCGCGTCCGCGGGCCCGAGCCGTGTCGACAACGGCATGGAGCAGGCGGGACCCATGGCCCTGGCGCCGCGCCTCCGGATGGACCCCGAGCACGAGCAGCTCGGCAGTCCGCTCGTCGGCATCGGGGTCGTTCGAGGCCCCCACCGCGGCCAATCCGACGACCTGCTCGCCCGCGCACGCGACGAGGAGCACGCCGTCGTCTGCGCCCGCACCCTCGAGTGTCGTGCGCCACGCGCTCGCGAACGCCTGGGGCTGGAACTGCGCGACGATCTCGGGAGCCAGCTCAGCGGCATACGCCTCCCGGAACACGACCGCCTGGACGAACCCCACGGCGGGGGCGTCGGACACCCGGGCCACCCGGACGCTGGCGTCGGCAAGGGGGCCGGGCGGGTGGTCGTGGTCGTGACTGACGTGCTGGTGCGGTTGGCTCACCACAGCATCGTCTCAGGCGCCCTGCGCGTCCGAGAAAGGCCACTTTGGTGCGACTGGCGCCCATCTCGCATACTGGACTCATGTATGGCAACGACGTCATCGACCCGAATGAGCCGCTGAACGCGGCGGAGACGGGCGCCTACGACGAGGCTCTCGCGCACGAGGACCGCCGCGAGCAGGTCGGAGGTGACTTCGATGCGCTCATCACCGCCGACCAGCGGATCGAGCCACGCGACGCGATGCCGGAGGAGTACCGGCAGACCCTGATCCGCCAGATCGCCCAGCACGCCCACTCCGAGATCATCGGCATGCAACCCGAGGGCAACTGGATCACCCGGGCCCCGTCGCTCCGCCGCAAGGCGATTCTCATCGCCAAGGTCCAGGACGAGGCGGGGCACGGCCTCTACCTCTACAGCGCCGCCGAGACGCTCGGCGTCGACCGTGCCGAGCTGCTCGACCGGCTGCACAACGGCAAGCAGAAGTACTCGTCCATCTTCAACTACCCGACCCTGACCTGGGCCGACTGCGGCGCGATCGGTTGGCTCGTCGACGGTGCCGCGATCATGAACCAGGTGCCGCTGTGCCGGTGCTCCTACGGCCCCTACGCGCGCGCCATGATCCGTGTGTGCAAGGAGGAGTCGTTCCACCAACGGCAGGGCTTCGAGATCCTCTGGAACCTCATGCGCGGCACCGAGGCGCAGCAGGCCATGGCCCAGGACGCGGCCAACCGGTGGTGGTGGCCGGCGCTGATGATGTTCGGCCCGCCCGACACCGGTGACGCTGCCAAGGGCGGGCACACGGCCCAGTCGATGGCGTGGGGGATCAAGCGGTTCAGCAACGACGACCTGCGCCAGAAGTTCGTCGACATGATGGTGCCGCAGGCGGAGAAGCTCGGCATCGTGCTGCCGGACCCGGAGCTCCGGTGGAACGAGGAGCGTGGGCACTACGATTTCGGGCCCATCGACTGGGACGAGTTCTGGCGGGTCCTGCGCGGTGACGGGCCGTGCAACGCCGAGCGGATCGTCCACCGCCGCCGCGCCCACGAGGAGGGTGCCTGGGTGCGCGAGGCCGCCAACGCCTACGCCCGCAAGCATGCCGACGAGCTGAAGGGAAGTGCCGCGTGAGCGAACCCGTCTCCGGGCCCGCCGAGAGGAGCTGGCCACTCTGGGAGGTGTTCGTGCGCGGCAAGCGAGGGCTCTCGCACGCCCACGTCGGCTCGCTCCACGCGCCGGATGCCCAGATGGCGCTGCGCAACGGTCGCGACGTCTACACCCGCCGCCAGGAGGGCGTCTCGATCTGGGTCGTGCGCGCCTCGGACATCGTCGCGAGCAGCCCGGAGGAGAAGGACTCGTTCTTCGATCCCGCGGCCGACAAGGTCTACCGGCACCCGTCGTTCTACGAGGTGCCCGAGGACGTCGAGTACCTGTGATGACTGAAAGTTCTTCTGCCGCATACCTGCTCGGGTTGGCTGATGATGCGATGGTCTACGCGCAGCGGCTGGGTGAGTGGATGACGAACGCACCGCAGCTCGAGGAGGACATGGCGCTCGGCAACATCGCGCTGGACCTCCTCGGGCAGGCGCGGGGGCTCTATCCCTACGTCGGCTCGCTGGACGGGACGGGGCGCAGCGAGGACGACTTCGCGATGATGCGGGACGAGCGGGAGTGGCGCAACCTCCACCTCGTCGAGCAGGAGCGGGGTGACTTCGGGCGGGAGATGGCGCGGTTGCTGTGGTTCTCCGCGTACCAGAAGCAGTTGTATGCCGCTCTGCTCGCTTCCAGCGACGGCGTCCTCGCCGGGGTGGCCGGCAAGGCGCTCAAGGAGGTGCGCTACCACTTCGACCACGCCTACCAGTGGGTCGTGCGGCTCGGTGACGGCACCGAGGAGTCGCACCGCCGGATGCAGGCGGGTCTGGAATGGGTGCTGCCGTACCTGGCCGAGCTCTTCTTCGACGATGACGAGTCGGTGGCGGCCGCGGAAGCCGGTGTCGGGGTGCTGCCGTCGTCGCTGCACGACCCGGTCGTCGCCGCTGTGGGTGCCGTCGTCGAGCAGGCGACCCTGACGCTGCCGGACGACCCGACGTGGCGCTCCCGGGGCGGACGTGCCGGGATCCACTCGGCGCCGATGGGTTACCTCCTCGCCGAGATGCAGCACATCGCGCGCTCCCACCCCGGTGCCACGTGGTGAGCCCGATGGCGCCTATGTCGACGGAAACCGCTGTGGCTGAGGCGATCTCACGGATCCCCGATCCGGAGATCCCGGTGATCTCCATCGCGGACCTCGGGATCCTGCGCGATGTCGAGGTCGACGAGGACGCCCGGGCGCTCGTGGCGACCATCACCCCGACGTACTCCGGCTGCCCCGCCATGGAGGCGATCACCGACCGGATCCGGTGGGAGGCCCAAGCACATGGCTACCGGGCCGAGGTGCGCACCCAGCTGTCCCCGGCCTGGACGACCGACTGGATGACCGAGCAGGGCCGGGCCGCGCTCGAGCGCTTCGGCATCGCCCCGCCCGGGCCGGTGTCCGAGGGGGCGGGCAGTGGTCCCGTGCCAGTCCAGCTCCAGCGGCACGTCGTCGGCTGCCCGCACTGCGGCTCGGACGACACGACGGAGATCGCCCACTTCGGCTCCACCGCGTGCAAGGCCCTGCGCCGGTGCAACGCGTGCGGTGAGCCCTTCGACGAGTTCAAGGCGATCTGACATGACCGACCTCACGACCGAGGACGCTCCCGCCCGCCACCGAGCGCGCTTCCACGACCTGACCGTGGCTGACGTCGAGCGCCTGACCGACGAGTCCGTCGCCATCACCTTCGCTGTCCCGTCGGAGCTCGCGGACGAGTACCGGTTCGAGCCGGGCCAGCACCTGACGCTGCGCGCAACCATCAACGGCGAGGAGGTCCGGCAGTCCTACTCGATCTGTGAGTCCCGAGGGGCCGCCACCGCGAGCCGTACCCTGCGGGTCGCCGCCGCGCGGGTCCCCGAGGGACGGATGTCGAACTGGCTCAACGACGTCGTGGCCGCCGGGGATGTTCTCGAGGTCATGACCCCCTTGGGCAGCTTCACGTGCGCGACCCGGCCCAGCGGCATACGGCACCACCTCGCGATTGCGGCAGGTTCCGGGATCACGCCGGTGATGTCCCTGCTCGCGACCGCGCTCGAGGAGGAGCTGCGTTCACGCGTGACCCTTCTCTACGGCAACCGGAGGACGAGCTCGATCATGTTCCTGGAGGAGCTCGAGGACCTCAAGAACCGCTTCCCGGGGCGCTTCCACCTGATCAACGTCCTCTCCCGCGAGGCGCAGGACGTCGAGCTCTTCAGTGGGCGGCTCGACCCGGAGCGGCTCGAGCGGATCTTCGCCACGCTCGTGCCGGTCGAGTCCGTGGACGAGTGGTATCTGTGCGGACCGTTCGGGATGGTGACCGAGGCCGAGGCGCTGCTCACGAAGCATGGGGTCGACCCGCGTCACGTGCACCACGAGATCTTCCACGTGGACGACGGCACCGAGCCGAAGCGGAAGGTCGTCATCGACGAGGGGGCGCCGCCCGAGGCGACGGTGACGGTCAACCTCGACGGGCGAACGACCGTGGTCCCCATGCCGAGCCGCGACGAGTCGATCCTCGATGCGACGCTGCGCCTGCGGCCGGATGCGCCCTTCTCGTGCACGAACGGCGTCTGCGGCACCTGCCGGGCCAGGCTCGTCTCCGGCGAGGTCCGGATGGACCGCAACTACGCACTCGAGCCGGACGAGGTCGCGGCTGGCATGGTCCTCACGTGCCAGAGCCACCCGGTGACCGACGACGTGTCGCTCGACTACGACGCCTGAGCCGACGTGACGGACCGCGAGACGGCAAGGGTCGTCGCATGGAGCCAGGAACTGCGCCGGGTTCACGCGCGCCTTCGTGAGGCGCTGGGCGTGACCCGGGACGCGGTTCAGGACGGAACGGGGGCGGCAGATCTCTCACGGGACCTGTTGCTCTACTGCCATGGGTTCTGCGCCGCGCTCGACGGCCACCACCAGGGCGAGGACCGCACGCTCTTCCCCGCGATCGAGGCGGCGCACCCGCAGTTGGCACCCGTGCTCAGGACACTGGAGCAGGACCACGCGATGATCGCGGACCTGCTGGGCCAGCTGCGTGCTGCCATCGATCGGCCCGCGCCGCCCGAGGAGCTCCAGAGCCACCTCGAGGGCGTCGCAGCGATCATGGAGAGCCATTTCCAGTATGAGGAGCGCCAGCTCCTGACCGTCCTGGAGACACTCGACCTTCGCGCCGAGGCGGCGGAGGCTCTCGGGCCGCTGTGATCCGGGCTCGACGGCTCCACGGGTCGGCCCGGCTTCGATCGGGACGTGGGCTGGAAGGGTGGGTCGCGGGGGAGCCGGCCCAGCGGCATACGGCCTCACCTCCTCGGTTGTGACACCGGGGCGAACTACGCTGCCTGTGTGCGGCAGTACCTCGATCTCCTCGACCACGTCCTGACCCATGGCCAGGAGAAGTCCGACCGGACCGGGACCGGGACGCTCAGCGTCTTCGGCCACCAGATGCGCTTCGACCTCGCGGACGGCTTCCCCGTGATGACGACAAAGAAGCTGCACCTGCGCTCGATCATCGGCGAGCTGCTCTGGTTCCTCCGGGGCGACACGAACGTGCGGTGGCTCCAGGAGCGCGGCATCTCGATCTGGGACGAGTGGGCCGACAAGGACGGCGACCTCGGGCCGATCTACGGATACCAGTGGCGTTCCTGGCCGACCCCGGACGGGCGCCGCGTCGACCAGATCGCGAAGGTGATCGAGCAGATCCGGACCAATCCGGACTCCCGGCGCCTCATCGTCTCGGCCTGGAACGTCGCGGACGTCGACGACATGGCGCTGCCGCCGTGCCACACAATGTTCCAGTTCTACGTCGCGCCGCCCGGCGCTGACGGCAAACGGCGCCTCTCGTGCCAGCTCTACCAGCGCAGTGCCGACATCTTCCTCGGCGTGCCGTTCAACATCGCGAGCTATGCGCTGCTGACGCAGATGGTCGCCCAGCTGACCGACCTGCAGCCCGGGGAGTTCGTCCACACGCTGGGCGACGCGCACCTCTACCTCAACCACCTCGACCAGGCTCGGCTGCAGCTGACCCGCACCCCGCACCCGCTGCCGACGATGCGGATCACGCCCGGCAAGACGAGCATCGACGAGTTCGACCTCGACGACTTCGAGCTCGTCGACTACGTCGCCGACCCGAGCATCCGCGCCCCGATCGCTGTCTGAGCCGGGTACTTGCTGCCACAGTGGCTCCATGACGAACGTGACGATGATCGCCGCCGTCGGCCGCAACGGCGTGATCGGCGACGGCTCCTCGATGCCGTGGCACATCTCCGAGGACCTCAAGTTCTTCAAGCGCACGACCATGGGCCACCCGATGATCATGGGCCGGCGCACGTTCGAGGCGATGGGCGTGCTGCCCGGCCGCCGGAGCATCGTGTTGACCCGGCGGGAGGACTGGCGCCACGCGGACGTCGAGACCGCGCACTCGCTCGCTGAGGCCCTGAGCCTCGCCGGGCCTGCCGACGAGGTGTTCATCGTCGGGGGCGGCGAGGTCTACCGGGAGGCCATGCCGTATGCCGCTCGCCTCGTCATCACCGAGGTCGACCAGTCCCCGGAGGGCTCGGTCACCTTCCCCGACGTCGACCCCACGGAGTGGCAGGAGACCGAGCGCGAGGCGCACGACGGGTTTGCGTGGGTCACCTACGTCCGCCGCTGACCGCCCGCCTGAAATTGTCGCCCGAGCCGTGTAACGCCGCCGCGGGCCACGCGATGGTAGGGGTGGCGAGGCACTACTCGGACCCCCGAGCGAGTAGTGCCTCGTTCCGTGCGCTCCGCCACCGACCCTGATCGAGTGAACACGTTTAGGGGAGAAGTGACCCCAACGCTGTTCTTTCGATCGGGGTGGGGTACGTTGCCGACGCCGCCTGGAAGCACGACAGGCAGCGGGCGCTAACCTTGGCCCATGGCAGACGCACCCCGGCTAGGACGTGTTCTCTCGGCGATGGTGACGCCCATGCGGGCGGACGGATCAGTCGACCTCGACTCCGCCCAGCGGTTGGCGACGCACCTGGTCGACCAGGGCCACGACGGCATCATCGTGTCCGGGACGACGGGGGAGTCGCCGACGACCACCGCGGCCGAGAAGGAGGACCTCCTGCGGGTCGTCATCGGCGCGGTCGGGGACCGGGCCGTCATCGTCGCCGGCGCCGGGAGCAACGACACCGCCAAGAGCGTCGAGTCCGTGCGCGTCGCTGAGAAGGTCGGTGCCAACGCGGTCCTCGCCGTCACGCCGTACTACAACAAGCCGCCGCAGTCGGGGCTCGTCGCGCACTTCCTCGCACTCGCCGACGCGAGCGACCTTCCGGTCATGGTGTACGACATCCCGGGTCGATCCGGCATCGCCATCGCCCGCGAGACCTACCTCCGGATAGCCGAGCACGAGCGCATCGTCGCCGTGAAGGACGCCCGGGCCGACCTGTGGCTCGCCAGCCAGCTCATGGAGGCGACCGGCCTGGACTGGTACTCCGGCGACGACGCGATGAACCTGGCCCACTTCGTCAACGGCGGCGTCGGCTTCGTGGGCGTGACCTCGCAGACCTGCCCCGCCGTCTACCGACGCTTCGCCGATGCCGTCGTCGAGGGCCGCTGGGACGACGCCCGCGCAATTCACCGGTCGCTTCACGCCGTGGTGGACGCCGTCATGAACGTCACGCAGGGAGCCATCATGGCCAAGGCGGCCCTTGCCGAGCAGGGCGTCATCGAGTCCGCCATGGTGCGGCTCCCGCTCGTGGAGGCGACCCCCGAGCAGCGACAGGTCGTCCGCTCCGCCCTCCACACGGTCGCCTGACCAGCGCGCCCACCCAGCTGGCTCAGCCAGCTCGCCTCACCTCGCACCCGACCGACAGGAACCCTGTGAGCCATCCCCACCCCGAGCTGACCGATCCGCCTGCCCTGCCCAGCAACGGCCTCCGGGTCGTCGCACTGGGCGGGCTCGGCGAGGTCGGTCGGAACATGACCGTCCTCGAGACCCAGGGCCGGCTGCTCGTCATCGACTGCGGCGTGCTCTTCCCCGAGGACCACCATCCCGGGGTCGACCTGATCCTCCCCGACTTCTCATACCTCGAGGACCGTCTCGACGACGTCGAGGCCATCGTCCTCACGCACGGACACGAGGACCACATCGGTGCCGTTCCGTACCTGCTCCGCCTCAAGGAGGACATTCCCCTCATCGGCTCCACCCTGACGCTGGCGCTCATCGAGGCCAAGCTCAAGGAGCACCGCATCCGGCCGTTCACCCTGGCCGTCACGGAGGGGCAGCGCGAGCGGGTCGGCGCCTTCGACCTCGAGTTCGTGGCGGTGAACCACTCCATTCCGGACGCGCTCGCGGTGTTCGTGCGCACCAAGGCCGGGACCCTGCTCCACACCGGTGACTTCAAGATGGACCAGCTGCCGCTCGATGGTCGGATCACCGATCTGCGTGCCTTCGCCCGGTTGGGGGAGGAGGGTGTCGACCTGTTCCTCACCGACTCGACGAACGCCGACATGCCCGGCTTCACCACCCCTGAGCTCGAGATCGCGCCGGCCATCGACAAGGTCTTCCGGCATGCCGAACGGCGCATCATCGTCGCCTGCTTCAGCAGCCACGTCCACCGGGTCCAGCAGGTCCTCGACGCGGCTGAGAAGGCCGGGCGCAAGGTCGCCTTCGTCGGCCGCTCCATGATCCGCAACATGGGGATCGCCGCCGAGCTCGGCTTCCTGCACGTGCCCGACGGGATCCTCGTCGACGCCAAGCGCTTCGGTGACCTGCCCGACGACAAGCTGGTGCTCATCAGTACCGGTTCGCAGGGCGAGCCGATGGCGGCCCTGTCCCGGATGGCCAACGGTGACCACCGGATCAACGTCGGTCCGGGGGACACCGTCCTGCTCGCCAGCAGCCTCATTCCCGGCAACGAGAACGCCGTCTACCGGGTCATCAACGGCCTCATGCGCCTCGGTGCGACCGTCGTGCACAAGGGGAACGCCAAGGTGCACGTCTCGGGGCACGCGAGCGCGGGCGAGCTGCTCTACTGCTACAACATCGTGCGCCCCCGCAACGTCATGCCGGTGCATGGGGAGTGGCGTCACATGTACGCCAACGCCCAGCTCGCCATCCAGACGGGTCTGCCCGAGCAGAACGTCGTGCTCGCAGAGGACGGTGTCGTGGTCGACCTCGTCGACGGACGGGCCAAGATCACCGGAGTCGTGGACTGCGGCTACATCTATGTCGACGGGACCAACATCGGCGGCGCGGACGAAGCGCTGCTCAAGGACCGTCGGATCCTGCGCGACGAGGGCTTCATCACGATCATCGTTGTGCTCGACGCCGCGACGGGGAAGATCGCGTCCGGTCCGGAGATCACGGCGCGGGGCTTCGTCGAGGACCAGGAGATCTTCCGGCAGGTGATCCCCAAGGTCGAGCGGGCGATCGAGGAGGCCGTCGCCAACGGCGTTCGTGACGACCAGCAGCTCCAGCAGGTCATCCGACGGGCCGTGGGCTCCTGGGTGGGCGGCAAGATCCGCCGACGCCCCATGATCATCCCCGTCGTCCTCCAGGCGTGACGAGGTCCGAGGTGCGTCCGAGGCGGCGCTGGGTCGACCTCGGTATCGCCACGGTCCTTCTCGTCCTCGTCGCCGTCGGTGCCGCGCGCTGGCTCGACACAACGGCGCAGCCTGTCATCGTGCTGCAGACGGCCGGGCCCTTCGTCGCGATCGGCCTGCTCGGCCTGCTCGTCGCAACGGCCCTGCTCAGGCGGTGGTGGATGCTGCTGCCGGTGACCGTGGCGGTGGCGGTTGCGGCGACCATCGCGCTCCCGGGCTGGTTCGCCCACACGTCGCCGCAGGCCCCACGTGACCTCACCGTCATGGCGGTCAACCTCTCGTTCGGCCAGGCCGACCCGGACCAGGTGGCGGACGCGGTGCGGGCTCACTCCGTCGACGTTCTGGTGGCCACCGAGATCACGCCGGAGGCGGAGAGTGCGCTGGACCAGTCCCGCCTGGGCGAATGGTTCATCGAGCGGGCGGGGGAGGCCCGTCCGGAATCCTTCACGGGCACCATGGTCTACTCGCGTTTCCCCCTGACAGAGGTCACTGGTGGGGACCCGGTCGACGCACACACCCCGAGCCTCCAGCCAGAGGTCGTCGTTGACGTGAGCGGCACGTCGGTCCGGCTCAAGGCGGTGCACGTGATGGCGCCACTGGCCGGTGAGACCGAGCAGTGGCGAGCCGGCCTCGGGGCGCTGGCCACGTGGCGCGACCGCCAGTCGGGTGATCAGCCGACGGTGCTCGCCGGCGACTTCAACGCGAGTCAGGGGCACCCCGCGTTCCGGGCGCTCGAGGCCGGCCAGGACGATGCGCACCGGACTGCGGGGCTGGGCTGGGTCCGGACCTGGCCCCTCGTCGACCATCGCATGCCGCCCTACGTCCAGATCGACCACCTGCTGAGCCGCAAGCTGACCGTCGTCGAGGCGGGACAGGTCGCGATCCATGGCACGGACCACGGCATCATCTGGGCGGTCTACTCGCTGCCGAGACGCTGATCGGTCCTGACTTGGCCCGGCGCGTTCTGCACAGTCGACCAAAGGGCAGCCCTCACCAGGGGCGGGTGACCTCACGGTCGCGGGGGTCATTGCCCGCAACCACCCAACCGGTGTCTCCGCGCGTCCACGAAGCTGCGGGTCCGGCCTCGACGAGCTCGCGCACCGCACCGATGAGTCGGTCCACGCCCTCGACGGTCGTGCCGAGCCCGATGCTCGCACGCACGGCAGTCGCCGCCCCCCTCGCCCGGCGTGGCGTCGCTGGGCTCGGCGAGGAGGTCATCGACGAGCAAATGGGCGCAGAACCGCCCGTCCCGCACGCCGATCCCATGCTCGACGGACAGGACCTGCGAGACGAGCGACGGCTCGAGACCCCGGACGGTGAACGCCACCACGCCCACACGGTCGTGGCCCTCGCCGAAGACCGACAGCTGCTCGACCCCGTCGATCGACCGCAAGCCGTCGCGCAGCCGGGTCAGGAGGCGTGCCTCGTGCTGCTCGATCGCCTCGCGGTGGGCGTCGATCGTCGCGCACGCTGCCGCGAGGGCAATCGCCCCGATGACGTTGGGGCTGCCGCCCTCGTGCCGGGCCGGCCCGGTCGCCCAGCTCGTGCCGTGCTCGCCGACGGAGCGGGTCGCGCCGCCGCCGCGCAGGTAGGGGGCGCCGGCGTCGAGCCAGTCCGGCCGCCCCGCAAGCACCCCGGCGCCGAAGGGGGCATACGTCTTGTGCCCCGAGAACGCGACGTAGTCGACGCCCCACCCGGCCAGGTCGATCCGTCGGTGTCCCGACAGCTGTGCGGCGTCGACCGCGATCCGGGCGCCGTGGTCGTGCGCGATCCGGGCGAAGTCCTCGATCGGCAACACCTCGCCCGTGACGTTGGACGCAGCCGTGACGACGACGAGTCGGTCACCGTCAGGGTCCACCGAACCTGCGTGGTCGAGCGCCGTTTCGAGTAACGAGCGGGCCTCCTCGACGCTGTGTGGCACGGGGAGTCGCACGGTCCGGTCGTCTCCCCAGGGCAGCAGGGTCGAGTGGTGCTCGGAGGCGAACACCAAGACCGTGGTGGTCGCCGGCAGCGCTGACGAGAGCAGCGCCCATGAGTCCGTCGTCGTCCGCGTGAAGACGACCGCGTCGTCGTCGCGCGCTCCGACGAACTCGGCCACCTGGGCGCGGGCCTCCTCGTACCAGGCGCTCGTCAGCCGGGATGCATGGCCAGCTCCCCGGTGGACCGAGGCGTAGGTCTCGAGCGCACGGTCGACCGCCTCCTTGACCGCGACCAGTGCCGGCGTCGAGGCGGCGTGGTCGAGGTTGGCGTAGGTCGTGGTCCCCGACAGGGTGGGCACCTGCAGGTCGGCGCCGATGACGGCCGGCACAGCGAGGCCCGCCGTCGGTCCCGACTCGGCGCGGGGGCGGCTGCGCAGGACGGGGGCGGGGTGGTTGCAGGGGGACGTGGCGGTGCTGGGGAGGGCGGACATGGCACTGGCTCCTGGGTCGTGGGACCCACCGGATGCAGGTCCGCGCTTGCCGCGCCCCGTCACCACGAACGTGGCGAGGACGGCCTGGTCGTCACCCGGAGCACCCCACCGCGGAGGAGGGTTGCTGGCCAGCAAGCCGGGGCTTCGCGCTGGCGCTCATGACCTGCCCATGAAGATAGGGACGCTTCCCCCGCGCTGTCCACCGCGCCTCGGCGGTGTGTCGTCATCTGAGACACACGCAGATGCCGTATGCCGCTGAGCTCGTTGTCCCTGTCCCTCCGCCGGGTGCCCCGACCGCAAGACCGAATCGGCCGTGGTGCGCGTGTGACGCGTGAGTTGAGCGCGGCGTTGACGTACCGTGCCACCATGGCGACACGTGGGTCCAGCAGCGCGCGCTCGAGCACGTCGGCGTCGAGCCGTGCCGCGAACGGTTCCCGGGGTTCCGGTTCTGGACGTGGCCAGGGGTCATCGCCCCGATCAACCTCTGGCCGTGGTGGCGGACGCACGACGAAGCGACCGGCCCCACGGGCCAAGGCCAAGGACGGCGGGCTTCCGTTGCCGTTGCGGGCCGTGCGCAACACCTGGATGGGGGTCTCCCACGTCGCCGGTGGTGCGGTGCGCCGGGTGGGCGCGAGCGCGCGCGAGCTCGAGCCCGAGCACCGTCGCGACGGGCTCGGCTTCACCCTCATCGCCCTGGCCATCGTCGTCGCGGCCCGCGAGTGGTGGGGTGTCCAGGGCACGTTCGGTGAGGTCGTCCATGCAGTCTTTGCGGGCACGTTCGGCCGCATCGCCTATGCCGTCCCCCTCGTGCTGCTCGTGCTCGGCCTGCGTCTGCTGCGTGCGCCCGAGGACGAGGCAGCGACCAACCGCATCATCGTCGGCACCATCGCGCTGACCTTCGCGTCGTGCGGTCTCGCGCATCTCAGCGACGGGATCCCCAACCCGCCGGATGGGGCCGACGGCATGCGGGCTGCCGGGGGCATCATCGGCTTCCTCGCGTCGAGCCCGCTCGCGGCGGCGGTCTCGCAGTACGGTGCCCTGGCCATCCTCATCCTCCTCGGGATCTTCGGTCTGCTCGTCATCACCGCGACCCCCGTCAACCTCATTCCGCATCGCCTCCGCCAGCTCCGTGACCTGGTCCTCCACCGCGATGACCAACCGGAGCAGGCGCAGGACGAGGCTGCCGAGGGTGGCACCAAGCGGGGCCGACGCAAGGCGGTCGACCTGTCGGAGCGCGAAGGCGACGAGGCCTTCCGCCAGGCCGCGACGCGGGGAGCCGAGGACGAGCCCACGCTGCGCCTGCGCCCGGGCGAGAAGCGCCCCACCGCCCCCGGCCTCCTCGCGCCGCGCCCGGCGGGCGCCTCTGGTTCCACCCAGGCGATCGACGCCACCGATCCCCGGACCCACGGTGCCCCCGACACTCAGACCGGCGCCAAGCCGGAGCTGGCGCCGCCGCCGACGTCGACGATGCCCGCGCGGGTCGAGCAGCTCTCTCTCCAGGGCGATGTGACGTACCACCTGCCCGATCTCGCCATGCTGGCTCACGGCGCCCCGCACAAGACGCGCAGCCAGGCGAACGACAAGGTCGTCGAGTCGCTCACGCACGTCTTCGACCAGTTCGACATCGACGCGGCCGTCACCGGCTTCACACGCGGTCCGACCGTGACGCGCTACGAGGTCGAGCTCGGCTCCGGGACGAAGGTCGAACGCGTCACGGCCCTGTCCAAGAACATCGCCTACGCGGTCGCGTCGGCGGACGTGCGCATCCTCAGCCCGATCCCGGGCAAGAGCGCGATCGGCATCGAGATCCCCAACGCCGACCGTGAGAACGTCGCCCTCGGCGACGTCCTGCGCAGCCACACCGCGCGGTCCAACGAGCACCCGATGGTCATGGGGGTCGGCAAGGACGTCGAGGGCGCCTACGTCATCGCGAACCTCGCCAAGATGCCGCACCTGCTCGTCGCGGGCGCCACGGGCTCCGGCAAGTCGAGCTTCGTCAACTCGATGATCACCTCGATCCTGATGCGTTCCACGCCCGAGGAGGTGCGCCTCGTCCTCGTCGACCCCAAGCGGGTGGAGCTGACCGCCTACGAGGGCATCCCGCATCTCATCACGCCGATCATCACCAGCCCGAAGAAGGCGGCCGAGGCGCTGCAGTGGGTCGTGCGCGAGATGGACCAGCGCTACGACGACCTGGCGGCATTCGGCTTCAAGCACGTCGACGACTTCAACAAGGCCGTGCGAGCGGGCAAGGTCAAGCCGTTGCCCGGTTCCGAGCGACAGCTGACGACCTACCCCTACCTGCTCGTCGTCGTCGACGAGCTGGCGGACCTGATGATGGTCGCGCCCCGCGACGTCGAGGAGTCCGTCGTCCGCATCACGCAGCTCGCTCGGGCAGCCGGCATCCACCTCGTGCTCGCCACCCAGCGGCCGTCCGTGGACGTCGTGACCGGTCTCATCAAGGCCAACGTCCCGTCGCGGATGGCCTTCGCGACGAGCTCCCTCGCCGACTCGCGTGTCGTGCTCGACCAGCCGGGAGCGGAGAAGCTCATCGGCCAGGGTGATGCCCTCTTCCTCCCGATGGGCGCGAGCAAGCCGATGCGCGTGCAGGGTGCGTGGGTCAATGAGTCGGAGATCCACGAGGTGGTGGGGCGCGTCACGACCCAGCGAGGGCCCAACTATGTCGAGAACGTCACCGTGGCCCAGCCCAAGAAGCAGATCGACGACGACATCGGCGATGACCTCGACGTGCTGCTGCAGGCGACCGAGCTCGTCGTGACGACGCAGTTCGGGTCGACGTCGATGCTGCAGCGCAAGCTGCGCGTCGGCTTCGCCAAGGCGGGGCGCCTCATGGACCTGCTCGAGTCACGGGGGGTCGTCGGCCCCAGCGAGGGGTCGAAGGCGCGTGACGTCCTCGTCCGCCCGGACGACCTCGAGCAGACCCTGGCGCTGCTGCGCGGAGACGACGTCCCTCACCCCAACGATCCGGTCGAGCCAGCCGAGGAGCCCGGGCCGTTCGCCGATGACCCGAGCATCGTCGAGCGGCAGATGGCGGAGGACGCACCCGCTGAGGAGAGCGCGCCAAGCGGGGCCAGCCCAGCGGCATACGACCCGAGGTCCGTCGGAGACGGGCAGGTGCGGACGGCGGCGATGGTCGTCCACCGTGGCGAGCGCCGCGCGCAGGGGGAGGATGTCGACGACGTGCCCAGCGGGCCGGTCGCCGCTTGGCAGCCGCGTGACCTGACCCCGGTCGCCACCGAGGACGACGCTGAGTCGGAGGACGCGTGGCAGCTGACCGATCGGCGCGACGAGCGCTGATGAGCCACTGGTAGCCGGCCTCGCAGGTCTAGAGTCGGCGTCGTGAGCGCATCACTGGAGCTGTGGCCGTCGACCTCGCGTCGGCCAGGGCCACCGACCCGCCGGGACCGGTTCCGCCGAGGCTTCGTCGAGACCCCGTGCGCCGTGCTGCTGGCAGTCCAGCTTGTGGCCCTGCTCGCGTACCCCTTCATGGAGACCGCGACGCTCGGCGACTTCCGCGAGTTCGGTCGGATGCTCTTCGGCCTCGTCGGCCTGGTCGTGCTGTTCCTCGCCATCCGCGCCGTCCAGGCGACGCCGGCGCACACCTGGGTGGCGGCGGTCATCGGCGTGCCTGTGGTCGCCCTGACGATCGCCGAGGCGGTCTGGCCCGACAGCGATCCGACCCTCTTCTGGAGCTCGCTGCTGCACGCGCTCTTCTACTTCTACACGGGCTACGGGCTGCTCCGGTACATGTTCGCTGACAACTGGGTGACTCGCGACGAGCTCTTCGCCACCGGCGCGACGTTCACGGTGGTGGCCTGGGGTTTCGCCTATCTCTACGTCGCGGTCCAGATGATCTGGCCGAACTCCTTCACGATCTACGGCGAGGCCCTGCCTGGTGAGCGCTCGTGGTACGAGCTGCTCTACCTGTCCATCACGACGATGACGTCCACCGGCCTGTCCGACATCTCCGCGGTGACGCCGCACGCGCGGTCGTTCATCATGCTCCAGATGATCACGGGAATGCTCTACGTGGCACTCGTCGTCGCCCGACTGGTCGGCCTCACCATCGCCCGCTTCCGGCAGTGACGGGCGAGCCGGTCAGCCGTCGAGTTCGGCGATCGTCCTGAGGCTCGGTCGCCGGGATTCCTGCAGGTCCCTGGCGACGGCCTCGACGTCACGCATCACCCGTAGGGTATTGCCGCGGACGAGCTGCGCAAGGTCCGCGTCGGACCACTTCCGCTCGACGAGCGCAGCGACGAGCCGGGGGTAGCCGCTCACGTCCTCGAGCCCCACCGGATAGGTGTCGGTCCCGTCATAGTCGCCACCGATGCCCACGTGGTCGATCCCTGCGACGTCGCGCACGTGCTCGAGGTGGGCGACGACGTCCTCGATCGTCGCGTCCGGCTTGGGGTGCTCGCGCCGGTACTCGGTGGCGAAGCGATGGAACGCGACCCAGTCCTTGGCATCGACGCCCAGTTCTGCAGCGGCGGCGGCCGCCTCGAGGCGCCACTGCGCGGTGGCGGGGGAGAGGAACTCTGGGACGAAGGTCACCATGCACACGCCACCGTTGTCGCGGAGGGTCTCGAGCACGTCGTCCGGGACGTTGCGCGGTGAGTCGCACACAGCCCGGGCGGAGGAGTGGCTGAAGATCACCGGTGCGACGCTCACGTCGAGGGCCTGCCGCATCGTCGATGGCGCGACGTGGCTGAGGTCGACCATCATCCCGATCCGGTTCAGCTCCCGCACCACCTCGCGACCGAACGCCGTGAGCCCGCCCACGGCAGGAGCATCCGTGGCGGAGTCGGCCCACGGGACGTTGTCGTTGTGCGTCAGCGTGAGGTACCGCACCCCAAGGACGTGGAGCGTCCGCAGCGTGGCGAGTGAGCACCCGATCGAGTGGCCACCCTCCGCGCCGAGGAGGGACGCGATGCGCCCCTGGGACCTGGCCACGTCGACGTCCTCAGCGGTCCGCGCGAGAGCGAGCTCAGCGGCATACGACCTGATCATGTGGTGGACGCCGTCGATCTGTTCGAGCGTGGCGGTCACGGCGGCCTCTCCCTGGAGGCTGCTGGGCACGAACACGGACCAGAACTGCGCCCCGACGCCTCCGGCCCGGAGGCGGGGCAGGTCCGTGACCGTCGAGGCCACCGGAGTTGCGATGTCGAGGCGCTCGAAGTCGTAGCCGGCCTGCACCCTGGCCTCCCAGGGGAGGTCGTTGTGGCCGTCCATGAGCGGGTGCTCGGCGAGGAGTGCGTGTGCACGGGCGAGCGCGTCGGGCATTCAGCCATTGAACACCGGCCCATCTAGAGTGGGTCGCATGACCCCTCCCGCCGCGGCCCCCTCCCGGAGTGTCGCCCTCGTCACCTTGGGGTGCAGCCGCAACGAGGTCGACTCGGAGGAGCTGGCCGGCCGGCTGGAGGCGGAGGGGTGGACCCTCGTCGACGACGCCGCGGAGGCGGACGTGGCGGTCGTCAACACGTGCGGCTTCGTCGAGCAGGCCAAGAAGGACTCCATCGACGCCCTGCTCGAGGCCTCGGACCTCAAGGAGGACGGCCGCACCCGGGCCGTCGTCGCGGTGGGGTGTCTGGCCGAGCGGTACGGCAAGGACCTCGCGGAGCAGCTGCCGGAGGCTGATGCGGTCCTCGGTTTCGACTCGTACCGCGACCTCTCGACGCATCTGCGCACCATCCTCGGCGGTGGCCACGTGCCGAGCCATGTGCCGGGCGACCGGCGACGCCTGCTACCCCTCTCGCCCGTGGCGCGGCAGGACGTGGCCGTGCAGGTGGCGCTCCCCGGCCACAACACCATGCCGTATGCCGCTGAGTCGGGTCCCGCACCCGCCAGCGGGCCGCGCGTGGTCCGCGCCCGCCTCGACGGACGGCCGTGGGCGCCGCTCAAGATCGCGTCGGGGTGCGACCGTCGTTGCTCGTTCTGCGCGATCCCGATGTTCCGTGGGGCCTTCGTCTCTCGACCGCCCGCCGACGTCGTCGCCGAGGCGCGGTGGCTCGCGGCCCGAGGCGTCAAGGAGCTCTTCCTCGTCTCCGAGAACTCGACCTCCTACGGCAAGGACCTCGGGGACCTGGGGTTGCTCGAGAAGCTGCTGCCGGAGCTGACCGCGGTGGACGGGATCGAGCGCGTGCGGGTCAGCTATCTCCAGCCGGCCGAGATCCGGCCCGGGTTGCTCGAGGCGATGGCGCGGACTCCGGGTGTCGTGCCCTACTACGACATCTCCTTCCAGCACGCCTCCGGGCCGGTGCTTCGGCGGATGCGGCGCTTCGGCTCGCGCGAGGCCTTCCTCGACCTGCTGGCGCGGGTGCGGGCGTCCGCTCCCGAGGCAGGGATCCGGTGCAACGTCATCGTCGGATTCCCCGGCGAGACGGAGCAGGACCTCGAGGAGCTCGAGGCCTTCCTCACCGAGGGCAGGCTCGACGTGGTCGGCGTCTTCGGCTACTCCGACGAGGACGGGACCGAGGCGGAGACCTACGCCGAGAAGCTGCCATCCGGGGTCATCGCCGACCGCGTCGACCGCCTCACGCGTCTCGTCGAGGAGCTCAACGCACAGCGCGCCGAGGAGCGGATCGGCGAGGCCGTCGAGGTCCTCGTGGAGGAGGTCGACGCGGAGGACGGGCGGGTCGTCGGACGCACGGCGTTCCAGGGCCCCGACGTCGATGGCGTCACCTACGTGGAGGCTCGCGATGGGCGGGAGCCAGCAGTGGGCGACCTCGTGCCCGCCGTCGTTGTGGCGACCGAGGGCATCGACCTCGTCGCGGAGTGGCGATGACGAAGCCGCCCTTGCTGCCGCACGGTGAAGGTCCCTCGCCCCGCCCAACGGACTGGAACATCCCCAACGCGCTGACCGTGCTGCGTTTCCTGCTCGTGCCGGTCTACGCCGTGCTCCTGCTCCATGACGGGGGTGGCGATCCGTGGTGGCGGTTCTGGGCGTGGGTCGTCTTCGTGATCGCCGCGGTGACCGACGGGATCGACGGGAGGCTCGCGCGGCGCAACGGCCAGATCACCACCTTCGGCAAGGTCGCGGACCCGATCGCCGACAAGGCGCTCACCGGGACCGCGTTCATCGGGCTGTCGGTGCTGGGGCAGATCTGGTGGTGGGTGACGATCGTCATCCTCGTGCGCGAGATCGGGATCACGCTGCTCCGCTTCCTCGTCATCCGCCATGGCGTGCTCCCCGCTGGGCGCGGCGGCAAGCTCAAGACGATGCTCCAGACCTTGGCACTCGGTGGCCTCACGCTGCCCCTCTGGGTCTTCCCGCTTGCGGAGCTCTGGACCTGGGTGGCCCACGGGATCCTCGCGGCGGCCCTCGTCGCGACCGTTGTCTCGGGAGTCGACTACGTCTTCCAGGCGCTGAGCCTGCGGGAGAACAGTGAGCGCACCCGGGTGCGGCGCGCGGCCAGGCGCTCGGATGGTCTGTCCTGAGGGCGCAGTGACCGACGGCTGGAGCGTCTCCGAGCGCATGGTCACGCATCTCACGGAGGTGGGTGAGACGGTCGCGTCCGCCGAGTCCCTGACTGCCGGACTCGTGTCGGCCGCCATCGCGGACACCCCGGGTGCCTCGGTCGTCCTCCGCGGCGCCATCGTGGCGTATGCCGCTGACGTCAAGGTTGCGCTCCTGGGTGTCCCCGCGTCAGTCGTTGCCGAGGCGGGGACCGTGGACCCGCGCGTCGCGCGCGCCATGGCCGAGGGGGCGAGACTGCGGCTCGGCGCGACCTGGGGCATCTCGACGACGGGTGTGGCAGGGCCGGGGCCTGCCGAGGGGAAGCCGGCGGGCACCGTCCACCTCGCCGTTGCGGGACCGAGGGGAACAGTCACGAGGGCGTTGCGGTTGACGGGTACGCGCGCCGACGTGCGGAGAGGGGCCGCGGCGGCCGCGCTTGAGCTGGCCCTCGACGTCATGACCGGCTCTGCGGGGCGGGGCCACAGCCCGGTGCCGCGCGACCCGGCTCACGACGCGGACGGCAAACCCCTGCGCCGTCCTGACGGGCAGGCGGTACGGTAGGAGCAGCGGCACCTGCTTCCCGTACTTGACCAACGGACCCGACGACCGATACGACGACGGACACGACCACTGGAGGAGGACGGCATGACCCTGTTGCGACGTGAGCTCGGAGACGTCCTCCGAGAGCGCCGGCGCGCACAGGGGCGCACGCTGCGTGAGGTCTCGGCCACCGCCTCCGTCTCGTTGGGCTACCTCAGTGAGGTGGAGCGGGAGAGAAAGAGGCCTCCTCCGAGCTGCTCGCCTCGATCTGCGGCGCCCTCGAACTGCCGCTTTCCCAGGTCCTCATCGATGTCTCGAGCCGCATGGCCGAGTCCGAGGGCCTGGCCCCCACCGTGGCGCTGCCCGTCCCCTCGGACGACGTCGTCGCTGCCTCTGCTGCCTGAGCTCTTCCCGCCGCCGGTTGAGGTGAACGCACCGGCGAACCTCCGGCGCGTCTACCTCGAACCGCAACGGGTGGCCCGTCAGTTGGCGACGAGGCGGAACGCGAACGCAGCCTCACCCTGACCGGTCACCGTGGATGAGATGCCGACGGCGCGCATCGCTTCCAGCGCCGCGCGGGCCTCGCCGTCGGCCTCCTCGAGATAGAGCTTCTCGAGCCGGTCGAGGTCGACATAGACGGCGTAGTCGGCGTCGGTTGCGTCGCCGAGGGCAGCCTTGAAGCCGTCCGTTTCCCCGAGGTTCCCGCCCGACCTGAGCTGGTCGACGTAGTCCGGGGTGGTGGCGACGTAGAGCCGGTCTCCGTCGACGCTCTTCGTCAGAAGGCCGGCCGCGCCGCTGGCGTCCTCGATCGTCGACACGACCTCCTCCGCGCGCTGGGCGTCGCTCGTCACGACCTTGGCGCCGATGGCCGGGACGTCGCTGCCGAACTCTTGGTCCGGCAGAGCGAGCGTGAACGAGCTGCCGAGGAGCACCTTGAGGTCGTCAGGCAGGGCGAGGCCGAGCTCGTCCTCGATCTCGCCGAGAGGGTCGTCCATGCCGCCCGACGAAGCCACGTCATTGATCTGCTTCTTCAGCTGGGGCCAGGCCTGGTCCAGCAGCTGCGCCCCGCCGGAGACGTGCACCGCAGCGAGCGTGTCCTCGGGTAGGGCGGCCAGCTCAGACAGGTCGCCGTCCACGGGCTGGATCGACTGGGCGGCACCGCTGAACCCACGGGCGATCCCGGCGATCTCGGCGTAGCCGGGGTCGAAGCGCAGCGCTGCGGCCACCCGCCCTTGGAGGTCCTGCGGGGCGTCCGGCGCCCGTACACCGAAGAGCAGAGCCGAGGAGAACTCCTTGGCGATTGGCCCGACGTTCCACCACGTCGTGGCGACCCCCTGCTCGCCGAGAGCGGCCATGTCGTCACTGAACGCCGCGTTCTGCGACAGCGTGCCCTTGCCGATCGCCGCGAGAGTGGCGTCGCCCTGCCCGTGCCTGGTGAAGAGGACGTAGCCGTCCTTGGCACGGAGGTCGACCTGGTCGCCTCCCTCGCCGCAGTCTGCGAGGCGGCCGAGCGTCGACATGGCCTGGTCCTGGTCCTTGACCTGGAGGGCGGCGACGACGTTCGGGTCATCAGCCGTGCCTCCGGGGCGCAACCCCAAGCCGACGCGGTCACCGAGCCACGGGTCGATGTCACGCGCGAAGTCGAAGTCCTTGACGCAGTCGTCGTCCGACTTGGCGACGGCGAGATCCCAGAGCTTCTTGCGGGTGTCGCCCGACTCGAGGTCCTTGATCTCGGGGATCTTGCCGAGGAAGCGCACCGCCGCGAGCTTCTGGCCAGCAGAGGGGTCGATGTCGACCTGGACGTAGCCGAAGGTGTCGCCCGGCAGGACGTCGGATGGACGCGGGCCGCTGCCGCTCAGCTGTTGGATGGCGACCGCACCGCCGACTCCGAGCACGAGGACGGTGGCCACCCCGCCGACGAGAAGCGCTCGGCTCGTCCTTCGGCGCGGCGGTGCAGCATGGCCGGCGTCACCCGCACTCGAGGATGGGTCCGTGAGCTCGACCGGTTCGGTCGCCCCGGGGAAGGTGTACGACGTCGGACCACCGTGGGCCGGCTGGGGCGGGTTGTTCTCGGGCACGGGGCCGTCGGTCGGCTGGTTCATGTGATTCCCCCTGGTTGGATCGAGCCCGCCGTCGCGCGGGACGAGGACGACCCTACCGGTCTCCTCGCCAGCTCCTCAGCGGGTTTGGCAACGGTCAGACGACGATTCGCGCCATGGCGGTTCCCGGTTTCGGTGGCAGACTCGGCTCGTGCGGATGAGCCACTTCTGGACCTTGATGAACGACGAGTTCGGCGAGGCCTACGCCGGGTCGCTGGCCCGGGACCACGTGCTGGGTGCGCTCGGTGGTCGCACCGTCCTCGAGGCACTCGAGCAGGGCGAGCCGCCCCGAGCCGTCTGGGAGGCCCTCTGCGACGACATGGACATCCCGCCCGAGCGTCGCCTGGGCCGAAGCGCCCGCGTGGCGCGGGGTGCCCAAGGGAGCCGGCCGGAAGGTAGGCCATGACGGGAACGAGCCCAGCGGCATACGGCATCGAGCTGCTCCGCGGCGACATCACGACCGACGTGGACGCGGATGCGATCGTCAACGCGGCCAACCAGTCGCTCCTCGGGGGCGGTGGGGTGGACGGGGCGATCCACCGGGCGGCAGGTCCGGAGCTGCTGGCCGAGTGCCGCACGCTCGGCGGCTGCGAGACCGGCGACGCGAAGATCACCGGGGCGGGTCGGCTGCCGGTGCGCCACGTCATCCATGCCGTGGGACCGGTCTGGCGCGGCGGCAGTGCCGGAGAAGCTGCGTTGCTGGCGTCGTGCTATCGACGGAGCATCGAGCTGGCTGCGGATGCGGGCTGCGCCGTTGTGGCCTTCCCGGCGATCTCGTGCGGGATCTACGGCTACCCGGTGGAGCGGGCCGCAGGGGTCGCCATCGCCGCGGTGGTCGAGGCGATGGCGGAGTTCGGCGTGGTCGAGCGGGCGCGCTTCTGGCTCTTCGGCGAGGAGACGTATGCCGCTTTCGACCGAGCGCTCGAGGGTGTCGTCCGTGGGGAGTGACCGATCATGACGCCGGTGTCGGCGTGTCGTCGTTGACCTCCACTGCGTCGAACACGTGTTCGGTAGTGTGATCCACAGGTGGGGCGCCATGCTCGACGTCGTCCACAGGCCGTCTCGTGGAACACCCCGATGTCGGTGCCCTCACCTAACGTCTGACCCGA
Source organism: uncultured Actinomycetota bacterium (assembly GCA_963754395.1). Classification (GTDB taxonomy): domain Bacteria; phylum Actinomycetota; class Actinomycetes; order Actinomycetales; family Dermatophilaceae; genus Intrasporangium. The sequence goes on along the minus strand of CAVWGJ010000020.1, from coordinate 64,292 downwards.
CAGCGAGACCGGACGAGCCGTCGCTGGGGGTCGAAGGTAGACGACCGCAGCGCAGACGGCAGATAGGTGACCGAGATGGCATCGGCGCAGGACAAGGACAAAGCCCTCTCCACCGTGATGGGGCAGATCGAGAAGAACTTCGGCAAGGGCGCCGTCATGCGCTTGGGCGACGACGTGCGCCCACCCATCGAGGTCATCCCGACGGGGTCGATCGCCCTCGACGTCGCGCTGGGGATCGGTGGCCTGCCGCGCGGGCGGGTCGTGGAGATCTACGGACCGGAGTCGAGTGGGAAGTGCCTCACGGCCGACACCTACGTGTGGTCTGACAAAGGCCTCGAGACGATTGCAGAGCTCTTTGAGCGCACCGGCCAGCGCGCCTCATGCACGTCTCGGGTGACCGACGTGACCCACTTGGGACTTCGCGTCGTCAATGAACGCGGAGAGCTCGAGGCCGTCGCTGCGACAACGCACAACAACCGCAAACCGGTCCTGCGCATCCGTCTCGGCTCTGGACGCACAGTGAGTGCGACGCACAACCACCCGTTGCGCGTCATGAACAAGCGCGGCGACATCGTCTGGCGCACGGCAGGACGGCTGGCGGTGGGCGACACCATTGTGTCGGCCCTGTTTGGGGCTGAGGAGGCCGCTCACGGTGATGGCCTCAGCGAGGACGAGGCCGTTCTGCTGGGTTATCTCGTGGCCGAGGGAACGCTGGGTGAGCAGAACCGCCACGCAGTCCGATTCACCAATTGGGATCCCGAGGTGGCTGGCGAGTTCTCCTCACTCATGGAGTCCGTGTTTGGCAGCCCCGTCAAGCATGACGCCGACCGAGAGCATGTCGTCCACGACACGGCCCTACGCAAGCGTCTCGCCGACGACTACGGCTTGGCGTTCGTCAACGCTCCCGAGAAGTCCGTTCCCCGCCGCGTTCGGACTGCCGGGGCGAAGGCACAACGTGCATTCCTCTCCGCGCTGTTCGAGGGCGACGGGTGGATCGACCCGTCGTCGACCATCGGGCTCGGCTCCGCGTCACAGCAACTGGCCGAGCAGGTCCAGCTCATGCTCTATGGCCTCGGCGTCCCGGCCACTCTGCGGACGACCTTCAACACCACCTACGAGCGCGACTACTACAGCGTCATCGTGAACCCGAGCGCGGTGCATCGCTTCCTCGAGGTGGTCGGCTTCCGCTCCGCACGGCGCGCAGCTCAGGTCGAGGCCAACTTCCGATCGTCGTCGCATGACCCTCAGCGGGAGAACGTGCCGCATCAGGGGCCTCGGATTGCCGACCTGCGTGACTCCATCGGCGGCGATCGGGAGTTTGACCGGGTCGCCGGCGACCTGTTCCGCACGGACCTGAGTTTGCGCTGCTCACGGACGCGGCTCTTGAAGATCGTCGCCTGGGCCGAGGCGCGCCCTGAGCGCATCACGGACGGGGCTCGGGCGCTCATCGAGCACCTGAAGTCGCTGGCGTCGCAGAGCTACACCTATGAGGAGGTCGTCTCGATAGAGGACGGGGGAGTGCAGCCCACGTTCGACATCATGGTGCCCGGGTCACACAGCTTCCTCGCCAACGGCATGCTGTCCCACAACACGACCGTCGCGCTCCATGCGGTCGCCAGTGCACAGAAGGCGGGCGGGATAGCGGCGTTCATCGATGCCGAGCACGCGCTCGACCCGGAGTACGCGAAGAACCTCGGGGTCGACACCGATGCCCTCCTCGTGTCGCAGCCGGACACCGGGGAGCAGGCGCTCGAGATCGCCGACATGCTGATCCGCTCGGGCGCGCTCGACATCATCGTCATCGACTCTGTTGCTGCCCTCGTGCCCCGCGCCGAGATCGAGGGCGAGATGGGTGACAGCCACGTCGGCCTCCAGGCCCGCCTCATGAGCCAGGCGTTGCGCAAGCTGACTGGTGCGTTGAACACGACTGGTACGACAGCGATCTTCATCAACCAGCTCCGCGAGAAGATCGGCGTCATGTTTGGCTGCATGAGCTACAGCACCCGAGTCACGCTCGCTGATGGCTCCACGGAGAAGATCGGCAAGATCGTCAACCAGAAGGTGCCGGTCGAGGTCCGCACCTACGACGCGAAGACCAACGAGATCGTGAACCGTCCGGTGACCGGATGGTTCGACAACGGCGTGACCGAGCGGTTCCTCCAGTTCACCGTCGCCAAGTCCGGCGGCAACGGGAAGTCGCAGTTCGCGGCGACCGAGAACCACTTGGTGCGCACGCCAAGTGGCTGGCGCGAGGCCGGCGAGATCATGGCCGGCGACCGGGTCATGGTCAACGAGACGGCTCGCCTGAGCGACCAGCAGTGGCAGGTCGTGCTCGGTGGTCTCATGGGCGACGGCCACCTCGCGCCGAACACCCGTGGGCGCAGTGGGGTTCGTTACCGAATGGGTCATGGGGAGAAGCAGGTGGCCTATCTCGACTGGAAGGCGGCCCTCCTCGGCAACATCGGCCAGACCCGGTCGGTGCGGCCGAACGGGGCGGTGCATGTCGACCTGACACCACTGCCGGAGCTCGGCGAGCTGCGAGAGGTCATGTACTGGGGCGACGGCAAGAAGCACCTGACCGACGACGTCATCAAACTGCTCTCACCCCTCGCCCTCGCGATCTGGTACATGGACGACGGGGCCTTCGCGCTGCGGTCAAAGGGGCTGCAGGCACGCACCGCTGGTGGCAGCGGCCGCATCGAAATCTGCGTCGAGGCAATGAGTGAGCGCAGCCGGGAGCGACTGGTCGACTTCTTGCGGGACACGCACGGTGTGGAGTGCCGGGTGTCGCTGCGCGGCGCCCGCCAGAAGGCGGTGCTACAGATGACGACGGCGGGGTCGACTCGCTTCCAGGAGATCGTCGCGCCCTACGTCCACCCCTCGATGGACTACAAGCTGCTCCCACGCTTCCGCGGGCAGTTCGCCGTGAAGCCGGAGTTCGTCGAGCCGACCCAGGTGCTCGTCCCGGCGCGGGTCCTCGACGTCCACGTCAAGCCCAAGGCGCGTTCGATGCACCGCTTCGACATCGAGGTGGCCGGCACGCACAACTACTTCGTCGACGGGGTCATGGTGCACAACAGCCCCGAGACGACGACGGGTGGCAAGGCGCTGAAGTTCTATGCGTCGGTGCGGCTCGACGTGCGTCGCATCGAGACGCTCAAGGACGGCACCGATCCGGTCGGTAACCGGACGCGTGTCAAGGTCGTCAAGAACAAGGTGTCGCCGCCGTTCAAGCAGGCGGAGTTCGACATCCTCTACGGGCATGGCATCTCCCGTGAGGGCGGCCTCATCGACATGGGCGTCGAGCACGGCTTCATCCGCAAGGCCGGTGCCTGGTACACGTACGAGGGCGACCAGCTCGGTCAGGGCAAGGAGAATGCGCGGAACTTCCTGCGCGACAACCCCGACCTCGCCGACGAGATCGAGAAGAAGGTCAAGGAGAAGCTCGGCGTCGGACCCAAGGTGGACAAGCCCGCCGACGTCGCGGACGTGCCCGTCGAGTTCTGAGCCTGAGCCCTCGTGTCGGCCGAGACCCACGACGACAAGCTGGCGCGCGCCGCGGCCGCCCTCGCGAAAGCAGAGGGTCTGGCCGCGGCGGCGGCACCAGGTCGAGGGCGTCGTTCGTGGACACCCCCGCCCGAGGACCCCGAGCAGACCAGTTCAGAGGCCGACCCAGAGTCGGTCGCCCGCGCCATCGTGCTGCGCCAGCTGTCGATGGCCCCGCGAAGCCGGGCGCAGCTCGAGCGCAAGCTGAGCCAGCGCGGCTGTGATCCCGAGGTGGCCGCCCGGGTCCTCGACCGGATGACCGAAGTCGGATTGGTCGACGACGAGGCCTACGCCGAGATGCTCGTCCGCTCGAAGCAGGGCACGAAGGGTCTCGCCCGGAAGGGCTTGGCCCATGAGCTCCGCAAGCAGGGGATCGACCAGGAGACCGCCGAGGAGGCGCTCGGACAGGTCGGCATCGACGACGAGCGCGCCAAGGCCGAGGAGCTCGTGGCCAAGAAGCTCCGCACGATGACGGGGCTGGCGCCCGACGTCCAGGCCCGCCGCCTCGCGGGCATGCTCGCGCGCAAGGGCTACCCGGGCGAGGTCGCCTGGCCGGTCATCCGCGACGCCGTCAACGATGCTCCCGAGCACCAGCGCGACTGAGCGGTTCACGGGGAGCCGGCCCAGCGGCATACGGCATGGTCCTTTTCGGCATGAGAAAGGGGGCGGGGACCATGCGGTCCCCGCCCCCTTTGGGAGGTCGGTGTCGCTCAGGCCTGGGACGGGACCACTGCGATCGCCGACACGTCGAAGTCGAGCTTGACCTTCTCGCTGACGAGGACGCCACCGGTCTCAAGGGCCGCGTTGAACGCCAGGCCCCAGTCGGTGCGGTCGATGGTGGTCTCACCCTCGAAGCCGACGCGGATGTTGCCGAACGGGTCCTTCGCCGAGCCGGTCTCCTCGAACGGGATGGTGATCGACTTGGTGACCGCGTTGATGGTCAGGTCACCGGTGATGGCCCACTCGGAGCCGTCGCGCTCGACGTTGGTCGAGACGAAAGTGATCTCCGGGTAGTTCTCGACGTCGAAGAAGTCGGGGGTCTTGAGGTGGCCGTCGCGCTGCTCGTTGTGCGTCGTGACGCTGGCGGCCTTGATGACGACCTTGACAGAGGAGTTGGCCGGCGTCTGCGTGTCGACGTGGGCGGTGCCCTCGAACTCCTCGAAGTTGCCGCGGACCTTGGTCACCATCGCGTGACGGGCGGAGAAGCCGATGCGCGTGTGGCTCGGGTCGAGCGTGTAGTCGCCAGAGATGTCGTTGACGGCGACGGAAGCGGCCTCAACGGTCTCGGTGGCCTCGGCCTTGCGGTTGAACAGTCCCATGATCAGTCCTTAGGGGGTTGTGGTTGAACCTTCAACGACAACTATGCAGCACTTTCGTTGAACTGTCAAATATTGCTCGTGGCCCAGATTACTCGGCGCCTCGCCGACCCACCTCGTGCCGTCGAGCGGGTGAGCGCGAACGACGTACCCTTGTCCATGCCATGACGGCCCATGCCGGCCATGACGGCCATGACGATGCGGAAGACCATGCGGAAGACCATGCCCAGGACCTACGACGTGCGGACGCACGGCTGCCAGATGAACGTCCACGACAGCGAGCGCCTCGCCGGCCTGCTCGAGACGGCGGGCTACGTCGACCTTGCCAGCCTGCCGCGGGACGCGCGACCCGAGGTCGCCGACGTCGTCGTCTTCAACACCTGCGCCGTGCGGGAGAACGCCGACAACAAGCTCTACGGCAACCTGGGCCAGCTCCGTCAGGCCAAGCTGCGCAACCCCGAGATGCAGATCGCCGTCGGTGGCTGCATGGCCCAGAAGGACCGCGGCACCATCGTCGAGCGGGCTCCGTGGGTCGATGTCGTCTTCGGCACGCACAACCTCGGCTCCCTGCCGGCGTTGTTGGACCGGGCGGCGCACAACAAGCGCGCCGAGGTGGAGATCCTCGAGAGCCTGGAGACCTTCCCGTCGACCTTGCCGACGCGTCGCGACTCCGCCTACAGCGGGTGGGTCTCCATCTCCGTCGGCTGCAACAACACGTGCACGTTCTGCATCGTGCCGAGTCTTCGGGGCAAGGAGCAGGACCGCCGCCCGGGCGAGATCCTCGCCGAGGTCGAGGCCCTCGTCGCGCAGGGCGTCGTCGAGATCACCCTGTTGGGGCAGAACGTCAACACCTACGGGGTCGAGTTCGGCGACCGGCTCGCCTTCGGCCGGCTGCTGCGCGCCTGCGGAGAGATCGACGGGCTCGAGCGGGTCCGCTTCACGAGCCCGCACCCGGCCGCCTTCACGGACGACGTCATCCTCGCAATGGCCGAGACGCCGAACGTCATGCCGAGCCTGCACATGCCGCTCCAGTCTGGCTCCGACAAGGTCCTGAAGGACATGCGCCGCTCCTACCGCAGCGCCAGGTTCCTCCGCATCCTCGACACCGTCCGCGATCACATCCCGCAGGCCGCGATCACGACCGACATCATCGTCGGGTTCCCGGGGGAGACCGAGGACGACTTCCAGGGCACGCTCGACGTCGTGCGCGAAGGCCCGCTTCTCGAGCGCCTTCACCTTCCAGTACTCCATCCGCCCGGGCACTCCCGCTGCGATGATGCCGGGCCAGGTGCCCAAGGCGGTCGTCCAGGAGCGGTTCGACCGGCTCATCGCCCTCCAGGAGGAGATCAGCTGGACCGAGAACCGGCGCCTCGAGGGCCAATCGGTCGAGGCGCTCGTCGCTCCTGCCGAGGGACGCAAGGACGCCGAGACCCACCGACTGTCCGGCCGGGCCCGCGACAACCGCCTCGTCCACTTCGCCGTGCCCGAGGCAGCCGAGGTCCCGCGCCCGGGCGATCTCGTCACGGTCGGCGTGACCTATGGCGCGCCGCACCACCTCGTCGCCGACGCCGCCCTCACCGGCGGTGCCTACTCGGTGCGCCGGACGCGTGGCGGGGACGCCTGGGAGGCGCTGCAGGCAGACCGTGCGGGCAGCGGCAAGCCGAAGGTGAGCCTCGGCATCCCGACGGTGAGCCGCCCGGCGACGGTGCCCGTCGTGGCTGGGTGCCGCACCCCCTGATCGAGTGGAGGGCTTCTGGGGGTCGCTGGTCCCCGACGTTGTTCATTCGATCGTGGAAGGGATGTCGTATGCCGCTGGGCCGGCTTCCCGGAGAAATGCGGGTTGGGAGGCGGCGAGGTCGCGTGCTTGGATGCAGGGCATGGCCGTTCGACCCATTGTCATCGCCGGCGAGCCGGTCCTGCACCGCCCCGCCGCGCTCGTGACCGAGTTCGACGGCGACCTGCGCACCCTCGTCCAGGACATGTCCGAGACGAATGATGCCGCCAACGGTGTCGGCCTGGCCGCTCCGCAGATCGGGGTCGGTCTCCGGATCTTCATCTGGAAGATGGAGAACCAGGACGGGGTCCCCATCCAGGGACACGTGATCAATCCGACAGTGACCACCTCCCGGATCCCGCGGGAACGCCCGGACCCTCGCGAGGAGACCGAGGGGTGCCTCTCGGTGCCGGGTGAGTCCTTCCCGCTCAAGCGGGCCGCGGCGGCACACGTCGTCGGGTTCGACGTCGATCAGCAGCTGATCGAGTTCGACGCGACGGGCTGGTTCGCGCGATGCATGCAGCACGAGTACGACCACCTCAACGGCACCCTCTACATCGACCGACTCGACGACCGTCAGTCGAAGAAGGCGCGCAAGGCCGTGAAGCGCAACGGCTGGGGGAAACCTGGGGGCACGTGGATGCCCGGCGTCGACCCTGACCCGTTCGGTCATGACGAGGACGTCGACCACGACCATGAGCACGACCGTGACCAAGAGCACGTCCACAGCGAGGGCATGTGACGGCTCCGGCCGATGTGCCGATCGTCGCCGTCGTCGGAGCCACCGCGACCGGCAAGAGCGGACTGGGACTCGACCTCGCTGAGCGCCTCGACGGCGAGATCATCAACGCGGATGCGATGCAGCTCTACCGGGGCATGGACATCGGGACCGCCAAGCTGACCCCGGAGCAGCGGCGCGGCATCCCGCACCACCAGCTCGATGTGCTCGAGGTCACCGAGGAGGCGAGTGTCGCGGCCTACCAAGAGGCCGCCCGCGAAGACATCGCGGCCATCAGGCGTCGAGGTTGTGTGCCCATCCTCGTCGGAGGGTCTGGCCTCTACGTCCGGGCCGCCCTGGACCGGCTGGAGATCCCGCCGACGGACCCCGCCGTACGCGACCGTCTCGAGGCGCAGGCCACCGACGCGGGAGCGGAGGCCATGTATCACCTTCTGCGCCAGAGGGACCCGGCCGCCGCGGCCCAGATCCAACCGGCAAACGTCAGGCGCATCATTCGTGCGCTGGAGGTCATCGAGCTGACCGGTCGACCGTTCAGCGCCTCGATGCCGAGTCGCGAGTTCGTGGCACCGGCGGTCGTCATCGGGTTGTCCGTGGACCGGTCGATCCTCGACCAGCGCATCGATGCCCGGGTCGAGCAGATGTGGCGCGCCGGTCTGCGCAGGGAGGTCGAGGGCCTGCTTCCCCTGGGGCTGAGGGACGGGTTCACCGCCAGCCGCGCCATTGGCTACGCCCAGGCGATCAGTGTCATCGACGGGCAGTCGACCGAGCCCGAGGCCATCGGCGAGACCGGGCGGGCGACGAGGCGATTCGCCCGGCGGCAGGAGAGCTGGTTCCGCCCGGACCCGAGGATCCGGTGGGTCGAGGCGACCCACGGGATCGAGATCGACGAGGTGCTCGCCCTGGTCGCGTGACGAAGGGTCAGACCCCGAACGTCAGTCGGTTGGGAATTCATGACGGGCACCTGTGTCGACGTCGATTTCGAGACGCTCCCAGCGGCAGATACTGACATCCAAGCAGTGCCCAACGGGGCTGTCGGCGAGACGCAACGTTGCCCTGCGTCCACGGGCGCACTATGGGCCCTGGTCGCCGACTTTCCGAATCTCGCCGACCACTGGAGTGGCCTCCGGGCGACGAGACCCATCGGCGACCAGACCGGCGGCGTGGGAGCTCGCCGCCGCGTTGAGCTGAAGCCGATCGGCAGCATGGATGAAACGGTGACCATCTGGGAGGAGAGGCGCAGGATCGGCACACGGAATCAGCCGAGCGCATCGGTGCCGTTCAAGCACGCCGAGTCCATGCCTACGCTCGAGTGCTTCCGGGCGAGCAATCTTGCTACGCAGCCGGTCCGAATCGGCCGCGTTGCGAGCACGCCTTTGACGTCGAACCGGCCCGGCGCCAACATCGAAAGCTGTCCACTCGATGAGACGAGGTAACCGGCCAACGCAAGACTTGATAACTTCTTCAAGTCAACAAGTCTTCATGGGGAAGGGTCACCGGTGAGCGTGCCGCTCTACCAGGCGAAAGCCGAGTTCTTCAAGACGCTGGGCCATCCAGCGCGGATCCGCATCCTCGAGCTGCTGTCCGAGCGCGACCATGCCGTGCACGAGCTCCTCGAGCGGATCTCGATCGAGCCGAGCAACCTCTCACAACAGCTCGCCGTGCTCCGCCGTGCCTCGCTCGTGACGTCCACGCGGGGCGGAGGTGAGGTCGTCTACTCCGTCAGCGTTCCCGAGGTGCGGGACCTGCTGCTCGCCGCACGCGCGATCCTGTCCGGGATCATCGTCGTCCGGGGTGAGCTGGAGTCTGAGCTCACCGGGGCAGCGACCGAGAGCCTCACGGGAGCTTCGGCCTCATGAGCAGCGCGGTCGACGGATCTCGCGCCACCCGGTGGACTCAGATCGCCTGGCGGCGCGCCCGCCAGCTGTCGCCACGGCGATCGGACTGGACCTCAGCACGACTCGGTCGCGACCTCCCAGCTGGGCTCATGGTGGGCCTCGTTGCCCTGCCCCTCGCGCTAGGCTTCGGCGTCAGCTCCGGCATGGGCGCGACGGCCGGACTCGTGACGGCGGTCGTCGCCGGTGCGCTGGCGGCCATCTTCGGTGGCAGCCGCGTGCAGGTGAGCGGCCCGACGGGTGCCATGACAGTCGTGCTCGTGCCCATCATCGCGACCCACGGAGCGAGCGGCGTGCTCGTCGTGGGCATCCTCGCCGGGCTGATCCTCATCGGCCTCGCGTGGATCGGCGCGGGGCGCTTCATCCGCTACGTCCCCGTCCCAGTGGTCGAGGGCTTCACCCTGGGCATTGCGGCCATCATCGGGCTCCAGCAGATCCCTGCCGTCCTCGGCCAGCATGCCGAGGGCGAGAAGGTCCTCGGCGTCGCGATCGACGCGCTCGGCCAATGGGTGCAGAACCTCACCTGGGCGCCCGTCGTCATGGCGCTCGGCGTCGCCCTCGGCATCATCCTCCTGGCGCGCCTGCGTCCCGGGGTGCCGTGGGCCCTCGTGGTCGTCGTCCTGGCAACCGTCGCGAACCAGGTGATGGGCCTCCACCTGGGAGACATCGGGACCATCCCCGCCGGCCTGCCTGCGCCGGCCTTCCCCATGGTCGACCTCGCGGCCCTCGACGACCTGATCCTGCCCGCGGTGGCGGTCGCGGCGCTGGCGGCGCTCGAGAGCCTGCTGTCCGCGACCGTGGCCGACGGAATGAGCGTGGGACAGCGGCATGACCCGGACCGGGAGCTGCTGGGTCAGGGCATTGCCAACCTTGCGGCACCACTCTTCGGCGGCATCCCGGCCACCGCGGCCATCGCACGGACCGCCGTCAACGTCCGCTCGGGTGCGGCCTCCCGGCTGGCCTCCGTCAGCCACGCGGTGGTCCTGCTCATCGTCGTGCTCGTGGCAGCCCGGTGGGTCGGCATGATCCCGGTCGCGGCGTTGGCGGGCGTGCTCGTCGCCACTGCCGTGCAGATGGTCCGGTTCTCGAGCCTCGGGGCCCTGATGCGCTCGACCCGGGGTGACGCGACGGTGCTGGTCGTGACCGCGCTGGCCACTGTGCTCACCGACCTCGTCGTGGCCGTGCTCGTCGGTCTGATCGTCGCCGGCTTCTTCGCGCTGCGACAGGCGTCCCGTGCCGCGCGCATCGACCAGGTGCCGTTGGACGAGAGCGACCACAGCGACGAGGAGCGCGCGCTGCTCGACGAGCACATCATCGCCTACCGCATGGACGGCCCGCTCTTCTTCGCGGCCGCGCACGACTTCCTCCTGGAGCTGACCAACGTCACCGACGTGCGGGTCGTCGTCCTGCGCATGGCGCGGGTCACCGTCATCGACGCGACCGGGGCGACCGTGCTCGCAGACACGATCTCGCGGCTCGAGGGCCAAGGCATCACGGTGATGCTCTCGGGCGTGCAGGAGCAGCACAAGAAGGTGCTGCGAGAGCTCGGCGTCTACGAGGAGCTCGCCCATGAGCGTCACCTGTTCCCGACGACGCCCGAGGCGATCGCCCATGCCCGGGTGCACGCGGCCCGCATCGCGCACGAACCGGCCGCGGCCACCCACGCCTGACCCACCCAAACCAAGCGAGTGAACAGGTTCTGGGTCCCAAGAGCTGTTCACTCGATGGTGGGAAGCGGGCCTGAGCGCAAGGAAAGCGGCCTGTGGGAGCGAGCTCAGCGGCATACAGCACAATGACGGGCATGACGCGGTTCACCAAGGGGCACGGTACCGAGAACGACTTCGTCCTCGTGCCGGACCCCGACGGCACGCTCGAGCTGACGCCCGCGCAGGTGCAGCGGCTGGCGGACCGGAGGGCCGGCATCGGCGGGGACGGCGTGATCCGGGTCATGCCGACGCGCCACGCCACCGAGGACCTCGTCCGGGCCCAGGCCGACGAGGCCGAGTGGTTCATGGACTACCGCAACGCCGACGGCTCGTTGGCGGAGATGTGCGGGAACGGCACCCGCGTCTTCGCCTCGTACCTGGTCCGGGAGGGGCTGGCGCAGGGGGGGCGGTTCGACATCGCGACCCGCGCCGGGGTCAAGCACGTCCGCTCGGTGCCTGAGGGCTTCGCGGTGGACCTGGGTCCGTGGCGCTACGGCGACGAGCAGGGAGCCCGCCGCGACGGCTTCGACATCATGGTCCGCCCGCGGTACGGCAAGCCCATCCCGGCGCTCACCCTCGACCTCGGCAACCCGCACGCCGTCGTCATGCTCCCCGAGGGCATCGAGCTGGAGAACCTCGATCTCACGGCGCCGCCGGAGGTCCAGCCGGAGCAGCCGGGCGGGATCAATGTCGAGTTCGTCAGGGCGGTCGGCCCCTCGCACATCGCGATGCGCGTGCACGAGCGCGGGGTGGGGGAGACCAGGTCCTGTGGCACGGGCGCCGCTGCTGCCGCGCTCGCGACCCGGTTCTGGTCCGGTGAGGAGGACCTCAAGCCGTGGCGGGTCGATGTGCCCGGCGGCACCCTCACCGTCACCCCGCTCCCGGGCAACCGGGTGGAGCTCGCCGGTCCAGCCGTGTTGGTGGCCGACGGAGAGTTCGCCCTCTGACGCTTTTCCGGGCCCCGGTTGACCCCGGCGGGGTTGTTACGATTGTCGTTTTCCGACGCATTCGCGAGCAGTTCGCCATCTGACGGACCGGATGAGGACGAGGTCCCATGACCGAGCCGTGAAATGGAACCAACCGTTCTACGGCGTCAAGGACGACGGGTGGTTCCTGTCCTTCCGCTGCTACACCGAGTACGTGCAGCTGCAGTGCTTCAGGGGGACATCGCTCGATCCCGTGCCGCCGAAGGCGTCCAAGCACGACGAGGTGCGCTACCTCGACCTCCGCGAGGGCGATGACCTGGACGAGGACCAGCTTCGGTCCTGGATCGAGCAGGCGGCCAGCTCGCTGCCGGGCGAGAAGATGTGAGGGTGCTCGATCGGTTCGGTCACGCTGCTGTGATCATGGCCCCATGAGCTACGACGTCGCAGCAGTCCGATCGCACTTCCCCGCGCTGCGCGAGGGCGCCGCCCACTTCGATGGTCCGGGCGGCAGCCAGACGCCCGACCTGGTGGCCAGGGCGGTCCACGACACGCTGGTGTCGGCCGTTGCCAACCGCGGCACCGTGACGCCGGCGGAGCGACGCGCCGAGCAGATCGTCACCGACTGCCGGGCCGCTCTGGGCGACCTGCTCGCGAGCGACCCACGCGGGATCGTCGTCGGGCGCAGCGCTACGGCCCTGACCTACGACCTGTCGCGCGCGCTGGCAAAGACGTGGCGCCCGGGCGACGAGGTCATCGTGACGCGGCTCGACCACGACTCGAACATCCGGCCATGGGTGCAGGCAGCGACGGCGGTCGGGGCCACGGTGCGCTGGGTCGACTTCGACCCGACGACCGGTGAGCTGTCCGTCGATGCCGTTGCGGACCAACTCTCCGACCGGACCCGCCTCGTCGCGACGACCGGCGCCTCAAATCTCATCGGTACGCGCCCACCCGTCGCCGAGATCGCCGAGGTCGTCCACGACGCCGGTGCCCTCTACTGGGTCGACGGCGTCCACGCCACGGCGCACGTGCTCGTCGACCGCCTCGCCCTCGGCGCGGACTTCTGGTCGTGCTCGCCGTACAAGTTCCTCGGACCGCACTGCGGTGTCGTGGCCGCCGATCCTGCATTGCTCGAGACGCTGGAGATGGACAAGCTCCTCCCGTCCTCCGACGACGTCCCCGAGCGGTTCGAGCTGGGAACCCTGCCCTACGAGCTCATGGCCGGCACCACGGCGGCGGTCGAGTTCCTCGCGGGCCTGGCCACGTCCGACTGGGACGACCACGGGGCTGACCGGTCCGACCGGCGGGGGCGCCTGGTCGCGAGCCTGCGCGCCCTTGAGGAGCACGAGGACCGACTGGGCGAGCGACTCGAGGCCGCGATCCGAGCGATGCCCGGTGTCCGGGTCCACAGCAACGCCGCGGTGCGCACGCCGACGTTGCTCTTCACGGTCGACGGGAAGGACCCCCAAGAGGTGCGGATCGCCTTGGCGGACAAGGGAATCAACGCCCCTGCGAGCAACTTCTACGCCATCGAGTGCTCACGCGCCCTCGGTCTCGGCGACGGCGGCGGCGTGCGGACCGGGCTCGCCCCCTACACCGACGACGAAGACGTCGACCGGCTCATCGAGGCCCTCGAGGCGATCACTGGGTAGCGCTGGGGAGCGCTGGCTCGAGGCGTCGAGGCCCGGCTCAGGCGTGCCGCACCTCGAGGATCCGGAACGCCTTGGACGATGACACGCGTGTGCAGACCAGTCCCCAGTCCTCGGCATTGATCCACTTCTGCAGGGAGTCCGAGCCGAGGTGTTTCTGGACGACGAGATGTGCGACACCGTTGTCGGCCAGTCGCGGTAGCCACCGTTCGAGGAGGGCGTGGAGGGCGGCCTTGCCGATGTGGATGGGGGGATTGGACCAGATCGTCTCGAACCGCACCTCGGCCGGCACCTCGTCCGGCTCGCAGAAGGTGGTGTTGCCGACTCCTGCGACGTCAGCGTTGAGAGCTGCCAGCTGCAGGGCGCGGCGGTTCACGTCGATGCCCCAGACCTGCGCACCGGGGGAACGCAGCGCGAGGGTGATCGCGATCGGACCCCACCCGCACCCGAGGTCGAGCAGGTGACCACTCGGGCTCGGGTCAGGAGCCCCCGAGAGGAGGACCGCAGTGCCCGGGTCCAGCCGAGCGGGGGAGTACACGCCGCGGGCGGTCGTCAGGGTGAGGTCTCGACCGTCCAGCCGGACCCGGATCTGCTGCTTCTCCTCGGGTGAGGCCGGCTCGGCGCTGAAGTAGTGGTCTGGGCGCTCGCTCATCACCGGCAACCGTACTTCGCCGGCACGGGCACAAATGTGTCGCCGCCGGCGTTGTGGCAATGGGACCCTATGAGGAACATGACACAAAGCCACAGCACCAAGCCATCCGCAGCCGAAGACCTTTTCGCGACCCAAGCCGAAGCGCTCGCCGACGAGGCGCTGGAAGCCGACTCGGCGGCATACGGCCGCCTCTATGACGGGGACCAGCTCGAGCGCGAGGAGCGCGCAGCGCTCCGACGTGTCGCGGGACTGTCCACCGAGCTCGAGGACATCACCGAGGTCGAGTACCGCCAGCTCCGCCTCGAGCGGGTCGTGCTCGCCAGCGTCTGGAGCGAGGGGACCGCCGAGGACGCCGAGAACTCCTTGCGCGAGCTCGCGGCGCTGGCCGAGACCGCCGGGTCCACGGTGCTCGCCGGCGTGATGCAGCGCCGCCAGCGTCCCGACCCCGCCACCTATCTCGGCAAGGGCAAGGCGCTCGAGCTGCGCGACATCGTCATCGCCGAGGGCGCCGACACGGTCATCTGCGACGGCGAGCTCGCGCCGAGCCAGCGCCGGGCCCTCGAGGACGTCGTCAAGATCAAGGTCATCGACCGGACGGCCCTGATCCTCGACATCTTCGCCCAGCACGCGAAGAGCCGGGAAGGCAAGGCCCAGGTCGAGCTGGCCCAGCTCCAGTACCTCCTCCCGCGCCTGCGTGGTTGGGGTGAGTCGATGTCCCGGCAGGCCGGTGGCCGCGTCGCCGGCGGTGAGGGCATCGGCTCGCGCGGCCCCGGTGAGACGAAGATCGAGCTCGACCGCCGTCGCATCAACACGAAGATCGCCAAGCTGCGTCGCGACATCAAGGGCATGAAGACGACGCGCGACACGAAGCGCCGGGGCCGTCGAGAGGGCGGCATCCCGAGCGTCGCGATCGCCGGTTACACCAACGCGGGCAAGAGCTCACTGCTCAACCGCCTCACCGGCGCCGGCGTGCTCGTGCAGAACCAGCTCTTCGCCACCCTCGACCCGACGGTCCGCCGCGCCGAGACCCAGGACGGACGGGTGTACACGCTCGTCGACACCGTCGGTTTTGTGCGCAGCCTGCCCCACCAGCTCGTCGAGGCGTTCCGCTCGACGCTCGAGGAGGTCGGCGACGCGGACCTGCTCCTCCACGTCGTCGACGGGTCGCACCCCGATCCCGAGGGCCAGATCTCCGCGGTTCGTGAGGTGCTCGCCGAGGTCGGTGGCGACGACATCAAGGAGCTCATCGTCATCAACAAGGCGGACATCGCCGATCCCGCGGTCCTCACCCGGTTGCGCCGCCACGAGAAGCACTCGATCGCCGTGTCCGCCCGCACCGGCGAGGGCATCGCCGAGCTGCGCGAGCTCATCGCACGCGAGCTGCCGAAACCGGACATCGAGGTCGAGGCGCTCGTGCCCTACGACCGTGGCGACCTCCTCTCCAAGATCCACGAGGAGGGCGAGATCCTCGAGAGCGAGCACGTCGAGGACGGCACGCGGGTGCGCGCCCGGGTGACGCCATCCGTCGAGGCGGACTTGTCTGCCTTCGTCGTCGCCTGAGCCACCCACCAAGGAGTCGTATGCCGCTGAGCCGGCTCAGCGGCATACCGCTTCGTGGGGCGACTCCCGCACTGCGAACGCGGGCAGGCCGCGCCATGCCGTTGTCGGTCCCGTCGGAGAGGATGCCCGAATGGCCTTGGACATGACACAGCCCCCTCTCGTCGACGCAGCGACCACGTGGATCGACACCCCGCGCCTCGAGCTGAGGCGGCCGGTCGAGGGCGACCTGGCGGACTACGTGCGGCTGCACACCGACCCGCGAACCTACGTGCACAAGCCAGCCGCCATGGCAACCGTCCAGGCGTGCGGGGAGCATTTCGCCGCGTCCCTCGAGCGATGGCGGGCTGAGGGGATTGACTACGCACCGGCCCTGGAGCTGGCCACCGGGGAGGTCGTCGGGTGGGGCGGGCTGCGGGTCGAGCGCGACCGCGGAGAGCCGCACTTCAACCTCTACTACCGGTTGGAGTTCGCGGCGCTGGGAAGGGGACTGGGGCGAGAGCTCGCGCGCGGGGTCGTGAACTGGGCGGCCGAGCATCGGCCGGACCTGCCCGTCAGGGCGGCGGTCGCCGCGGTCAACGGCGCGTCCCTCTCGACCGCCCTCGCTGCGGGTCTCGTCGATGTGGGCCGAGAGGTCCACCCGGACTTCCCCGAGGATGAGCCGGACATCATCCTCAGGCTGCCGCAGGTCGACGTTGTCGACCTCGACGGCGCCGAGGCTGACGAGTTCGTCGACCTGTGGCGCCGGGTCAACGACGCCGGGGGAGCGGTCGGCTTCCTCCCCGGAGCGCCCGTCGCCCGGGTCCGCGCGGCGTTCGAGAAGCATGCCGAGCTCGTGCGCGCGGACAGGTCGCTGCTCATCGGACTGCGCGAACCCGACGGCACGCTGCGCGGCTTCGGCTTCTGGGAGTACACGGGAGAGCCGGGCTTCGCCCACGTCGCCTGGCTCAAGCGGCTCATGATCGACCCCACGGCTCAGGGTCGGAACTGGGGCGCCCTGCTCCTCGCCGGAATGGTCGGGATCGCCCGGCGGGCGCTGCCGGACGTCACGCTCCTGCTCCTCGACTATCGCAGCGGCCTCGGGCTCGGTGACTTCTACGAGCGGGCCGGGTGGGCCGAGGTGGGTCGGATCCCCGGCGCCATCTGGCTCGAGGGGGACGAGTACCGCGACGACGTCTTCATGGCACGCCGCATCGATGGCGCGCCCCTCGCCACGGACGGCCGAACCTGACCTGGTTCCGTCCGACCCGCTATGACGAGCTCGCGCCCGCGGCACGATCGAGAGCCTGGACGATCCACAGCATCGTCTGGTTGTACGGCACGGGGATGCCATGCTGGCGTCCGAGGGAGACGACGCGGCCGGCGAAGACGTCGATCTCGGTCGGACGACCCGCGAGCACGTCCTGGTGCATGGACGTCATGCCGACAGTCGGCTGCCCGGCGAGGACGGAGTCCCAGCGCGACACGTCCGCATCGGTGAGCTCCACCCCCTCGGCCGCGGCCACGGTGCGCACCTCTTCGATGAGAGCGGTCATGAGTTCGCGCGCAGGACCGGGCTGTGCGAAGGCGCCGTAGGGTGCCCGCAGCACCGCTGAGGGCTGGTTGATCCCGACGTTGACCATGAACTTCCACCACAGCTCGTGGAGCATGTCGTCAGGGGCGGACCACTCGAGCCCGGCTCGAGTGAGTGCGTCCCGGACTGACTCGAGCCGGCCGTCAGGTCCGGCCTCGGCGCCGGCCATGAGATGCCGATGGCCGAAGACGAGGCGCCCGGCCTGGGTGCAGCGGACGTCGTTGGCCTCGCGCTCGGCATCCATCGCCAAGGCGATGCACAGGGGCACCTGCTCATCGGCCACGTCCACGGCTGGACCCGTTCCGGTCGGGCCGGGTTGGCGGAGGCCGCGCAGGATGGCCTCCTCGCTGTCCAGACCGTTGAGGACGGACAGCACCGTCGTGTCACTCGAGACGAGAGGCCGGACCAGCTCGACGGCATCGGGCAGCTGGCGGTGCTTGACGGCGACGATGACGAGGCCAACGGGCCCGCTCGCCTCCCACCGGGCGTCGAGGGGATCGACCACCTCGGCGTCCAACGTGTGGCCGTTGACGCGGATCGGTTGGGTGCGCAAACGGGCTGCGCGTTCGCCGCGGGCCACGAGGAGCGTGCGGATGCCCGCCCTGCTGAAGTGGTCGGCATACATCGCGCCCATGGCCCCGGCTCCCACGACAGCGATGGTTCCGATCGGCGGGCGGCTCGCGGGAGGCATGGCTCGACTCTACGGAGCCGGTCGCGGTCAGCTCAGGCCGGTGATGTTGCCGTCCGCGTCCACGTCGATCCGCTGGGCGTTCGGCGTGGCGGACAGGCCCGGCATGGTCCGCATCTCGCCGCAGATCGCGTAGACGTAGCCGGCGCCGACCGCCGCCCGCACCTCGCGCACCGGCATCCGCCAGCCACGCGGGGCGCCCTTGAGCGTCGGATCCGAGGAGATCGACAGGTGCGTCTTGGCGATGACGACCGGCAGTCCGCCGAAGCCGAGGCGCTCGTAGTCCCGCAGGGCCCTCGCCGCCGGCGGGCTCACGTCGATGCCGTCCGCCCCGTAGATCTGCATCGCGATGGCCTCGATCTTCTGCTCCAGCGGCAGGTCGAGCGGATAGAGGAACTCGAAGCTCGTGTGCTCTCGGGCCGCCTCCATGACGACCTCGGCCAGCTCGATGGCACCCGCCCCGCCCTCGGCCACGTGCTTGGTCACGGCGCTGCGCACTCCGATGCCGTTGCAGTAGCGACGGATCACGTCGTGCTCCGAGTCGTGATCCTGTGGGAAGGCATTGATCGCGACGACTGGCTGCACGCCGAACCGGCGCACGATCTCGATGTGTTTGCGCAGGTTGGGCAGCCCGGCCTGGACGTCAGTCGGGTTCTCGTCGAGCAGGCCGGGAGGCAGTGGCTTGCCCGGCCGGATGACGTAGTTGCCCGAGTGCGACTTCAAGGCACGCACCGTGACGACGATGACGGCGACGTCGGGCTTGAGTCCGCTCACGCGGCACTTGACGTTGAAGAACCGCTCAGCGCCCATGTCCGCGCCGAACCCGGCCTCGGTGATGGCGTAGTCGCTGCCCTGGATGGCGATGAGATCGGCGGTGACCGATGAGGTGCCGGTCGCGATGTTGCCGAACGGGCCGCAGTGGATGATTGCGGGACCGCCCTCGAGAGTCTGCAGCAGGTTGGGCTTGATCGCGTCCTTGAGCATCGCGGCCATCGCCCCCGCGGCGCCGAGGTCCTCGGCCGTGACGCTCTTGCCCTCGGTGGTGTAGCCGATGACGATGCGGCCGAGGCGCTGGCGCAGGTCGGCGAGCGACTTCGCGAGCGTGAGCAGCACCATGATCTCGCTGGCGGCCGTGATGTCGAAGCCGCTCTCCCGCGGCACTCCGTCCTCACGCGCCCCCAGGCCGATGACGACGTTGCGCAACGACCGGTCGTTGACGTCGAGGACCCGGCGCCAGGTGATGTTGCGGACGTCGATGCCGAGGGCGTTGCCCTGGTGCAGGTGGTTGTCGACCATCGCAGCGAGCAGGTTGTGCGCCGCGGTGATGGCGTGGAAGTCGCCCGTGAGGTGCATGTTGAGCCGCTCCATCGGGACGACCTGGCTGTACCCGCCGCCGGCGGCGCCGCCCTTGATCCCGAACGTCGGGCCCATCGATGGCTGGCGGAGCGCGACGACCGCCCGTTTCCCGAGGCGCTGGAGGCCCTGCGCCAGGCCCACCGACGTGGTCGTCTTGCCCTCACCGAGAGGCGTCGGCGTCACTGCCGTGACGACGACATACTTCCCAGCAGATGCCGTATGCCGCTGGGCTGGCTCGTCGAGGAACGCGAGGTCGATCTTGGCGACGTCCCGGCCGTAGGGCTCGAGGTGCTCCGGCGAGATGCCGAGCTGGGCGCCGATCTCGTCCATCGGCCGCAGGGTTGCCGCGGAGGCGATGTCGAGGTCCGAGGGAAATGGCGTGGTGGTCATGCTCCGATCCAACCGCACCTTGGCGCTCACGGCGTGTTCTCCACAGTGGCGGAGAGCCGCGGGCGAAGTCCGAGTGGGTCGGAATACCCTGAGCCAATGGCCCCGCGACCGACGCTCGACCAGCTCCTGCATGCAGCCGTCGCCGCGGTTGGCGGGCAGGAGCGCCCGGGGCAGGTGGAGATGGCGCGAGCCGTGACTGCTGCGATCGAACGGGACGAGCACCTTCTCGTGCAAGCCGGCACCGGAACCGGCAAGTCCCTGGCCTACCTCGTGCCCGCGGTGGCTCATGCCTACGAGACCGGGCGGCCCGCCGTCGTGGCGACGGCCACGCTGGCACTGCAGGCACAGATCGTCGACCGCGACATGCCTCGTGTGGCGACCGCACTGGAGCCCCTCCTCGGCAGGCGCCCGACCTATGCCCTCGTCAAGGGGCGCCGCAACTACGTGTGCGTCAACAAGATCGAGGGCGGGTTCCCGGACGAGGATGACGGGTTGCTCTCCGTCGCAGCGGTCGACGCGAGCGTCGGACGGCTCGGACAGGAGGTCGTCCGCCTGCGCGCCTGGGCGGCTGAGACCGAGTCGGGCGACCGGGACGAGCTCGTTCCGGGCGTGCCGGAGCGGGCCTGGCGCCAGGTCTCGGTCTCGGCTGAGGAGTGCCTGGGCAGCAAGTGCCCCTTCGTCGCCGACTGCTTCGTCGAGCGGGCCAGGGCGGCGGCCAAGGACGTCGACGTCGTCGTCACGAACCACTCGTTCATGGCGATCGACGCGTTCGAGGGGCGCCAGATGCTTCCGGAGCACGACCTGCTCGTCATCGACGAGGCGCACGAGCTCGTCGACCGGGTCACCGCGACGATCACCGATGAGCTCACCGGAACGATGGTCAAGACCGCGGCGAAGAAGACCGGTCGCCTCTCGGAGAACACCCAGCCGCTCGACGAGGCGGGTGACCTGCTCGCGTCAGCCCTCGAGCCGATGGAGGAAGGCCGGCTGCTCGGCCTGCCCGACTCGGTGTCCCTCGCGCTGGCGCGTATCCGCGACTCGGCGCGCGTCGTCCAGTCGGATCTCAAGCCGACGCCGGGGCAGGATGCCGACGGTGCACAGCAGGTCGCGCGGGCCGCAGTCGAGGAGGTCCACGAGAACGCCGAGCGGATCCTCGAGGACCGCGAGCTGGACGTCGTCTGGCTCGGCCAGGACCCACGGCGCGGGCCGGTCCTCCATGTGGCGCCCATGAGCGTGGCCATGCTCGTGCGAGACAAGATCTTCAGCGACCGGACCGTCGTCCTGACGTCCGCGACCCTCGAGCTCGGGGGCACGTTTGATGCGGTCGCCGGCACGATCGGGCTGCGAGGCGAGGGTGCGCCGGCTTGGCGCGGGCTGGACGTGGGCAGTCCGTTCAACTACCCGAAGCAGGCGATCGCCTACGTCGCAGCCCACTTGCCTCCACCAGGGCGCGACGGGGCGAGTGATGTCAGCCTGGACGAGATCGAGCAGCTCGTCCGCGCCGCCGGGGGACGCACCCTCGGTCTCTTCTCGTCCACCCGGGCGGCCCAGACAGCGGCCGAGGTGATGCGGGCGCGGCTCGGCGACGACATCCCCGTTCTGTGCCAGGGCGAGGACCAGATCTCCACGCTCGTGCGCCAGTTCGCCCGCGAGCCGCGCACGTGCCTCTTCGGCACGCTGACCCTGTGGCAGGGCGTTGACGTGCCGGGCTCGTCGTGCCAGCTCGTCATCATCGACCGGATCCCGTTCCCACGCCCCGACGACCCGCTCGCGTCAGCGCGCTCGCAGGCCATCGCGCGGATGGGCGGCAACGGTTTCATGGCCGTCTCCGCGACCCACGCCGCGTTGCGCCTCGCCCAGGGTGCGGGTCGTCTCGTGCGCCGAGGCGACGACCGCGGCGTCGTCGCCTTCCTCGACTCGCGGATGATGACGGCGCGATACGCCGGCTTCCTCCAGCGGTCGCTTCCGCCCTTCTGGCCGACGACCGACAAGGGGATGGTCCTCGCGGCGCTGACGCGGCTCGACGAGACGGCCCCCGCGCCGCTGCGCGTCGAGGAACCGGCCCTGCGCTCGCTGACCGGGGCCCGCACCGACCAGGACGGGACGGAGCACCCGCGTCCGGTCGCACCGCCACCGCCAGTCGCGGAGTCCGCGAGGAGCGGGGTGACGAGCGGCCACGCCTGGACGGACGAGCAGGACGAGGAGCTCCGGGACGCAGCCGAGTCCGGGATGCTCCTGGACGAGCTCGTCGACCATTTCGAGCTTCCCGAGGCCGCGATCGCGGCGAGGGCGGACCAGCTCGGCCTGACCTTGCCCACGGGCCAGCTGTTCGACTGACGGCGCCTCCGACTACGAGTACGTCCTGGTCCGCCGCCCAAGGTGATGACCATGGGGGCAGAGCTGGATCGCTGGGCCCGGCCGGTGCTGGCTGCCTGCCGGCCGATGATTCGACTGTGGAGGCGGAGTGCCCTCGCGGCGGGGCTGGTGGGCCTGCTCCTGAGCGGGTGCGGCAGCGGTCCCGCCGGACCCACCAGCAACCAACCGGTCAGCTCCGGGCCGGAGGCTGGCACGCTTCCTCGGCCCGCTCACCTCGTGGTCGTCGTCTTCGAGAACAAGGCCGAGCAGGAGGTCCTCGGCTCGCCCGACGCGCCATATCTGAACTCGCTGAGCGCCTCCGGTGCCCGGTTCACTGAGTTCCGTGCCGTGGCTCATCCCAGCCAGCCCAACTACCTCGCCCTGTTCTCCGGCTCCACCCAGGGCGTCACCGATGACTCGTGCCCTCAGCTCTTGGGTGGTCGGCCCAACTTGGCCCAGCGGCTGATGAGTGCCGGCCACACGTTCGTCGGCTACTCGGAGGGCATGCCCACGGCGGGGTTCACCGGCTGCACGGACTCCACCGGCCGCTACGCCCGCAAGCACAATCCCTGGGTTGACTTCGCGAACGTCCCCGCGTCAAGCAACCTGCCCTTCACGGACTTCCCCACGGATCTGTCCCGGTTGCCGACGGTCTCCTTCGTCATTCCGAACCTTTGCCACGACATGCACGACTGCGATGTCGCCACCGGCGATCGTTGGGCGCAGGAACACTTGGCGCCGTATGTCGAGTGGGCCCGTCGCCACGACAGCCTCCTGGTCGTGACCTTCGACGAGGACGACGGCACGCGGGCCAACCGCATTGCCACGTTCCTCGTGGGGCCGATGGTGAAGTCCGCGGTGCTCTCACAGCCGGCCAACCACTACAACCTGCTGCGCACCATCGGAGACCTCTACGGGCTGGAGCCACTCGGCGCGGCGAAAGACGCGGCACCGCTCACCGGGTGGGCTCGCTAGCCTGCCGCCTGCGACCACGGACAAGCGCGCCGGGGCTGGAGAGTTGGCGGACTTGGCGCCGCTGGGGCGCCGGCAATCGCGCCGCGGGCGAAGAATCGGAGGATCGTGTGGCTGCCGCCACACTGACCTAGGCTTGGGGAGTCGGAGGTATCCGACCTCCGGGGATGGAGGCGGACCATGAGTCGCACGATGGGGCTGTTGGTGGGCGGCGTCCTGCTCGTCCTCGGGCTCGTGTGGTTCGGTCAGGGGATGGGCTGGATCGGCGGGAGCGGCATGTCGGGTGTCAGGCTCTGGGCGGTGATCGGCCCCATCCTCGCCGTCGTCGGCATCGTCCTGGTCGTGCGCGGCCTGCGCCCCGTTCGGGCCGATCGGCACCGCGACCCGTGAACTGGTTGACCCGGCGACCGGGAATCTCGAAGTGTCAGAACCGCATGGCAAGGTTGGCGCCATGACCGATACGGCCCTTCCCTCCCTCGTCCTCGTGAGCGGACCCGAGGACGTGCTCGTCGAGCGGGCGGTCGCGAACGTCGTTGGTCAGGCCAAGGCGTCGGGTGCCGAGGTGATCCGGGTCGAGGCCGCCGGCTACGAGTCCGGTTCGCTCATCCTCCATGCGAGCCCGTCCCTCTTCGGCGGGACGAAATGCATTGTCGTCAAGGGGCTGCACGAGTCGCCGGACGAGCTCCAGGTCGACCTGCTCGCTCTGTTGGGCGCGCCGCTCGAGGACGTGTCCCTCGTCGTGACCCACGGCGGCGGGATGAAGGGCAAGAAGGTCCTCGACACCATCAAGAAGCAGCACGCGCAGCTCATCGAGTGCCCCGCGATCAAGTCCGACCGGGACAAGTCAGACTTCGTCAGCAAGGAGTTCGCCCAGGCGCGACGCAGGATCACGAGCGACGGTGTCCGCGCCCTCGTCGAGGCGGTTGGCAAGGACGTGCGCGAGCTCGCGGCGGCGTGCAGCCAGCTCATCGCGGATACCGAGGGCACCGTCGATGACGCGATCGTCGACACCTATCACGGCGGCAAGGTGGAGGCCAGCGGCTTCCGCGTCGCCGACGCGGCGATCGCCGGCCAGGCGGGCGAGGCGCTTCGGCTGCTGCGTCACGCCATCGCCACCGGTCTCGACCCGGTGCCCATCGTGGCGGTGCTCGCCTCCCAGTTGCGCCAACTGATCAAGGTCGGCTCCGCGGGGCGGGGCAGCTCGGCGCAGGTCGCCAAGAGCCTGAGTCTGGCGCCGTGGCAGGTCGACCGGGCCCGTCGCGCGGTGGCGCACTGGAGCCCAGAGGGGCTCGCGGTCGCCGTGCAGGCCGTGGCGGCCGCCGACTTCGAGGTCAAGGGTGGCGGGCGCGATCCCGTCTATGCCGTCGAGCGGGCGATCCTCACCATCACCCGAGCCCGCGCGGCGCCGTGACCCGGCCCAGCGGCATACGGCCTCGTCTGGCTCGGCCAGTTTGGAAGCGGTGCGGCGCCGCTGGTAACTTTGTGCTTTGCGTGCGCGCTCAGGTCGTGGGCGCATGCATGCAGCAATCCAGAGCAGCTCACGCAAGGGTGCCCCACGCCCGGTCCCGAGCAGCTTTGCCGCCCTCTAACGGCAACCATCCCGACCAAGAAAGTACGTCACGTGGCAAACATCAAGTCGCAGCTCAAGCGCATCAAGACCAACCAGAAGCGCACCGAGCGCAACAAGGCGGTCAAGAGCGAGCTTCGCACATGGGTCCGCAAGTTCCGCGAGGCTGCGGCCTCCGGTGACAAGGACGCCGCCGCCGACGCCCTGAAGACCGCCTCGAAGAAGCTCGACAAGGCCGTGTCGAAGGGTGTCATCCACCAGAACCAGGCCGCCAACAAGAAGTCGGCCATGGCCAAGAAGGCCGCGTCCCTCTGACGCGACCCTCGAACGCTTCACCGAGCCCCTCGCCCGATCGGGTGGGGGGCTCGGTGCATACCCGGCTCAGGAGTAGTGGGTGCGCACGGCGGCGATGACGCCCTCGTAGCGGTCGCGTGACAGGACCGCGCCCTCCCGGCGCACGTGTGCCGGGTCGAGTCGGAGCAGGCGATTGACGCGCACCTCGCTCGGGCGTCCGCGGTGGTCCCAGGCGCCGGTCCCGATGTCGACCCACTCGCGACCGGCGCGGCGCTCCTGGTGCTCGTCCCGGTCGTGGTCCTGACTCGTCAGCTGCAGCCCGATCAGCTGGTTCCCCTCGCGCCCGATGACGAGGACGGGACGGTCCTTGCCGCGGGTGTGGTCCTCCTCGTAGGGGACCCAGGACCAGACGATCTCACCCGGGTCCGGCGCGCCGTCGGGGTGCGGCGCGTACGTCATGTCGGGCAGCGTCGTCGCGTCTCCGGGATAGGGGACGTATGCCGCTGGGCTCGCTTCCGACGGATGCCGCCGGGCGGGTGCCCGGCCCCGCTTCGACATCGCTCGGGTCAGGCTGCGCAGTGCCGTTTTGATCCGTCCAAGGGTTGACGACATGGCGTCACCGTAGTGTCCGTTCGGTCATGGGGGAGGCCGGCGCCAGTCGGCGGGTCGTTGTTCCGCTTTGAAGAACAGTTGTCGGGCCACCACTCGGGGTGCACTAAGGTAAGCATGTCCTAACTTGACCCCAATGGGCAGGAGCAGCACGTGCACCTTCGCCGTTTCCTCACCGCGTCCGTCGCGGCGCTCGCCGTTCTTGGTGCCGCAGCGTGCGGCGGCAGCGACGGCCCGACAGACACGACCGAGGGTGCGGACCTGGTCATCTACAGCGGCCGTAGCGAGTCCCTCGTCGCGGGTGTGCTGGAGGACCTGGAGCAGCAGACCGGTGTCAAGGTGGGGGTGCGCTACGCGGGCTCGAGTGAGCTCGCGGCGCAGCTGCTCGAGGAGGGCGAGGCCACCAAGGCCGACCTGTTCTTCAGCCAGGACGCGGGGGCGCTCGGGGCGCTGGCGAAGGCGGGCCGGCTCGAGCCGCTCGACCCCGCCGTCTCCGATCAGGTCATCGACGGCTTCGCGGACCCCAACGGGCTCTGGGTTGGGACGTCGGCTCGGGCCCGGGTCATCGCGTTCAACCCGCAGCAGGCTCCGGAGGTCGAGCAGATGACCTCCGTCGATGCCGTCCTCGACCCGAAGTACAAGGGCAAGATCGGCTACGCGCCGGCGAACGCGTCCTTCCACGCCTTCGTCACCGCGCTGCGCGTCGACAAGGGCGAGGACGGGGCCAAGGAGTGGTTGACCACGTTCAAGGCCAATGAGCCGCGCAAGTACGACAACAACGTCCTGATCCTCGACGGCGTCGACAAGGGCGAGGTCGCGCTGGGGTTGGTCAACCACTACTACTGGTACGAGCGGGTCGCCGAGAAGGGCGCGGACGCGGTCACCGCAAAGATCCACTTCGTCGGCTCGGGCGACCCGGGCGCGCTCATCAACGTGGCCGGTGTGGGGATCCTGAAGGGCACCGACCAGAAGCCGGCCGCCGCGAAGGCGGTGAACTACCTGTTGTCGGACAAGGCGCAGCAGTACTTCGCCGACGAGACTGCGGAGTACCCCGTCATCGAGGGCATCACCTCGAAGCACAACCTCCCGCCGCTCGCCGACCTCGAGAAGGCGAGCATCGACCTCAACGAGCTCGACTCCCTGGAGACGACCTTGGCCATGCTCAATGAGGTGGGACTGACCTGAGCGAGCTGACGACGACCGAGCGCCCGGTGGCCGATCCGGCCACCGGCCCGGTCGACGCTGCTCCCGCACGCGAGGGCCACGGGCGGCCGGCGTGGTGGCTCGTCGTCCCTGCTGTCGCCGGCGCGGCCCTCGCCGTCCTGCCGCTCGGCTACCTGTTGGTCCGTACCTTTGAGGCGGGACCGGACCGGATCCTCGAGATCCTCGGCCGTCCCGGCACGCTCGCCCTCATCGGCCGCAGCCTGGGCTTGGCCGCCGTCGTCACCGGGCTCTGCCTCGTCATCGGGATCGGCCTGGCCGCGCTCGTGACCCGCACGGCGATGCCGGGTCGCCGGATCTTCGCCGTGCTGGCGCCGCTGCCGCTGGCGATTCCGAGCTATGTCGCCGCGTTCGCCTGGGTGGCCGCGGCGCCGTGGGCGCGCGGGTTCCTCGGGGCGACGATCGTCCTGACCGCCTGCACCTACCCGTACGTGTACCTGCCGGTGATGGCGGCGATGCGGTCGGTGGACCCGGCGCAGGAGGAGGTCTCCCGGAGCTTGGGGCGGTCCGCGTGGCGCACGTTCTGGACGGTGACGGCCCGGCAGGTGTGGCCGGCGGCGGCGTCCGGTGGCCTGCTCGTGGCGCTGTACACGCTCAGCGACTTCGGGGCGGTGTCGATCCTGCAGTACGACGTGTTCACCCGGGTCATCTACACGTCCTACACCGCCACCTTCGACCGGACGCCGGCCGCGGTCCTGTCGATGGTGCTGGTGGTGATCACCGTCGTCATCGCCGTGGGGGAGCGGTGGACCCGCCGGCCAGTTGAGCAGACCCGGGTCGGTGGTGGGGTCTCGAGGCGCCCGGAGCTGAACCGGCTCGGAGCGCTGGGGCCGGTCGCGTCGGTGGCCGTCGGTGCCGTTCTCGTGGTCGCTCTGGCCTTCCCGGTCGGGTCGCTGCTCTACTGGTTCGCCACCGGCCTGTCCGCCGGCATCGACACCGAGCGGCTGCTCACGAGCACCGGCACCACCCTGTTCCTGGCCGTCCTCGGCGCCGCCGCGACGATGGCCTTCGCCATCCCCATCGGGGTGCTCGTCGCACGGCACCGCAGCCGTTCGAGCGCCGTCATCGAGACCGCGACCTGGGCTGGCCACGCCCTGCCCGGCATCGTCGTCGCGCTCGCCCTGGTCTTCTTCGGCGTGCGGGTCGCCCAACCGATCTACCAGCAGACGCCGCTGCTGCTCATCGCCTATGCCGTCCTCTTCCTGCCTGCCGGGATCGGGGCGGTGCGCAGCGCCGTCGCGATGAGCTCGCCGCGCATCGAGGAGGTCGCCCGGTCCCTCGGCAGCTCACCGCTGGCGGTCCTGCGTCGGGTCACGATCCCGCTCGCCGCCCCGGGTATCGCCGCCGGGACCGCCCTGGTCCTGCTGACGATCATGAAGGAGCTGCCAGCGACGCTGCTCCTGCGCCCGACCGGGGCCAACACCTTGGCCACGAGCCTGTGGACCGAGACCGGCGTCGCAGCCTACGCCGCGGCCGCGCCGTATGCGCTCGCCCTCGTTATCCTCGCCGTGCTGCCCACGCTGTGGCTCATGCGGGCGCAGGGACGATTCACCGCAACGGAGGACCTGTGAGTGAGGTAAAGCTCTCCGGCGTGTCGAAGGCCTTCGGCTCGACGACCGCGCTGACCGACGTGGACCTGACCGTGTCCGCGGGCGAGCTGACGGCGGTCCTCGGCCCGTCCGGCTGCGGCAAGACCACACTCCTGCGGATCGTCGCCGGGTTCATCCGTCCCGACCGCGGCCGGGTCGAGATCGACGGTCGCGCGGTGGTGGACGAGCTCACCGTCGTCCCGCCCGAGCGGCGCGGCGTGGCCGTCGTGCCGCAGGAGGGCGCGCTCTTCCCGCACCTCGACGTCGCCCGGAACATCGGCTACGGGCTGCCCCGCTCGGGTGCGAGCCGGCGCCGCGTCGACGAGATGCTCGAGCTCGTCGGCCTCGGCGGACTCGGCACCCGCCGGCCCGACCAGCTCTCCGGGGGGCAGCAGCAGCGAGTCGCCCTGGCCCGGGCGCTTGCCCCCAGCCCCCGCGTCGTCGTCCTCGACGAGCCGTTCTCCGCCCTCGACGCCGGCCTGCGCGCGCAGGTCCGCGACGAGGTGAGCCAGGTACTGCGGACCATCGACGCCACGGCGATCATCGTCACCCACGACCAGGAGGAGGCCCTGTCCATGGCCGACTCCGTCGCCGTGATGGAGGCGGGGCGGCTCGTCATGCACGGCAGCCCGACGGAGGTCTACTACCGCCCCGTCGACCTCGACGTCGCCCGCTTCGTCGGCGACCTCGTCGAGCTGCCCGGCACCAAGGCCGGACACATGGTCGACACCGTCCTGGGCCGGCTGCCGATCCACGGCAGCGTGCTGCCCGCCGACGGCCCGGTCGTCGCCGTGGTCCGCCCGGAGCAGATCCGGGTCGATGCCCGGGTCGAGCGCGGGGCCACCGGCGCCCATGTCGATGACGTCAGCTTCTTCGGCCACGACGCCCTGGCCCGGCTGACCGTCCGGTCCGGCGACGTCCCGATCCGGGTCCTTGCGCGGACGGTCGCACCGCTCCAGCGGGGGGACGACGTCGCCATCCGCGTCATCGGCCCGGCCCTCGTCTACGCCACCTGACCCCGAGACACCCGCAACACACCCGCAACACACCCGCTCATCGACTGCCGACCCCTGTTGCAGCAGGCCTGAGCAGTCGATGAGCGGGTGTGTTGCGGAGTCAGTTGGCGGTGCTACTCGAGCCATTCGGTGACGAACTCGTCGTTGGCGTGGATGTGCACCGCCTCGTAGCCCTCGGGGCCCGTCCGGAACCGGTGCGGCGTGTGCGCCGGCACGACGAGGACCTGGCCCCCGCGGCCGATGATGTGGCGCGCGTCCTGCCCGGCACCGACGGTGAAGGTCGCCGAGCCGCGGCGGATGATGAACGTCTCCGCGTAGGGATGCCGGTGCAGCCGCGGCCCGACGCCCTCCTTCGTCGTCGACTCGAGGATGATCGAGATGCCCGCGCCGCCGGGCAGCCTCTCGTAGTTCTCGGTCCACTCCTCGCCGTCCTCGCGGCCGTCGGAGCGGGTGATGAGGGTCTCCATGAGCTGCCTCCCGGATCGGTGCGTCGTCCACTGGCCAACGTGTCACGCCTACGTCGACCGGCTCCACCCCTTTTCGACGCACCCGGCGTGCAGAAACCGATCGAGCGCGGACAAGCGGCCGACGCGCGCGTTGCATCCCGCGCGTCCTACGGCGCCCCGCGCGCCGAGGGAGCAGCCGCGCGGGGTCTGCCGTCCCGGGAGGACGCCACCCCAAAGGCAGGGGGCGCGCCCGGCCGGCCCAGCGGCATACGTGAAAATGCGGTTCGGAAAGCATGGGAGGATTGGCTGGATCCCCACCGTCCATCCCCAGACCCAACTCCGCGAGGTTCTTCCCACCGTGTCGCCCATGGCCCGCTCCGCGTTGGCGCCCCACGCAACGCCGCCGGACCTGATCCGCAACTTCTGCATCATCGCTCACATCGACCACGGCAAGTCGACCCTCGCCGACCGGATGCTCCAGTTGACCGGCGTCGTCGAGGCGCGCCAGATGCGGGCGCAGTATCTCGACCGGATGGACATCGAGCGCGAGCGCGGCATCACCATCAAGAGCCAGGCCGTGCGGATGCCTTGGGAAGCCGATGGACAGACTTACGCGCTCAACATGATCGACACGCCCGGGCACGTCGACTTCACCTACGAGGTGTCGCGCAGCCTGGCCGCGTGCGAGGGCGCGGTGCTGCTCGTCGACGCCGCGCAGGGGATCGAGGCGCAGACGCTCGCCAACCTCTACCTGGCGATGGAGAACGACCTGACGATCATCCCGGTCCTCAACAAGATCGACCTTCCGGCCGCGCAGCCGGAGAAGTACGCCGAGGAGCTGGCCAAGCTCATCGGCGGCGACCCCGCCGACTGCCTCCGCGTCTCCGGGAAGACCGGTGAGGGGGTCGAGCCGCTGCTCGACCAGATCGTCGCCCAGATCCCGCACCCCGTCGGGGACGCGGACGCACCGGCTCGGGCGATGATCTTCGACTCCGTCTACGACACGTACCGCGGCGTCGTCACCTACGTCCGGGTCGTCGACGGCAACCTCAACCCGCGCGAGCGCATCGTCATGATGTCCACCAGGGCCACCCACGAGCTGCTCGAGATCGGCGTCATCAGTCCCGAGCCGATCCCGAGCAAGGGTCTGGGCGTCGGCGAGGTCGGCTACCTCATCACCGGCGTCAAGGACGTGCGCCAGTCCCGCGTCGGTGACACGGTCACCAACGCGAGCAAGCCGGCCAGCAAGGACCTCGGCGGCTACCGCGACCCCAAGCCGATGGTCTTCTCCGGGCTCTACCCGCTCGACGGATCCGACTACCCCGACCTGCGCGACGCGCTCGACAAGCTCAAGCTCAACGACGCGGCGCTCGTCTACGAGCCGGAGACGTCGGCGGCGCTGGGCTTCGGCTTCCGGTGCGGCTTCCTCGGCCTGCTCCACCTCGAGATCGTCCGCGAGCGGCTCGAGCGGGAGTTCAACCTCGACCTCATCTCGACCCAGCCCAACGTCGTCTACGACGTGACGATGGACGACGGCTCCGAGGTCCACGTCACCAACCCGAGCGAGTACCCCGAGGGCAAGATCGCCTCGGTGAGCGAGCCGATCGTCCGCGCGACGATCCTGGCCCCGAGCGAGTTCGTCGGGGCGATCATGGAGCTCTGCCAGCAGAAGCGCGGGCAGCTGCGCGGCATGGACTACCTCTCCGAGGACCGCGTCGAGATGCGCTACACGCTGCCGCTCGCGGAGATCGTCTTCGACTTCTTCGACCAGCTGAAGTCGCGGACCCGTGGTTACGCCTCGCTCGACTACGAGCCGGACGGCGAGCAGGTCGCCGACCTCGTCAAGGTCCAGATCCTCCTGCAGGGCGAGCCCGTCGACGCCTTCTCGGCGATCGTCCACAAGGACAAGGCGTACGCCTACGGCGTCCTGATGGCGACCAAGCTCAAGGAGCTCATCCCGCGGCAGCAGTTCGAGGTGCCGATCCAGGCCGCGATCGGCTCGCGGATCATCGCCCGCGAGAACATCCGCGCGATCCGCAAGGACGTGCTCGCCAAGTGCTACGGCGGCGACATCAGCCGCAAGCGCAAGCTGCTCGAGAAGCAGAAGGAGGGCAAGAAGCGGATGAAGATGGTCGGGCGGGTCGAGGTCCCCCAAGAGGCCTTCATCGCCGCACTCTCCAGCGACGCGGGCGACAAGGCCAAGAAGTAGCAGCGCACGCCGTTACGGTGGAGTGGTGCTGCCCCACGCCGAGCACCACGAGCACGTCGTCAGCCCGGCCCTCGCGCCGTGGGTTGAGCGTGCCGTGGGCTACCGGATGACCGGCTTCCCTCCCGGCGTCCATGTCGGTATGCCGTCCAGCTCGCTCACAATCGTCATCCCCCTTGATGCCCCGCTGACCGTCTCAGACCCGCTGGGTGACCCGAGCACGTACGGCTCCGTCCTCGCGGGCCTGTCCGCCGCGCCGAGCCACATCCACCACGACGGCAACCAGCACGGCGTCCAGCTCGCGCTCCGTCCGGGTGCGGCACGGGCGCTCTTCGGCTGCCGGGCTGCGGAGATCGCGGACGGGTCGTTCGAGCTCGGTGACGTCCTCGGCGTCGATGCGGACCGGCTTCGGGAGCAGCTGCACGAGACCGACTCGTGGGACCGACGATTCGAGCTCGTCGAGCGCCTGCTCCTCCTTCGCCTCGGCGCCGGGCGCACCGGGGGAGACGGGGACCGAGATCCCCGGGGGGAGGTGGCCGAGGCCTGGCGGCTCATCCGTCGTACTCGCGGCTCGGTCGCGATCAGCGAGGTGGCGGGTCGGCTGGGCTGGTCGATGCGGCACCTCCAGCAGCAGTTCGCAGCCGAGTTCGGCCTGACCCCGAAGGCGGTCGCCAAGGTGAGCCGGTTCGAGCGGTCCGTGCCGCTCGTGGCAGCCGGGGGTGCATCGCTCGCCGAGGTCGCCGTCCACTGTGGCTATGCGGACCAGGGCCATCTGACACGTGACTGGCGCGCCCTCGCAGGGACGTCACCAGCGCGGTGGAGGCGCCAGGACGTTCTCGCGAACGCCAGTCGCGAGACCGACCCAGCTCAGCGGCATACGGACTGATCGGCCTGCCCCCGAGTTCGCTTTCGTCCAAGACCGGGCCCCGCGCGGCGTGCGACCGTGGCGGCATGGCTACTCAGACACAGGGAATCACCACTCGGACCGACCACAACATCTGGGCGGGGATCAGCTACGACGACGCCCTCGGTGCACGGGCCTGGCTGCGGGCGCTCGGCTTCGCCGAGGGCATCCTCGTCCAGGAGGACGACGGAACCGTGACCCACAGCGAGATGATGTGGCCGGAGGGCGGGCGAGTCATGGTCCACTCGCGCGGCAAGGAGGATGACGCGTTCGCGACGCCCCGCGGTGGGGCCAATGTCTACGTCGTCGTCGACGACCCCGACGCGGTGTGGGCCCGGGCCCACCAGCTCGGCGTGCGGGTCGTGCGGCCGATGGAGGACACCGACTACGGCTCGCGGGGCTTCTCCATCGCCGACGGCGAGGGCAACCGCTGGAGCTTCGGCACCTACGCCGGCGGGTAGCCCGCTCGCGCGCAGAAAGGCGGACGTTCGACCCTAGCCTCACCATCCCACCAGCCGTGCACTGGAAGTGAGGGGATTCGAGGATAGGAGGAGTCATGAAGGCCAAGCGGCGGCGTGCGATGCGGATGTGGGTGGGCGTCCTCGCTGTAGCCCTCGTGGCTCTGGCAGGATGCGGGACATCGCCGAGCACTCCGGGAGCGACCGGTACCGTCACGCCCACCCCCACGGCGACGGCGCCGACAACGGAACCCCCGCCGGAACCGACAACCTCGCCGACGACCCGCACGACGCTGACCGGGATGCCGGTGTACTTCGTCGGCGAGTCGCAGGGGTACTACAAGCTCTTCCGCGAGTTCCGCACGATCCGCAAGATCGACGGACCGATCTCGTCGTCCATCTCCGCGATGATGCGGCTCACTCCGCTGGACCCGGACTACTTCAACCCGTGGCGTTCGGCCTCCCGGGTCTGGGTGACTGAGGACGCCGCCACTCTCATGGTGGACGTATCGGCCGATGCCTTCCGCAGCACCACGGTCGGCAAGGAGCTGGCTCCGGTGGCGATCCAGCAGCTTGTCTACACCGCGCTCGCTGCGAGCGAGCGCGCCGGAAGCGACGCGCATTCCGTGGTCATCACGGTCGGCGGCCAGCGGTATGACGCCTGGGATCTCGTCCGTCTCGAAGGACGTTGGGAGCGCGCACCACGGGCCGACGTGCAGGCGCAGGCCTGGGTCGTGAACCCCCAGGAGGGTGACGTCGTCCGTGCCGGCGTGGTCAACTTCACCGGCTACGGGACCTCGTTCGAGGGGACCTTCACGTGGAAGGTCCATGGCTTGGACGTGAGGGTCGAGAAGCGTGGAACCGCGATGGGTGGCTCGATGGGAACATTTGGGACAGTGCGGTTCTCGGCGAAGCTGCCTCCGGGCAAGTACGTGGTGGAGCTCGTCACCGATGACCCGTCAGGCGGGGAGGGACCCGGACCGGCGGTGGACACCAAGCAGTTCACCGTGAGGTGAGCCGATCCGTTCGAGGTAATCGGTTCGAGGTAGAAGTCCGCTCCATGGAGCCGAGGAATACCTCGAACCGGGAGGTGGGCGGCGGCTCAGCCGAGGAGCTTGTGGCGCATGCGCTCGGTGTCCTGGCTCGTCCAGCCCTGGCTGCTCAGCCAACCGTGCACGCCGCCATGCCGCGCCTCGAGCGCACCCAGCAGCAACCGCATCGTCTCGGTGGTCGGTGACTGCTGCGCCACCGTCTTGTTCCTCATGTTCTCGGCGTAGGCGGGCCTGAGGCGCAGCCGCTCGAGGATCAACGGGACCTTCTGCGCCGACGCGGCGAAGTCGGCGATGACGACGTCATCCGGCACTCCGACGATCTTCAGGGCGAGCCCGACGATTGTGCCGGTCCGGTCCTTCCCGGCGGCGCAGTGGACGATGGCGGCCCCTTCGCTGCCGGCAATGGCGTGCAGCGCGGCGACGACGGAGTCCGGGCGGGTCGAGAGATAGGACAGGTAGTGCTCGGACCAGAACTCGTCGTGGCTGCGCCCACGCTTCTCGCGCTGCCCGCGCCGTGCCGTAGCCTCCTTCTCGTCGAGCTCCCACGGCAGGACCCGCTCGGCTGCCGGGATGCCCGACTCCTGGGTGTCCTCGCGGTAGAGGGTGAAGTGGTGGTGGCGCACCGCCGTGGCGCGGAGCGGCCCGTCGCCCTCCTTGGCGACCTCGACGTGGGTGCGCAGGTCGACGACGTCGGTGAGGCGGTACTGCTCGAGCAGTGCGCTGACCGAGCCCGCTGACAGGTCCTGCAGGTTGTCGGACCGCAGCAGGCGGCGGTGGCGCACGACGTCTCCGCCCTCGGTCGGCAGACCGCCGAGGTCGCGCATGTTGACGACGCCGCTAAGGTCGATCCAGCTCGGTTGGTACACCCTTACGACGATAAGCGATCCGCTTTAATCGCTTGCCTCGCCCTCGTGAACGCGAGATATCTTGACGTCAAGATATCTATCATGAGGCGAGGCAATGACGACGACTGCGGACGCGAGCCAGGGCGAGAAGCTCACCCACCGGGGGATTCCCGTCGACCCGGATCTGCGGATCCTCGCTCTCAGCTCGTTCGCGAACCGGTTCGGCGCGGGGGCCGTCCTGACGACAAGCGCGCTCTACTTCACCCGACAGGTCGGCTTCAGCCCCACTGAGGTCGGCCTCGCCATGTCCGTGGGGGCCCTCGTCGGAATCGTCGTGCAGGTGCCCGCCGGCCACCTCGGTGACACCCGAGGCCCACGAGAGATGCTCACCCTCTTCATGAGCGGTGCGGCCCTGTTCAGCGCCCCGCCGGTCCTCGCCCGGTCTCCGCTCGTGCTGGCTCTCCTGCTCGGCGCGCTCGCGTTCTTCGAGCGAGGCGCCGGCGCGGTCAACCAGGGCGTCATCGCGCAGCTGGCGACGGGCGGCCGGGGTGTGCTCTTCAAGGCGTACCTGCGAGCCGTGACGAACTCCGCCCTCGGGCTCGGCTCCGTCTTCGGTGGTGTCGCCCTGATCGTCGACGAGGCGTGGGCCTACGTGGCGGTCTTCGTGCTGAACGCCGTCTTCACGGCCGTCGCGGCGTGGAACAGCACTCGGCTGCCGCACCTGCCGCCGCACGAGCGGTCCGCGGGCGAGCCCCGCCTCGCGGTCCTGCGCGACTGGCCGTACGTCGTCATCAGCGCCCTGACCGGGCCTCTACGCCCTGCATTTCTTCGTCATGGAGCTCGGCCTGGCGCTCTACATCTCCGAGCACACCGAGGCTCCCACGGTCATGGTCGCGGTGCTCCTCATCGTCAACACCGCGATGGTCGCGCTGTTCCAGGTGCGCTTCTCGCGGCGGTCCGACTCCGTGGAAGCCGGCGCGAAGGCGCTCGTGCGCGGATCCCTCTGGATCGCAGCCGGGTTCGCCATCGTCGCGGTCGCGGATCGGGGCAGCTACTGGATCGCCATCGTCGTGCTCGTCGCCGGCTCGCTGGTCCACGTCGTCGGCGAGATGATCGGCTCCGGTGGCCAGTGGGGCCTCCAGCTCGGTCTCGCCCCGCACGAGCGGCAGGGTCAGTACCAGGGCTTCGCCGGCCTGGGCTTCTCCGTCATGGCCGTCATCGGTCCGCCCGTCGTGACGTTCTTCTGCGTCGAGCAGGGCGAGCGGGGGTGGCTCATGCTCGCCGGCATCATGGTCGGCATCGCACTCGTCAGCGTCCCTGCCGCCCGGTGGGCGCTCGCGTCGCGGGCCCGCTACGGCGTCACGACGCACTCGGGGTGATCCTCGCGCCCGCGCGCGCGTGTCCAACGGGCGCCCTGCCGCCTGAGACAATGGCCGTATGCCGCCCAGCTCGCTCCCCGACGGAGACGCCCCACCCGCGTCGGGCGAGCTCTCGAGCTCGGCCCTGGCGGGCCTCGCTGCCACTGACCTGGGCATCTACGTGCACGTGCCGTTCTGCCGGGTCCGGTGCGGCTACTGCGACTTCAACACCTACACGCTGACCGAGCTTGCCGCTCGAGACGGGTCGGGGCCGTCGATCGGTCTCGACACCTATGCCGATGCCGCGCTCGCCGAGCTCGACCTGGCCCGCACCGTGGTTGGGGCCGAGCCGCCCACTGTCTCAACGGTCTTCGTTGGTGGTGGAACTCCGACGATGCTGAGGTCACGTGACCTCGTGAGGATACTCAGCGGCATACGGACTCGTTTTGGGCTCACCCCCGACGCAGAGGTCACGACGGAGGCCAACCCCGACTCCGTGACGCCGGACTCGCTGGCCGAGCTCGCGGCCGGAGGCTTCACCCGGGTCTCGCTCGGGATGCAGTCGGCGGTGCCGCACGTGCTCGCGACCCTCGAGCGGACCCATGACCCCGACAACGTCGCGCGCGCGGTCGATGCGGTCCGAGCGGCCGGGATGCAGGTCAGCGTGGACCTCATCTACGGGACGCCGGGGGAGTCGCTCGACGACTGGCGGCGCAGCCTCGACGTGGCCATCGCGCTGGAGCCGGATCACATCTCCGCCTACGCGCTCGTCGTCGAGGAGGGCACCAAGCTGGCCGCCCAGGTGCGGCGCGGCCAGGTCCCGATGCCCGAGGACGACGACGAGGCGGACAAGTACGAGCTCGCGGACGAGGTGCTGGCGACGGCCGGCTACGACTGGTACGAAGTGAGCAACTGGGCCCGGTCGGAGCAGGCCCGATGCCGGCACAACGTCGCCTACTGGTCGGGCGCGAACTGGTGGGGGATCGGTCCGGGTGCGCACAGCCACATCGGCGGTGTGCGGTGGTGGAACGTCAAGCACCCCGCCGCCTACGCCGCCAGGCTGGCGGCCGGGCAGTCGCCGGCGCAGGGTCGGGAGACGCTGACCGGGGAACAGCGCTACGACGAGACTGTGCTGCTCGGCACACGGATCATCGAGGGACTTCCGCTTGATTACCTGCGAGTATCAGGACGTGCGGCCGTTGCGGACCTGATCGCCGACGGGCTCGTTGACGGGCCTGCGGCGGTGGGCGGCGGCCGGGTCGTGCTGACGCGACAGGGCCGGTTGCTCGCCGACACGGTCGTGCACCGACTGATTGCGTAAGGAGCAGGATGACCCAGACGATCCGCCCGCCAGCAGCAGGAGCCGACGGCCGCGACCCGCTCGACGCCGCCCGGCTGGTCGATGAGCTGCGAGGTGTGTTCGGCACCGGCACGACCAAGGCGCTCGCCTGGCGAACGGCCCAGCTGACGGGGCTGCGACGCATGCTCTCGGAGCAGGAGGGCGCCTTCGTCGAGGCGCTCGACGCCGACCTCGGCAAGCACGCGGCCGAGTCGTGGATCACCGAGCTCGGTTACACCTCCAACGAGATCACCCACGTCCTCAAGGAGCTCAAGTCCTGGACCAGGCCACGGTCGGCGCCACTCCCGCTCTGGATGCGCCCGGCCCGCGCGAAGGTGGTCCGCGAACCCTTGGGCGTCGTGCTCGTCATCAGCCCGTGGAACTACCCGGTCCAGCTCGCCCTGACCCCCCTCGCCGGTGCGCTTGCTGCAGGCAATGCGGTTGTCCTCAAGCCGAGTGAAGTGGCCCCGGCGACGTCGGCCACGCTGGCTCGGCTGCTGCCCCGCTATGTCGACCCGACGGCGGTCCGCGTCGTCGAGGGCGGCGTCCAGGAGACGACCGAGCTGCTCACCCAGTCGTGGGACCACATCTTCTTCACCGGCAACGGCACCGTGGGGCGGGTCGTTCTCGAAGCGGCGGCGCGCCACCTCACGCCGGTGACGCTCGAGCTTGGCGGCAAGTCGCCGGCCTTCGTCGATGATGGAGTCGACCTCGACACGGCCGCGCGCCGCATCGTGTGGGGCAAGTACACCAACGCCGGGCAGACCTGCGTGGCGCCGGACTACGTCATCGCCACGCGACCCGTGCTGGACGCGCTGAAGCCCTTGCTGGACAAGGCGATCCGCGACTTCTACGGCGAGGACCCCTCGCAGTCGGACGCCTACGGCCGGATCGTCAACGACCGTCACTTCGGTCGGATCTCCCGCCTCATCACCGAGGACCACGTGGTCCGGGGAGGGGGGACGGACTCCGAGTCCCGCTACATCGAGCCGACCGTGCTCGATGGCGTCGACGGTGACCATCTGGCCATGCAGGAGGAGATCTTCGGCCCGATCCTGCCCCTCATCGAGGTCAGCGGCGTCGACGCGGCAGTCGAGTTCATCAGCGCGAGGGACAAGCCCCTCGCCCTCTACGTGTTCACCTCCCGCGGCGAGACGAAGCGCCGCTTCATCCGGGACACGTCGTCGGGCGCGCTGACGTTCAACGCGCCGTTGGTCCACATGGGGGCCCCGTCCCTACCCTTCGGCGGGGTCGGTGCGAGCGGGATGGGCAAGTACCACGGCGAGGAGTCGATCGCGCTCTTCAGCCACGCCAAGCCGGTGCTGGACGTGCCCGCGAAGCCCGACCTCCTCGCGGCCATCTATCCGCCGTTCACGTCGATCAAGGAGACGCTCGTGCGGCGCTTCATCGCTCCGCCACGTCGGTGACGAAGTCGATCAGCTCCTCGACGCTGGCCAGGAGGGCCGGCTCGAGGTCGGCGTAGGTGCGCACGGTGCCGAGGATCCGCTTCCAGGCGTGGGCGATGTCGGCCTGGGACTCGTGGGGCCAGCCCAGGGCCGCGCAGATCCCGTGCTTCCACGACACCCCGCGAGGGATGACGGGCCACTGCTCCCACCCCAGGCGCGCGGGCCGCACCGATTGCCAGACGTCGACGTAGGGGTGCCCCAGGATCTTCACGTGGTCCTTGAGCCCGGGGAGCGCCCGGGCCTGCGCCACGATCCTGGCCTCCTTGGTGCCCGGCACGAGGTGGTCGACGAGAACGCCGAGCCGCTGGCCGGGCCCGGGTGGAAGTCCGCGATGATGCCGGCCAGGTCGTCGACGCCGTCCATCATCTCGACGACGACGCCCTCGATGCGCAGGTCGTCGCCCCAGACCTTCTCGACGAGCTCGGCATCGTGGCGGCCCTCGACATAGATCCGTGACCCGCTCGCCACCTTGGCTGCGGCGCCGTGCACGGCGACGGACCCGCTCGCGGTGCGGGACTGCGCCTTGCGGGTGGCGTCGAGCGCGGCGGACGCGGCAGCGAGGGGCTTGGTCAGGGTGACCGGCCTGCCATCGATGAGGAACCCCGGCCCCAGGGGGAAGGCCTTCACCCGACCGCGGCGGTCCTCGAGCGTGACGACGTGCATGCCGCCCGCCTTCTCCACCCGCACGACCGCGCCGACCCAGCCGGTCTCGACCTCCTCGACGACGACGCCGGCCTCGGCGGGCACGTCGACCGAGCGGCCGCGCCGGGGCGCTCGCCAGTCACCGGAGAGGACGTCAGAGCCGTAACGATCGTGGTGCGACACGATCATGGAGCGTATGCCGCTGGGCTCGCTCCCAGCGGGACCGCCACGCGGGTGCCCCGCCCCTCTCGGTCGAGTGTGCACTTCGTGCCGCCCTCGACCGCCTTCCTCTCGGTCGAGTCTGCCGTCGAGTGTGCAGTAGACGCCGGGCGTTGAGTGCACACTCGACCAAGACGGCCGTGGGGGCGAGGCATTCGCGAGGGGGAATGCCACGACGTAGACTTGGCACTCGAGTGACGTGAGTGCCAGCGGGAGGTGAGGAATGAGCGAGGAGCGCAAGCTCATGGTGCTCCGTGCCATCGTGCAGGACTACGTCCAGACCTCCGAGCCCGTGGGCAGCAAGGCGCTCGTCGACCGCCACCACCTCGGGGTCAGCGCTGCGACCGTGCGCAACGACATGGCCCAGCTCGAGGAGGAGGGGCTGATCCACGCGCCGCACACCTCCGCCGGCCGGGTGCCCACCGACGCCGGATATCGGGTCTTCGTCGACCGCCTGAGCCAGATCAAGCCGCTGAGCGCGGGGGAGCGCCGGGCGATCAGCCAGTTCCTCGAGGGAGCTGTCGACCTCGACGACGTCGTCGACCGCACTGTGCGCCTGCTCGCGGGCCTGACGCGCCAGGTGGCCGTCATGCAGTACCCCTCACTGACGCGGTCCACGGTCCGGCACATCGAGCTCGTCCCGGTCGGCGTCACGCACCTGATGGTCATCCTCATCGTCAACACCGGTCGGGTCGAGCAGCGGGTCGTCGAGGTCCGCGCCCTGCCCACCGGCAGCGATGGTGAGCAGCTCCTCGCCCGCCTGCGGGCCTCGCTCAACGAGGTGGCTGCGGGCGTGCCCTTCACCGTCGCCGCGACGGAGCTGCGCCACCTCGTGGAGGACGCTCGTGCTGACGAGCGCCCGGTCGTCGAGGCCATCGTGTCGGCTCTGACCGATGCCCTCGTCGAGGAGCGGGAGGAGCGGGTCGTGCTCGCCGGACAGGCGAACCTGGCCCGACCCGGTGGCGACTTCGCGACGTCCATCGGCCCGATCCTTGAGGCCCTCGAGGAGCATGTGGTGCTGCTGCGCCTGCTCGGACAGCTCGGTGACGACCCGGGCGCCGTCTCGGTCCGGATCGGCTCCGAGAACCCGGTCACCGGACTCCAGAAGACCTCACTCGTCTCCATCGGGTACGGGTCCGGTCTGGAGCGCGTGGCCAGCCTGGGCGTGCTCGGCCCGACCCGCATGGACTATCCGACGACCATGGCCTCGGTCAGGGCCGTTGCCCGCTACGTGTCGGAGATCCTCGACGAGAACCACACGGGATGACCATTCGTTGCACGAGGTGAACCAGGGCC
This sequence comes from uncultured Actinomycetota bacterium, assembly GCA_963754395.1. GTDB lineage: Bacteria > Actinomycetota > Actinomycetes > Actinomycetales > Dermatophilaceae > Intrasporangium. The sequence goes on along the minus strand of CAVWGJ010000020.1, from coordinate 22,674 downwards.
CTCGGCCCGGCGCGGCACCATGAAAGACGACTGACCGACCACCGACCGACCCTCGACACCCGACTTGGACGCCAGACGAAGATGACAGGAACCACCCGCTTGAACGACTACTACGCCGTCCTCGGTGTCTCCCGTGACGCAAGTCAGGAGGAGATCAAGAAGGCCTACCGTCGGCTCGCCCGCAAGCTGCACCCCGACGTCAATCCCGGGCCCGAGGCGGAGGAGGAGTTCAAGCGCGTCTCCCAGGCGTACGACGTCCTCTCCGACCCGGACAAGAGGCGGTCGTTCGACCTGGGCGCCGACCCGTTCGCCGCGGCCGGAGCGGGCTTCGGCACCGGACCCGGCTTCTCGTTCAGCGACGTCATGGATGCCTTCTTCGGGGCGGGCGCGACGGCCGGCACGCGGGGGCCGCGTCCCCGGGTGCAGCGCGGCCAGGATGCGCTCGTCCGGCTCGACATCGACCTCGCCAAGGCGGTGTTCGGCTCCGAGGAGGAGCTGACCCTCGACACGGCGATCGGCTGCTCGCGCTGCGGTGGCGACGGAGCCGAGCCCGGCACCGGTCGCCAGACCTGCCCCATCTGTCGGGGTCGGGGCGAGATCCAGCAGGTCCAGCGCAGCTTCCTCGGCCAGGTCATGACGTCCCGGCCATGCGTCAACTGCCAGGGCTTCGGCTCCACGCTGACCGATCCCTGCCACGACTGCTCCGGCGACGGCCGGGTCCGCACCCGTCGCACGCTCAAGCTCAAGGTGCCCGCCGGCGTTGACACGGGCACCCGGATCCAGCTGACCGGCGAGGGCGAGGTCGGACATGGCAACGGACCGCAGGGTGACCTCTACGTCGAGATCCGCGTCACGGGGCACGACACGTACACCCGCCGCGGCGACGACCTGCACTGCATGATCGAGCTGCCCATGGCGGCTGGGGCGCTGGGCACGACGCTCAAGCTGTCGACCTTCGACGGGATGCAGGACCTCGAGATCAAGCCCGGCACCCAGAGCGGTGACGTCATCACGCTCCGTGGCCTCGGGGTCACCCACCTGCGCCATGGCGGGCGCGGCGACCTGCTCGTCCACACCACGGTCGTGACGCCGACGCGCCTCACGGAGGAACAGGAGGACCTGCTCCGGCAGTTCGCTGCCCTGCGCGGCGAGGAGCGGCCCGAGGGCCGGCTGACGCCCAACAAGGGGCTCTTCGGCAAGATCCGAGACGCCTTCAAGGAGAAGTGAGGGTCGTCGCGTGACCCATCAGCTCTTCCTCGGCGACGCGGCCGGGCTCGCTGCCGTCACGCCGGGTGCAACCGTCGTCCTCGACGGTGACGAGGGGCGGCACGCGGCGGCTGTCGTCCGGGTCCGAGTGGGGGAGCGCTACTTCGTGGCCGACGGGCTCGGTCGTCGCGTGCTCGCGGAGGCGGAGCAGGTCGACAAGACGTCGGTGCGGGGCAGGGTCCTCGACGTCGTCGACGAGCCGGAGCCGGCCGTGCGGTTCGTTCTCGTCCAGGCCCTGGCCAAGGGCGATCGCGACGAGCAGGCGATCGAGGCGGCGACCGAGCTCGGCGTCGACGAGGTGGTGCCGTGGGCAGCCGAGCGCTCGATCGTCGTGTGGCGAGGCGACCGGGCCGCCAAGTCCTTGGCGAAGTGGGCCTCCGTCGTGACCCGGGCATCGAAGCAGTCCCGACGAGCCCGTATGCCGCTCACCTCCTCCCCGGTCGACCTCCCTTCGCTGGTCGGCCGGGTTGGCACGTCTGCGCTGACGCTCGTCCTCCACGAGGACTCGACGAGGCCGCTCGCAGGCGTGGAGGTGCCGGAGTCCGGCGATGTGCTGGTCGTTGTCGGGCCCGAGGGTGGGATCTCGGACCGCGAGCTTGAGGCTCTGGAGGCAGCGGGTGCCCGGACCGTGCGGCTCGGTTCGACGATCCTGCGATCGTCATCGGCCGGGCCGGCCGCGCTGGCGGTGCTCAACGCCCGGTCCCGCTGGCGCTAGTGGATCGAGTGTGCACCTACTGCCCACTCTGCCGAAGGGGAGGGAGAGCTGGTAGCACAGAAGATGCACACTCGATCGTTGGGTGTGTTGCGGTGGGTGGAGCGGGCGGCGTCAGCCGACGGTGAACGACTTCGTGTCGACGTGGGCACCGCCACCTTCGGCGCCACCGGACGGGTCATCCGTCGACATCCTGACGACGTAGTCGCCTGCAGGCAGCGTCCGCTCGAACGCGAACTCCCCGAACCCGCCAGTGCCCGTACCACCCATGGCGTTTCCCTCGGCCACGACGGTGCCGTCCTGCCGCGTGATCTGCCACAGGAAGTTGGCCTCGAACGAGGTGCCGAAGCCCTTGAACTGCACACGACGGGTCGACAGCATCTGCCCCTCCTCAGGCGCGAGCACCCAGACATGCGACTGGACCTCGGCCTGCGGCGCCCGCGCGGTCGGCTCGCCGAGTCGCACGGCACCCCAGGCGTCGGCCGGCTTCCCGTCGACGAGGATCGTGACGGTCCGGGCGGGGGTCCCGGCAACCTGGGCCGCAGCTGTTGCGGTGTAGACGAGTTGCTGCACGGCCCGCTGGGCGAGCTCGCTGCCGACGTCCGTCCCCGAGATGGCATCGGCCGAGAGGTCCACGGTCAGCCCGTCGCCCTGACGCGTGACATCCACGCGGGACGCGGGTCGCCAGGGCGAGGAGTAGTCGGGGTCGAGCGGCTGCATGGCCGTCATGGCGGTCACCGCCGAGTCGACCGGCCCGCCGGTGTCCGGCACCGTGCGGAACTCGCGGAACAGCCGCGGCGCTCCGCCCGACTCGCCGATCCAGTACACCGGCATGCCGTCGATGGAGCCCGTTGGGGCGGTCGTCGCCGGAGGCGTGTTCGGGGGAACAGGGATCATGGGCGCCGAGGTGGATGGTGGGGCCGGCTGCGTCGTCACCGATGGCGACGGCGCGGTCGTGGTCACCGTGGCGCTCGGGGTGCCGGCCGGTGGTGGTGTCGGTGAGTCGGCGCGACCGGCGAGCCAGAGGGTCCCTCCGGCCACGAGCGCGACCGCAGCCGCCGCCGCGAGAATCGACCACCGTTGCTGTGCGGACGGGTGCTGGCCTCCGACCGGGCCGGCCTCGTGGGCCTCGGAGAGGATCGCGTCGAGGCGCTCGCCGGGCTGGATGGACCGCGCGTCGGCGGCCAGCGCGTCGCGCAGTCCCATCTCGACCTGCCGCAGGTCCGCGCCGCTCAACGCGGTCGCTGCATCGGTCTCTGCGTCGGGGTCGGTCCGTCGACGGCTGTCGTCGGAGTTCATGACTGCTCCACATCTGGGTTGACGGACTGCTGGGGGCCTCGCGGGGGCATGCCTTGCCGGAGCGAGCTGAGACCTCGGTGGGCATGGGCCTTGACCGAACCTGGCGCGATCCCCAACGCTTCCGCGATCTGCGCCTCGGACAGGTCGGCGTAGTAGCGAAGGACGAGAACCTCTCGCTGACGACCGGGCAGGCTGCGCAGCGCCTCGATCATCGCGCCTCGCTCGGTGGCATGGAGCACCTGGGTCTCGGCGCTGTCGGCGCTCCGCCGGCCCGGAAGGTCCCCAGCGCCGACATCCCGCGCCCGTTGCCGGTCGACGACGACCTGGTGGCGTTGGACCGAGCGGCAGGTGTTGACGACCGCAGTCTGGAGGTAGCCCACGGCTCCTCCGGTCTGCCGGATGGAGCGCCAGTTGCGGTGCGTCGCCACGAAGGCGTCCTGCACGGCATCCTCCGCGGCGCCCTGGTCATGGAGCAGCAACCACGCGAGCCGCACGAGCCGATGCCAGTGCGCGGCATAGAGCTCCGTGATCGCCCGGTCCGGGTCGTCAGGAAGGTCGGTCGGGGACGCGCCCCTCTCCGGAGAGGGTTGGTCACCCCCCGACGACGCGCGGTCCTCGGCGTCGTGCCAAGTCGCAGCCATGCCCCACGTTCTCACGATGAAGGGACGCCCAGGTGCGTGGTTCGGTTGACATCCCTATGGTGGCGACCATGACCGCCACTCCCCACCAGGACGACTGCCTCTTCTGCAAGATCATCGCCGGCGAGATCCCCTCGGACCGGGTTGCCGAGAGCGAGCGCGCCGTCGCCTTCCGTGACATCAACCCGGCGGCTCCCGTGCACGTGCTCGTCGTGCCGAGGCGCCACGAGCCGACCATCGGGGCGCTGGCGGCCGCCTCCCCAGTGGATCTGGAGGCACTCTTCGCGCTCGTCGCCGAGGTCGCGGCCACGGAGGGAGTGGCCGAGCACCACCGGCTCGTCTTCAACACGGGCACCGACGCCGGCCAGACGATCTTCCACGCCCACGCCCACGTCCTGGGCGGCAAGACCTTCACGGAGCGCTGATGCCGGACGAGAACCCGGCGGGCAAGCCGCTCGGCGACGAGAACCCGGAACGGCGCGAGGACAAGCCCGCCGACACGACCGCCAAGGAATCGGACGCCAAAAACTCGGACGGCAAGGAATCGGACGGCAAGTCGCCTGAGCCGCCGGAGCCGAAGGATGACCTCGTCACGACGCATCACCAGCTCCGCGTCGGCCGGCGCAAGCTGGCCTACACCGCTACCGCTGGCCGGGTCGTGCTGCGCGAGGAGGAGCACAAGGACGGCACCTTCCGAGGCCACAAGGCGCGCGCCGAGATCTCCATGACCACCTACACCCTCGACGGCGCCGACCCGCGCACGCGCCCGGTGGTCTTCGCCTTCAACGGCGGTCCCGGCAGCTCGAGCGTCTGGCTTCACCTGGGTCTCCTGGGACCGCGCCGGGTGGTCATGGGCGACGTCGGCCACCTCGAGCCGCCGCCTTATGGCCTGGCGGACAATCCCGAGTCCCTGCTCACGGTCGCGGACCTCGTCTTCATCGACCCGATGTCGACCGGCTGGTCGCGGGCCGTCGAGGGCGGCAAGCCCGGCGACTACCACGGCTACCAGCGCGACATCGAGCACGTCGGCGAGCTGATCCGGCTCTGGACGTCCCGCAACAAGCGCTGGATGTCGCCGAAGTTCGTCGCGGGGGAGTCCTACGGCACGCTTCGCGGGGCGGCCCTCACCGCCCACCTGCAGGACCGCTACGGCATGTATCTCAACGGGCTCATCCTCATCAGCAGCGTTCTCGACCTGTCGTCGATCGACTTCGAGAAGCAGCGCAACGACCGTGCGCACGCGCTCTACCTGCCGACGTACGCCGCCATCGCGCACTACCACGGGAAGCACGGGCGGCGCTCCTTGCGCTCGGTCCTCCAGGAAGCGGAGGCGTATGCCGCTCGCGACCTTCCGTGGGTCCTCTCCCGAGGTGCCCGGCTGAGTCCCGACGAGCGAGCGGAGGCGGTCTCCACGGTGGCCCGCCTCTCCGGCCTGTCGGAGGACTACATCGACCGGTGCGATCTGAGGATCGAGCACTGGCGGTACTTCACTGAGCTGCTCCGTGACCAGCGGCTGTCCGTGGGGCGCCTCGACGCCCGGTTCACCGGGCCGGCAGCCAGTGCCATCGCCGAGAACATGGACGCCGACCCCTCCCACGACGCGATCATGGGCCCGTACGCCGCCGCGTGGAACCACTACGTCCGAGAGGACCTCGGCTACGCCTCCGACCTGCACTACGAGCAGATCACCTCGCGGGTCATGCCGTGGTCGTTCAAGGACTTCGAGGGCCGCCCCGTGGACGTGTCGGACCGCTCTGGAGCGTGCGATGCGCCAGAATCCGCATCTGCGGGTCCATGTCTCCTACGGCTACTACGACGGCGCCACGCCTCACTTCGCTGCCGAGGACGTCTTCGCCAAGCTCCGGCTGCCGGAGACCCTCCGGGCCAACATCGAGCACGCGTACTACGAGGCGGGCCACATGATGTACGTCCACGAGCCGTCGCGGGTCCAGCAGAGCCGTGACCTCGCCGATTTCGTGGTGAGGTCGTCGGGTCTGCCCACGTAGACTCGGATCCACGATGACTGACGCCGATGATCCGTTCGATACCGACCTTCCCGTCACGGCGGATCCCCGGGAGGCCCACCGGCTGACCAGGGAGATGCCGCCGCCGATCGAGATGGTGTCCCTGCTCGGTCCGCGCGACGAGCTGCTACGAACCATGGAACGTCAGTTCCCGCTGGTCGACACCCACGTCCGCGGCAACGAAATGACCTTTCAGGGGCCGGCGGGAGAGCTCGAGATCATCGACCGGCTCCTCGACGAGCTCCTCGTCATCGTGGAGGCGGGGCAGCCACTGAACCGCGACGCCGTCGAGCGCTCCATCTCGATGCTCCGCGACCAGACGGCGGAGCGGCCTGCCGATGTCCTGACGATGAACATCGTCAGCCACCGCGGCCGCACCGTCCGGCCGAAGACGCTGAACCAGAAGCGCTACGTGGACGCCATCGACGAGCACACGATCGTCTTCGGCATCGGTCCCGCCGGCACCGGCAAGACCTACCTCGCCATGGCCAAGGCGGTGGCGGCCCTGCAGGCCAACCAGGTCGATCGCATCATCCTGACGCGACCCGCGGTCGAGGCCGGCGAGCGACTCGGATTCCTGCCGGGCACGCTCAACGAGAAGATCGACCCCTACCTCCGCCCGCTCTACGACGCGCTCCACGACATGCTCGCGCCCGAGACGATCCCCAAACTGATGGCCTCGGGCACCATCGAGGTCGCACCCCTGGCCTACATGCGCGGTAGGTCGTTGAATTCTGCATTCATCATCCTCGACGAGGCCCAGAACACGTCGATGGAGCAGATGAAGATGTTCCTGACCCGGCTGGGCTTCGGGTCCAAGATGGTCGTCACGGGTGACATCACCCAGGTTGACCTGCCGGGAGGCACCCGGTCCGGGCTACGGGTGGTCCGCGACATCCTGGGCGACATCGACGACATCCACTTCACCGAGCTGACCTCCAACGACGTCGTCCGCCACCGGCTCGTCAGTGCCATCGTCGACGCCTACGACCGGGAGGACGCCCGCGCGCGGCGCCGCGACGCCCGTGCGGCGAAGGAGGCGGAGGCCAAGCCGGCCGGCGAGCGGAGGCGAGCCCAGCGGCATACGGCACGGTCTGTTGTGGAGGCCCCCGCGGTAGAGGAAGACCGCGCATGAGCATCGACGTCCTCAACGAGACCGACGAAGCGGCCGATGAGCTCGAGCTGCTGACCTGCGCCCGGTACGTCCTGGACCAGATGCGCGTGCATCCTCAGGCCGACCTCTGCATCAAGCTCGTCGACGAGCCCGCCATGGAGGTGCTCCACGAACAGTGGATGGACCTGCCCGGGCCGACCGACGTCATGAGCTTCCCCATGGACGAGCTGCGACCCGGCAAGGAGGGACAGGAGCCCGAGGAGGGAACCCTCGGCGACATCGTGCTCTGCCCGTCCGTGGCCGCGCGCCAGGCCGGCGAGGCCGGGCATGCGCCGATCGAGGAGATGCTCCTGCTCACGACGCACGGCATCCTGCACCTGCTCGGCTACGACCACGCGGAGCCGGAGGAGGAGCGCGAGATGTTCGAGCTCCAGCGGCAGCTCCTGCTGACCTACCTGGCCACCCGCAACAGACCGGTCAACTGAGGCCCGACCCGATGTTCCCGCAACTGGTCCTTCCGGCCCTCATCAGCATCGTCATCGCCTTCCTCCTGTCGGCAGCCGAGGCCGCCATCTTCCGGATGTCGCGCGTCCGCGCCCAAGAGCTCTACGACGAGGGCCGCTCTGGCGCGAAGTCCCTCCTGACGGTCGTCGCCGAGTCGCCCCCCTACATCTCCGTCATCGCGTTTGTCCGCGTCGTTGCCGAGGCGACCACGGCCGTCCTCGTCACCCTCGCCGTGGCCGAGGCGGTGGACTCGTTGGTCAAGGCGCTGCTCCTCAGCATCGCGATCATGGCGGTCGTCTCGTTCGTCATCGTCGGCGTCTCCCCGCGCACCCTCGGTCGGCAGAACTTCGAGGCCGTCGCACTGTGGAGCGCGCCCTTCGCGGTCGGCCTGCACCGGGTGCTCGGCCCGCTCGCTCGGCTCCTCGTCGTCCTCGGCAACGCCGTGACGCCTGGCAGGGGCTATCGCGACGGCCCGTTCCAGACCGAGTCGGAGCTGCGCGACCTGCTCGACAGGGCCGGGGAGTCGGAGGTCATCGAGGCCGAGGAGCGCGAGATGATCCACTCCGTCTTCGAGCTCGGTGACACGGTGGCGCGCGCCGTCATGGTCCCGCGCACCGACATGGTCGTCATCGAGCACGACAAGCCGTTGCGCAGCGCGATGTCACTGTTCCTACGCTCCGGTTTCTCCCGCATCCCCGTCGTCGGCCAGGACACGGACGACATCCTTGGCCTGCTCTACTTCAAGGACGTCGCGCGCCGGCTCAACGCCGCGCCGGAGGACGCCCGCCAACCGGTGACCGTCGTGATGCGGCCGATGCACTTCATCCCCGAGAGCAAGCCCGTCGACGACCTCCTCAGGGAGATGCAGCGCGAGCAGAACCACTTCGCCATCGTCGTCGACGAGTACGGTGGCACCGCCGGGCTCATCACGATCGAGGACATCATCGAGGAGATCGTCGGCGAGATCGCCGACGAGCACGATCGCGAGTCGCCTGGTGTGGAGGCCCTCGAGGGCGGATCCCTGCGCGTGCCGGCGTCGCTGGACATCGACGACCTCGCCGAGATCTTCGACGTGACGATCGACGAGGAGGACGTCGACACGGTCGGCGGACTCCTCACCAAGGTCATCGGCCGGGTGCCCATCGTCGGCTCGTCCGGCACCGTGTCCGGCCTCACCCTGACGGCCGAGCGGATGACGGGTCGCCGCCACCGCGTGGCGTCGGTCATCGTGCACCGCGCCACATCCGAAGAGGCCGAGGCGGCCGTGGCGCCCGAGACGGAGGATGCCCATGGGCACTCACGAACCTGACGGAGGGCGGACGAGCGGAGGCGACTCGACTCCCGACTCCCAGCAGGGCTACCGGGCCGGGTTCGCCTGCCTCATCGGCCGGCCCAACGCCGGCAAGTCGACGCTGACCAACGCCCTCGTCGGGCAGAAGGTCGCCATCACGAGCTCGAAGCCGCAGACGACTCGGCACACGATCCGGGGTATTGCCACGACGCCGACGGCCCAGCTGATCCTCGTGGACACCCCGGGCCTGCACAAGCCACGCACCCTGCTCGGCGAGCGGCTCAACGACCTGGTCCGCGAGACGCTCCTCGAGGTCGACGTCATCGGCTTCTGCCTTCCGGCCGACCAGCGGATCGGCCCGGGGGACACGTTCATCGCCAAGGAGCTGGCCGAGCTGCGTCGCGTCCGTCGTCGCCCCGTCGTCGCCATCGCCACGAAGGCCGACGCCGTGGACCGGGAGCGCGTGGCCGAGCACCTCATCGCCATCGACCAGCTCGGGGACTGGGAGGCGATCATCCCGTGCTCAGCCGTGTCGGGCGAGCAGGTCGAGGAGGTTCGCGACGTCCTGTCGTCCTACCTGCCGGAGTCGCCGCAGCTCTACCCGGACGGTGTCCTCACCGACGAGCCGGAGGCGGTCATGATCGCCGAGCTCGTCCGCGAGGCGGCCCTCGAGGGCGTCCGTGACGAGCTGCCGCACTCGCTCGCTGTCGTCGTCGAGGAGATGGTGCAGCGCGAGGGGCGCCCCGAGGACAACCCGCTCCTCGACGTGCGCGTCAACGTCTTCGTCGAGCGGCCGAGTCAGAAGGCGATCGTCATCGGCCGGGGTGGCTCGCGCCTGCGCGAGGTCGGCACGAACTCTCGCAAGGCCATCGAGGCGCTCCTCGGCCAGAAGGTCTTCCTCGACCTCCACGTCAAGGTGGCCAAGGACTGGCAGCGCGACCCGAAACAGCTCCAGCGGCTCGGTTTCTGACAAAACAGCCCATGCCGTATGCCGCTGAGCTCGCTCCGCGTGGCAGGCATCGTTGCGACGTGGCTCGTAGACTTGGAGCGGGAGGCCACCATGAGCGTTCAGCCCGACCATGAGTTCGAGGTCCTCGAGGACGACCAGACGGTCCCACCGCGTCCGGAAGAAGTCATCGCCGACGCTGGGCGCGCGCGGGAGAGCGACGACGTGCCTCCACCGGAAGAGGGCGATCGCTCCGTTCCACGATGATGCGCCTGCGCGAGCAACGTTGTGGTGCCTCGGCGTGTCCTTGAGGGGCACGCATCGCAACTCGGTATTGGAGTGATCATTCGGTTTGGGCCGCTCACGGCATCCCTGGTCTTCCTCGTGCTCTCAGGGCCGTCGCAGTGCGAGCCGGTTCAGCCGCCTATGTTGACGTGCGCGCGGTCCGTGAGCGTGAGCGACCTGGAGCACACGGGGGACGTCGTGGTGTCCGTGGTTCGTGATGGACCTGGGTTCGTATTGGTAGGTCCGTCGTACTCCGAGGGGAGCATCCACGTGGAGGTCACCGGTGACGCCGTCGAAGCTGCGAATGTCCTCCGTGGCAAGGTCCCGGGGCCGGTGCGGGTCCTGGTCAAGGGCGGAGCCACACCCATGACACCGGCATGAGCGCTGAGCTCGGGGGGCTGCAGCCGCAACAGCCTTGGCCGCGTGGGGAGCTGGACCACGACGACGCCGGCGAGGATGACGAGGCCACCCAGGACCTGTACGGGCGTAAGCATCTCGCCGTAGACGAGGGCGACCGCCGCGGCCGCGACGAGGGGCTCGATGCTCGAGAGGATCCCGCCGGTCGCGGCGCCGACGCGGGTGATGCCGCGTTGATGCAGGAGCATCGCCAGGATCGTCCCGACGACGACGTAGGTGACGACCCAGCCGAGCACGACCGGGTCGGGCTCCAGCGCGATTGGCTGGCCGGACGCCACGGTGAAGACCGTGACCGAGGCCAGCGCAGACGTTGCCACGATCGCCATGAGCAGGGACACATCCGCGTCGACCGGCAGCGACGAGGCGACGATCGTGTAGATCGCATAGGTCACGGCCGCGGTGAGGGCGAGCCCGATGCCGACCGGGGAGACCGACGAGAAGCCGCCGAGCCCGAGGAGCAGGAGCATGCCCGCACCTGAGCAGCCGAGCGCGACGAGGCGTCGGCGCGTGGGTGGCTCCCGGCGAGTGAGGAACCCGATGAGCGCGATGATCGCCGGATACGTGTAGACGAGGAGCGCCGCAAGGCCGGCGTCCATCACGGCGACGGCGCCGAAGTACGTCAGCGCCTGCACCGCGTAGCCGACTGCACCCAGCCCGATGCAGGTCAGCACGGTGCGACGGCTCACCCGTGCCGGGCGACGGAGCGCCACCAGCGACCAGAACACGCCGGCTCCGATGGCGAAACGCCACAGCGTGAGCGTCGCGACCTCGACGTCGAGGGCGTAGGCGCCCTTGGCGAAGACGACGGACAGCGCGTAGCAGCAGGCAGCCCCCATCACGAGGATTGCACCCATGGGGTCGACGCGGGCTCGGGTGGTCGGCTGGCTCACGAGGAGACCGTATGCCGCTCACCTCCTATCGAGATATCCTGAGTTTCCTTTCACATCCATAGGGAAAGCCTTGGCCACGATCCATCAGTTCCGCGTCTTCCTGGCGGCGTACGAGCTCGGCTCGCTCACTGCAGCGGCGGCACGACTGGGCTACGCCCAGCCGACCGTGTCCGAGCAGGTCCGGCTGCTCGAGCGCTCGCTCGGCGCACGTCTCTTCGAGCGGGTCGGCCGCGGACTCGTTCCCACGGAGGCAGCCCACGCCCTGCGCCCCCACGCCGAGCGCGCCCTCGTCGCTGCCGACGCCGCAGCCGGTGCCGTCCGATCGGTGAACCAGCTCGAGTCGGGCACGATCCGTTTCGGCGTCTTCGGCGCCTCGCGGCTCTATCTCGGGTCGTCCGTCGTGCTCGAGCTCCTCCGACGGCATCCGGGGGTCCGGGTCGAGCTCGTCGGCCGGCACTCGACCGACGTCATCGACCAGCTGCGCCGCGGCCGCATGGAGGCCGCCGCCACCGCGCTTCCCGTCGACGATCCGACGCTGGAGGTTCATCCCGTCTTCAACGACGAGCTCGTCTACGTCAGCGCGCACGCGGACCGGATCGCCGCGCCCGTCACGGGCGCACGGCTCGGCGAGGCGCCCCTCGCCCTCGCCTGGGCGAGCTGGGTCAACGACCCGACCCGCGCGGCAATCGCCACCCTGGTTGAGTCGGCCGGCGGCAGCCTGCAGGCTCGGGTCGAGGTCGAGGACCTCGAGACGACCATCGAGCTCGCCGCGAGCGGGGAGGCCGACACGGTGGTCTCACTCGGCGTCCTGGCCCAGCTCGGCGAGCGGGTCCCGCGGCGCCTCGGCTGGGCGCCAGTCCGGCCGAGGCAGTACGACCGCTTCGCGATCGTCCACCGCCGCGATGCCGTGCTGTCCCCGGCGACACAGCTCATGGTCGAGCTCGTGACAGCTCAGATGCAGGAGGTCGCGGACGGTGCCAAGCGCCTCGGGCGCACCCGGGCACCCAACGCTCGGTGAGACCCGTGGCGGTCTCAGGATCCGGGCGCCCGAGCCCGCGTGGTGGACGAAGCGAGCTCAGCGGCATACGGTGAATTCATGCGTTCGGCGCTGCTCCTTCTTCGCTGCCGCGACGAGGCCTGATCCCCGGCCCCCCTCGTCGCGGAGTTTCTCGTGTCCGGCCGGACACCACTGAGAGACACAGAGACGAGAGAGCGAAGCGATGATCCACCCCCAGCAGACGTCCGGGATGCCGTTCCAGAAGTACGTCCCCTTCCACGAGCAGATCCCCTTCGACCTGCCCGACCGCGCCTGGCCGACGAAACGGATCGAGAAGGCGCCGCGCTGGTGTGCGGTCGACCTGCGCGACGGCAACCAGGCCCTCATCGACCCGATGAACTCCGAGCGCAAGCTGCGCATGTTCCAGCTGCTCGTCGCGATGGGCTACAAGGAGATCGAGGTCGGCTTCCCGTCGGCGAGCCAGACCGACTACGACTTCTGCCGTCAGCTCATCGAGGGCAACCACATCCCCGACGACGTGACGATCCAGGTGCTGACGCAGTGCCGTGACCAGCTCATCGAGCGCACCTACGACGCGATCCGCGGCGCGAAGCAGGCGATCGTGCACTTCTACAACTCGACCTCGGTCCTCCAGCGACGCGTCGTCTTCGGCCTCGACCAGGACGGCATCATCGACATCGCCCTCCAGGCCGCGCGGCTGTGCCGCAAGCTCGAGGAGACGGTCCCCGACACGACGGTCTACTACGAGTACTCGCCGGAGTCCTACACCGGCACCGAGCTCGACTTCGCGGTGCGGATCTGCAACGAGGTCATCAACGCGATCGACCCGACGCCGGACCACAAGATGATCGTCAACCTGCCGGCGACGGTCGAGATGATCACCCCGAACGTCTACGCCGACTCCATCGAGTGGATGGTCCGCAACCTCGAGCGGCGCGAGTCGGTCGTCGTGTCACTGCACCCGCACAACGACCGCGGGACGGGCGTGGCGGCGGCCGAGCTCGGGTACCTCGCGGGGGCCGACCGCATCGAGGGCTGCCTCTTCGGCAACGGCGAGCGCACCGGCAACGTCGACCTCGTCACGCTCGGCATGAACCTGTTCAGCCAGGGCATCGACCCGCAGATCGACTTCAGCGGGATCGACGAGATCCGCCGCACCGTCGAGTACTGCAACCAGCTGCCGGTGGGCGAGCGGCACCCCTACGGCGGCGACCTCGTCTTCACCGCCTTCTCCGGCTCGCACCAGGACGCCATCAAGAAGGGCTTCGAGGCGATGGAGGTCGAGGCCAAGGAGAAGGGCACGAGCGTCGACGACCTCGTCTGGGGCGTCCCGTACCTGCCGATCGACCCGCACGACCTCGGCCGCTCCTACGAGGCCGTCGTCCGCGTCAACAGCCAGTCCGGCAAGGGCGGCGTGTCCTACATCATGAAGTCCGAGCACCAGATGGACCTGCCGCGGCGCCTGCAGATCGAGTTCTCGGGTGTCGTCCAGCGCGGCGTCGACCAGGACGGGGGAGAGGTCACCCCGGCCGAGTTGTGGGCGAGGTTCCAGGACGAGTACCTGCCGAACCCGGACGCACCCTGGGGCCGCTTCGCGTTCTCCCACGTCGTGACGGACTCGACGGTCGACGGCGACACCACCATCGAGGCGAGCATCGTCGACAACGGCGAGCCGATCACCATCACCGGCCGGGGCAACGGCCCGATCGCGGCGTTCCTCGACGCCTTCATGACGATCGAGGGCGCCCCCGACATGCGCGTGCTCGACTACGCCGAGCACGCGCTCTCCGCCGGTGGCGACGCTCGGGCGGCTGCCTACGTGGAGTGCGCGATCGGCGAGCGGGTCCTCTGGGGTGTCGGCGTCGACCCGTCCATCGTCACCGCGTCGCTCAAGGCCGTTGTATCGGCGGTAAACCGGGCCGTCCGTGACCGTCTGGCCGCCGAGGCGATGGGTTCCGAGGCCAACGCCGTCGGGTAGCGTCTCGCTGCACACAGACCCCGGTCCGCAGGGCAGTGACATGCAATGGCCCGACCGGGGTCTTCGTGTTGCGTTCCTCGAGTCAGGAGTGGGTGCTCTGCATCGTGCCTGAGGTCGGTCTGATGGTCGAGGAGCTCACTCTGTTGAGCGACTCCATTTCTCCATGGGGCCAACCTCTTTCCCTGTCGTGCCGGCCCAAACGTTGGACTTCCATGGCCACCCGTCGTGACTCTGGCAATGGTGGTTCGGCCCTGGGTTTGTTGGAGGTTGATGACCAGGAAGGATCGGCATCCATGCCTGCATCGAGGAAGCGCCCGGAGGACTTGAAGGAGCGCACGACGCGGCTGGCGTCGGATTCGCGGGCTGAAGCTGTTACGCGGCGGGGTGCGATCGCGTGCGGATCTCTGGACGGTTGGACATCCACCCCACCCGGAGGCGTTACGCGGGTGGGTACGCAGCGCCGAGGCCGACGGCGAGCGGATCTCTCAGCGGCAGAAGGAGGTTCGCGAATTGCAGAGAGTGAACACGATCCGTCGCCGGGTGTCATGCCATCGGTCCTTGGGCCGGTGGTCAACGGGATGGTGACTGAGTGTGCGGGAAGCGTCACACGATGTCGGAAACCGGCAGCCTTTCCGCGCACTTTGGCCGCGTCACACCGCCCAGTTAGACGTATGTCGTCCGGTGTCACAAGTCCTAAGCAGGCGGTGCGGTAACCACCCGGATCCGCTTGCTGGCCGCCTTGGCTTGCGAAGCTCCTTTCCATGGAAGACCCCCGCCCATACGCGGTCTCAGGTCACCGATTGCCCCTCGACCCTTCGGGTCTGGATTGAAACGATGAACCTGGCGGGGGTCCGCCCTCAAGCACACCGGGGTCGTCTTGCGGCCGATCTGCATGTCGTGAGCGGTCGAGGCTCGACGCGACGTAGAGGTTCACGTGGTCGCCTCGGTCGACGTCTCGAGGAGCCTGGCCGCGACGATGCTGCTGAGCGTCGAGCGGCTAGGCACCGCAACCGTCGAGCCCAACTAGCCAGGCACCATGTGGAACCTACGCTTATGACGATTGACGACTTCCGATTCCCGACCGGCTCTGGCATTACACGAATTCCCAGGGAACGCCGCCATTCGACTTCATGACGTGGAATGGAATCGGCGAGCCGCCGGTGAACTGGTCGAGGCGCTCGTGGATGTTGGCGACGTAGCGGGAGACGCTCGGTTTCACCGCGGCGTCGACAAGGGTGGTCATGGTGCGCTCGTACTCGCGGTACTCCCGCAGGACCTCGGAACTGATCGACACGACGGCCTCGGGGTGCTCTCGCCGCAGGATCTCGCGCATGGCCAGCTCGTGGCGGTCGTTGGCGTACGAGTGCAGGAAGCAGACCCCGATCGTGGTGATCCCGCGGTCCTGAACCAGCGGGCCACGCTGACGGCCCCGGCCTCGTCGACGCACGGATCTCCTTGCCCTCGAAGTCGATCCCGGCCGGGGACGGTCTTGACGAGGTCGGCGGGAACGATCCGCGGCGGCTTGACCCAGAAGTAGCTGTTGCCGTAGCCCTCGGGGACGGCTTTGGCGGGCGATCTCGAGGATGAACTCGTAGCCCTCGGTCGTGACGAAACCGAGCCGCTCGATCTTGCCCTCGAGGAGCTGGTTGGTCGCGACCGTCGTGCCGTGGGAGACGGCGGTGACGTCGCCACCGGTCGCCCCCATCTGGTCGAGCACCTTGCGCAGGCCGGTGATGAAGCCGTCGGCCGGGTTGCCCGGCGTGGAAGGCGTCCTCGTCGTGATTAGCTCGCCGGTGCCCTCGTCCAGCGCGACGACGTCGGTGAATTCCCCCGGTGTCGATGCCGACCCTGATCCGTCTGGCCGGTGGTGGTGGTGTCTGGGCTGGGGCGTCGGCTCCGAGCATGCGCGCTCCTCGGTGGTCTAGGTGCGGTCGTGCTGCAGCGATTCAACCCGGGCGACGGGAGGGATAGGTGGCACAACCTGCCATCGGGAGGCGCTCAGGCAGCGTAGATCCGCCACGAGCCGGGAGGCGACTCGCCTCCCGGCTCCTTTCTGGGCGGCGTCTGGATCAGCAGCCTTCGGCGGTGTAGCGGCACATCTCGGGGGCCATCTGGCGGAGGGTCCCGACGAGTCGATCCGCCCACTCGCCCGTCACCTTGGGCTCCGAGGGTCCGCCGTCTCCGGCCTCGAGGTTCCACGCCAGCGCGCTGCCCTGACGGATGGCGTGAACCACCGTGTACGAGCCTCGTTCACGCGGCCAGCTCTTGAGCAGGAAGCCCTCGGCCCAGTCCCCCTCGAGCGGATCGACGGCTGCGGCATAGGGGGAGGCGGAGGGACAGCCGACCGTGCTCTGGACCAGCCAGTCCATGGCGTGGATGGCGTCCTGCTCGCTGTCGAATACGATGATGCCCTCGCGGTAGGTCACACCTGAGTCGCTGCCGATGGTGCGCCAAGCGGCAGGCCGCACGGGCATCGGAGTGACCGCCTGTCCCCAGGTACACGGCGAGTAGTCATTCACCAGCCCGTCGGCGGTCTGGGACAGGTCTCCCGTGACGAAGACGCCGTACTGCTTGACGAAGTCGTCGGCCTTCCAGCCGTCGTGCGGGAGACCGATGAGCTGCGGCGGAGCCGCCGCCGACGGCGATGGCTCGCTCGTGGCGACCGAGGGCACCGGAGCCATCGGTGTCGTGCTGGTTGGCGCCGGGGTGGAGGTCGCCAGGGAGGTGGACTCGCCGGCGGGCACGACCGGTGCGGCGGTCGGCTGCAACGCACTCCACCCCCACACCACCGCGACGACCGCCGCGCTCAGTGCGGCACCTGCGCCCGTGCGACGAACTGCCTTCTTGCGGCGCCCTCTCCTCACGAGCTCCGGGGCGAAGTCCACCCCCGCCGGCGTCGTCGGGTCGAGGCTCGACGAGCCGCAGCTCGTCCTCGGTGATGGGGCTCATCGGGCGCTCCCTTCGGGAGAAGTGGCGGGACTGATCCGGGCGAGTGCCCGTGAGCAGGTGGACTTCACGGTGCCCACCGAGATGCCGAGCTCGTCCGCCACGCGGACCTCGGTGAGGTCGAAGTAGTAGCGCAGGACGACGATGGTGCGCTCACGCCGCGAGAGGGGCGCCAGCGCCCGCACGATCTCGTCACGGTGCTCCACGCCGTGGCCGTCGTGGCTCGGCCCGTCGGCCGGGTTGCCGTCCTTCGTCAGCACCGGCTCCCGGTGACGCAGCCGCCAGCGGTCGATGTTGTGGTTGACCATGACCCGCCGCGTGTAGGCGAACGCCTCGTCCTGCCGGACGCGGCCCCACGCGACGTAGGTCTTGAGGAGGGCCTCCTGGGTCAGGTCCTCGCCCTTGGCCCGACTGCCGGTGATCAGTGTTGCGGCGTGAACCAGTTGAGACTGGTTCGCCCTGACGAACTCGGTGAATTCGTCGTCGGTTGCGCTCATACCGCCTTGCCCTTCGCCCCGGTGGTGAGATGTCGGCAATGACCGACACCTACCGATACGTGAAACGCCCCGAAAAGGGTTGAGAGGGCTCGGGCACACTTTCCACTCCACCGGTCGAGACCGCGCGGTGAGCGCGGGCGAGCGGCACCGCCCCCTCAGGACTCAGTGGGTGTCAGGGCGTGGAGCCGCCGGCCACCTCGTAGGACCACAGCTCGGCGCTCATCCCGACCGGACGCTCCCGGGCCTCACTGCCCTTGCCCTCGGCGGGGCGGCCGTGGCCGTGCCCGAAGGCCTTCGGGCTCGTCCACGCCTGAAAGGCCGCCTCGTCACGCCAGCGGGTCACCACGAGCCACGTCGTGCGGTCGTCGGTCGGCTTGAGCAGCTCGAAGCCCTCGAACCCGTCCTGGTCGTCCACGGCTCCCGCGCTGGGCGAACCGGCGGGCGAGCTCCTCTCCGCTCTGGGCGGGCACGGTGATGGTGTTGATCTTGATGACGGTCATGCTCGGCATGATCGCAGAGGACCCCGAGCGTATGCCGCAGTGCGGGGTCGGGTGCGCAGGGGTCGGACCGTGCGCCAGTCCTTCGCCTCGTCGTGGTCATGAGCCGCCATGAGCATGAGCCCGCCGGGCGCATGGTCTGACTGGTAGCGCAACGAACGCACGCACGGCAATGCCGCGAGTCGAAAGTCTCGGACCTGCGTCTAACCGCCGCGAGTCGACCATTCTTACAGTGCGGTTGACGACGATCTGGCAACGGTTCGCTTCGTTGATTCTGCCGAACTGCCCGAGGACCTAACGTCACCGCTATGCGTCGCCTGATGTTCCTGCCCCACGCCGTCGTAGGGGCAGCGTTGCTCAGCAGCTGCACAGTCCCAGTGGGGGCGTTGGCAGGGATCGGTGTCGACGTCGACGGCAACCTGATCGGCCATTTGCGGGTCTGCGACGAGAGCATCGACGGCGCCACCTTGTACAACGACATCAGTTCACCTACCGCCACGGTTCCCACCTGGGACGAGGTCGGCCGCTGGGAGGCGCAGCCTCCAGTCGAGACAACCGCGGAGTGGTCGCTGAACGCCCCCGAAGGCGGATGGGCCGTATCGAAGCCGTTGGAGCCATTGGAGCCGGGTCGGGACTACACCCTCTACGGCTGGACCAAGAACAACACCTTGTCCGCGAGCGGGGTGACTTTCACCTTGGCCGACGTCGCCGCCCTGAAGCCGGGCCAGGTGTTGCATTGGTCAGGCCGCTCAGGTGGGAAGCCGGACCGAGACGTCAACGAGGTGAGCTCCCGGACCGACTTTGAGGCGAAGGCGTGCCGAATCATCGGCTTGTGACCGGCCCTCGTCCACGCAGGATCGGTTCGCTCCGCTGGCAGTGGCTGGTGCGGCGATCCGCCGTCTGTCGGCCCAGTCAATCGACGTAGTCCTGGAGGGCCAGCACAGCATCGAGCCGCCACCGGGGTTCCACCTGGTTGATTGTCTGCGCGAGATCGTCCGGAGTTCTTGGATCGCCCTGCAGAATCTCGATGGGCGGCGGATGGCCTTCGTAGTGAGCTCGCACCCCCGGCTCATCCGGCGTCACTGCACCGTCGGAGAAGATGGCGTCTTCGGCATTGGACAGGATCTCGTCGATCTGAGTCGGGTGCGAACGGCGCAGCTGGTCGAGAGCCCGTCGGAAGGACTTGCTCATCAGTTGTTGAGGTTCGGGCAAGGCAACCGTATGCGCGACGCCGTCCTCGTCCACCCACATGGAGGCAAGTATCGCCTGAACCTCGACGCGCCGTGTCGAGGCTGCATACCGCCGCCTGTCGACCGGCCGCGGTTTGAGGGACGCGTCGAAATGAGTGCGCTGGTTCGCGCGGTGTGGGACCGCCCGTACCCCAGGATGGCGGCCCAGGCCGGTGTGGACGCACAGGACACTCGGCGACCTGTCGGCATGCGCTGGCAGACTCGGGGCATGTCCAGGCCGTCGCGCATCGAGCCCTCCGAGGACGTGGTCGCGCGCATCGCTTCCACTGCCCTGGCGTTGCCTGACGCTTACGAGCAGGACGCCTGGACCGGCGTGCGGTGGCGGGTCCGGAACAAGACCTTCGCCCACGTCCTGGTCTCCCAAGAGGGTTACACGTCGGCGTACCGCGACATGACCGGGGTGACCGAACCCACCACGGTGCTCACCTTCCGGTCATCCGGCGACGAGCTGTTGGCCCTGGCCAACGCCGGGCCGCCGTTCTACCAGCCGCCATGGTCGCCCACCGTCGTCGGCATGGTGCTCGACGACGACACCGACTGGGACGAGGTCGCCGAGTTGGTGACCGAGAGCTACCGGTCTTGCGCTCCCATAAAGCTGAGGCACCGACTGGATCAATGACGATGTGCGGCCTCTTGGTCTGCAGACCGTGATCCTGTTGGGTCGTTCGCCGCGTTGGCCGTGCTTCAGAAGGCCGTCGCCGCCGGAGTGGCGACGTTCCTGCCCTCGACCGGATCCGCGGCCTGGTGGGCCACTGGCACAGGACCGATCTGCGCCGGCAAGGGTGACATCGGAGTGCCTGCTCACCGATCCGGTCAATGCCAGCCGGAATAGTAGAAGGCGGAGTCCTGAACGACCTTAGCTATGCCCATGGAGATCAGCCCCGGTGATCGGGTGGCCTCCGGCAGTGGCAGGTCCACTGCCACGATCAGCCAGTCATCGGCGATGCTGAACTTTGTCAACGACAGGTCCCTGTTGAGGTCGTTGCATCGACGAAGCCGACTCGCGTCGTCTTTCGGGATCGGATCGGTCAGGTCCCACTGACCGAAGACCCGGAGCGCCGTCACATCCTGGGCGACGCTGGCATACATGACCAACTCGCGATCCTGGCCCACCACGTGGAACTCGAGGTCTCCGTCCAGGTCGAGTGAAGACTCGATGCCACTGTCCAGCAGGTGCTCCTGAATCCGTCTGGTCAGCTGGGCTCTAGTCGCCGCCGAGGGCAAGCCCGATTCGGTCACGGAATCATCCCTCCACATCTTTGTGCGCGGCCCTCCATCGGAACTCGGAGATCCATGCCGCTCTGTGGCGGCAGGAGCAACCTATGCTGTGAGTCTCTCTCACATGGACGACCGGCCCATCCGCGGGCGACTCACGACCCGCGTCACTCCGCCGCGTGTCGACCATTCTGACGGCATCATCACCCCGGATTGCGGCCCACCCGTGTGGGTTGTCGGCGTGGGCCGTGGCCCATGTCCAAGGCGATGGACCAGGAGTTGTGTGAGTTCGTCACCGCTAAAGGCAAAGCGCAATTGAACCTGGGGGATGTGGCCCAGAGGAACCCAGTGGCGGTGTCTCAGGACCGACACGACTGACCTTGCAGCGGTGAGCGCATTCGCTGGACTTATGTCTACGCGGACAGCAACTTCGGCTCATCCCAGAGGGACGGTCATGGAGGATTACCGGATCAAGGCCCTTGGCGAATCGACCTGGGACGACTTCGCCGCCATGGTCGAGCGCAACACCGGGCTCTTCTCGGGCTGCTGGTGCACCTGGTTCCACGCGCAGGACCGCGACGAGGAGGAGGGCAACCGGCCCTACAAGGAGCGCATGGTCCGCGAAGGAGTCGCGCACGCAGCGTTGGTCTTCGAGGGGAATGAGGCGGTCGCCTGGGCGGAGTACGGCACGCCCCCAGGAGCTGCCGAACATCCACCACCGCAATCAGTACGAGGACGGCGTGGTCACGCCACCGGAGTACCGGATCACCTGCATCTACGTCGACAAGCGCCACCGGAGGTCCGGGCTCGCCGCGGTCGCTCTGCGCGGTGCCCTCGAGCTGATTGCCCGAGCGGGAGTGGCCGGGTGGTGGGCTACCCACAAGACATGCCGGGCAAGAAGGTCAACCGTCATTCTTCTACAACGGCACGCGGCACACGTACGAGGAGGCCGGCTTCGTCTATGACCGCGCAAAGGGCAAGAACCACTGCGTGATGTCCAAGACCGTCTAGCCGGTCAGCTGACACGACTCAGCCTGTCATCGGCGCGAGTGCGCTCAACAGTGCGTCATACCCTCGCGAGGCGGGCGCGGTTGCTGCGGGCCTCCGTACCACTGCGTCTGCAGCGCGGTACGCGCATTCATGTCCGCGCCTCGCTTCTGAGGCGTGGGCGGCTTGGGCTCAACCGGGCGCTGGCCACTGCGGATTGAGGTGCCGAACCGGAGGGTCGGGCACATCGAGCACAGTGAAATCGCCGCCCAGAAAGTCCGCACCGTAAATCCTGAGCACATCAGCCCAGAACGCCAACTGGAGCTCAATATCGTCGTTCGTCAGTCCGAGACCCGCAATCCGAGCCAGCAACTCCCGCGGGTTGGGCGCCCGCAGCCACACGAGCTTGACCGCCCAAGCCGCGCCACCGACCTCGTCAGCATTGAAAGGTGCCGCCTCGCGGGCGCTTCCGTTGGCTCGCACGAGCCGCACGTCGACGCATGGGCCTTGCCGGTCCTGGATCACGACGACGGCCGCGGAGCCTCGCCGATAGACGACCGTCCACGTCCAGTGCCAGGAGGCATCCATCGCATCGAGAGTGAACCCGTGCCCGGCCAAGAAGCCGAAATGGGCATCTACTGTGTCAGCCCAGTCCTGAGCGTTCTTCTCACTGACCCATCGACGAAGACTGCCTGGACTGACCCCGGCCACCCGGGCGGCCTCTGCCGCGCTCATCCCACTTACAAGGACTATATCGAGGGCGCGCTGCTTGTCGTCCTCCGAGTAATGCCGGCTTGTCGGGCCCATCTTGGTGATGCTACTGACCAGGCTCAATCACCATGCCCATCGACCGAATGGGCCGTGCCCCTCTTGAGGAGGTGGGCCCGAATCGGGAGGCCT
>CAVWGJ010000019.1:0-139897 GCA_963754395.1 uncultured Actinomycetota bacterium | reverse complement strand
CTTCTACACCGAGGACCTCAATCACAATCAGATGTACGGCTCTGTCCGGGCCGTCGATCCTTTCCTAGAACCCTGAAGCCGCACGAGGAAACAGAACAGCATGTCCATTCTCGTCAACAGAAACACCAAGGTCCTGGTGCAGGGCCTGACCGGCAAGACCGGCTCCTTCCACACCGAGCAGGCGCTCGCCTATCACGGCACGAAGATGGTGGGCGGCATCCACCCGAAGAAGGGCGGCGAGACCTGGACGCGGCGTCGACGGCGACGGCGCTGCCGATCTTCGCCACCGTCGCCGAAGGCAAGGAGAAGACCGGCGCCAACGCTTCGGTGATCTACGTGCCGCCGGCAGGGGCCGGAGCAGCGATCATCGAGGCGATCGAGGCCGAGATCCCGCTGATCGTCTGCATCACCGAGGGCATCCCTGTCATCGACATGGTCAAGGTCAAGGCGCAGGCTCGAGAAGTCCAAGTCGCGGCTGATCGGGCCGAACTGCCCGGGCGTGCTGACGCCGGAAGAGTGCAAGATCGGCATCATGCCGGGCTCCATCTTCAGCAAGGGCTCGGTCGGCGTTGTTTCGCGCTCCGGAACGCTTACCTATGAGGCAGTGTTCCAGACCACCAATGAAGGGCTCGGCCAGACCACGGCCGTCGGCATCGGCGGCGACCCGGTCAAGGGCACCGAGTTCATCGACATGCTCGAAATGTTCCTTGCCGACGACGAGACCAAGTCGATCATCATGATCGGCGAGATCGGCGGTTCGGCCGAAGAAGACGCGGCGCAGTTCCTGATCGACGAAGCCAAGCGCGGCCGCAAGAAGCCGATGGCCGGCTTCATCGCCGGGCGGACGGCGCCGAAGGGCCGCACCATGGGCCATGCCGGCGCGGTGATTTCGGGCGGCAAGGGCGGCGCGGAAGACAAGATCGCGGCGATGGAAGCAGCGGGCATCCGCGTGTCGCCCTCGCCGGCCCGGCTCGGCAAGACGCTGGCCGAGGTGCTCAAGGGCTAATGACGCGAATTGGGAGTAAGCGAATACGGGCAGCAGGCAACGAGTGACCGAGCAGGCCGGGCGACTCTGAATCGCTACGCGCCGATCGGCTACTCGCGTCAGAACAAGGAGACGGAGCAATCGCTCCGCGTAGACCAATGGCACGGCAAGACAGGCCAACGAGCAGTTTCTGCTCACCTCCTTCCTCTATGGCGGCAACGCCGCCTACATCGAGGAGCTCTACATGCGCGCTACGAGGACGACCCCGCTCGGTCGACCCGGACTGGCGGGCCTTCTTCGACAGCCTGGAAGACGACGCCGGCCGACGTGAAGAAGAACGCCGAGGGCGCGTCCTGGAGCGCGAAGAACTGGCCGCTCCAGGCCAATGGCGAGCTCGTCTCGGCGCTCGACGGCAATTGGGGCCTGATCGAGAAGGCTCGTCGAGAAGAAGGTCAAGGCCAAGGCCGTGCACCGACGGCCGCATGACTGACCGATGCCGACGTGCATGCAGGCGACGCGCGATTCGGTCCGCGCCATCATGATGATCCGCGCCTACCGCATGCGCGGCCATCTGCACGCCAATCTCGATCCGCTCGGCATCGCCAAGCCGCCGGAGGACTACGACGAGCTCGTCGCCGCGAGACCTACGGCTTCACCGAGGCCGACTACGACCGGCAAGATCTTCATCGACAACGTGCTCGGCCTGGAATTCGCGCACCATCCGCGAGATGCTGGAGATCCTGACGCGCACCTATTGCTCGACGCTCGGCGTCGAGTTCATGCACATCTCCGATCCGGAAGAGAAGGCCTGGATCCAGGAGCGCATCGAGGGACCGGACAAGGGCATCGCCTTCACCGCCGAAGGCAAGAAGGCGATCCTGCAGCAAGCTGATCGAGGCCGAGGGCTTCGAGCAGTTCATCGACGTCAAGTACAAGGGCACCAAGCGCTTCGGCCTCGACGGCTGCGGAATCGCTGATCCCGGCGCTGGAGCAGATCATCAAGCGCGGCGGCCCGCTCGGCATGAAGGAGATCGTGCTCGGCATGGCCCATCGCGGCCGCCTGAACGTGCTCACGCCAGGTGATGGGCAAGCCGCACCGCGCCATCTTCCACGAGTTCAAGGGCGGCTCGGCCGCGCCCGACGACGTCGAAGGCTCGGGCGACGTGAAGTACCATCTCGGCGCCTCGTCGGACCGCGAGTTCGACGGCAACAAGGTGCACCTGTCGCTGACCGCCAACCCGTCGCATCTCGAGATCGTCGACCCGGTCGTGCATGGGCAAGGCGCGCGCCAAGCAGGACCAGCTCGACAACCGCAAGCGCGAGCGAGATCGTGCCGCTCGAGGAGCGCGTCAAGGTCCTGCCGCTGCTGATCCACGGCGACGCCGCCTTTGCCGGCCAGGGCGTGATCGCCGAGATGCTTCGGCCTGTCGGGCCTGCGCGGCCATCGCGTCGGCCGGCACGATGCATTTCATCATCAACAACCAGATCGGCTTCACCACCAACCCGACGCTTCTCGCGCTCGTCGCCCTATCCGTCCGACGTCGCCAAGATGATCGAGGCGCCGATCTTCCATGTCAACGGCGACGATCCGGAAGCGGTGGTCTATGCCGCCAAGATCGCCACCGAATTCCGCATGAAGTTCCACAAGCCGGTGGTCTCGACATGTTCTGCTACCGCCGCTTCGGCCACAACGAGGGCGACGAGCCGGCGTTCACGCAGCCGATGATGTACCGAAGCATCCGCGCGCACAAGACGACGCTGCAGCTCTATGCCGACCGGCTGGTCGCCGAAGGCCTGCTCACCGCGGCCGAAGTCGACGAAGATGAAGGCCGACTGGCGCGCCCATCTCGAGCCGGAGTTCGAGGCCGGCCAGGCCTACCGGCCCAACAAGGCCGACTGGCTGGACGGCGAGTGGTCGGGCCTGCAGGACCGCCGACAACGCCGACGAGCAGCGCCGCGGCGAGACCGGCGTCGCCGATCGACGACGCTGAAGGACATCGGCCGCAAGCTCACCGAGGTTCCCGACGGCTTCAACGTGCACAAGACCATCCAGCGCTTCATCGGACAACCGCCGCGCAGACGATCGAGACCGGCGAAGGCATCGACTGGGCGACGGCCGAGGCGCTCGCCTTCGGCTCGCTGCTCGACGAGGGCCACCCGGTCCGCCTTTCGGGCCAGGATTGCGAGCGCGGCACCTTCTCGCAGCGCCACTCGGTGCTCTATCGACCAGGACGACCGAAGAGCGCTACATCCCGCTCAACAACCTCGTCGACGGCCAGGCCAGCTACGAGGTCATCAACTCGATGCTGTCGGAAGAGGCGGTGCTCGGCTTCGAGTACGGCTATTCGCTGGCCGAGCCGAATGCGCTGACGCTGTGGGAAGCCCAGTTCGGCGACTTCGTCAACGGCGCCCAGGTGGTGATCGACCAGTTCATCTCCTCGGGCGAGCGCAAGTGGCTGCGCATGTCCGGCCTCGTCATGCTGTTGCCGCATGGCTATGAGGGCCAGGGGCCGGAGCACTCCTCGGCCCGCCTGGAGCGCTTCCTGCAGCTGTGCGCCGAAGACAATATGCAGGTCGCCAACTGCACCACGCCGGCCAACTATTTCCACGTCCTGCGCCGCCAGATGAAGCGCGACTTCCGCAAGCCGCTGATCCTGATGACGCCCAAGTCGCTGCTGCGCCACAAGCGGGCGGTGTCGACGCTCGCCGAGCTTCGGCCGAGAGCCAGCTTCCATCGCCTGCTGTGGGACGATGCGCGAAGCACCGGGCCGGACGCAGACGACGATCAAGCTGGTCGCCCGACGACAAGATCCGCCGCGTCGTGCTGTGCTCGGGCAAGGTCTATTACGACCTGCTCGAGGAGCGCGAGAAGCGCGGCATCGACGACGTCTACCTGCTGCGCCTCGAGCAGCTCTATCCGTTCCCGGCCAAGGCGCTGCTCGACGAGCTGCAGCCGCTTCAGCAACGCCGAGATGGTCTGGTGCCAGGAAGAGCCCAAGAACATGGGCGCCTGGACCTTCGTCGAGCCCTATCTCGACTGGGTGCTCGACCAGATGGGCGCCAAGGACCAGCGCGCGCGCTACGTCGGCCGCCCGGCCTCGGCCTCGACCGGCGACCGGGCCTGATGTCGCAGCACCTGGCGCAGCTGCAGGCTTCCTCGAGGAAGCCTTGCGCGAGTGAACTCGCGCCTCATAACCGTTAGCGCAACGAACGCTGAAGACTGAGCAGAGACCAGACCATGGCGACCGAAATCCGGGTCCCGACGCTGGGCGAGATGCGTCACCGAAGCGACCATCGGCCAATGGTTCAAGAAGGTGGGCGACACGGTCGCCGCCGACGAGCCGCTGGTCGAGCTCGAGACCGACAAGGTGACGATCGAGGTGCCGGCGCCGTCGGCGGGCGTGCTCGAAGCGATCGCGGCCAAGCACGGGCGAGACGGTCGATGTCGGCGCGCTGCTCGGCGCCATCGACGCGCCGGCGGCGGCAAGCCGGCGCCGCGCCAAGCCCGACGCTGCCGCAGCCGCCAGCAGGCCGGCGGCCGATGGCGCCCAAGGCCGGCCGCCAAGCCGACGCGCCGCGGCGACCGCAGAGGCCGCCGCCCGACGGCAAGTGCCGGCCAAGCACCGGCCGAGCAGCGCCAAGATCGCCGGCCGGCGCCGAGTCGCGGCACAAGCTGCGTCGCCGAAGAGAACGTGCTCGCCGCCAGCGCGCATCGCCGGCACGCGGCAAGCGACGGCCAGCGTCGCTGAAGGGCGACGTGCTCGGCCGCTCGCGCAGCGGCGCCGCCTCGCAGCCGGCCGAGGCGCCGCAGCCGGCCCCGGCTCCGCCGCCGCCGCCGGCGCGCGCGCCCGGTCGCCGCCGACGATGCGCGCGCGAGGAGCGGGTGCAAGATGACCCGGCTGCGCCAGACCATCGCGCGCCGCCTCAAGGATGCGCAGAACACCGCCGCCATGCTCACCACCTTCAACGAGGTGGACATGAAGCCGGTGATGGACCTGCGGACGCAGTACAAGGACCTGTTCGAGAAGAAGCATGGCGTGAAGCTCGGCTTCATGGGCTTTTTCACCAAGGCCGTGGTGCACGCGCTGAAGGAGATCCCGGAGGTCAACGCCGAGATCGACGGCGACGACATCGTCTACAAGAACTACGCCCATATCGGCGTCGCCGTCGGCACCGATAGGGGCCTGGTGGTGCCGGTGGTGCGCGATGCCGACCAGCTGTCCATCGCCGAGCATCGAGAAGGAAATCGGCCGGCTGGGCAAGCTGGCGCGCGACGGCGCAGCTGTCGATGGCCGACATGCAGGGCGGCACCTTCACCATCACCAATGGCGGCGTCTACGGCTCGCTGATGTCGACGCCGATCCTCAATGCGCCGCAGTCGGGCATCCTCGGCATGCACAAGATCCAGGAGCGGCCGGTGGTCGTCGGCGGCCAGATCGTGGTCCGGCCGATGATGTATCTGGCGCTGAGCTACGACCACCGCATCGTCGACGGCAAGGAAGCGGTGACCTTCCTGGTGCGGGTCAAGGAGAGCCTGGAGGCGCCGGAGCGGCTGGTGCTGGATCTTTGAGCCGAAGCCGCGCGCAGGATTGCCGACCGACGATACGGCAGCTTCGGCCGCGAAAGCGCCTTGCGACCCTTGCACCTGAGGTGATATCGCCTGCCGCCGCCGAGTCGGCCGCCAAGAGGAGGGGACCAATGGAAGAAGTGAAGGCATCGACCGAATTGAGATCGGCTGGAGCGTCATCCTGCTGATCGTGCATATCGTCGCGCAGACGGTGGCCTTGTCCAAGGACACGGGCGCGGCCTATGCGCTGAGCTCGCGCGACGAGGCCAGGGACGTCTCGCCCGCTCACCGGGCGGCTGACGCGCGGCCTGCGCAATTTCATCGAGACCTATCCGGCTTCATTGCTCTGGCGCTGGCGCTGGGTCACCGGCAAGCATGGCGGGCTCGGCGCGACCGGCGCGCTGATCTGGTTCTGGGCGCGTGTCGTTTAGTCCCGGTGTTTGCCGCGGCATTGCTGGCCTGCGCACCGGCGTCTGGACGGTGTCGATGATCGGCCTGGTGCTGATGCTCGTCCAGCTCATGAGCTGACGGGGCGGCATGGCGAAAGACACTGCTCGTCACCGGCGGAGTCGCGCGGCTCGGCCGCACGGAGGACGGAAGAGACGCGCAGCGTGGGGCAGGACGAGGTTTGCGTCGCGGTCACCGGGCCCATCATTGACCATGTAGCTGCAAAGACCAAGCAGGTCCTGCAAGTTCTTGCATCGCGAAAAGCGGTGTCGGTGTTGGCTGATACGCAGGATCGATGAACTACGGATTCGTCGTGCCGTATGCCGCTGAGCTCGCTTTCGCAGACCTGGCCCGGCTGGGCGAGGGGCGGGGCTGGGACGGGGTGTTCACGTGGGAAGCCCTCTACGGCGTCGACGCCTGGGTGGAGCTCGGCGCCGCCGCGATGGTGACCTCGTCGATCCGCCTGGGCACCTTGCTCACGCCGGCATCGCGTCACCGGCCGTGGGATCTCGCCTCGAAGGTCGGTTCGGTCGACCGGATCAGTGGCGGGCGTGCCGTCATGTCGGTCGGGCTCGGCGCGCTGCACCCCGGGTGGCTGGCCTTCGAGGCCGACGAGGGTCGCGCCGCCCGGGCCAGGAAGCTCGACGAGTCGCTGGCCATCTATGCCGGGCTGCTCAGCGGCGATCCCGACTTCACGTATGAGGGCAGGCACTACTCCGCTGGTCGCAACGACTTTCTCAAGCCACCGCCCACCCCGCAACGCCCGCACCCGCCCGTCTGGGTCGTCGGTGCAGCCACCGTCGGTCGGGACGGCCGTCAGCGATCCCTCGAGCGGGCGGCGCGCTGGCAAGGGGTCATCCCCGCGATCCACCCGCCGTCCGGTGAGGGGGCCAAGTCGGTCGAGGACTTCGGCTCCGTCGTCGACTCCGTCCGGGCGCTGCGAGCCGCGGCGGGGCTGACCATGGACGGTTACGACGCCGTCATCGAGGCAGACTCGCACGGCTCGTTCACCACGCTCGAGCCCGCCGAGCCCGCGGCCTGGGAGCAGGCGGGCGCGACGTGGTGGATCGAGAGCTGGTGGGACCTGCCCGAGGGCCCGGACGGCCTCGCCGAGGTCCGGCGCCGGGTCGAGGCGGGCCCGCCGCAACCGTGACGCAGCCGCCTCAGCCGACTCAGCCGACTCAGCCGACTCAGTCGTTGTCGAGCCGGGTTCCGGGCGCCGGCTGGGGACCGGGGTCCGCGTGTGGCGGGGTGGGGCGGCCCGCTGCCTGAGCGGAGCCGCGGATCAGCGCTGGCCGCGCCCGAGGTGCAGGCCCATCCCCGGCCCGCCACCGATGACGCCGGCGTCCACGGCCTTCTTGACGGCGTCGGCCTCGGCCTGGGTGAGCTTGCCGTCCTTGACGGCCTGGTCGAGCCGGTCCGTCAGGGCTTGGTCGCGTTCGGCCTCGTGAGCGGCTTCAAGGTCCGAGAGGGCGCTGCTGACCTTGCTCGAGTCGATACCGAGCTCGGCCGCCAGCGCGTCCGCCAGCTTCTGCTGCATCTGGTCGCGCAGCGCCTGGCGGTCCGCGGTCGGGTTGTCCTTGGCTGCGCCCCGCAGGTCCTTCAGCTCGTTCTTCAGGTCGTCCCGAACCGCGGTCATGGCGTCGCGAAGCTTGGCTTCGTCAACCCCGAGCTTCGAGGCGAGCTCGGACAGGTCACCGGCGAACGCGCCCATCCCGCCCATGCCGTGCCGGCCGCCCGGGCCCCAGCCCCGACCATTGCCGTTGTTGTCGCCGTTGCTGTTACCGGGCCCGCTCTGCGTCGTGGGCGATGGCGTGGGGGTGGCGTCGTCGGCCTGTGCTGTGGATGAGATGCCGAATCCGATCGCCAGCGCGGCCGCACCAACGGTCGCGATGCCGGCCACCTTCTTGTTGATCGATGTCACGTCGACGTTCCCTTCCTGACGTTTCTGCAGCCACCGCGTGGCCATGCCCTCAGCCAACACCCCCAAGGAACGCGCCGCCCGGTGAATGTGCTGTGAGTCCCTGTGAGTCCGTGGGACGGAATCTAGTAGACGCCGTCCGGTCCCGGGGTGTTGACCAGGGAGTACGCGGCCCGAGTGAGGTAGTCGCGCAGTCGGTCGTCCAGCTCGGGCCCGAGGTCCAGCGTGTCGACAGCGTTCATCATGTGCAGCAGCCAGCGATCCCGCATGTCTGGGGTCACGCGGAACGGCACGTGACGCATCCGCAGGCGCGGGTGCCCGCGTTGGTCGGAGTAGGTCGTCGGTCCGCCCCAGTACTGCTCGAAGAACATGCGGAGCCGGTCCTCGGCCGGCGCCAGGTCCTGCTCGGGGTAGAGCGCCCGGAGCTCGTCGTCCTGCGCCACGCCCCGGTAGAACTCGCGGACGAGCTTCGCAAAGGTCTCGTGGCCACCGAAGTCGTCGTAGTACGTCACGGCGCCGATTGTCCCAGAACTGCACAGGCGCTCAGGCCTGGCCTCCGTAGGGCGGGACCGCTGGCAGCCCGGCGGGGGAGCGGATCCCTTCCCGGTCGAAGGCGAGCTTGATCCGCTCACGCAGCTCCCGTTGGATCGAGAACTGCTCCTGGGCGACGGTCCTGACCGAGACCCTCACCGTGATGACACCGCCCGTCATCGACTCCACGCCGATCGTCGGCGACTCGAGCAGCTTCTCGTCCCAGGGGGAGGTGGCGCGGAGCTCGTCGGCAACGTGCTGGATCAGTCCCTTGACCCGCTCGATGTCCTCGTCGTAGGGCAGTGGCAGGTCGACGACGGCGATGGACCAGCCCTGGGAGCGGTTGCCGATCCGGATGATCTCGCCGTTGCGGACGTACCAGGTCACCCCGTTCGCGTCGCGCAGCTGCGTCACCCGCAGCGCCACGTTCTCCACCGTTCCGACGGCCTCGCCCGTGTCGATGACGTCACCGACGCCGTACTGGTCCTCGACGATCATGAAGATCCCCGACAGGAAGTCCCTGACCAGGCTCTGCGCCCCGAAGCCGAGGGCGACCCCGCCGACGCCGACCGAGGCGAGCAACGGCGCGACCGGGATCTCGAGCAGCGCCATGACCGTGAGCGTGGCGACCGTCACGACGGCGATCGTGACGACGTTGTGCAGCAGCGACCCCATCGTGCGCGTCCGCTGCAGGTTCCGCTCGTTGGCGAGGCCGATGGCCTGGGCCACCTCGTTCCCCGCACCCTGCTCGGCGGCGCGCTGGGTGTGTCGACGCGTCGCTGCCCGCCACGACCCGATCGATGACGCTGGTGCAGCAGTCGCAGAGCGACGATTGCCAGCGCGATGGTGACGATGATCTGGAGCGGGGTGCCCACGAACCACTCACCCACCTGGGCCCACGTGAGAGACGGAAGCGAGCTCAGCGGCATACGGACCATTGTGTATGCCGCTTCGCTCACTGGCGTCGCGAGGCTCACTCGCGCTCGGCGTCCCTCGCCTGCGCGCTCAGCGCGCGGGTGATCGTGTCGCGGTTCTCCGCCACCGTGCGCACCAGGCCGGCCGGGGCGTCCGGGTGGGAGTCGAGCCACGCGTCCGAGGCGGCCTTGAGCTCCTCGCTCGCGAGGCCGAACGGGTAGAAGCCGCCGACCACGCGCTCTCCGATGGCGACGCTCCGCGCGGCCCAGGCGTCGACGAGCATGGCGTGGTACTTCTCGACGTACGGCTCGAGGAGGGTGAGATCGGTGCTGCGGCGGAAGCCGTTGCCGATGGCCTGGACCACCTGGTTGGACAGGTCGTTGCGCTCCACCGCCTTGGCCCATGCGTCTGCCTTCGCCGCTGCGGTCGGGCGAGCAGCCAACGCCTCCGCGGCACGCTCCTTGCCTGTCGCGGTCGGGTCCCGGTCGAGCTCGGACTGGATCTCGTCCGAATCCGCCGCACCGAGCGCGGCCAGGGCCATGCGTGAACGTCCAGCGCAGCTCCGTGTCGACGCTGAGTCCGGGCAGTGACTGCGCGCCGGTGAGCAGCGCCCGCAGGGCCGCCTCGTCGGCGGGGTCGACCGTCGTGTTCGCCCAGGCCTCGATGAGCTGGAACTGCGCGTCGCTGCCGGGCTCGGCTGCTTCGGCGAGGCCCCGCAGCGTCGAAGAGAGCAGTGCCGCCGTCTCCGCGCGGTGGTCCGGCGCCGTGTAGAGACGCGTCGCCGTGGTGATCTGGGTGAGCAGCACGCGCAGCAGGGTCGAGTCCTGCTCACCCGGCAGCGAGTCGAGCACGAACCGCACGAAGTCGCGCGCCGGCATCTCCGCGTCGCGGATCATGTCCCAGGTCGCGCCGAGCACGAGGGACCGCGGCAGGGAATCCTGGAAGCCACGGGGCAGGTCAAGCGCGGTGCGCAGCGACCGCTCGTCGAGGCGGATCTTCGCGTAGGCCAGGTCGTCATCGTTGAGCAGGAGCAGGTCGGGCTGGGCGCGGCCGACGAGGTCGGGCAGGTCAGTGCGCGAGCCGTCGACGTCGACCTCGACGTAATGGGACCGGACGAGCGCGTCACCCGCACGGTCGTACAGGCCGATGCCGAGGCGGTGCGGGCGCAGCGTCGGGTACTCGCCCGGTGCGGTCTGCGCGACGGCGAAGGTACGGTACGTTCCGTCCTCGGCGACGTCGAAGACCGGCCTGAGCGTGTTGACCCCAGCGGTCTCGAGCCAGAGCTTGGCCCACGTCGTCAGGTCGCGCCCGGATGCCTTCTCGAGCTCTCCGAGCAGGTCGGCGAGGGTCGTGTTGCCCCAGGCATGCGTCCTGAAGTACTCCCGCAGGGCGGCGACGAAGGGCTCGCGTCCGACGTAGGCGACGAGCTGTTTGAGGACGGAGGCGCCCTTGGCGTAGGTGATGCCGTCGAAGTTCACCTCGACGTCCTCGAGGTGGCGCATGTCCGCCGCGATGGGGTGCGTCGAGCTCAGCTGGTCCTGGGTGTAGGCCCAGGCCTTCTCGGCGGTGCCGAAGGTCGTCCACGCGCTCGTCCACTCGGTGGCCTCCGCCTGGCACGTCGTCGAGGCCCACTCGGCGAACGACTCGTTGAGCCAGAGGTCGTCCCACCACTTCATCGTCACGAGGTTGCCGAACCACATGTGGGCGAGCTCGTGGAGGATCGTCAGCGCCCGGCGCTCGATCTTTGCCTCGGAGACCTTCGACCGGAAGACGTAGATCTCCGTGAAGGTGACCGCGCCGGCGTTCTCCATCGCGCCCATGTTGTACTCGGGCGTGAAGACCTGGTCGTACTTCTCGAAGGGGTACGGCTGGTCGAACTCCGACTCGAAGAAGGCGAAGCCCTTCTTCGTGCAGTCGAAGATGTTGTCCGCATCGAGGTGCTGCGTCAGCGACCTGCGGCAGAAGACGCCGAGCGGGACGGTGCCCCCGCGGGTCTGGACTTGGTCGCGGACCTCGTCGTACGGGCCGGCGATGAGCGCGGTGATGTAGGAGGAGATGCGCTTCGTGGGCGCGAACGCCCACGTGGCCACCTCGGCGTGGTCGACGACGCCGGCCGGGGTCGGCTCGGGGGTGGGGGAGTTGGAGATGACCTTCCAGTGCGCCGGGGCCGTCACGGTGAACTGGAAGGACGCCTTGAGGTCGGGCTGCTCGAAGACGGCGTACATCCGACGTGAGTCGGGCACCTCGAACTGGGTGTAGAGGTAGACCTCGTTGTCGATGGGGTCGACGAACCGGTGCAGCCCCTCGCCGGTGTTCGTGTAGCGACCGGTCGCATCGACCGTCAGCTCGTTGTCGGCGGCCAGGCCGGAGAGCTCCACCCGGGAGTCGGCGAAGACCTCGGCGGGGTCGAGGTCCACGCCGTTGAGGGTCACGCGCTGCACGGCGTCCGCGATGAGGTCGATGAACGTCGCGGCTCCCGGCTCGGAGCAGGAGAAGCGCACGGTGGAGACCGTCCGGAACGTCTGCGGGCCCGTCGTCAGGTCGAGCTGGACGTCATAGGTCTCGACCCGGAGCAGGCTGGCGCGCAGGGCCGCCTCGTCGCGGGTCAGGTTCTTGCCGGGCACGAAGGCCTCCTCTGGGACGGGTGAGGCGCGGTCGTCCGCGGGTGGGGACGGCTCCGTCGCGGGGGACATCCTCGCACGGATGGGGGCTGGATCGGCCACTGCCCGCCGCCCATGGGGAGCCGCCGAGGTGAGTGCGAGGATGAGGGCATGGTGACCGAGCACAAGCAGGTGGAGATGTGGTTCGACCCGATCTGTCCGTGGGCGTGGATGACCTCTCGCTGGCTCATGGAGGTCGAGACGCTGCGCGACATCGAGGTCACGTGGTCCGTGATGAGCCTGGCCGTGCTCAACGAGCACCGGGATCTCGACGCCGCGTACCGCTCGCTCATGGACAACGCCTGGGGGCCCGTGCGGACGATCATCGCGGCTGCCGAGGAGCACGGTCCGGAGGTCGTCAAACCGCTCTACGACGCGATGGGGGCCCGGATCCACCTCGGCAAGGTCAAGGACCTCGACCAGGTCATCCGGGAGTCACTTGCCGAGGTCGGGCTACCCGAGCGACTCGCCACCGCAGCGCATCACAAGACGCACGATGCGGCGCTGCGACGCAGCCACAAGAGGGGGATCAGCCTCGTCGGCACGGACGTGGGCACGCCGATCATCTCCGTCGAGGGCATCGCCTTCTTCGGCCCGGTCGTGACGCCTGCACCCAAGGGCGAGGATGCCGCACGCCTGTGGGACGGGTGCGTGCTCGTCGCCGGCACGCCGGGATTCTACGAGCTGAAGCGGACCCGTACCCAGGGCCCTATCCTCACCTGAGGCTCCAGCGCCGCTGCCCACCCGCTTCTCGACCGACAAGGACGGACATGCGTATCCACATCGGCGGCGACCATGCCGCCTACGAGCTCCAGCAGGCCCTCATCGCCCATCTGGAGGGCGCTGGCCACGAGGTCGTCAACCACGGTCCGTTCGGCTATGACGAGCAGGACGACTATCCGGTGTTCGTGCTGCGCGCCGCGGAGGCCGTGGCTGCCGAACCCGGCTCTTGTGGCGTGGTGCTCGGCGGATCCGGGAACGGTGAGCAGATGGCGGCGAACAAGGTGCGCGGAATCCGCTCCGCCCTGTGCTCGTCGACCGAGCTGGCCGCCCTCGCGCGAGAGCACAACGACGCCCAGGTCGTCTCCATCGGTGCGCGGTTCACGAGCGAGGAGGAGGCCGCGAAGATCGTCGATACCTTCTTGGCCACAGAATTTTCGGATGAGGCGCGGCACCGTCGCCGCGTGGGTATGGTTTCGGCGTACGAGAGCGAGCGGATCCTCCCCGCGCTGCCCGACACGACCGACTGAACGACGAACTGAAACGACGAGGATCGCTGCCCGCCGGACCCTCCACGGCCCTTCGATCCATGGATGGAGGCCTGTGGCCCTCAACGAGAGCTACGTCTCTCAACGCCCCGCCATCGCCACTGGCACGATCCGCCGCGCCCGCATGCTCGTACCGTGGATGTCTCGGGCGCCCTGGCTCCTCGTCATCGGTCTCGTCCTGGCCGGGCTGGGCGCCGGTTGGGCGATCGCCGCGTGGCCCGAGCACATGCCCTGGGCCATCTTCGCGCTGCTCGTCGTCGTCGCTGGGCTCTTCCTCGAGCCCCGGCACCTCGTCGTCGTCTACATCGCACTGTTCACCACGTTGGCGGTGATCGGTGCGGCGCTCGGGGAGCGCAAGGGAGCGACCTTCGGGACCGAGGTCGTCACGCTGGCGATCATGCTGCTGATGATCTGGCTGGCGCATGCTCGCGCCCAGGTGGGTGTGGTGGGCGTGAGCGGCGAGTCGATGCTCGTCGACATGCGCGACCGCCTGCGTGCCCAGGGGGAGCTGCCCGAGCTGCCTCCGGACTGGTCGGCGGAGATGGCGCTCGAGTCGGCGTACGGCGACGGCTTTGCGGGTGACTTCGTCGTCGCAGGCCGCTCCACCGACGGCAGGACGCTCGAGATCGCGCTCGTCGACGTCTCCGGCAAGGGGCGCCAAGCGGGCACCCGGTCCTTGCTGCTCTCCGGTGCCCTTGGGGGGCTGCTCGGCGAGATGAGCGAGAACGGCTTCCTCCACGCAGCCAACAACCACCTGCTCCGGCTGCGGTGGCCCGAGGGCTTCGCTACCGCGGTCCATGTCGCCATCGACCTCGGCAGCGGTGACTTCTCCATCGGCTACGCCGGGCACCCGGCCGCGGCCCAGTTCGCCGCCGGCTCGGGCCGCTGGCGGATGCTGTCCGGTGGCCGTGGCCCGCTCCTCGGCGTCATCGAGAGCGCCGAGTACCCGCGCGAGACCGGAACCATTCGACGGGGCGACGCCCTGGTCCTCTACAGCGACGGCGTCATCGAGGCGCGGGACAAGGCGCTCATCGACGGCATCGACCGGATGCTCGGACGCGCCGAGGCCTTCGTCACCAAGGGGTTCGAGGGCCTCGCCCAACGCCTCTGCGACCACGCGCTCGCCGGCCACGGAGACGACCGGGCCGTCGTGACGATCTGGCGCCGCTGACCCAGCAGAGGCGGCGGGGGAGTCGGCAGGCCACCTGCCGTCATTACGATGCCCGGGTGAACGAACCTGCCCAGGAGCGCGATCTCGCCCCAGCGCGACGCAAGCCCCATGACGTGCCCGACCTGCCGGAGGGGGTGACGCCGGCGAGGGTGCGCACCTTCGTCAGGCGGGGTCGACTGTCCAGCCTCACCCTCGATCGACTCGAGCGGCTCGGGCCGGCGCGGGCGTTGCCGGCCGGCCGGTTCGATCCCGAGCGGGCCTTCGGGCGGGTCGCACCGGTCGTGCTGGAGATCGGCTGTGGGCACGGCCACGCCGCCATCGCGTACGCCGCCGAGTTCCCTGAGTGGGACGTGCTGGCCATGGACGTGCACAGTCCGGGACTGGCCCGCATGCTCGCGTCTGCAGACGAGGCTGGCGTGCCGAACCTGCGAGTACAGCAGGGCGACGCCGTCATCTTCCTCGAGGAGCGAGTCGCGGTCCAGACCTTCGACGCCGTCCATCTCTTCTTCCCCGACCCGTGGCGGAAGAAGAAGCACACGAAACGCAGGTTCGTGTCACCCACCAACCTCGATCTGCTCGCGCGTGTCCTCAAGCGCGGAGGATACGTCCTCATCGCGACCGACCAGGACTTCTACGCCGAGCACGTGCTCGCGGAGGCGGCTGCGCACCCGCGGTTTCGGGTGAGCCGGATCGAGCGTCCGCAGTGGCGCCCCCAGGCGGGGTTCGAGGCCAAGGGCAGAGCGGTGGGCCGCGAGATCCACGAGCTGCGCCTCGACCTCGTCGACTGACCGGCGGCGGAACGCCTGGGCTGCGTGACGGAACCAGCTGCCGAGGCGCGGCTCAGCCGACGTGGCGCGGCTCAGCCGACGTGGCGCGGGCCCACCGACGTGGCGCGCGGCACATCCCGCGCTACGTGTGCCAAGGCGCGCTAGGTGTGCCAAGGCGCGCGTCGTCCCGAATGCGCGCAGCAGCGGCGCCTCAGCGCTGGCCGTCCGCGCTCGGTCCGGCGCGGGAGAGGGGCACGGGCACGATGGCCTGCAGCTGCTCGAACGTCATCCCGTGGGTCTCACGGACGAGGACGCCTTCGGGACTGATGAGGAACACCGCGACGTCGGTGTAGACCCGGGTGACGCAGCCGACCCCCGTCAGGGGATAGGTGCACGTCTCGACGAGCTTGCTCGCGCCGTCGCGCGTGAGGAGGCTCATCATGACGTACGTCTCCTTGGCGCCCAGGGCCAGGTCCATGGCCCCGCCGACGGCCGGGATGTCGTCCGGGTCGCCGGTGTGCCAGTTGGCCAGGTCCCCGTTGGCCGCCACCTGGTAGGCGCCGAGGACGCAGATGTCCAGATGGCCGCCGCGCATCATCGCGAACGAGTCGGCGTGGTGGAAGTACGAGGCCCCCGGCAGCTCCGTCACGGGGATCTTGCCGGCGTTGATGAGGTCGAGGTCGACCTCGTCGCCCTGCGCCGCGGGACCCATCCCGAGCATGCCGTTCTCGGTGTGCAGCGTGACGTGCTGCTCGGGCGAGAGGTGGTCCGCGACGAGGGTGGGCTGACCGATGCCGAGGTTGACGAAGGCGCCGGTCGGGATGTCGGCCGCGACGACGGCGGCGAGCGCGTGCTTGCCGAGCCGGTCGGGCCCCTCGCTGAACGGGTGCGTCATGTTCGTCCCAGCGCTCACTGGCCCTCCTCCGGTTGCGGGGTCGCCTCGGTGGGGACGACGACGACCCGGTCGACGTAGATACCCGGGGTCACGACGACCTCGGGGTCGATCCCGCCGACCGGCACGAGCTCGTGCACCTGGACGATCGTCGTCGTCGCGGCGGCCGCCATGATCGGCCCGAAGTTCCGTGCGGTCTTGCGGTAGGTGAGGTTCCCCACCCCGTCGGCTCGGTGCGCCTTGACGAGCGCATGGTCGCCGCGGATCGGATACTCGAGCACGTAGTGGCGCCCGTCGATCTCGCGCACCTCCCGCCCCTCCGCCAGCTGCGTGCCGTAGCCGGTCGGCGTGAAGAAGGCGCCGATACCTGCTCCGGCCGCGCGGATCCGCTCGGCAAGGTTGCCCTGCGGGACCAGCTCGAGGTCGATCTCGCCGGCGCGGTACTTCGCGTCGAAGCGGTGGCTGTCGTGCTGCCTCGGGAAGGAGCAGATGATCTTGCGCACGCGGCCCGCCGCGATGAGCGCCGCGAGCCCGGAGTCACCGTTGCCGGCGTTGTTGTTGACCACGGTGAGGTCGCCGACGCCGCTCTCGACGAGGGCCTCGATGAGCTCGACGGGCTGGCCTGCCGTGCCGAAGCCGCCGATGAGGACCGTGGCACCGTCCGGGATGTCGGCAACCGCCTCCCTGGCGCTCTCAGAGATCGTCAGCATGTGGGTTTCCTTCCCCTTCAAGCATGTTCCGTATGCCGCTGAGCTCGCTCCCGCGGTCTGGCTCACTCACCGGGAGGTGACGTTCTCGAGCACGACCGCGAGGCCCTGGCCCACGCCGATGCAGATGCAGGCAACGCCCCAGCGCTCCCCGGTGCGCTGCAGGTCACGGGCGAGGGTGCCGAGGACCCGTCCGCCAGAGGCGCCCAGCGGGTGCCCGATGGCGATGGCCCCACCGTGCCGGTTGACGATCTGCGGGTCGATCTGCCAGGCGTCGATGCACGCCAGCGACTGGGCGGCGAAGGCCTCGTTCAGCTCGACCGCCGACACGTCGTCCCAGGAGATGCCGGCCCGGGCCAGCGCTTTGTTCGCTGCCTCGACCGGCGCGTAGCCGAAGAACTGCGGCTCGTTCGCGCTGGCGCCCCGACCAGCGATGCGCGCGATGGGGTCGAGGCCGAGCTCGCCCTGGGCCCGCTCGCTGCCCAGGAGTACCGCCGAGGCGCCATCGTTGAGCGGCGATGCGTTGCCCGCAGTCACCGTGCCGCTCTCCTTGCGGAAGGACGTCTTGAGGCCGGCCAACCGCTCCAGCGTCGTGTCGGGGCGGATCGACTCGTCACGGGGGAGCTCCACACCGGGCACCGCGATGACCAGGTCGTCGTAGAAGCCATCGGACCACGCCTGGTCGGCCAGGCGGTGGGACCGCTCCGCGAAAGCGTCCTGGCGGTCACGCGTGATGTCGTACTTCTCCCGGAGCTGCTCGGTCGCCTCGCCGAGCGACACTGTCCACTCGGCCGGCATCGCCGGGTTGACCAGCCGCCACCCGAGTGTGGTCGAGGCGAGGCTCAGGTTGCCTGCTGGGTACGGCTTCTCGGTCTTTGGTAGCACCCAGGGCGCTCGGGTCATCGACTCGACGCCACCCGTGACCACCACATCGGCGTCACCGGTCTCGATGGACCGCGACGCGACCATGGCCGCATCCAGGCTCGAGCCGCACAGCCGGTTCACCGTAGAGCCCGGCACGCTCGTCGGAAGGCCCGCGAGAAGGGCTGCCATGCGCGCGACGTTGCGGTTCTCCTCGCCGGCACCGTTGGCATTGCCGAGCACCACCTCGTCGACATGCTCACCGGCACCGTCACCGGCCAGCCCCGGCGCCCGCTCGACGATCCGCCGCACGACGAGCGCTGCGAGGTCGTCCGGACGCTCCCCAGCGAGGGCGCCGCCAAACCGCCCGAACGGCGTGCGAATGGCGTCGTAGACAAAGGCGTGGCTCGGCATGCGTCGTTTCCTTCTCATGGTCGGAATGCGAACTACTGTGCGCGATACGAACACCCGAAGTGTAGACCATCTGCTGTCCCAGAGAACGAGAACAGCCGGACCCACGCTGCGTGGGTCCGGCTGTTTCCGTCGGGGCAACAGGATTTGAACCTGCGACCTTCCGCTCCCAAAGCGGACGCGCTACCAAGCTGCGCCATGCCCCGTCGCGCCCGCGGCGCGACACGATGAGACCCGCGGGTGCGGGTCGATTCGTGATGACCGGACGCGAACCAGTAGGCTAGCGCCTCGGATCGCCGGACCGACCAGCGGCCCTGCGGGCGTAGCTCAATGGTAGAGCCTCAGTCTTCCAAACTGATTACGCGAGTTCGATTCTCGTCGCCCGCTCCAAAATTCGCTTGGGCGCACTCCCGTCTCCTGCCTACCGTGGTGGGGTGAACCGACCTTCCCTCCACACCGCCCTGCAGGCCAGGGAGGCGGTGCTCCGCGCGTTCCTCGCACCCGACGGTTCGCTCACCGACATCCCGACGCGGCTGCGCAAGCGCCTGGTCGTCCTGGACCACCTCGCGCAGGAGTTCGAGCCGGGGGAGAAGTACGACGAGACGGCCATCAACAACCGTCTGCGTGCGTTCCACCCGGACGTGGCCGCCCTGCGCCGCTACCTCGTGGACGAGGGTTTCCTCGACCGGGCCGACGGAGTGTACTGGCGCTCTGGAGGCTCGGTCGACTGACCCAGCCCAGCGGCATACGGCCAATGCTGTTGTATGCCGCTGAGCTCACTCTGCACGGAAGCCGAGGGTCTCGCTGAGGTGGCTTTCGGCGCCGTCCGCCTCCAGTCCCTTCTCGACCGCGGCGGCGGTCCGCGGCGACGGCCAGGCGTGCCACCAGAAGAGCGCCGCGGAAACCGGGAGGGCCACGAGCAGCGGCAACCACGAGTGCGGGGTCACGAGGACGGACACGGCGAACGCGACGAGCACCGGCATTTCGGCGACGGCCGAGCGCAGGACCGTGGTCGACCCGAAGTAGTGCAGGCTCGTCCGGGCGGCGTTCTCGCGCGGAAGGCCCGTGGGAAGCGACGGGACCGAGTAGCCGAAGACCACGATGACCCCGGTCGCCGCGACGACCGATGCGAGGACGATGGCGACCGCCAGCCATGAGGGTGGGACCGGCTCCGGGTCGAGCATGATCCGCGTCGCCGAGACCATCAGGGCGCCCATCCCGATCGCGGCACTGAGCAGCTGGAGCGGCCGAAGTGCGGCGAGACCGGCGGCAACGCCATTGTCGTCGGGAGTGGGTGACGGACGAGGCGAGGACATGGGGCCGAGCATAGGAGGAGCGCATTTAGTGCGGGAACGCGTCGACCTATAGCATGGTGCGTCGGTGCGCCCAGCGGCGTGAGCCGTTGCCTCATCCCCTTTCCACATTCCACGTTCCACAGTCCCCTTGGAGTACCCGCAGTGAAGAGTGCGCTCGAGACCCTCAGCCCGACCCGGGTCAAGTTGACCGTCGAGGTCCCGTTCGAGGAGCTCAAGCCGAGCCTCGATGCGGCCATCAAGCACATTGGTGAGCACATCCAGGTGCCGGGCTTCCGCCGAGGCAAGGTCCCGGCCCGGATCATCGAGCAGCGCGTCGGTCGCGCCGCCGTGCTCGAGGAGGCGGTCAACAACGCGCTGCCGGAGCTCTACGGCAAGGCGCTGGAGGAGAACTCCGTCCGTCCGCTCGGCCAGCCCGAGATCACCGACCTCAAGGTTCCGGCGACCGACGGCGAGGACTTCACCTTCATCGCGGAGGTCGACCGGCGCCCCGACATCGAGCTGCCCGACTTCTCGGACCTCGAGCTGACCGTCGACGAGGCGACCGTCTCCGACGACGACGTGGAGGAGCGCCTCGACGCGCTGCGCGCCCGCTTCGGCACCCTCAAGGGCGTCGAGCGGCCCGTCCAGGACGGCGACTTCGTGTCCATCGACCTGTCGGCCGACGTGGACGGCGAGGAGATCGACGCGGTCAAGGGCGTCTCCTACGAGGTGGGCAGCAACAACATGCTCGAGGGGATGGACGAGGCCCTCATCGGCATGCAGGCCGACGAGACGAAGACGTTCACCGCACCGCTCGCCGGGGGCGACCGAGAGGGCCAGGACGCCAACTGCACGGTCACCGTGCTGTCGGTCAAGGAGCGTGAGCTTCCGGAGCTCGACGACGAGTTCGCCCAGCTCGCCTCGGAGTTCGACACGCTCGAGCAGCTGAAGGCCGACCTCACCGAGAAGGCCGGGACGGATGCCAAGTTCGCGCAGGGCGTGGCCGCCCGCGACAAGCTCCTGGAGGCCATCCTCGAGCGGGTCGAGGTGCCGGTGC
This sequence comes from uncultured Actinomycetota bacterium, assembly GCA_963754395.1. Lineage (GTDB taxonomy): Bacteria > Actinomycetota > Actinomycetes > Actinomycetales > Dermatophilaceae > Intrasporangium. Next base: position 119,442 of record CAVWGJ010000019.1, on the reverse strand, counting down.
CCGAGGGCGTCATCGAGGCCGAGGTGCACTCGCACCTCGAGGGCGAGGGACGGCTCGAGGACGACGAGCACCGCGCCGAGGTCGACGAGAACACCCGCAAGGGCCTCAAGACCCAGCTCCTTCTCGACGCGATCGCCGAGAAGGAGGAGGTGCAGGTCCAGCAGGCCGAGCTCATCGAGTTCCTCGTCATGAACGCCCAGCAGTACGGCATGGACCCGAACGCCTTCGCCCAGTCGCTCGACAAGGAGGGCCAGATCCCGACCATGGTCGCGGAGGTCGCCCGTCGCAAGGCGCTCGCGTCGGTCCTCGAGAAGGTGTCCGTCAAGGACACGGCCGGCAACGTCATCGACCTCAACGAGGCGATGCCCGGCACGGAGGTTGACCTCGAGGACGACTCCGAGGACGGCGAGCAGGAGGCATCCCCCGAGTCGCCCGACTCCGCGGACTCTGCCGAGTCACCTGACTCCCCGGACTCGCCCGACTCTGCTGACTCGGCTGACTCGGCTGACTCGGAGGATGAGAAGGCGCAAGCCTGACCCCCAGCTCTTTCCATGGGCCCCCGACCGGACATCCGGTCGGGGGCCACGTGCGTCCGGCTGGAGGTTTATCGGATTCCGGACCGTCGCTTGACAGGCTGTAAAGCGAGGAGACAACATGTAAGTCAGGCCGACTCGCGTGACGGCCACGATGACGTGACGCTGACGAAAGGCTGCCATGACGGACCCAACGACTGCCGGTGGTGGAACCATCAACACTGCCAACACGGTCAACACCGTCCTCGGCCCCGTCCCCGCCGACGAGCTGGGCGTCGTCGCGGTCCACGAGGCGCTGCTGTCGGTGGTCCCGGGCGCCGAGTACGCCTTCGACATCACCATCGACCGGGCGGAGATCTTCGAGACCCTGGCGCGCGAAGCTGACGGACTTCCGCGAGCACGGCGGCAGGACGATCGTCGACAGCACCGGCATGTTCCACGGCCGCGACGTGCAAGCTCTACGAGGCGCTCTCGCGCTCGACCGGCGTGCACATCGTCGCGTCGACGGGCATGGGCCCGGAGGAGATGCTCGGCGGCTACTTCCTGACGCCGCAGACCAACCCGCCGACGCCGTGGCCGGCCGAGAAGTTCGCCGACCTCTTCGCCAAGGAGGTCACCGAGGGCATGGTGGTCCCCCGCGTCGAGCGCCGCGGCGCCGCCGGCCTCGTGGCCACCGCCGCCGACCCGCGACGGCATGACCGCCACCGACGAGAGCCTCTTCCGCGGTGCGGCCCGCGCCGCCCTGGCCACCGGCGTCCCGGTCTCGATCCGCTTCGGCGACGACGCCGTGCACGACCTCGAGGTCGTCCTGGACGAGGAGCTGCCGGCCGACCGCGTCGTCGTCGGCGGGCTCGACCGCACGGACGCGGTCGCCGCGGGCGCGCCGCTCGAGGTCGCCGCGCCGCGGCGCCTTCGTCGCCCTCGACCACGTGGGCCTGGACGACGACGCGACCACGTCACCGACCGCGAGCGCGCCGCCCTGGTCGCTCGAGCTCGTCGAGGCCGGCCATGCGCGACCGGATCCTGCTGTCCAGCAACGCGATCGGCGTGGCCAAGGGCCAGCCCGGACGTACGACCTGCCCGTTCAGCCACGTCGCTGTCCGACGTTCGTCCCGCTCCTCAGGTCGCACGGGGCTCAGCGACGAGGACGTCCAGCGCATCCTCGTCGACAACCCGCGCGACCTGCTGACGGTGCGCTGACCCGAGACCACGAGACTCGAAGTGATCGTGTCGAGAGTGAACACCGTGCTGGGAGCCGATCCCGGCCGAGGAGCTGGGATCGTGGCCGTCCACGAGCACATCGGGTACGGCATGCCCGGCTCCGAGCTGGACACGCAGTGGTGGAAGACGCCCGGAGGAGCGCTACGAGGAGACCGTGCCGAAGCTGCGGCAGTTCCACGAGTACGGCGGCGGCACCTTCGTCGACGCGACCGGCATCTGCAACGGCCGCGACGTCGACTACTACAAGTCGCTGTCCGCGAAGACCGGCGTGCACATCGTCGCCTGCACCGGCTTCGTCGGCGGCGACACCGCGCTGCCGTTCTTCGCCCGGGCGAGCGTCGACTACCTGGCCGAGCAGTTCATCCACGAGATCACCGTCGGCATCGGCGACACCGGCAGCCGCGCCGGCGTCATCAAGGTCGGCGTGAGCCGCGGCGGCCGCATGACGGACCTGGACAAGCGCATCTACCGCGCCGCCGCCCGCGCCGCCCTGACCACCGGCGTGCCGATCCTGACCCACCTGGCCATCGACGCCGAGAACGCGATCGCCATCTTCGACGAGGAGGGCCTCCCGCTGGACCGCGTGCTGTTCGGGCACGCCGACGACGGCGTCAACGCCGAGCAAGACCCGCGACACCTGGATCGCCGAGCAGGGCGGCCGCATCGGCTTCGACACCTTCGGCTACGAGACCGAGCTCGACGGACCCGCCGTTCTGGGCCCGCCCGCGCAAGGAGCGCCTGGACCACTTCCTCCGCTTCATCGACCAGGGCCACCTGGACAAGGTGCTCGCCTCGGCCGACGCCAACTGCAGCCCGCTGGGCTGGCCGGGCGTGAAGGGCCACACCGTCAACTACATCTTCGAGGACCTGATCCCCGACCTGCGCGCGGCCGGCGTCGACGAGGCCACGATCACGACGGCTCTTCGTCGACAACCCCGCCGACTTCCTGACCATCACAGAACTGACCACGAGGACACGATCCAATGAAGACATTCAGACCTCAAGAACCTCAACATCGCCATCGTCGGCGCCGGGTACGCCGGCGCAGCCGCGGCCAAGGCCCTGAGCCTGCTCGGCGCCGACGTCAACGTGTACGAGCAGGCGACCCAGATCCGGGAGGTCGGCGCCGGCATCGGCCTGCGTCCCTCCACGATGGACCGGTTCCGCCAGTGGGGCATCTTCGACGCGATCGCCAAGGTCAGCTCGCCGAGCGACTACTTCGAGATCCTCACCGCCACGGGCGACCCGATCATGAAGGAGGCGTGGCCGGAGATCGACGACCTACGGCGCGACCAGACCCACCTGATCCACCGCGGCGACTTCATCGACGCCCTCGTCGGCGTGCTCCCCGAGGGCATGGTGCACCTCGGCCACAAGCTCGAGACCATCGAGGACAAGGGCGACCGCTCCGTCCTCACCTTCGCCAACGGCGACGACCGTCGAGGCCGACCTGGTCGTCGGCGCCGACGGCATCAAGTCCGTGGTGCGCCAGCAGCTCTTCAGCGACAAGGAGCCGGTGTTCTCCGGCGAGCACGCCTACCGCGTCGTGATCGACGTCGACGACGCCCACGGGATGGTCGTCGACGACAACCTGCGGATGTACATCGGCCAGCGGCACGAAGGTCTACCTGCTGCCGCTGCGCCACCGCAACCAGATGTCGTTCGACGTCACCGCCCTGTGCCCGGACAGCACCTGGACGCCGACGGTCACCAAGGACGACCTCCTGGCGACGGTGGAGGGCTTCGACGAGCGGATCGTCAACATCGCGCGCGACCTCGACATGGACACCGTGAACGTCCGCGCGGTCTACGACATCGACCCGGTCGACACGTGGCACTCGGACTCCGTCGTCCTCATCGGCGACGCGGCCCACTCGATGCTGCACCACCAGGGCCAGGGCGCGAACTCGGCGATCCTGGACGCCGGCGCGCTCGCCGACGCCCTGGCCGAGGCCGACTCCGTCAAGGACGCGCTGGCGCTGTACCAGGCAGACCCGCAAGCCGGTGACGGACGAGCTGCAGCGCATCTCGCGTCAGGGGTGGACGCGAGGACGAGGTCAACGACGTCTTCCCGGGCCAGAAGCCCGCGGTCCCAGCAGCCGCAGGCCTGACGCCGTGCCGCTGCACCCGGAGATCGCCAAGGTCCTCGCCACCCTGCCGGCGCCCGCCGGCGGTCCGCTCGACCCGGCCGCCATGCGCGCGGCCGAGGAGGCGCAGGTCCCTCCCGTCGAGGAGCGCCTGCCGCTGCACGCGGTCGAGGACCTGACCGCAGCGACCCCAGTCGGGCGACGTGCCCGTGCGGATCTACACGCCGGTCGAGGCTCGACGGCATACGGCCTGCTGGTGTACTTCCACGGCGGCGCGTTCTTCCTCGGGCAGCCTGGACACGCACGACCACGTCGCGCGGTCGCTGGCGAAGGAGACCGGGCTCAAGGTCATCTCCGTCGGCTACCGCCTGGCGCCCGAGGCCGCCTTCCCGGCCGGCCTGCAGGACTGCTACGGGGTGGTCCGCTGGGCCGCGGAGAACGGCGAGAGCCTGAGGTGGGACGGCGGGATCCTGGCCCTCGCCGGCGACAGCTCGGGCGGCACGTTCGTCGCTGCCGTCGCCGCCATGGCCCACGACGACGGGTTCGACCGCATCACGCACCAGGTGCTCTTCTACCCCTCGCTGGACCTGGACTTCGACGTCGACCGCTATCCCTCCTGCGGGAGAACGCCGAAGGCTACGGCCTCGAGACGGCGGGACTGAAGCCCTTCAACGCCTTCTACGTCGAGAGCGGCGCGGACCCGGCCGATCCGCTCGTCTCGCCGATCAAGCGCGAGGACCTCGTCCGGCTTGCCCCGGCCCTCATCATCACGGCGGAGCACGACCCGCTGCGTGACGAGGGCGAGCTGCTACGGCCAGCGGCTGCGCGGAGGCCGGCGTGGAGGCGACGGTCAGCCGCTACGCAGGCGCCAACCACGGGTTCGTCGCAGAACTTCTCCTGGATCCCGGAGTTCCACCGCGCCTTCGACGAGACCGCCGACTTCCTGAGAAGAGACCGCATGACGCGACGAGGTCGCCGTCCACCCCCTGGTCTCGCCGTGGGGTCGCTTCGGGCTCTACAGCTTCTTCATCGATGCCCCGGAGCCGGCCATCGTCGACACCGGGATCGCCTCGTCGCCCGGCCGAGGGCATGGCTCCCGGCGCTGGAGGCCCTCGGGCGCCGGATCGAGGACGTGCGCTGGATCCTGCTCACCCACGGCCACATCGACCACGTCGGCGGTGCCCACGCCCTGTGGGAGCTCACCGGCCGGCAGGCGCAGGTCGTCATCCACGAGGCTGACGCGCCGATGCTGCGGTCGCGCCGTGCCCACGTCGAGGAGTACCTCGCCGGCCGAGGCAGATTCGTGGATGACCCGGAGGGCGAGGCGAAGGTGACGGCCGCAGGTAATGCCGTCATCTCCGGCGAGATGGAACCCACTCTGCTCCTCAAGGGCGGCGAGACCCTGTCCCTCGGTGGCGACGTGACCGTCTCCGTCCACTCCATGCCCGGCCACACGCCCGGCTCTGTCGCCTACGTCATCGACGAGCAGCGGTCTGTCTTCGTCGGTGATGCGGTCCAGGTACACGGAGCGGCCAACGGGTTCCCCGGCTACGTGGACCCGGTGCCCTACCGCACGAGCCTGGAGTACCTGCGCGATGATATTCGTCCACAGCACCTCTATCTCGGGCATCCGTACCGCACCGCCGGCGGGGTTCCCTACGGCGTGGAGCTCGACGGCGAGCAGGCCCACCGGGCGCTCCAGGAGAGCCTGGACATCGAGGCTCGCATCAGCGACGCTGCCCACCGATACCTGCAGGAGGGCGTGCAGGTGACCGACTCTCCCTATTCCCCGTTCGCCCGGGTCGCCGCGGAGCTGGGTTACGAGGGCGACCCCACGCTGGAGCCGGCGCCGTTCTTCACGACGATGCACGGCTATCTCACGCAGTTCACCCAGAACCTCCTGAGCCAGGAAAAGGAGCCACCGCTCAATGGCTGACCTCCAGACATGGGACGCCGGCGGACAGACCATCCGCATCCGCAAGGACCTCCGGGTCCCCATGCGGGACGGCGTCGAGCTCGCCGCCGACACCTACGAAGGTGTCGAGGACAAGCCGCGCCCGGCCCTCGTGGCGCTGAGCCCGTATGGCAAGGAGCTGCAGGCGCTGGCCCTGACCACGCCACCGCAGCGCCGACCCAGCCCGATGTGGGATGGCTGCATCGAGGCAGGTGACATCGCCCGGGTCGTGGCCGAGGACTACGTGCACGTCATCGGTGACCTGCGTGGCTCCGGGGACTCCGGCGGCGAGCACATCGGCAACTACAACGCCGGAGGCGTCCCGCTGGGCCAGGACGCCTACGACTTCATCGAGTGGGTGGCCGCGCAGCCGTGGTGCGACGGGAACGTCGGCATGATCGGCATCTCCTACTTCGGCTCGATGCAGGTGCTGGCCGCGGCGGAGCGTCCGCCGAGCCTCAAGGCGATCTTCGTCTCGGGAGGTCACTATGACTTCTACGAGACGACCTACCACGGCGGCATCATGTGGTTCATGCCGCGCGCCGCACGCGAGGGTCGCGGTGGGGACTCCGGCTGGGCGTTCACGGACCGTGTGAAGTCCCGGATGCTCGAGACCTACTCCCCGGAGGAGATCAAGGCGCGGGTCACGGCGCGACTGCAGGATCCGGACATCGCCGCCTGGCCCAACCTCGTGCACGTGCTCAACTACCCGAAGAACCACGAGGCGTGGTTCGACATCGTCCTGAACGAGCTCGACGGGGATTGGTACGAGGAGCGCAACCCGATCACCCTCGCTCCCAACATCGAGATCCCGGTGTGGCTGCAGCTCGACCACGGCCGCGGGTGGACCCTCGACGGCACGATCGAGCTCTACAACGCGCTCAAGGGACCCAAGAAGCTGGACATCGGGCCCTACCCGCCCATGCAGTCGCGCCCCTTCATCGAGGAGCACGACAAGATGTTCCGCTGGTACGAGTACTGGCTCAAGGGCATCGACAACGGTGTGATGGACGAGCCGCCCGTCACGGTCTTCGTGGAGGGCGCGCGCGAGAGCGTGACCTCAGGGGAGTGGCCGCCGAAGCCAGTCGACTACCGGCCGCTCTACCTGCGCCCGCGCCACCAGCTGTCTCCCGAGCCGGAGCCGATGGGCACCGAGTTCGCCGCACCCGACGGGTTCTACCAGGCGCCGCTCACGGTGACCGACCAGGTGCAGCTGCTCAGCTGGAGCACCGCGCCGTTCGACGAGGACGCCGAGATGATCGGCACGGGCGCGGCCCACCTCTTCGCGGAGATCGACCAGGAGGACACCAACTTCATCCTCCGCCTGTGGGACGCCGCCCCCACCGGCAAGCGCCAGGTGATCACCACCGGCTACCTCAAGGCCTCACACCGCGAGCTCGACGAGCGCACCACCGAGGGCAACCCATACCATCCGCACACCCGTACCGAGCCGGTCGAACCGGGCAAGGTCGAGGAGTACGTGCTCCGGCTCTACCCGTTCGCGAACGTGTTCAAGAAGGGGCACCGCCTGGTCGTTGAGCTGTCCAACTGCGAGCCGTTGGCCGACGAGCACAACGCGCTGCTGCCGCCGGACGCCTTCCACCTGCCAGTGGGCCGGCCCGTCACCCACAAGATCTACCGAGACGCCGGCCACCACTCCCGGCTGGTCCTGCCGTTCACGACGCGCGCAGGCAAGGGGAAGTAACCAAAGCCGTCCAACCGCGGGCGGAAGTGCCGGTCGAGTGTGCAGTTGATGCCGACTCGGTCGTCACTCCGTGAGCAGGTGACACCAGGAAGCGGTCAGCTCGTCCAGGCAGATGCGCCGGTCGGTGAGCCACCCCACCGCGAAGTAGCGCCGTGCCAGGTACTCGAACTGGCCGAAGGCGAGCACGCAGCGGATCCGCCGGTTGGTGGGCTCGAAGCGTGCGGCCCGGGTCAGGCCGTCGGTCATCTGCCTGACAACGTCCTCGTACCACTGCTCGGTCTGCCGCGCGACGTCCGGCTCGTGGGACCGCCTGGTAGCTCACGGTGAGGTAGGGCTTGATGGTGTCCCACTGGTCGAGCTTCGAGTCCAACCAGGTCCGGATCAGCCTTGGGTCGCCGGATCGGACGACCTCGGTCAGCGAGGGGTCATCAACCGACGTGAGGATCTCGTCGGCCCGCTTCAGCAGCTCGCTGACCAGCTCCGCCTTGGAGGAGAAGTGCAGGTAGAGAACGTCGTCCGCGTCGTGCCGGCGGCCGTGGCGATGTCGTCGATGGTCGTCGCGGGATAGCCGTTGCGTTCGAGCACGGCCAGCCCGCTGTCCAGCAGGCGCTCATGAGTCATCCGTTTCTGGACCTCTCGCAGCGTCGCCACAGCGACAATCTACAGTGTGTTCAGATACTTGCCTATCTGTTCAGCGAATCATCACAGCGCCCAGTGATGAGTCATGGGTTGCGTCGCACGACCAATTGAGACGGGCCACGCCGGCCGCGAAACGGTCGACGTGGATTGCCCGATGGCTGGGCCCTTTAGGGCCCGGGTCGCTGGCACGCAGGGCATTTCATCACCGACGACGCACCCGCCGCGGTCGCCGAACTCTCGCTCGCCTGGTTCGAACGAGCCGCATGACCGACGGCGTGGTGGCGTTCAGCCGTGGGTGGCGGCCAACCCGTTGACCGACTCGCGGGTCACCGGAACGGGGCTGAACATCGGGGGTAGTTCCTCGGGCGTCAGCGCCGTCGGGCCGTAGAGCCAGTCCACGAATTCGTAGTTGTGGGTGCTGCGCTCGCGGAGGATCTCGTTGCGGATCTCCCGCTTCTCGCCGTCGAGATGCCAGAGCTCGCCCCATTTACGGCTGGTTCCGAGCACCCGGGCGGTGTGCTTCGTGCGGACGTCGCTGTAGGCGCGCACGACCGGGTCCCAGTCGATGGTCGCGCCCGTCGCACCTGCCTGGAGCTCCTTCTCCGCGTGCGAGCCGAGCACCCAGGCGTCCTCGATCGCCATGATCGCGCCTTGGGCGATGTACTGGAGCGGGGCGTGCGCCGAGTCGCCGAGGAGGATGACGCGCCCTGCGACCCAGTTCGGCAGCGGCTCGCGGTCGAACATCCGCCACCAGCGGTCGCGCCACATGAGCGGCAACCCCGCCTGGATGTTCTCGTGCATGCCCTCGAAGCAAGCGTCCAGCTCGTCCGGAGTGCCCCAGTCCTCCTCGCCGGCGATGGCCTTGGGCGACTGAAAGACGGCGACCTGGTTGAACATCTCGCCATGGCGCAGCGGGTACTGCACGAAGTGGCAGCCCGGGCCGATGTAGAGGACGACGGCGTCGGTCGATCACGTTCAGCTCGGCCACGGACTCGATCGGCACGGCACCCCGGTAGGCGACGTAGTTGGAGCTGACCGGCTCATCGTCACTGAGCATCATGCGGGCCACCGAGCGGATCCCGTCGGCCGCCACGACGAGGCGCGCCTCTTGGCGGCCACCCTCGGTGATGACGGCAGCGCCGTCCTCGACGTTCTCGTAAGCGGTCACCATCGTGCTGGTGACGAGATCGACACCGGACCGCTGGCAGGCGCGCAACAGCGTGCCGTGGAGGTCGCTGCGGTGGATGACCATGTAGGGGTACCCGTACCGGTCGTGGAGGTCGCGCAGGTCCAGGCGGGTCAGCTCACTGCCGTCGACGGCGTCCTTCATGACCATGTGGTCGGGCAGCACGCCGAGGCTGATCACCTCGTCGAGCAGGCCGAGCTGGTCGAGGATGCGGGTGCAGTTCGGGGCGATCTGCAGGCCGGCGCCAACCTCACCGAACTCCGCCGCCTGCTCCAGCACGCGAACGGTGAGGCCGAGCTGGGTGAGGCGCAGGGCCGCGGCCAGTCCACCGATACCGCCGCCGACGACGATGACGTCCTTGTCTCGATGTGTCATGGGGTGTTCCTGTTCTTGCGGCGCCGGCTCACAGCCAGCGGGGGAGAGTGGGTGACGGTGTGCCGTCGGCGGTCGCTAGCGTGGAGCCGTCGCTGCGACCGGAAAGATAGGCCGCGAGCTCGGCGAGCGGTCCGCTCAGCCGCGGCGCGTCGGGACTCGAGTGCGTGACCGACCAGGTTCCGGGGCCGTCCGCCTCGCGGAGCAGGAGCGGCGGGTGGTCGGCCGTGCCCGATCGCTTGACCATGATGTCGTCGAGCAGGTCGCGCAGGAATCCCTCGGGCAGATCGGCGAACGTGGTCCCGCTGCCGAGGTCGACGGCGTGGACCATGACCTCGCGGGCCCGCAGCCAGGGCACCTCGGCGGCAGGCACGGTCCGCCCTTGGGCGGTGCGCACCTGGTGCTGCCACTGCGCGCTCGACAGGGCCTCCAGGTCCGCGCGCAGTGCCGCGGCCGACGCTGCGTACCAGTCGCGCAGGTCACCGACCGGCCGGGTCGAGCCGGCCTCGATGTCGGCTTCGCGTTGCCCGGGGGAGGTGTACATCGGCGTCTCGGTGCCCGTGCGGGCCCAGGTCGCGAGATTGCGCAGCGCGTCCGCGTTGGCCGCGACGTGGGCGAGCAGGTGCCGTCCCGTCCAGCCGGCCAGCCCGGTGGGGCCGGTGAGCAGCTCGTCGTCAGCCGCCGCGAGGGCGCGGTCGAAGATGACTGTGCCCTCGTTCATCCAGGTCCGCGCGCGGACCAGCGACGGAGCCATCAGGCGACCGCCTCCGACGCGCCGTCGGCGACGACGAGGTTGTCGCACCGGCCGAGGCCATCGACCTCGGTGACGACCCGCTGGCCCGGCTGGAGGTAGACCGCGGGCTTGCGGGCGTGGCCGACACCGCCCGGCGTGCCGCTGGCGATGACGTCGCCGGGGCGCAGGGTGATGATCGTCGAGAGGTAGGAGACGAGCGCGACCGGGTCGAAGAGGAGATCGCCCGTGTTGTCCTCCTGCCTGACCTCGCCGTCGACGAGGGTGCGGATCGCCAGAGCGGGACGCGGTCCGCCGACCTCGTCGGGGGTGACGAGCCAGGGGCCGAGCGGGGTCGTGGCCTCCCAGTTCTTGCCCTGCAGCCACTCGCGGGTGCGGAACTGCCAGTCCCGGCAGGTGATGTCGTTGAGGACGGCGAACCCGGCGATCGCGGCAGCGGCGGCCGCCTCGTCGGCGCGCCGGACGGTGCTGCCGATGACGATCGCCAGCTCGCACTCCCAGTCGAACTCCTCGGTCTCGACCGGGCGGCGGATGTCGTCGCCGGCGCCGATCAGGGTGTCGGCGAACTTGGAGAAGACCGTCGGGTACTCCGGCAGGTCGCGGCCCATCTCGAGGATGTGATTGCGGTAGTTCAGGCCGATGCAGAGGATCTTGCCGGGCTGGGGGACGACCGGGGCGTACTCCACCTCCTCCAGCGGCACTGTCTCGCCGTCGGCAGATGCGGACACCGTGAGGTCGCCGGTCGCCAGGAGCGCTCCGACGTCGGGGGCGTCGAGCAGGACCGCCCGTCCCGCAGCCTCGTCGATCCGTGCCGCACGAGTGCCGTCGGCGGTGCGCAGGGTGGACAGTTTCATCGGGTGGTCTCCATCCGGTAGAGGTTGAGCTTCTCGAAGATCGGGGTGTCCGAGAAGCGGAACAGGTCCAGGGCGCCGGAGTCCGAGTCGGAGGCGCTGGCCTCGGACCTGATCGACAGCGGCTGCCACGAAGGCACGACGAACAGGTCGCCGCGCTGCACACTCCAGGAGTGCTCGCCGACGGTCACGCGTCCGGTGCCGTCGAACACCTGGTAGACCGAGGAGCCGACCTCGCGCACCGGTGCCGTCTCGGTACCACTGACGATGCGGTGGAACTCGGTGCGGATCGTGGGCAGCACGTCCTTGGCGTTCGTCGGGTTGGTGAAGCGGATGGCCGCGTGGCCGGGCTCGAGGGTGCCGGGGAAGCCGTCGGCCTCCAGCTCCAGCTGGTCCGTGAGCGCGGCGTCGGTGTCGGCCCACGGATAGCGCAGCAGCGGGCTGCCCTGGCTCTCGTCCAGCATCGACACCGGGCGCAGGCCCGGGTGGCCCCAGAGTCGCTCGGACCGGGAGCGCTCGGGCGTGGCCTGCTCAGCCTCGCTGATCTCATCGCGGCCGAACTCGAAGAACTGACTCTCGGTGACGTACTGGAACGGGATGTCGAGCCCGTCGATCCACGCCATCGGCTTGCTGGCCCCGTTGTGGTGGGCGTGCCAGTTCCAACCGGCCTGCGGCAGGAAGTCACCCCGCGTCATGGGGATGGGGTCCTCGCCGACGACGGTCCACACTCCCTCGCCCTCGACGACGAACCGGAAGGCGTTCTGGGTGTGCCGGTGCTCCGGGGCGTCCTCTCCCGGCATGAGGTACTGGATGGCCGCCCACAGCGTCGGGGTGGCGTAGGGCTTGCCCTCGAGGGAGGGGTTCGCGAGCGCGATGGCGCGCCGCTCACCTCCGCGACCGACGGGGACGAGGTGACCCGCTCGGTCGGCGAGGCCGAGCAGGGTGTCCCAGCGCCACAGGTGCGCGGTTGCCTTCGACTGCGGGTGCGGAGGCATGAGGTCGCCGATCTCGGTCCACAGCGGCACGAGCAGCTCCTTCTCGAAGCCGCGGTAGAGAACGTCGAGCTCAGGACTCGGGGTGGGCTGGTCGGGGGCGTCGCTCGCCGTGATCTGCACAGGCGACACCGGGCGCGCGCTGTCTGGGTTCACCGACTTCACCAACTCATCGGGCATGGGTCTCTCCTTCTCGTCGTGGCGTCGGTCCAACGAAACACTGCTTTCCACATACGCGACTAACATCTTCTGCTATGAGGAAGAAGCCTCCGTACCCGTTGGCCAGTGTCGACAACGCCCTGGTGCTCGCCACCGTGCTGCGGACCGAGGGCTCGCTCACGGTGACGGAGGCATCGAGCCGCCTCGGCGTCGCCCCGTCGACGGCACATCGGCTCCTGGCGATGCTGGTCTACCGTGACTTCGCGGTCCGTGACTCGTCCCGGCGCTACCGCCCTGGCCCTGCCTTCGCCCTCGAGGCTCACCGCGGGCTGGGCACCGGGCTGCTTCGCGAAGTAGCAGCGCCCCACCTCGAGGCCCTGGCGCGCCGGACTGGCGAGTCGGTCAACATGGTGGTGCTCGTCGGTGCGTTCGTGCACTTCATCGCCTCGTGGGAGAGCACCAAGCCGCTGCGGGTCGGCAGCCGCGAGGGAATGACGTTCCCGGCCCACCTGACGTCCGGCGGCCTCGTGCTGCTCTCCCAGCTGCCCGACGATGTCGTGGCCGATCTCTACTCGGACGAACGCTGGGCGGGTCGCCCGGAGCAGCGTCCCGACATCCTCGAGCTGCAGCGCGAGCTGGCCCGCGTGCGCCGGGTCGGTGCCGCGGTGCAGCGCAACCGCAGCGAGGTCGGTGTCTCGGCCGTCGGGGTCCCGGTCGAGGTACCCGGGGTGACGCCGAGCGCGGTGACCATCGCGATGCCGACCCTCCGTTACGACCCGACGGAACTACAGAGCTGGTTGCGAGAGCTGCGGATCACCGTGGCCGACGTGCAGGAGGCACTCACGGGGGAGGTCTCGGCGATGCGGCTCGCGGCCGCCCCGGCTCCCGACGCAGCGCGAAAGCCACCGACGGATGGGTAAGAGCAGGTGTACACCCGGACCGGAGGAGGACGCGTGACCGAGTTCGACCACACACCCGCCGAGCCACCGAACGCCCAGCTCGACTCGGACCCGAACACCGAGCCGAACCGCACCGCAGGCGACGCCGATGGCAGCACCCCCGCGAAGCCCGCCCTCGAGGAGTCGCTCGAGGACGCAGGTGACATCGCGGGCGTCCAGACCCACACTGAAGAGGACACCGCGGTCAGCTGACGGCGTCCCGATCAGGGCCGGTTCCCGGGCACTACGCAGCCCCCGGGAGCCGGCCCGCTGCCGTGTGAACGCCCCCACGGAAGCCGGCTCAGCGGCATACGGCATGGGTTTGACGGTTTGACGGCGCCCTTTGTGCGCTCAGGGCGAACACGGCGTGGTCCGGGAAATCGCACCCCACCCCCGGGCGTTAGGGTCAGTGACGAGCCAGCCGACCGGGCATACTCCGGCCGGCGGGAACAACTTCGACGATGGAGACTTGGGTGACTTCGGACATCTCCGCCAACGGCAGCAACGGCCTGGGCGGTCTCGACGACCACATCTACAACCGCCTGCTCAAGGAACGGATCATCTTCCTCGGCTCGGACGTCCGCGACGAGAACGCGAACGCCATCTGCGCGCAGCTGCTGCTGCTCTCGGCGGAGGACCCGGACAAGGACATCTGGCTCTACATCAACAGCCCCGGCGGCTCGATCTCGGCCGGCATGGCGATCTACGACACGATGCACTGGATCCCCAACGACGTCGCCACCGTGGCGATGGGGATGGCCGCGTCGATGGGGCAGTTCCTGCTCTCCGCGGGCACCAAGGGAAAGCGCTACGCGACCCCGCACGCCCGCGTGATGATGCACCAGCCCTCGGGCGGCATCGGTGGCACCGCGACGGACATCAAGATCCAGGCCGAGCAGATGCTCTACATCAAGAACCAGATGGCCCAGCTCATCGCCGAGCACACCGGCCAGACCGTCGAGCAGATCACCCGCGACTCCGACCGCGACCGCTGGTTCAGCGCCGAGGAGGCCAAGAAGTACGGCTTCGTCGACCACGTGTTCACCTACTCGGGGCAGGCCACCGAGGGCGAGAGCATCGGCCAGGCAGACGCGAAGATCGACGCCAAGAGCGACGAGAAGTGAGAGACCCGATGATGATCAACCCGACGAACCGCCTCGCCGTCCCGGCCCCGCAGAGCCGCTACATCCTGCCGCAGTTCGAGGAGCGCACCTCCTATGGCATGAAGCGGTCCGACCCCTACAACAAGCTCTTCGAGGACCGCATCATCTTCCTCGGCGTCCAGGTCGACGACGCGTCCGCCGACGACATCATCGCGCAGCTGCTCGTGCTCGAGTCGCTCGACCCGGACCGCGACATCCTCATGTACATCAACAGCCCCGGCGGCTCGTTCACGGCGATGACCGCGATCTACGACACGATGCAGTTCGTCCGCCCGGACATCCAGACCTTCTGCATCGGGCAGGCGGCGTCGGCGGCGGCGGTGCTCCTCGGTGCGGGTGCGGAGGGCAAGCGGTTCGCGCTGCCGAACTCCCGGATCCTCATCCACCAGCCCGCGCTTGCGGGTGGCGACTACGGCCAGGCCTCCGACATCGAGATCCAGGCCAACGAGGTGCTGCGCATGCGCACCTGGCTCGAGGACACCCTGGCCAAGCACACCGGCCGCACGTCCGAGACGGTCCGCGACGACATCGAGCGCGACAAGATCCTGTCCGCCGAGGACGCCATGGAGTACGGCCTCATCGACGAGGTGCTCGCCTCGCGCAAGGCCTCCCTCGAGGTCTGAGCCTCCTTTCAAACCCGAGTCCGTATGCCGCTCAGCGCGGCCCCGCACGGAAGGTGACCTTCCGCTGGGGCTGAGCTGGGCGGCATACGGCTAAGTTGGGGTTCATGGCGAGCACTGAGTTCGAGTCGGCCGTCGCGTCCGTGAAGGAGCTGACCGAGGACCCCGGTAACGACGTCAAGCTGAAGCTGTACGCGCTCTACAAGCAGGCGACCGAGGGCGACGTGTCGGGCAAGCGGCCCGGATTCACCGACTTCGTGGGGCGGGCCAAGTACGACGCGTGGGCGAAACTGTCCGGGACGGCCGCGGAGGACGCCGAGAGCCAGTACATCGCGATCGTCCAGGACCTCACCGCCCCCTGACCCAGCGCCGCGACGCGCAGCCGCACCTATTCCCGCCGCGGCGGGGATAGTGCGGCGCTTGTCGACCCGGGGCCGCCCTTTTCCCGCCGCGGTTGGGATAGTGCGGCGGCCGAGCTGGTCCTGTGGATGAGTGCCGCTGGTCGATGCCGGCGGACCGTCACTATCGAGCATGCCATCGCGCCAAACCGATCCGTTCCGCGTCCGCAAAGTGAGGAATGCCGACACCGGCCGGCAGGAGTGGGTGCTTCCGGAGGGGATCACGCCCTGGGACCTGCGCTCCCCGCGCTACCGACGCCTGTTCAACGGCGTCTACGTCAGCGCGGCGATCCTGGTGACTCCGGTCGCTCCGAGCCAGGGCCGCGCTGCTGCTCGTCGATCCCCGCTCCGTCGCCTCACATCACACGGCGGCCAGGATGTGGGATGGCATCGTCCCTGACGACGGGCTCACCCACATCACCTGCGTGGGGCGACGGCCGCAAGTCAACGGGTTGATGGCGCACCGGCCCAGGCGGGCCAGGAGTGGGACCGTACTCCAGGGCGTGCGGCTGACGACGCCGGCTGCAGACCTTCCTCGACCTCAGGACGGCTCGCCCTGGTCGACCTCGTCGTGCTGGGCGACTCGTTCGTCAAGGCCAGCCGCGTCACGCCCAGAGCGGCTGATCGACGCGGCCGCCTCGTCCCGGGTCGCTCCCGGCGCCTCGCGAGACGGGCCGCCTCGCTCGTCCGGGCGGAGGTCGACTCCCCGATGGAGTCGCGCCTGCGGATGCTCATGATCCTGGCCGGGCTTCCCGAGCCGGTCGTCAACCACAAGATCCGGTGGCCGGACGGGACCGTCCGGTTCCGGTTCGACCTCTGCTACCCAGGGCACCGGCTCATCATCGAGTACGACGGGCGCCAGCACGCTGAGGGCAAGCAGTGGGACACCGACGTCGACCGACGGGAGTGGATGGACGGTGAGGGCTGGCGGCTCGTCGTCGTCCGGTCGAAGGACCTCTACCGCACGCCGGCCTTGACCCTGTCGCGGATCATGGGCGCCATGCGGGACAAGGGGATGGGCGTGCCTCGACTGTCGGACGAGTGGCGACAGCACTTCCCGAGCCTGCCCGAGGACGTCGCCGAGCCAGCGTGACCGGCTGAGCCGGCTCAGCGGCATACGGGCTGACGGGTCCTGACACGTGCGTGAGTGACACGTGCGTGGTTTGTCAGCCGACAGCGGACAAACGGCGTTGCACGAGCGAGGGTGGGTCGCTCCGTCGTCTAATAGGAGTCGACCCCTTAGATTGGGGTCGTCCTCGACGTCAGGAGCAAATCGGTGGCACGGATCGGAGAAGGCGGAGACCTGCTCAAGTGCTCTTTCTGTGGGAAGAGCCAGAAGCAGGTCAAGAAGCTCATCGCGGGCCCCGGTGTCTATATCTGCGACGAGTGCATCGACCTGTGCAACGAGATCATCGAGGAGGAGCTCGCCGAGTCGAGTGAGCTCGGGCTCGACCACCTGCCGAAGCCGCGGGAGATCTTCGAGTTCCTCGAGCACTACGTCGTCGGCCAGGACATCGCCAAGAAGTCCCTGGCCGTCGCGGTCTACAACCACTACAAGCGGATCCAGGCGGGGGAGGGCCCCAAGCGCGACGACGACCACGTCGACATCGCCAAGTCCAACATCCTGCTCATCGGCCCGACCGGCTCGGGCAAGACCTACCTCGCCCAGACCCTCGCCAAGATGCTCAACGTCCCCTTCGCCATCGCGGACGCGACGGCGCTGACCGAGGCCGGCTATGTCGGCGAGGACGTCGAGAACATCCTGCTCAAGCTCATCCAGGCCGCCGACTACGACGTCAAGAAGGCCGAGACCGGCATCATCTACATCGACGAGGTCGACAAGATCGCCCGCAAGTCGGAGAACCCGTCCATCACGCGCGACGTGTCCGGCGAGGGAGTCCAGCAGGCGCTGCTCAAGATCCTCGAGGGGACCACGGCGTCAGTGCCCCCGCAGGGTGGCCGCAAGCACCCGCACCAGGAGTTCATCCAGATCGACACGACGAACGTGCTGTTCATCGTCGGTGGGGCGTTCGCCGGGCTCGAGAAGCTCATCGAGTCGCGTTCCGGACGCAAGGGGCTCGGCTTCGGCCAGCCGCTGCACATGCCCAAGGACCTGGCCGACAGCTTCGCGGACGTCATGCCCGAGGACCTGCTCAAGTTCGGCCTCATTCCCGAGTTCATCGGGCGCCTGCCCGTCCTCACGACCCTCACGCCGCTCGACCAGCAGGCCCTCGTCAGCATCCTCACCCAGCCGCGGAACGCACTCGTCAAGCAGTACCAGCGGATGTTCGAGATCGACGGCGTCGAGCTCGAGTTCACCGAGGACGCCCTCGAGTCGGTCGCCGACCAGGCCCTGCTGCGCGGCACGGGTGCCCGCGGGCTACGCGCGATCATGGAGGAGGTCCTCCTGCCGGTCATGTTCGACGTGCCGAGCGACGACGGCATCGCCCGGGTCGTCGTGACCCGCGAGGTCGTCCTCGACAACGTCAACCCGACGATCGTGCGCCGGGAGGCCGAGCCCCGCGCGAAGCGCCAGCGCAAGGAATCCGCCTGACCGTTAAGGCCAGAGCAGCAGAGGGGGAGCGATGATCGCACCCTTCCGCCTGCAGGCCGGCGACCGGGTGCCCGTCCAGCAGTCCACGACGACGTGCGGGTCGGCGTCTCTCACGGTCGCGCGCATGCTCGTCGACCCGGCCTTCGCCAGGTGGATCCGCCTCGGTGTGGACAAGGACGCCAAGGACGACGACGTGCCCGACGCGCACACGGTCGAGCAGCGTTTCGCCGCCCACGAGCAGGTCGTCGCCCGACGGACCAACGCGCTGGTCGGCGCGGGCGGCCGCATCCAGTTCCCCTGGCCGCGGGCCCTCGGCACCCCGCCCTGGGGCGCCATCGGCGAGCTCGAGTACGGCGCGGCGGTGCCCTGGGCGGACTACGACATCGAGTGGTTCCGATTCGTCCGGAGCAGCACCCTCGAGGAGTCCTACGCGTCCCTCCAGCGGCGAGTGCGCGACGGCCGGCCCGCACTGCTCTACATCGGCAACACCTGGCTGCCCCGCCACGTCGTGCTCGTCATGCCGGCGACGCGCGGTCAGGAGCTGGACGTCTATGAGCCGTCCATCGGGCGGGTCATCGACCTGCCGAAGGACGGGTTCGTCGAGCGCCGCCTTCGGATAGCAGGCTGGGACGTGCCGTGGGGCGCCGTCTGGGACGACGCCCCACCGTGACACCGTGACACCGGGATGCCCGTAATGCCAGCCTGAAGCGAGCTCAGCCGACGTGGACCGGCTCGGCGCCGTCGTGGGCCAGCTCGCGGTGCCGGACGTTCAGGAACCCGACCGTGACCACGGCGCCGACGACGAACATGACGGCTGCGACGAGGTAGGCGCGGCTGGCGCCGAAGGTCCACGCCTCCGCCTCGACGGCCGCCTTGGCCGCGGCCATCTGCTCAGCGGTCGGGGCCGACCCTCCGGCTGGGGGTGCCACCTTTGACGACAGTTCCGCCACCTTGTCCTGCAGGTTGTTGATGAACACCGTGCTGAGGGCCGCGAGCCCGATCGTCCCGCCGACCTGCTGCATCGTGTTGAGGACCGCCGAGGCGACCGACGAGTCCTCATGAGCGACCCCGTGCACAGCGGTCAGGGTGAGCGGCACGAAGACGAGCCCCATCCCGAGCGCCAGGATGACGATCCACGGCAGGAGGCCAGTGGCATAGGTGCTTTGCGCGTCGAGGCCCGAGAAGCCCCACATGCCGACCGCCGCGAGCATGGCGCCGACCCCGGCCGTCCACCGTGGGTCCACGCGGGACATCAGGGCGGAGGCCACCTGGGCCGAGATGACGATGCCGACCGAGAAGGGCAGGAAGGCCAGGCCGGCTCGGAGCGACGAGTAGCCCAACGTGTTCTGCACGTAGATCCCCAGGAAGTAGAACATCGCGAAGAGGGCCGCGCCGACGATGAGCATGACGAAGTACGACGTGGCCCGAGTGCGGTTGGCCGTGATCCGCAGCGGGAGCAGGGGGTGGGTCGTGCGGCGCTCGATGACGACGAAGGCAACGAGGAGCACCACGCCCGCGGCGAGGTAGGCGACCGTGGTCGCGTCACTCCAGGACGTCGTCGCGGCGTGGGTCAGGCCGTAGACCAGAGCCGCGAGACCAGCTACCGACGTGACGGCTCCGGGCCCGTCGAGCGAGCCCCTGCCGCCCTCGGACTCGGTCAGCACGCGCGGCGCGAGCCAGGCGACGAGCACCCCGATCGGCAGGTTGATGTAGAAGTTCCACCGCCAGTCGAGCTCGGTCAGCGCACCGCCGAGGATGAAGCCCACGGCAGCGCCGGCACCGGACATGGCCGCGAAGACACCCATGGCCCGATTCCGCTCTCTTCCGGCGGGGAAGGTCGTCGTGATGAGCGCAAGGGCGTTCGGCGCGGCGAGTGCCCCGGCCAGTCCCTGCAGCCCACGGGCGGCGAGCATCATCGTCTCGTTCTGTGCGAGGCCACCGCCCAACGAGGCGAGGGCGAAGAGCGCCACACCGATGGTGAACATGCGGCGTCGGCCGTAGAGGTCACCGAGGCGACCCCCGAGCAGGAGCGTGCCGCCGAAGGCGAGCGTGTAGATCGTGATGACCCACTGGAGGTTGGCCTGGCTGAAGTCGAGGTCGCGCTGTAGATGTGGCAGTGCGATGTTGACGATGGTGCTGTCGAGCACGATCATCAGCTGCGCCGTGCAGATGAGCAGCAGCGCGAGGCCCAGTCGTCTGGGTGTTGTGTCGTGCGAGGAGTACTCGTCGACCGGGCCCCGGATGTCCTGGGCCTGGGTGGTCGTGGCTGACATGGTTTCCCTTGTCCCTTCGGTTGTGGAGGGTGTGAGCGCGGAGGCCCGGGTGAGGGCAGCACCGCATGGCGTCATGGCGCCGGGTCGTTGGCAGGGCGCATCGACCCGCGGCAGGACGCATTGACCCGTGGGGGCAGCGGGCGGTGACGTGCCGTCAGCCCTGATTCGGGCTGCTCAGACGGTCAGGTCGGCACCGGCTGGTTCGTTGCCTGACAGGCCGGCAGGACGACGAGGTCCACGATCTGCCTGATGCGCTCCGTCCCGGGTCGCCGCCCAGTGAGCAGTGCCTCGTGGATGGTCATGGCGGGCAGGATCATCAGGAGGGTCTCAAGGTCGGCCTGCTCACCGATCTCCCCCCGTGCCTGGGCGTTGAGAAAGACCTGCCGAGACGCATCGACCTTGGGCCCGACGAACTCCGTCAGGACCTCTTGCAGCAGCTCGCGATCTCGGTGGAGGGCGGGAAGCAGGGCTCCCCAGGAGCCGACCACCACCTCGTCGTCCAGTCCGCCCTCGGCACAGGCCTGGGCGAGCAGGTCGCCGCGCAGGCTCCCGGTGTCGGGCACCTGCATGGCGGGGCAGTCGATGAGCAGTCCCACTGCATCCACGACGAGGTCGCGCTTGTGTGGCCAACGCCGGTAGAGCGTCGCCTTGGACGCCTTCGCAGCCGCGGCCACGGCGTCGAAGGTGAGCCGGTCATAGCCGACGTCCCGGAGGACGTCGAGGGCGGCCATCAGGATGTCAGCCTCGCGCTCACCGGCGACTCGAGGTCGCTTGGCGGTCGTGGGGCCGGTCATGAGACGACCACTCCTTTCTGCATAAAACGAAACTGTTTCGTTCTATCTCAACCCTACGAACGGTGTCCTTGCGGCTGCAACGTTATTTCCGGACAAACCATGGGGCCCATTCAGTTGCCCTGGATGGGTGGCTCACTGCGCAGCAGGAAGATCCCGATCGACAGACCACCCAAACCGATGACGTATGCCGCTGGGCCGGCTTCCAGCCCAGAGCCCTGCAGCGTGTCGGCCAGGAGGGCAACCGCCGGAGCAGCGAGGGTGGCGACCAGCACCCAGCGAAGCCACCGGCGCAACGTCCGAGCCGAGAACTCGCCGGCCGGCGGGGTCGTCGCCGACAGGGCGGCGGCCGCGTGACCGACGAGGAGCGCTAGGGCGGCCGGAACGGACCAGACCGAGAAGCTCCCGGACGGCGTGAGGACGAACCAGCCGACCAGCATGAGCCCCCAGTAGGCGAGCGGTACGGCGGACCCGGTGTAGGTGATGGTCACGAGAGGGACGAGGACGAGGGACCACCAGATGGG
The DNA here is from genome assembly GCA_963754395.1 of uncultured Actinomycetota bacterium. Lineage (GTDB taxonomy): Bacteria > Actinomycetota > Actinomycetes > Actinomycetales > Dermatophilaceae > Intrasporangium. The sequence continues at coordinate 97,731 of CAVWGJ010000019.1, read as the reverse complement.
GTCGAAGCCGCCCGAGGCCTGCCACAGGGACTGGAGGAAGACCGCGGCGCTGGCCACGCCGAGCACCGCAAGGCCGAGCTGAGGCAGGGACCACTGGGGGCCGCGCCCGAAGCTGACTCTCCGCCAGGTCCGGCTCACGGATTCGCCACCACGAGCTGCGCGCCCGCCGCTCGTCGTCGGCCCGGTCGTCATCGTCGCCTCCCCATCCGCGGGGCCGAGGCCCGGCGAGCGATGTCGCGCAGGACGTGGTCCAGCGAACCAGGCCCGTGCCAGGGCACGACGGGGACGCCACGCGTGATGAGCGACTGGACCTGCGCCTGCCGGGAGAGGAGGCGGATGCGCCAGGCAAGCGCCTCGTAGACGCTCCCGGGGTTGTCGGTCAGATGCTCGGGAAAGGTGTCGACGACGACCGTCGTCATGCCCCGAGCGGCCAAGGTGTGGGCCAACCCCACCATGGTCTGGTCGACGAGCGGGGTCAGGACGAGACACAGGGCGTTGGCGTCCACTCCGCGAACAGCCCGCTCGCCGTCGTCCCGGCGCTCGCTCGCGGGCGAGATCGAGGCCAGGGTCTCCAGGACTCGCCGCAGGTGTCTGGCGCCGGAGCCGGCGCCGAGACGGGGGACGTGGGCCGCCCCGACCGTCCGCAGCGTGAGGCGATCGCCGCTGCTGAGGAAGTGCTCACTGATGGCGCCCGCTGCGCGCACAGTGAGGTCGAGGCTCGTCGGTCGACCGTCGATCCCCTCACGTGGCCCGAGGTCACTGAAGGCGTCGACGAGCAGCACGAGATGGGCGTCCTCGTCGGCATAGGTCGAGGTGACGTGCAGCTTCCCGGTGCGCAGCGACACCGGCCAGTGGATCCGGCGGAGGCGGTCGCCGGGATGGAACTGGCGGATCGTGTTGAACTCGCTGCCGGAGCCGGGCCGGGCCGAGCGGTTGAGGCCGATGAGGCCGCGCGGGTGCGGGGTCGGGGCGCTGGCATCGAACGCGGCCGGGATCGGCAGCGTCGCCGTGGCTAGGTCCGGCACGTCGGTGGGGCCGACGCGATACGCGCCCCAGCCGCTCGACAGCGAGACGCTGACAGTGCCGACCTGGCGCCGTCCCCAACGAGTGGTGCGTAGCGCGAGGGAGCCCACGCCGTCCTCGATGGGGGCCACACCGCTGCTCGGCTTGCGCTCGACCCATCGTGACGAAGCGAGGGTGACGACTCCATCGGCCCCGGGCGCCTCGTTGACGCGGACGACGAGGGAGGCGACGTCACCCTCGCGCAGCGTCCCGTTGCTCAGCGTGACCTCCGCGACGGCCTCGCCCCGAGGACGGGTCAGCTGACCCCAGATCGCCGCGACCACCAGCGGGGCGGCGATCACGAGCAGATCGGGACGGCGGCCGACCACGGCGGCCACGGCCGCCCCGGCGGACAGGATCACCGCCCGCACGTGCGCCGCCGACGCGGTCCACGCGCCGAGCGGGCGCGCGGACGTCGTCCGGGGCAGCAGGATCGGCACGTCAGGCCTCGAGACTGCCCGTCGTGCCGGTCATGCTCGCCGCGCCCCGGTGCTCCCGCTGGGTCGGCGCGGGGGTCGGCACGGACCGCAGGAGCCGGGTCACGACGTTGCTGCCGCTGACGTCGCTCATCCACAGCTCGGGCTTGACGGTGATGCGATGGGCCAGGACCGGCTTGGCGACCGCCTTGACGTCCTCCGGGGTGACGTAGTCCCGTCCGTCGATGATCGCGTAGGCGCGCGAGCAGAGCAGCAGGCCGAGCGCCCCCCGCGGGGAGGCCCCCATGAGCACGTCACCGTGGGTCCGGGTCGCTGCCGTCAGGGCGACGCAGTAGCGGCCGACGGACTCATCGACGACCACGCGCTCCACTGCAGCCTGCATGGCGAGCAGCTCGCTGGGAGTGACAACCGCGTTCAGGGTCTGCTCCTCCTGCTGGCGCTCCATCCGGTTGGCGAGGATCTGCCATTCCTCGTCGACGGACGGATAGCCGAACGACACGCGCATGAGGAAGCGGTCGAGCTGTGCCTCGGGGAGCGGGTACGTGCCCTCGTACTCGACCGGGTTGGCCGTCGCGAGCACGTGGAACGGGCGGGGGAGCGGGAAGGTCCGGCCCTCGACGGTCACCTGCTTCTCCTGCATGGCCTCGAGGAGCGCGGCCTGGGTCTTGGGCGGGGTGCGGTTGATCTCGTCCGCGAGCAGCAGCCCGGCGAAGATCGGACCCTGCCGGAACTCGAAGTCGCCAGTGCGCTGGTCGAAGACGAACGAGCCCGTGATGTCGCCGGGCAGCAGGTCAGGCGTGAACTGCGCTCGCTTGAAGGTCAGGCCGAGGGTCTGCGCGAAGCTCCGGGCGGCCAGGGTCTTGCCCAGCCCGGGAAAGTCCTCCATGAGGACGTGGCCTCCCGCCAGCACGCCGGCCAGGACGAGGCGCAGCGGTTCGCGCTTGCCGACGATGGCGCGCTCCACCTCGGTGAGCACGGCGTTGCTGAGGTCGCTGACGCGACCGAGATCGAGAGTTCCGGCGTCCGGGTCGCTGGGGTTGGTCATCGTCACCATTGCTCGATTCGTCTGAGGATCTGGTCAAGTCGGTCCGGGCGGTACAGGTCGGGGGTCGGGATGGTCACGAGGAAGTCCCACAGCTCCCGGGGCATGGCGCCCTCGGCCCACCTGGGCTCCTCCTCGATGACGATGCCGTGCTTGGCGAAGAGGCGTTCGCGGATGATCTCGCTCAACCGGGTGTGCAGGTGGTGCACGAGCTCCGCCCGGCCCTCCGGACGCGCGTTGGCGCCCTCGAGCCGCGTGGCGAGGCCCACCACGTGGTAGTCGTTGCCCCGGTTCCCTGCGGTGAGCTCGGTATCGGTGAGCGGCCAGACGACCAGCTGCTGACTGGCGACGTGGTCGATGGCGAACCAGACGAGCGCACCAGAGGCGATGAGGACGACCGCGAGTCGCGGGACGTCGGGGCGCAGGCCGATCAGCCCGGCGAACAGGGCGATGGCTGCCCAGACGATGACGATCCCCGCGACACGCCGGCGCCACGGACGCAGGGCCACCCCTACCGCACGTATGCCGCTGGGCTGGCCGCTCATCGCCGGTGGCCTTCCGCGTGGGCTGGGTCAGGGTGGGCGGAGTCGTCCTCGGCGCCAGGCCGCTCACGTCCGAGGTCGCTCCTGATCGTGGCGAGCGCTGCGATGGCGCGTCGTCGGTGCGTCTCGGTCAGTGGATGCGTGGAGAAGCGGGCCTCGCGGTAGAGCGCGGCCAGCTCGGCGAGGCTGCGAGGGTCGACATCCCAGACTCGCAGCACCCGGGTGACGTACTCGGTCGAGGTCTCCGCCGGATGCCGGGGGAGTCCGGCGGTCCCGGCGGCACCCTCGAGCGCGACCCAGGCAGCGACGATGGCGTTGCGTGGCGCTCCTCGCTCGAGGGCCTCCAGACCGTGATCCGCGCCTTCCAGGACGGCCAGGGGCACGTCCGGACTGGCGAAGGCCGCATCGCCCTCACCGGTGATCCGAGGCGTGACCCGGCGGAGCAGGTCGCGCAGAGCCAACGCGAAGAGAACGAGCACCCCGATGATGATGAGTACGACGAAGACCTGGACCAGCACGGCGAACAGGCCGTCGGGGTCCCAGCCCCGGACCGGCGGCGGGGCGCTGGTGTCCTGGGGCACGGCGGTGATCTCCACGCCGCTCGTCGGTGGCGGCTCCGAGCCGACGGTGGTGGACGGCCGGCTCATGAGCTCGGGTGCCCGCCCCGTGGAGGACATGATGAGCGCGGCCATGACGACGGCGGCACCAGTCACGACGCCGGCGACCCCTGTCGCTCCCCTGCGAGCCATGCCGTCATCGTAGTGATCGCCACTGACGATCCTCCAGCGCAGCCCGAGGTCGGGGTCAGGCGTTGTGCGACGGCTTCTGGTCGACCGGGACCAGCTCGGCCTCGCGGACCTCGATGCCGTCGCCGTCACCGTAGGACAGGTCACCGATCCGGCCGGTGGCCCTCAGGTCACCCTCGGCCGCGCGGACGTGGGCGAGCTGCTCGGCGGGGCCGACCAACGTCATGGTCCGCACCTCGGCCCGCATCCCCAGCTTGGCCTCCGACTTGACCTTGCGGACGCCGGCCAGAGCCTCGCTCACGGACGCGAGGACCGCAGGGTCACCGCCCCGTGGCAGCTGGTCGGTCGTCGGCCAGGGCTGGCGGTGCACCGAGCCGCTCTCGAACCACGACCACACCTCCTCCGTGGCGTACGGGATGAACGGCGCGAAGAGCCGGAGCAGGGTCTCGAGCGCGATCCGAAGCGCAGCGCGGGCGCTCGCAGCCTCGGCCTCGCCCCGCCCCCCGTAGGCCCGGTCCTTGACGAGCTCGAGGTAGTCGTCGCAGAAGGTCCAGAAGAACGACTCGGTGACCTCGAGCGAGCGCGTGTAGTCCCACGACTCGAAGCCGTGCGTCGCCTTCTCGACGACGTCGCCGAGGGCCGAGAGCATCGACAGGTCAAGCGGATTCGTCACCGCCGCGCGCAGCTCCCCGGACACGTCGCCGAACCCGAGCGCGAACTTCGACGCGTTGAGCACCTTGATCGCGAGGCGCCGGCCGACCTTCATCTGGCCGGTGTCGTACGCGGCGTCCGTCCCGAGCCGGCCGGAGGCCGCCCAGTACCGGACGGCGTCGGCCCCGTGCGCCTTGACGACGTCCTCGGGCGTCTCGGCGTTGCCCTTGGACTTGCTCATCTTCTTGCGGTCCGGGTCGAGGATCCAGCCGCTGATGGCCGCATTGCGCCACGGCACGGTGCCGTGCTCGAAGTGCGCCCGCGTCACCGTCGAGAACAACCAGGTGCGGATGATGTCGTGTGCCTGCGGGCGCATGTCCATGGGGAAGATGGCCTCGAACAGCTTGGCATCCGACCGCAGTCCCTCGCCCCCGCGCACGGGCCACCCGGCCGCGATCTGCGGCGACAGTGACGACGTCGCCCAGGTGTCCATGATGTCCGGGTCCGCCACGAAGCCGCCGGGCTCCCCCCGCTGCGACTCCTCGAACCCCTCGGGCACGTCGATCTGCGGGTCGACCGGGAGCGCGGACTCCGGTGCGAGGATCGGGTGGTCGTGGTCGGTCTCGCCCTCGGCCGTCAGTGGGTACCACACCGGGAACGGCACTCCGAAGAAGCGCTGTCGCGAGATGAGCCAGTCACCGTTGAGGCCCTCGACCCAGTTTCGGTAGCGGGCCCGCATGAAGGACGGGTGGAAGTCGATCTCCTCGCCGCGTGCCACGAGGGCCGCCCGCAGGTCCGCCTCCCGCCCGCCGTTGCGGATGTACCACTGGCGCGACGTGACGATCTCGAGCGGCTTGTCGCCCTTCTCGTAGAAGTTCGCCTTTCGCTGGGTCTTGACCGGCTCGCCGTCGAGGTCACCTGACTCGCGGAGCGCCTTGACCACGGCCTCACGCGCACTGAACGTGGTCTTGGTAGCCAGCTCAGCGGCATACAGCTGCTCTCCCGGGCCGCCCGCGATCCACTCAGGCGTCTCTGCCTGGAGGCGGCCGTTGCGGGTGATGAGCGAGCGGATGGGCAACTGCAGCTCACGCCACCACATCACGTCGGTGAGGTCACCGAACGTGCAGCACATGGCGATGCCGGCGCCCTTGTCCATCTCGGCGGCGTGGTGCGCGAGCACCGGCACCTCGACCCCGAAGAGCGGCGAGGTCACCGTCGTGCCGAAGAGCGGCTGGTAGCGCTCGTCGTCGGGGTGCGCGATGAGCGCGACGACCGACGGGATGAGCTCGGGCCGGGTCGTCTCGATGTACACGGGGTCGCTGCCGACAACCGAGATTCGGTGGAAGGCGACCCGGTGGTAGGCGCCCGGGTAGTCGCGCGCCTCGAGCTCGGCCTGCGCGACGGCCGTCTGGAAGGTGACGTCCCAGAGGCCCGGCGCCTCGCTCTGGTAGGCCTCGCCTCGCGCGAGGTTGCGCAGGAACGCCTGCTGCGCCACGGCGCGCGAGCGCTCGTCGATGGTCCGGTAGGAGATGTTCCAGTCGAGCGAGAACCCGAGGCGCCGCCAGAGCGACTCGAAGGTCACCTCGTCCTTGACGGTGAGGACGTCGCACAGCTCGATGAAGTTCTTGCGGCTGATCGGCTGCTGGTCGGCGGGCTTGATCGCCTTGCCCTTGGCGTCGACGCCCTCGGTGAACGGCGGCTCGTAGTCCTCGACGTAGGGCAGCTTGGCGTCACCGCGCACGCCGTAGTAGTTCTGCACGCGGCGCTCCGTCGGCAGGCCGTTGTCGTCCCAGCCGATCGGGTAGAACACCTCGAACCCCTGCATGCGCTTGTAGCGCGCCATGCAGTCGGTGTGCGTGTAGGAGAAGACGTGGCCGACGTGGAGCGACCCCGACGCGGTCGGCGGGGGAGTGTCGATCGCGAAGACGCGCTCGCGTGGCAGCTCGAGTGCGCGGGCCCGGTCGAACGCGTAGGTCTGCTCGTCCTCCCATACCTGCATCCACTTCTCCTCGAGGCCGTCGAGCGTGGGGCGCTCGGGGATCCGCGAGGTCGTGCGTGCAGGTGCGTCAGTCATGCGGCAATCCTTCCAGACGTGGGGCAGTGACCTGCACCGCATTCCGTATGCCGCTGGGCTCGCTCCCGGGACCAGGTCAGTCCGTCTCGGTGACGCCTTCGTACAGACCCATCTGGTTGCCCTCGCTGTCCTCGAAGGCGGCGTACCAGCTCGTGTCGGAGATGGGTGCCTTGGCCATCACGACCCGGCCGCCGTTCTCCACCACCTTGGACAGGGTGTCGTCGATCGAGTCGACCTCGATGTAGCTGCGCGGGTGCGTCAGTCCGTCCTCGCGAGTGGTCAGTCCGCCGCCGCTGACCTGGTTGGGGGCCCGCCACATCGGGTAGCCCTCGTAGCCGGGTACCTCGTCGATGGTCCATCCGATGACGGTCTGGTAGAACCGCCTGGCCCGCTCCAGGTCGTCGACCGGGATGTCGATGTGGGTGATGTCTCCGTGTGCCATGGTTCACACTAGCGCCGCTCTCGATCGGGGGGTCTTCCTGACGATTTGCGCTGCAGACACGGCAGAGTGTGCCCCATGGAGCCGGTCTACTCGCCCGTCATCGCGTTCGCCCGCGGCCTCTTCGCCCTCCAGGGGCTCAGGTTCACGATCCTCGGCGAGGAGAACGTCCCGACCTCGGGCGGCGCCGTCATGGTGATCAACCACATCAGCTACATGGACTTCACCTACGCCGGCCTCTCCGCCCTCAAGTCCGGGCGGCTCGTCCGGTTCATGGCCAAGGACAGCGTCTTCAGGCACCCGGTCAGCGGTCCACTGATGCGGGGGATGCACCACATCCCGGTCGACCGGACGGCCGGAGCCGCCTCGTACCGGGCAGCCGTCAGCGCGCTGCGGGCCGGCGAGATCGTCGGGGTCTTCCCCGAGGCGACGATCAGCCGGTCCTTCGAGCTGAAGGCCTTCAAGTCGGGAGCCGCGCGCATGGCGCGGGACGCCCGAGTGCCGATCATGCCCGTCGTCATCTGGGGCTCGCAGCGCGTGTGGACCAAGGGTCACCCCAAGCGGCTGGGCCGCACCAACCTCCCGATCTCGATCTCGGTGGGGGAGCCGATCCCGGTCCCTGCCGGCTCGGACCCCGAGCAGGTCACGACCGAGTACAAGGCGGTGATGCAGCAGATGCTCGACGTGCTGCGGTCCACCTACGAGCCCCTGACAGGCGCCGACCTCAAGTTCCTCCCGGCCGCGATGGGCGGCACCGCGCCGACGCTGGCCGAGGCCACTCGCCTCGACGACGCCGAGTTCGCGGAGCGCCAACGCAAGGCCGATGTCCGGCGGGCCGACGAACGCAATCCCCCCAACAACTGACTCACCTGCGAGCAAGCGCTGCCATGGCAGCGGACCCCGCAAGACCGACGGAGAAGGCTGCCGTCGCCCATGGTTCGCGGTGGCCCGGCCAGAGTGGTGATCCCCGCTCGATCAGGTAGCCACCGACCATGGCCGCGCCCAGCGCCCGCAGGGTCTTGCGGGCGGTCTCGTCCGGACCTCGCATGAGGCGGCACGTCGCCCAGACCTGCGCGGCGACCATCACGAGCGGTGCCGACTCGCCCGTCCCGAGGAGGACCGAGTTGCGCACCATGTGGGTGCGGGGAATGTGCAGGTGGACTCCGACCGGGTCTGCCGGTAGCCGGCGTCTGTCGGCGATGACGAAACCGGCCACGTCGCTCGCCAGCTGCACGGCCGAGGTGACCGCGAGCCATCGTGAACGCTCCATGAACTGATGATCCGCTAGACGCCGGTTGCGCGGCTTCGATTCCGCCGAACCCGTGCGCTGACATCGGGCTCGCCCACGGTGCGCGGGCTGAGGTAGAGGCGCGCGGCGATCTGCCGGTTGGTCAGGCCCTGGGCGACCAGCTCCAGGACGTCGCTCTCACGAGAGGTGAGGGCCGCGTGGGTCCGTGGACCTGGCGGCGGCGTGACACCGAGCGACCGCAGGAACGCCGACGCCTCGCCGGTCTCCGGCCGCGCACCGAGGGCGCGCAACCGACTCAGGGCCGACATCGCTCGGCCGACTGCTGCGCCCGGGTCCGAGACGGCGAGCAGCCGGGCGAGGTCGAGCTCGGTTCGTCCGACCTCGAAGGGGAGCTCAAGTACCGACTCGCGCGAGCTGCTCGGCTCGGTTTCCTCCCCTCGGTGGAGGCGCTGGTGGACATCGAGGTCCGGGGAACACCGCTGGCACGCGGATCGACGAGGCAACCTTGGAGGCGATCACTGAGATGCGGTGAGAGTCCTGGCTCGATGGACTGACCCGACCGGCGCGGTCACCCTGCCGATCCGCACGCTTCGTCGCGGGGTGGCGAACGAACCACCCGCCTGAGGAACGCAAGAGCAGAACTGAGCCCAGCGGCATACGACAACTGTGTGGAACGTCACCCGCATCCGAGGACGGGCAAAGTTTCCACCCTCGAACCCGCGGTTGGACCCCGGATAGCCTGCCGGGCATGGCCCCACCCCGTCAGCGCGTCCCCGAGGGCCCGGCTCCCGACCCGGCCGTCCAGAAGCTGCGCGTCCGCTACGCCAAGCGTGGCCGGCTGCGGTTCACGTCGAGTCGTGACTTCCAGCGGGCGCTCGAGCGGGCGTTGCGCCGGGCCGACGTGCCGATGGCCTTCTCGGCGGGCTTCCATCCGCACCCCAGGATCAGCTACGCCAATGCCGCGTCGACCGGCACGGCGAGTGAGGCGGAGTACTTCGAGCTGCAGGTGACCGAGAGGGTGGACCCCGAGTCCGTGCGGGTCGCGCTCGACGAGGCGCTGCCGGGCGGGATCGACATCGTCCAGGTGGTCGAGGCGGGGCCGGGGGCGCTCGCCGACCGCCTCGAGGCGAGCGACTGGCTGGTGGAGGTGAGCGGGATCTCGGTCGAGGTGCTGCGCGAGGCCGTGGAGCGGCTGCTCGAGCGGGAGACGGTCGAGGTGACCCGCATCACGAAGTCCGGTCCGCGGACCTTCGATGTGCGCCGCGCAATCGTCTCGGCGCGGGTCCAGGGGCCCGGCCAAGCGGCTCGCGAGACCGCGGCGAATCACGAGATCCGGCCCGACTGTGCGATACTGCGGATGGTCGTACGGCACACCACACCTGCCGTCCGCCCCGACGACATTCTGACCGCGCTGCGTGAGATTGCCGACTTGGCGCCGCCGCGTCCACCCTTGGTGACACGGCTGGCCCAGGGACCGCTCGACACCGCAACCGCGAGGGTGACCGACCCGTTGGACCCAGGCCCTGCCTGACCGGCGAAGCGGCTGCCGACAAGAGCGCCGACGGCATCAGAACATGGGGCCGCGCCCCCGCGCGAACCATTTCCCGATGTAACAAGACGACTTCCGTCCGCCCCCGCGGCGTGACGACAAACGACAAACGAACCGTGCTCGTGCGGCGTGACGGCTCCGGCCGAAGGTGTGGGTCACCCCGCACCCGACGGGAGGTTGCCTGATGGCACCCAACGAGACCACCCCCACCGAGTCAGCCGACGAAGGCACCACTGCTCGTGGCACCGACACCCACACCAAGCCGTACGCCGCTGAGCTCGCTCCCGACGACGGTGCCGACCCGACGCGGCGGGCTCCGCGCAAGCGCGCCACCCGCCGCACCACGAAGAAGGCAGCCCCCGCCGTCGACGCGGACGTGAGCGCGGAGGTGCCGACCCCCGGCTCGGCCGACCCCGCCGACCTGGACGACGAGACCGTTCCGCCGGTGCGCAAGCGTGCGACGCGCAAGGCCGCGACACCCCGAAAGCGGGCGACGAAGAAGGCCGCAGTCGAGCCGAGCGCCGAGCTCGAGACGAGCGCCGAGATCGAGACGAGCGACGCGCTCGAGTCGGTCGCCCTCACGGAGGCCGGCGCCGGTGACGACGCGACTGCCACGATCGCGGCCGAGACCACCGAGACCACCGGGGACGACGCCGAGTCGGCGGGGCCGGTTGTCCCGAGCTTCAGCGTGCTGTTCCAGGCCCCGGACACCGAGGCTGCACTCTCCGCTCCTCGCCGCCGTCGCCGCGCGGAGGCGCCCGCCGCCGCAGTGCCGCCACGTGCACCGGCGGGCCGGGACGCCGAGGATCTCGAGGAGCCCGAGGACGAGGCCGGCGAGACACGGTCCGACGCGGAGGTATCCGGCGACGAGGATGCGACACCGCGCCGGTCGCGCCGTCGCCGGGGCGGCAAGGGACGACGCGGTCGCGCCGCCGCTGAAGGCGACGAGACGGGCTCGGAGGACGAGGACGAGGCTGCCGAAGAGGGCGGTCAGGCGCCGTCCGACGAGGAAGCCTCGGCGAAGGGTGCCGGCCGACAGCCGGGCGGGGACGCCGAGTCGGAGTCCGAGGAGGACGAGGACGGCGGAGACGAGGAGGGCGTCTCCACCCGCCGCCGCCGTCGTCGGCGCCGGGCAGGGTCCGCTGCCGGTGAAGGCGGTGAGGATGCCCCGAACGTCTCGACCCGGATCCGCCAGCCCCGTGGGCAGAGTGATGAGCCGGTCGGCGTCAGGGGCTCCACGCGCCTCGAGGCCAAGAAGCAGCGTCGCCGCGAGGGGCGGGAGGCCGGGCGCCGCCGCACCATCATCACGGAGGCCGAGTTCCTCGCCCGACGCGAGGCGGTCGATCGCGTCATGGTCGTGCGGAACAAGGACGGCCGCACCCAGATGGGCGTCCTCGAGGACGGCGTCCTCGTCGAGCACTACATCGACCAGGCGACCACCGTCTCGATGGCCGGCAACATCTACCTGGGTCGGATCCAGAATGTGCTGCCCTCGATGGAGGCGGCCTTCGTCGACATCGGCAAGGGCCGCAACGCCGTGCTCTACGCGGGCGAGGTGAACTGGGATGCTGCCGGCCTCGACGCGAACGAACCCAAGCGGATCGAGAACGCCCTGACCTCGGGCCAGACGGTGCTCGTCCAGGTGACGAAGGACCCGATCGGCCACAAGGGCGCACGTCTGACCTCGCAGATCTCGCTCCCGGGCCGCTACCTCGTGTACGTCCCGAACTCCTCGATGACCGGCATCAGCCGGAAGCTGCCCGACACCGAGCGCGCACGGCTGAAGAAGATCCTGCGCGACGTCGTGCCCGACTCGGCAGGCGTCATCGTGCGCACGGCCGCCGAGGGCGCGAGCGAGGAGGAGCTGCGCGCCGACGTCGAGCGACTGACCAAGACCTGGGAGGACATCCAGGCCCGCGCCGAGGCCGCCTCGGCCCCCAAGGGCAAGTCCAAGGGCCGGAAGAAGAACGGCGGAAGCGGTTCGAGCACCTCGGGCTCGGCGCCGCTGCTCCTGCACGGCGAGCCGGATCTGACGATCAGGGTGATCCGCGACGTCTTCAACGAGGACTTCAAGCAGCTCGTCGTCTCCGGTGAGCAGGCGTGGAACGAGATCGAGCCGTACATCACGTCGGTGGCACCGGACCTCGCGGACCGAGTCACGAAGTGGACGTCCGAGCAGGACCTCTTCAGTCACCACCGGGTCGACGAGCAGCTCGCCAAGGCCATGGACCGCAAGGTCTGGCTGCCGTCCGGCGGGTCGCTCGTCATCGACCGCACCGAGGCGATGACGGTCGTCGACGTCAACACGGGCAAGTTCGTCGGGTCGGGGGGCAACCTCGAGGAGACGGTGACGAAGAACAACCTCGAGGCCGCCGAGGAGATCGTTCGCCAGCTGCGGCTGCGCGACATCGGCGGCATCATCGTCATCGACTTCATCGACATGGTCCTCGAGAGCAACCGTGAGCTCGTCGTGCGCCGGCTCCTCGAGTGCCTCGGTCGCGACCGGACCAAGCACCAGGTCGCCGAGGTGACGTCACTCGGCCTCGTCCAGATGACGCGCAAGCGGGTCGGGTCCGGCCTCATCGAGGTCTTCTCCGAGACGTGCGAGCACTGCAACGGCCGCGGGTTCATCATCCACTCCGACCCCGTGGACAAGGGTGCCGCGAGCAACGAGCCCGACCAAGGCGGCACCCGGGCGGGCCGGCGCGGCCGCCGGGGCAGCTCCGCGGGCGGGAACGGCGGCAATGGGTCGCAGCCGGAGCCGGAGCAGTCCAGGCCGACGGGCCCCACGGCCGCGCAGATCGCGGCCGCGGCCCACGCCGCGGCCGTGAAGAGTGTGGCTGCCGTCACCGCGACGACCGACCTGACCACGGCCGATACGGAGACAGCCGCCATCGATCCTGAGGCAGCGCCGCAGTCCTTGCCCGAGGACACCGGTCCCTGGGGCGGTCTGGACGAGCCGGTGGCCGAGCAGCACTCGGCGACGGACGCTGACGGTGCCGAGCTGGAGTCGGACGTCGACGTTCCTGCGCAGGACGCCGTTCCCCCCGCGTCCGACGGCGAGTCGGGCGCGCCGCGCCCGCGCCGACGCCGCGGTCGGGTCGTCGCTCCGGCCGGCCCGCCCCGGATCACGTCGACTGAGGCCTGACCTCGGTTTGGTTCGGAGTGCTCCGAGCCGGTAGCCTAGATCCTCGGTGCGCCCACCGGGCTCGTGTTGACGGGCCGGTGTCGAAAGCGGCGCCCCAATCCTGATTCAGAGAGTGAGTTTCACTGTGTACGCGATTGTTCGCGCTGGCGGTCGCCAGGAGAAGGTCTCGGTGGGCGACGTCCTGCTCATCGACAAGGTGACGGGTCAGCCCGGCGACGCCGTCGAGCTCACGCCGCTGCTCCTCGTCGACGGCACCACGGTGACCTCGGACGCCGACAAGCTGTCGAAGGCGTCGGTCATGGCCGAGGTCGTCAAGGCGGCCAAGGGTCCCAAGATCGTCATCATGAAGTACAAGAACAAGACCGGCTACCGCAAGCGTCAGGGTCACCGCCAGCCGCTGACCCAGGTCAAGATCACCTCGATCGACTCCTGATCGCGCTGGTACGGACTCACAAGGAGCAACTGACATGGCACACAAGAAAGGTGCGTCCTCGACCCGCAACGGTCGCGACTCGAACGCACAGCGACTCGGCGTCAAGCGTTTCGGCGGCCAGCAGGTCAACGCCGGCGAGATCCTCGTCCGCCAGCGCGGCACCCACTTCCACCCGGGTGACGGTGTCGGCCGTGGTGGCGACGACACGCTGTTCGCCCTCGTTGCCGGCGCTGTCCGCTTCGGCAGCAAGCGCGGCCGCAAGACGGTCAACATCGACAGCATCGAGGCCGTCGCTTCAGAATGATCGACCGTGATCGACTGATCACCAACTGAACCTCGTGGAAGGGCGGGCCCGCGCGGCCCGCCCTTTCACATGCTTGATCTGGAAGAGTGAACGCCCATGGCAGTGACCTTCGTCGACCGCGTCGTGCTGAACCTCAGCGCGGGCAACGGCGGGCACGGCGTCGCGTCCGTGCTCCGCGAGAAGTTCAAACCGCTCGGCGGCCCGGACGGCGGGAACGGCGGCCACGGAGGTTCGGTCATCCTGCGGGTCGACCCGCAGTCCACGACGCTGCTCGACTACCACCGACACCCGCACCGCAGAGCCGAGAACGGCAGGCCCGGAGCCGGCGACGAGCGCAACGGTGCCGATGGTGCCGACCTCGTCCTGCCCGTGCCGGAGGGGACGGTCGTCAAGGACGGGGACGGGCGCATCATCGTCGACCTCGTCGGGATGGGCACCGAGCACGTCATCGCGCGTGGGGGCCGCGGCGGCCTGGGCAACAAGGCCCTCGCGTCGGCGCGGCGCAAGGCACCCGGCTTCGCGCTGCTCGGCGAGCCGGGGGAGGAGGTCGACGTCATCCTCGAGCTGAAGACGCTCGCCGACGTCGCCCTCATCGGCTTCCCGAGCGCCGGCAAGTCGTCGCTGGTGTCGGTCCTCTCGGCGGCACGGCCGAAGATCGCCGACTACCCCTTCACGACGCTCGTGCCCAACCTCGGCGTGGTCACCGCCGGGTCGAGCCGGTTCACCGTGGCAGACGTGCCGGGGCTCATCCCCGGCGCACACGAGGGCAAGGGCCTCGGGCTCGAGTTCCTCAGGCACGTCGAGCGGTGCTCCGTGCTGGTCCACGTCATCGACTGCGCCACCCTCGAGCCGGGCCGTGACCCGCTGACCGACCTCGACGTCATCGAGCGCGAGCTGTCCCTCTACGTTCCCGATGCGGACCTCGGCGGGCGGCCGCTCTCCGAGCGCACCCGTCTCATCGTGCTCAACAAGGCCGACGTCCCGGAAGCCCGCGAGCTGGCCGAGCTGGTCAAGCCGGACCTCGAGGCCCGGGGCCATGAGGTCTTCATCGTGTCGGCCGTCGCGCACCTGGGGCTCAAGGAGCTGACCTACGCGATGGCCCGACACGTGGAGGCCGCACGCGCCGAGGTGGCCGCGGTCGTGCCCAAGCGCGTCGTCCTCCGGCCCAGGTCGGTCGACGACCGCGGCTTCACGGTGACCCGGGAACACGGTTCCGACGGGGACTTCTTCCGCGTCACCGGGGAGCGGCCGATCCGGTGGGTGCGCCAGACCGACTTCAGCAACGACGAGGCGGTCGGCTACCTCGCCGACCGGCTCGCCCGGCTCGGTGTCGAGGAGGAGCTCTTCAAGGTCGGGGCCGTGGCCGGGGACACGGTGGTCATCGGTGCGACCGACGATGCGGTCGTCTTCGACTGGGAGCCGACTCTCCAGTCGGGAGCCGAGCTGCTCGGCTCCCGGGGCTCGGACCTGCGCCTCGAGGAGTCAGCACGGCCCACGCGTGACCAGAAGCGCGAGGCGATGAAGGACCGCTATGCCGCCCGGGCGGCGACCCAGGAGGAGCTCGACGCCGAGCGCCGCGCCGGCCTGTGGCACGTGCGCGACGACGACGCGTGACCGATCGAGTGAACAGCTCTTGTGCCCCGAAGTTGTTCACTCGATCGAGGGACGTGGTGTGTGTCCTAGGGTGACTGCATGAGCTCGTGGGGAGCGCTGTTGCGTCGTGGTCACCTCGGCACCGAGGCCGACAGGGCGACCTTCCGCACCCTGCACACCGCGGCGCAGGCGTCGCCCCCGCTCCG
This sequence comes from uncultured Actinomycetota bacterium, assembly GCA_963754395.1. Lineage (GTDB taxonomy): Bacteria > Actinomycetota > Actinomycetes > Actinomycetales > Dermatophilaceae > Intrasporangium. The sequence continues at coordinate 82,256 of CAVWGJ010000019.1, read as the reverse complement.
CGCCGGGCTCAACGCGACGTCGGCCGAGCGGTCCCTGAAGTACCTGCGGGCGCTGCTCGGGGCCCCGGCCGTGGCCATGACCGACACGAGCGGGCTGCTCGCGTGGGAGGGCAGCCACAACCACCACTCGAGTCAGCCATCGATCATCGCCGCCGGCACGCTCGACAACGGCCGCACGGTCGTCCTCGACGGGGCCGACATCGCCTGCGCCGAGCCGTCCTGCCTCGTCCGGCAGGCCATCGTCGCCCCCCTCGAGGTCGAGGAGAAGGTCGTCGGGACCCTCCAGGTCTTCACCGGTCTCGCCTCGGCGGGCCTGGTGCGGGCGACGGGCGAGGTGGCTCGCTGGGTCTCGGGCCAGCTCGAGCTCGCCGAGCTCGACGCGTCGCGGACCCGGCTCATGGAGGCCGAGGTCCGGGCCCTGCGCGCCCAGATCAGCCCGCACTTCATCTACAACTCGCTCACGGCCATTGCCTCGTTCACCCGCACCGACCCCGACCGGGCCCGGGAGCTGCTCCTCGACCTGGCCGAGTTCACGCGGTATTCGTTCCGCCGGCACGGCGAGTTCACCACCCTCGCCGAGGAGCTGCGGTCCATCGAGGCCTATCTCGTCATCGAGAAGGCCCGCTTCGGCGACCGGATGCGCGTCACGCTCCGTGTCGCTCCCGAGGTGCTGCCCGTCGTCGTGCCCTTCCTCTGTCTCCAGCCCCTCGTGGAGAACGCCGTGCAGCACGGGCTCGAAGGCAAGGTCGGGGACGGGGAGATCACGATCCTCGCGCAGGACGCCGACCACGAGTGCCTCGTGACGATCGAGGACAACGGCGTGGGCGAGGACCCGGAGCGGGTGCGCCGCGCGCTCGCCGGGGGCGGGAGCACCGACTCCGTGGGCATGGCCAACGTCGACGAGCGGCTCCGCGCCGCCTTCGGGGACGACTACGGACTCCTTGTCGAGACGGCCGAGGGAGCCGGCACCAAGGTCACCGTGCGCCTGCCCAAGTTCCGCCCCGGGGTGCACGTATGAGCAGGATGCTCCCGTGAGCAGCCCGACGTTGCCCGCCGCACCCGGCACCGCACCCGAGCGGCTGCGGGTGCTCGCCCTTGACGACGAGGAGCCGGCCCTTGACGAGCTGGTCTGGCTGCTACGCCAGGAGGAGCGGATCGGCGAGGTCATCGCCTCGGACTCCGCCGCCGAGGCGCTCCGGATCCTCCATGAGCGGCCCGTCGACGCGATCTTCATGGACGTCCAGATGCCCGGGCTGACCGGTCTCGACCTCGCGCGGGTCCTGGCCCGTTTCACGACCAAGCCGCCCGTCGTCTTCGTCACCGCGCACGAGCAGCACGCGGTCGACGCCTTCGAGCTCAACGTCGTCGACTACGTCCTCAAACCGGTTCGCGACGAGCGCCTCGCCGAGGCCGTGCGGCGCGTCGTCAGCCGGATCGAGGGGCGGGAGTCGCTGCCGATGGCCGAGGACGACAGCATCCTCGTCGAGCTCGGTGGGGTGAGTCGACTCGTGCCGCGGGCGGACGTCCTCTATGTCGAGGCACAGGGCGACTACGCACGGATGCACACCGCGAGCGGCAGCCATCTCGTCCGGGTGCCCCTGACCACCCTTGCGGACCAGTGGCGGGACGCCGGATTCGTCCGAATCCACCGCTCGCTGCTCGTCGCCCTGGGCCACATCTCCGAGTGGCGCACCGAGGGCGGCCGGACGACTGTCGTCGTCGGTGGGCACGAGCTCGGTGTCAGCAGGCGGCACACCCGGGCGCTCCGAGATCTGCTCGTCAACCGGGCCCAGCCCGGCAGGGAGCGCCGATGAGCCGGGAGCCAGCCCAGCGGCATACGGCTGAGAAGATAGCCCAGCCGCCCGCGCGGGTCACGGTGACGTCGCCCCGCACCCGGGCAGCCCGAGCGCGCCGCGTCTCGATCGCCTCCGAGATCGACGCGCAGAGCCGGCTGGGCGAGGTCTACGTGGACTCCCTCATGCGCAGCCAGCTGCGCCTCTCGCTCGTTGTGCTGGGGGCGCTCGCGTTCACGCTCGGCCTCGTGCCGCTCGTCCTCCACCTCGTGCCCGCGGTGGGCCGCATCGTCGTCCTCGGCGTCCCCGTGCCGTGGGTCATCCTCACCGTGGTCGCCTTCATCGAGATCGTCCTGCTGGGGGTGTTCTACGTGCGTCGGGCCGAGCGCAACGAGGCCGCCTTCAGCGACCTGCTGGACAACCGGTGAGCACCGCGGCCAGCGTCGTCGCGGTTGTCGCCGTCGCCCTCGCGTCACTCCTGGTCGGTGCCTTCGGGCTGCGCGTCTCGCGGACGATGAGCGACTTCTACGTCGCCTCCCGCGTCGTCGGGCCGGTCCTCAATGCGTCGGCGATCAGCGGGGAGTACCTGTCGGCTGCCTCGTTCCTCGGCGTCGCCGGGCTCATCCTCGCCCGTGGGGTCGACATGCTCTGGCTGCCGGTCGGGTGGACGGCCGGCTACCTGCTGCTGCTCGTCTTCGTCGCGGCGCCGCTCCGGCGCTCGGGCGCCTACACGCTGCCCGACTTCGCCCAGCTGCGCGTCGAGTCGACCCAGGCGCGGCACGTCGCCAGCCTGCTCGTCGTGGCCATCGGCATGCTCTACCTCATCCCGCAGTTCCAGGGCGCGGGCCTCACGCTGCGCACCCTCACCGGCGCGCCGCTCTGGGTGGGCCAAGTCGTCGTCGCCGTCATCGTGGTGCTCAACGTCCTGCCCGGCGGGATGCGCAGCGTCACCCTGGTGCAGGCGTTCCACTACTGGCTCAAGCTGGCCGCGCTGCTGACTCCGATCTTCTTCCTCGTCGGGATCACCATGACAGGCGGCGCACCAGCGGCGATCAGTCGCCTGGATGCGGTCGACTGGGCCGAGCCGCTCACCGGGGACTACGCCCTCTATCTCACCTACTCACTCGTCGTTGCGACCTTCCTCGGCACGATGGGGCTGCCCCACGTCGTCGTCCGCTTCTACACCAACCCCGACGGGCGGGCGGCGCGGCGGACGACCCTCGTCGTGCTCGGCCTGCTCGGCGCGTTCTACCTGCTCCCGGTGACCTACGGCATCCTCGGCCGGATGCTCGCCTCGGACCTCGTCACGTCCGGGCGGACCGACTCCGTGGTGCTCGAGCTTCCCGGCCGGATCTTCTCCGGAGTGCTCGGCGACCTGCTCACCGCCCTCATCGCGGCGGGCGCGTTCGCCGCCTTCCTCTCGACGTCGATGGGCCTGGTCGTCTCCGTCGCCGGCGTCCTCAGCCAGGACGTCCTGCGCCGGCGCACCGAGCTCGGCCACGGGGTGAGCGCCTTCCGTCTGGCGACCCTCATCGCGGTGGGCCTTGCGCTTGTCCTGACCTTCGTGTCCGCACGCCTGCCGGTCGCCCACGCCGTCGAGCTCGCCTTCGCCGTCGCCGCCTCGACCTTCTGCCCCATGCTCGTGCTCGGGATCTGGTGGCGTCGGCTCACCGCCGCAGGGGTCATCGCCGGGCTCGCGGTCGGCGGATCGCTGTCCATGTCGGCCGTGCTCGCGACGATGATCGGGATCGACGCCGACGGCGTGCTCGGTGCGATCCTCACGCAGCCTGCCGCGGTGACCGTGCCGGCCGCCTTCGCGACGATGATCGGCGCGTCGATCGCGACGCGCCATCGGCAGCCAGCGCACGTCGCGCAGACGATGGTGCGCCTCCACGCGCCCGAGCACCTGATCCTCAACCGGGGGCCGTTCAACCCCGCGGGAAACGATGAGCAGCGAGCCGATCGAGTAACCGCTCATCGTTGATCACCGACCGTTCGTCGCAGCCGTTTCTCGCGCACGGCGACCCATGCACACCGTTCATCGACGTGCGTTCGTCTCCTGGTGCCGTTACCTGGGTCACACCTCCTAGCGTGTCCCCACCCCCACACCACCAACGGAGGTGGCTTCCAGTGAGCAACGAAGCTCAAACACCGGTCACCGAGGACCGGAACATAGAGATGCAGAACTCGGCGGAGTTCGCAGAGCTCCGGAGCAAGTTCCGCAAGTTCGTCTTCCCGATGACCATCGCCTTCCTGGCGTGGTACTTCCTCTACGTCCTGCTGTCCGTCTTCGCCAAGGGCTTCATGGGCACGCGGGTCTTCGGGGACATCACCTGGGGCCTGATCCTGGGCCTCGGCCAGTTCGTCACGACCTTCGCCATCACGATGTACTACGCCCGCTGGGCCGACCGCGAGTTCGACCCGCGGGCCGAGGCCCTCGCCGAGAAGATGGGAGGTCACCACCGATGAGCGCCCTCGTCAACCTTGTCCCGACCGAGACCGCGGTCGGCAACCCGACCCTGAACATCGCGATCTTCATCGTCTTCGTCCTCATCACCCTCGCCATCGTCATCAAGGTGTCGAGGGGCAACAAGGGTGCCGCCGAGTACTACGCCGGCGGCCGCGCCTTCACCGGCCGTCAGAACGGCATCGCCATCTCCGGTGACTACCTCTCGGCCGCTTCCTTCCTCGGCATCGCCGGCGCCATCGCCCTGAACGGCTACGACGGCTTCCTCTACTCCATCGGCTTCCTCGTCGCCTGGCTCGTGGCGCTGCTGCTCGTCGCCGAGCTGCTCCGCAACGTCGGCAAGTACACGATGGCCGACGTCCTCAGCTTCCGGCTGCGCCAGCGACCGGTCCGCATCGCCGCGGCGATCTCGACGCTCGCCGTGTCGTTCTTCTACCTGCTCGCCCAGATGGCCGGTGCCGGTGGCCTCGTCGCCCTCCTGCTCGGCATCGACAGCGCCGTCGGCCAGCGGGTCGTCGTCGGCATCGTCGGCGTCATCATGATCTTCTACGTCATCTACGGCGGCATGAAGGGCACGACGTGGGTCCAGATCATCAAGGCCGTCCTGCTCATCGCGGGCGCCGGCCTGATGTTCATCTGGGTGCTCAGCATGTTCGGCTTCAGCCTGTCCAACCTCATCGGTGCCGCCAACGAGACGACCGCGAACGACCTCGGCACCGCGCGGGACCTGACGCAGCCGGGCCTGCAGTACAAGAACCCGATCGACTTCATCTCGTTGTCGATGGCCCTGGTTCTCGGCACCGCCGGCCTGCCGCATGTGCTCATGCGCTTCTACACGGTGCCGACCTCGCGTGAGGCGCGTCGCTCGGTGGTCTGGGCGATCTGGCTCATCGGCCTGTTCTACCTGTTCACGCTCGTCCTCGGCTTCGGCGCTGCCCAGATGCTCGGCCCGAGCGAGATCAAGAACGCCCCGGGAGGCGCCAACTCGGCCGCACCGCTGCTCGCCTTCGAGCTCGGCGGCGAGGTCTTCCTCGGCGTCATCTCCGGTGTCGCCTTCGCGACGATCCTCGCGGTCGTCGCCGGCCTGACGATCACGGCGTCGGCGAGCCTGTCGCACGACGTCTACAACACGATCGTCAAGGACGGGAAGGCCACGCCCGAGGAGGAGGTCAGGGTCGCCCGCATCGCCGCCCTCATCCTCGGCGCCATCGCGATCATCGGCGGCATCTTCGCCATGGGCCAGAACATCGCGTTCCTCGTCGCCCTCGCTTTCGCCATCGCGGCGAGCGCGAACCTGCCGACGATCCTCTACTCGCTGTTCTGGAAGCGGTTCAACACCCGCGGCGCGCTGTGGAGCATCTACGGCGGCCTGGTCAGCGCCGTGACGTTGATCATCTTCAGCCCGGTCGTGTCCGGCAAGGCTGTTGACCCCGTGACGGGCAAGAGCCCATCGATGCTCCAGGACGTCGACTTCCACATCTTCCCGCTCGACAACCCGGGCATCGTCTCGATCCCGCTCGGCTTCATCCTCGGCTACATCGGCACGGTGACGAGCAAGGAGTACAACGCGGCGAAGTACGCCGAGATGGAGGTCCGCTCCCTCACGGGGGTCGGTGCGGAGAAGGCCGTCCAGCACTGACCGCCACCTTCCAGCGCACGCGAGCTCAGCGGCATACGGCATTGTCCGTATGCCGCTGGGCTCGCTTCGCGTGCCCGCGCTCAGACCCGCTCAGGCTGGCAGTGTCCAGGGACGTTCCCACCTGCGGCGAGATAGCCGTCCGGGCGAAGAGCGCGGAGGCACCCTGCGGGTGCCGTCAGCTGGGTGCGCGAGTGGAAGCCGAGCTTGGTCAGGATGCGGTCCACGTGCACCTCGACCGTGCGCACCGAGAGGACGAGCTGGTCCTGCGATGTCGCGATTGGTCAGTCCGCTCGCCACGAGCTCCGCCACCTCGGTCTCCCGGCGGGTGAGCGCCGCTCCGGGGCTGGTCTGCCGGGGCTGCTCCGGCTCGTGGGAGAGGGCGGCTCTGACCTCGTCGGCGACGGACATGCGGCGGTCGCTGACGGCGCCCAGGCCGACGAGGGCGCCCGGGCCGACCGCGATCCCGAACCGGTCGCCACGCTGGCCTCCCTGAGGACGACGAACCCCTATCGATCGTCCCACCCGTCCGGGCGGGATGGGGTCGGCCCGTCCGCTCACGTCGTGCGCGTCACGGCTTCGGTCGGCATGGAGGTCGCCTCCCGGATCGACGCGACCATTGCCCTGGCGCGCTCGAGCTCGGCTCGACCGATGGCCTTCCCGTGTGCGTCAGACCACGCCTTCTGGTCGATCGAGATCTTGCGGAGGATCTCCTGGCCCTTGGGGGTGGGGCGCAGGAGTTTCGCTCGGACGTGGCTCGGGTTCGGCTCGTATGCGACGAGCCCGTCGCGCTCGAGCAGGTCGGCGACCCGTTGGACGGCTTGGCGCGCGATCCCCCGCCGGCGGGCGATCTGGGCGACGGTCGAGGGCTGGTCCTCGATGGCATCGAGGATCACCCAGCGCGCCAGCGTCTGGCCATGGACCTTGGCCAGCGACTCGCCGGCGGCCGTGAAGATGCCGCCGAGCCGCGCCACCTCGAGGACGAGGTCGGTGAAGGCGTCGCCGGCCGGGGTCCGGGACGGCCGGACCTCGTCAGCGGTCACAGCGATGCGCCGTTCTTGTTCGATTGACAACATGTTGTCGTACTTGTAGGTTCGTCGCCATGACAACATATTGTCATATCGAGACAGGAGATGAGATGGCTGCCCTGGCCGACACGCCCGCCGTTAGACCCTTCACGATCGACGTGCCCCAGACCGATCTCGACGACCTGCGAGCGCGCTTGGCGCGGACGCGGTGGCCCGACGAGCTGCCCGAGTCGGGGTGGGAGTACGGCGTCCCACTCGCTTTCCTTCGCAGCCTCGTCGACTACTGGGGCGAAGGGTACGACTGGCGCGCACAGGAGACGCGGCTGAACGCCTTTCCGCAGTTCATGACCGAGATCGACGGACAGCCGATCCACTTCCTCCATGTCGGCTCGGCCGAGCCAGACGCCTTCCCGCTCCTGCTCGTCCATGGCTGGCCGGGGTCGGTCGCCGAGTTCCTCGAGGTCATCGGCCCGCTGACCGACCCGCGGGCCCACGGCGGCGACCCTGCGGACGCCTTCGACGTCGTCGTCCCGGCCCTGCCCGGCTTCGGTTTCTCCGGGCCGACGCGCGAGCGCGGCTGGTCGATCTCCCGGTCGGCGGGGGCGTTCGCCGAGCTGATGCGGCGCCTCGGCTACGAGCGGTACGGCGTCCAGGGCGGTGACCAGGGGGCTCTGCTCGGGCCCGAGCTCGGCCACGCCGACCCGGAGCACCTGGCCGGCATCCACCTCAATGCCGCGACGGTCGGGTTCATCCCCTGGGGTCCCGTCTCTGACGACGACCTCGCCACCTTCAGTGACGTCGAGCGAGCGCGGCTCGCCCGGAAGGAGAAGTTCCTCTCGGACGGGAATGCCTACTTCCAGATGCAGGCGACCCGACCGCAGACGATCGGCTGTGCGCTGGCCGACTCGCCGGTCGGCCAGCTGGCCTGGGCCGTCGACCGGATGGCTGAGTGGGTGGACGGACCGATCGAGGAGGCCCTGAGCCGCGACCAGATCCTGACGAACGTGATGTTCTACTGGATCACCGGCACGGCCGCGTCGTCCGCCCGGCTGTACTACGAGAACCTGCACGCGCCCGCGCAGTGGAGCCGCGCACCGTCGCCGGTCCCGGTCGGGGTCGCGGCGTTCGCCACCGACCTGGCGATCCGACGTTACGGCGAGCAGGCGAACCACATCGTCCACTGGTCCGACTTCGAGCGCGGCGGGCACTTCGCTGCCATGGAGGCGCCGGAGCTGCTCATCGGCGAGATCAGGGAGTTCTTCCGGAGGCTTCGCTAGGGGTTGCGCGCGCCGTCACCGTCAGAGGATGACGAGGTCGTCGCGGTGGATGACCTCGCGCTCGTAGGCAGGGCCCAGCGCCTTGGCCAGCTCTTTCGTCGAGCGCCCGAGCAACGCGGGCAGCTCGTTCGACGCGTAGTTGACGAGCCCGCGGCCGATCACCGAGCCATCGAGGGCGCAGATGTCGACCGGGTCACCGTCGTGGAACGTGCCCTCGACGGCGGTGATGCCCGCGGGCAGGAGCGACTTCTTCAGGTGCACGAGGGCGCGGACGGCTCCGTCGTCCACGAGGAGCCGACCGCGGGCCGAGGTGGCGTGCTCGAGCCAGAGCCGACGCCTGCGGCCCCGGCGGCCGACGGGCAGGAAGACGGTGCCGACATCCTCGCCACGCAGCACGTCGATGACGCGGTCGGCAGACGTGATCGACGTCGTCACGCCGGCCGACGTGGCGATCCGGGCGGCCTCGATCTTCGTCACCATGCCGCCGGTGCCGACCTTGGAGCCGGACCGTCCGATCTCGACGGCGGCGAGGTCCTCGGGGCCCTTGACGACCGGAATTCGCTGCGCGCCAGCGCGATGCGGCGGGGCGTCATAGAGCGCGTCCACGTCGGACAGCAGGACGAGCGCGTCCGCATCGATGAGGTGGGCGACGAGCGCCGCGAGCCGGTCATTGTCGCCGAAGCGGATCTCCGATGTGGCGACGGTGTCGTTCTCGTTGACGATGGGCAGCACCCGCAGGTCGAGGAGGCGCTCGAGGGTGCGGCGGGCGTTGGCGTAGTGGGTGCGCCGAGTGACGTCGTCGGCGGTGAGGAGCACCTGCCCGACGGTGATGTCGTGCGCCGCGAACGACTGGGTGTACGCGGCGAGCAGGGCGCCCTGGCCAACGCTGGCGGCGGCCTGCTGCGTCGCCAGGTCCCGCGGACGCGACGCGAGGCCGAGCGGGTGGATCCCGGCGGCGATGGCGCCGGAGCTGACGAGGACGATCTGGGTGCCGCGCGCGTGCTGGTGGGACAGTGCATTGACGAGGGCGACGAGGCGCCCATGGTCGATCCCGGCGTCCGTGCCGGTCAGCGAGCTCGATCCCACCTTGACGACGAGGCGGCGAGCGCTGCTGATGACGGACCGGGGCGACACGACGTCAGCCTAGTGAGCGTGCCCTGAGCCGCGCGGCGGCGCTCATCATCCGATCGAGTGAACGACATCTGTCCCCAGAAGCTGTTCACTCGATCGGGGGAGTGTCCCGTCTGGGGCCGGCTTGGGCTGACCACCTACCCTTGAAGCATGTCCAAGACGATCGACTCCACCGTCGTCGAGCGGGTCAACGAGCTCGCCGACCGCGCCCGCGTGGCCTCCCGCCGACTGGCCCTGCTGTCCCGGGCCGAGAAGGACGCCGCGCTGCACCAGCTCGCCGACGCACTCGTCGCCGCGACACCGCGGATCCTCGAGGCCAATGCGACCGACCTCGAACGCGGCCGGGCGAAGGGCATGCCGGAGGGGCTGCAGGACCGCCTGCGCCTTGACGCCGACCGCGTCGCGGGCGTGGCTCAGGCCCTGCGCGACGTCGCTTCGCTCCCTGACCCGGTCGGAGAGATCGTCCGTGGGTCCACACTCGCCAACGGGCTCCAGATCCGACAGGTCCGCGTCCCCATGGGGGTCGTCGGGATGATCTACGAGGCGCGCCCCAACGTCACTGTCGACGCCGCAGGCCTCGGCCTGAAGTCGGGCAACGCCGTCATCCTCCGCGGGGGGTCCGCGGCCGGCGAGACCAACCAGGCCATCGTCGAGACGTTGCGCGACTCCCTTGCGGCACAAGGACTCCCGGCCGACGCCGTGACCAACCTCGTGGAGGGGGGACACGACGCCGCGCGCGCACTGATGACGGCGCGCGGCCGGGTCGACCTCGTCATCCCGCGCGGGGGTGCCGACCTCATCCAGACCGTGGTTCGGGAGTCGACCGTCCCCGTCATCGAGACCGGCGTCGGGGTCTGCCACGTCTACGTCGACAGGTCCGCCGACCTCGACAAGGCCGTGGCGATCGCCTTCAACGCCAAGACCCACCGTCCGAGCGTGTGCAACGCGGCAGAGTCCCTGCTCGTCCACCGCGCCGTCGCCGCCGACTTCCTCCCCAAGGCGCTCACCGACCTGGCCAACGCGGGGGTGAAACTCCACGTCACGCCCGACGTGACGCCGTACGCGGAAGCGAGCTCAGCGGCATACGACATCGCGTCTGACAAGGACTTCGACACGGAATGGCTCGCCCTCGAGCTCAACGTCGCCGTCGTCGACGACCTCGACGCGGCGATGGACCACATCCGCCGGCACGGGTCCGGACACACCGAGGCGATCGTCACGGAGGACCGCGCGGCGGCTCGCCGCTTCACGCAGGAGGTCGACGCAGCGGCCGTCATGGTCAACGCGAGCACGCGCTTCACGGACGGTGGCGAGTTCGGCTTCGGGGCGGAGATCGGCATCTCGACGCAGAAGCTGCACGCCCGGGGACCGATGGCGCTGCCCGAGCTGACCACGACCAAGTGGATCGTCGAGGGGGACGGCCAGATCCGGTGAGCCCGGGCGCATCCCAAGCAGCCATCCCGCCGGGCCAGGCACGGCACACCCGTCGCGCACTGGCATGATGGCGCGCCATGGAGGGCACTGAAGTCCGCAAGCTCGCCGCGCTCGAGGCGCGCCACTGGTGGTACCAGGAGCGTCGGCACCTGCTTGCCGAGGCGATCCGCGGGCTCGAGCCGGGTCGGGCCATCGACATCGGCGCCGCGGGCGGTGGCAACACGATGGTGCTGCACCAGGCCGGCTGGCGGGCCACCGCCCTGGAGTACAGCGCGGAGGGCGCCGAGGTGGCTCACGAGCGCGGACTGCCCGTGCTCCGGTCCGACGCGACCAGCCTGCCACTCGCGGACGACTCCCAGGATCTCGTGGTCGCCTTCGACATCCTCGAACACCTCGAGGACGACGACGCCGCGGTCCGGGAGGTCCACCGCGTGCTGCGGCCGACCGGCACCTACCTCGTCGCCGTTCCCGCGGATCCCCGCCTGTGGTCGGCGCACGACGAGGCGGTCGATCACGTGCGGCGATACACCCGAACTGAGCTGCTCGCGCTGCTCGACCGCGGCGGTTTCGAGGTGGACGACGTCCGGTCGTGGAACGTCCTGCTGCGGCCCGTCGTCGCACTGCGGCGCCGTGCCTCGACCGGATCGGACCTCGACGACCTGCATCCGGCCGTCAACGCCGCGCTGCGGGGCATCATCGTCGCCGAGCGGTACCTGCCCGTGCGCCGGCTGCCCGGGGTGAGCCTGCTCGTCAGGGCGCGGCCGAGAGCGTGATCTCAGGTCGCCCGGTCGGCACGCTCCGGTAGTGACGGCTGCGTCACCGGGGCACCGTCGGTGGCAACCGGCACGACGCGGGTCTCGATGTGCTCCTCGCGGGGCGTCGCCGGCAGGGGAGTGTCGGTGGGACCGTGCTTCGGCGAGCTCTCCGCGAGTGAGTCGTAGGCGATGAAGTAGGTGGGGCGGCCCTGCAGCTGGGCGTACATCCGGCCGATGTACTCGCCGAGGATGCCGACGCAGACGAGCTGCACGGCACCGACCCCAGCGACGATCGCGACGGTCGACGTCCAGCCGGCGACGGTGTGCCCCTGGGCCCGAGCGACGAGCGTGTAGACGATGAGGAGCACGGCGAGGAGGGCCCCGAAGAAGCCGGCGAACGTCGCCAGACGCAGCGGTGCGATCGAGATCCCGGTGAGGGAGTCGACGGACAATCGGAGCATCTTGAGCAGCGGGTACTTCGTCGACCCGGCCGCCCGCTCCTCGCGCTTGTACTGCACCGTGTCGGACGGGAAGCCGAGGGCCGGCACGACGAACCGCAGCACCCGGTTGTGCTCCGGCAGGTTGTTGACCGCGTCGACGGTCGCGCGCGACATGAGCCGGAAGTCACCCGCGTCCGCGTGCGCGGACGTGCCCGACATGAGGCGGATGAACCGGTAGAACGACTGCGCGGAGACGCGCTTGAACCACGAGTCCGTGGACCGGTCGTTGCGCACGCCGTAGACGACGTCGACGTTGTCGCGCCTGGCCGCCTCGAGCATCTCCGCGATGACCTCCGGCGGGTCCTGGAGGTCGGCGTCGAGCGTCACCACGTAGTCGCCTCGGGCGCTCGCGAGCCCCGCGGAGATGGCGGCCTGGTGGCCGGCATTGGCCCGGAGGCGCAGCACGCGCAGCGCGGGCCACTCCCGGTGGTAGCGGTGGAGCAGCGCCGGCGTCAGGTCCCGACTGCCGTCGTCGACCGCGACCACCTCGTAGGTCACTCGCATGCCGTCGAGGAGGGGCCGCAGCCGCTCGACGAGCAGTGGCAGCACGTCCTCCTCGTTGTACATGGGGATGACGACGGACAGCTCGGGCACCATGGGCTCCAGCCTACGGCGCTGCAATACCGTGGTGGTGACCGCTGTGGCGCGCCACTCCGGTGGCCGGGTGCCCGGTCGTGCGTCGGTGGCGAGCGGGTGGGCGCTAGGCTGGCCACATGTCTGATCGTGTCCTGACTCTGGCGGCGCAGGGCGAGGAAGCCACGCGCGAGCTGCCCATGCCGTTCGTGATGTACTTCATCATCACCTTCGCCTTGTTCGTGGTGGCGCTCGCCGTCACGTGGTCCTTCCGCAACACCGCCCACAAGGTGCCGGCGTCGACTCACGTCGACCAGCACGGCCGGATCCAGATCGAGGGCCACCCGAGCCACGTGGACGGGGCGAAGCACTGAGCGGGCGCCGCCGCATCGGGGTCATGGGTGGGACCTTCGACCCCATCCATCACGGCCACCTTGTGGCGGCCAGCGAGGTCCAGTCGCTCTTCGGCCTCGAGCAGGTCGTCTTCGTCCCGACGGGCCAGCCATGGCAGAAGTCACAGACGGAGGTCTCACCGGCCGAGCACCGGTACCTCATGACGGTCATTGCCACCGCCTCCAACCCTCGCTTCACGGTGAGCCGGGTGGACATCGACCGACCCGGGCCGACGTACACGATCGACACGCTCCGGGACCTGCGCGCGGAGCGTCCGGGCGACGAGCTGTTCTTCATCACCGGCGCCGACGCCCTGGCTGACATCCTGTCGTGGAAGGACGCCGATGCCCTGTGGGAGCTCGCACACTTCGTCGGCGTGACGAGGCCGGGGCACGTCCTGTCGGACAAGGGGCTCCCAGAAGATCGGGTCACCCTCCAGGAGGTGCCCGCGATGTCCATCAGCTCGACGGACTGCCGGGCGCGCGTGGCCGGCGGCGACCCCGTCTGGTACCTCGTCCCCGACGGCGTCGTCCAGTACATCAACAAGTACTGCCTCTACACCGGTGCGCCGTGCGGGGCGCCTCCGGTAGAGCCGCTCGTCCCCCGGGTCGCGATGCTTGCCCCGAACGCCGCCTCGCCACAAGGAGACCAGTGACAGCAACAGCCCACGCGCTCCAGCTCGCCAAGGCCGCCGCGAACGCCGCCGAGGAGAAGATCGCCGAGAGGGTGACGGCGATCGATGTCAGCGACCAGATGCCGCTGACCGACATCTTCGTCATCGCGTCCGCAGCCTCCGAGCGGCAGATCGGCTCCATCGTCGACGAGGTCGAGGACCGGCTGCGCGAGCTCGGCTCGAAGCCGATCCGGCGCGAGGGTGAGCGTGAGGGTCGCTGGGTCCTCATCGACTTCGGCGACATCATCGTCCACATCCAGCACGAGGACGAGCGGGAGTACTACGCACTCGAGCGGCTGTGGAAGGACTGCCCCGAGATCGACCTGGCCACGGTCGACGCCCCGGCGCGGCCCGCGGCGGCAGACAACGCTGGCGCTGTCGCGGATGCCGGCGCGGACGGAGACGACGGCGCGGACCCGGCGTCGTGAGCGCCGGGCCGACCAGACCGATGGGTCCGCTGGGTCCGCGGCGGATCGTCATCCTGCGCCACGCCGAGACCGTCGACAACGCCGCCCGAATCTGGCAGGGCCACAAGGACTCGGAGCTCTCGGCGACCGGTCGCGCCCAGGTGCTCGCCGCTGCACCGCACCTGGCCGCGTACCAGCCCGCGCTGCTCGTGTCGAGCGACCTGCAGCGCGCTGCCGCGACCGCTGACGCCATCGCGGAGCTGACCGGTCTGGAGGTCAGGCTCGACGGACGGCTGCGGGAGGTGCACGTCGGTGAGTGGCAGGGGCTGCACGCCGACCAGGTGCGGGCGCGGTACCCGGAGGCGATCGCCGCTCTGGATCGGGGGGAGGACGTGCCCCGCGGCGTCACCGGTGAGACGCGTGAAGACGTGGCCCGGCGCGTCGGCGAGTCGGTCCGGGAGATCGAGCGGGAGCTGCTCGACGGCGAGACGGCCATCATCGTGACGCACGGGGTCTCCGGCCGGGTGGGTGCGACCGATCTCGTCGGCCTCGACCAGGACGTGTCGGACGCGATCTTCCGAGGGCTGGACAACTGCCACTGGATCGAGCTCGTCGAGGGGCGCAAGAGCTTCAGCGAGCAGGTGCGCTGGCGCATCTCGGGGTGGAACCTGGGTCCGTGGAAGGCGTGACGACGGATTTGGGCCCGGGCCCCTTCTTTGGCTAGAGTTACGCAGTCGCTTCACGGCGAAGTGACACCCGATCGGGGCTGTGGCGCAGCTGGTAGCGCACCTCCATGGCATGGAGGGGGTCAGGGGTTCGAGTCCCCTCAGCTCCACCAGACGACGAAGGGCCGGACACCAGTGTCCGGCCCTTCGTCGTGCTCGGTCGTGCTCGCCGGACGCGAGAGCGCTGGCCGACCGGGGGCTGGTTCAATGGGTGGCGGCCCGGAGGCCTCGCTGCCGGTGCTGTTCGAGGAGGTTTCATGACGCGGCTGGTCCGGCCGGACGAGCACGACGACCCGGTGGCCGCAGTGCTCTCCGCGCACCGCTCGGGTGCCCGCCTCGCGCTGGCAACGTCCGGCACGACGGGTCCCGGCCCTCGCCGGGTGGTGCGCACGACCACATCGTGGTGGGACTCGTTTCCTGCCTACTCGGAGCTGACCGGTGTGGGCGAGGGCGCCCGGGTCTGGGTACCGGGGCCACTGGGGTCGACGATGAACCTCTTTGCGGCCGTGCACGCTGCGTGGGCCGGGGCTGACCTCGTCGACGACCCGGCCAGTGCGGACCACGCGTGCCTCACTCCGGCCGTCCTGGAGCGCCGGGGCGAGGGGCTTCCGCGCGGGGCCCGGGTTGTCGTGGCGGGGGCCCACCTGCCAGCCCGGCTGAGGGCCACGTCTCGGCAGCACGGCCTGCGGCTCACGCACTACTACGGCGCGGCCGAGCTGAGCTTCGTCGCGGCAGCGGCCAACGAGGGGGACGGCGCCCTCCGGGCATTTGCGGGTGTCGAGATCGAGATCCGTGACGACCCCGTACCGGGGACCATCTGGTCCCGCTCTCCGTGGGTGTGCATCGGGTATGCCGGTCCGCCGGGTTCCCTGCTGCGCGCTGCGGAGGGCTGGGCGACGGTGGGGGACGTCGGGTCGTTGGAGTCCGGCGTTCTCGTCGTGCACGGTCGACCCGACGCCATCGTCACGGCGGGCGCCACCGTGCTCATCGCCGACGTGGAGTCCGTGCTCGCCCCCGCCGCGCGGGGCGCTGTTGCCGTCCACGCCGTGCCGCACCCGACCCTGGGAGCGCTCGTCGCCGCCACGCTGACTCTCGACGCGGACCGCGAGCCCCTCGAGCGGATCGCCCGTGACCGCCTGCCCGTGACGCACCGGCCCCGGGTGTGGCGCGTGGTGCCGCACCTCCCACTGACCGACAGCGGCAAGGTCGACCGTGCCGCGCTGGACCGGTGAGCGCATGGCCGACGCCCTCATCGTCGCGGCACGCCGCACCCCGATCGGCACGGCGGGACGCCGTCTCGCCGGCCGCACGGCTGCGGACCTCGCGGCGACGGTCGTGCGCGCCGTGGCCGACGACGTCGGGCAGGTGCCGGCCGAGGTCATCCTCGGCAACTGCATGGGTCCGGGAGGCGACGTCGCTCGCGTGGCCACGCTGACTGCCGGGCTGCCCGTCGACGTGCCGGCCCTCACGGTGGACCGGCAGTGCGCGAGCGGCCTGGCCGCGATCGAGCTCGGTGCGCGGCTCGTGTCCGGAGGGTCAGGTCCTGTGCTCGCTGGGGGAGTGGAGAGCGCCTCGACGGCACCTTGGCGATACTGGCCCCCGCAGGGCGACGGTCCGCCCGTCCGCTACGAGCGGGCCCCCTTCGCGCCCGGCGCCGAGGACGTGGACATGGGCCTCGCTGCGGACCTCCTCGCGGAGGAGTGCGGCGTCACACGCCAACGACAGGACGCGTATGCCGCTGAGTCCCATGCGCGGGCCGTGCTGGCTGCCGCACGGGGCGAGTTCGCCGACGAGATCGTCCCGGTGGACGGCGTGGCCGCCGACGAGCGGCCGCGGGCCGGCCTCACCGCCGAACGCCTGGCGCGCTTCCCAGCCGCCTTCAGGGAGGGCGGGTCGGTGACGGTCGGGAACTCCTGCGGGATCAACGACGGCGCCGCAGCGGTCGGGATCGTCCCCGGCTCCTCACTGGCGGCGACCGGCCGCCCAGGCCTCCGCGTCCTGGGAGCCGCCTCGGTGGGGGTGGCCCCGGGACGACCGGGTATCGGCCTCGTCCCCGCCGTGCACGCCGCGTTGGCGGAGGCGGGGCTGGGTGTCGAGGACCTCGACGTCATCGAGTTCAACGAGGCCTTCGCCGGCCAGGTCCTCGCGTGTTACGACGCCCTGGGCATCGACCCGAGCCGGGCCTGCACCGGTGGTGGCGCACTGGCGCTGGGCCACCCCTGGGGCGCGAGTGGCGCGGTGCTCGTGGTGCGGCTCTTCACCCAGCTCGTCCGGCAGGGTCGAGGTCGCTATGGTCTCGCCGCGATCGCTGCCGGCGGTGGGCAGGGGACGGCGCTGGTGGTGGAAGCGTGCCGTTGATCGAGTTCGACGCCGTGGGGCACACCTACAGCACCTCCGGCGTGGAGCGGACCGTGCTGCGAGACGTCACCCTCCGGCTCACCGAGAGACGGATCGGCGTCATCGGCGCCAACGGGTCGGGCAAGTCGACCTTTGCACGGATGCTCAACGCCCTCGTCGTCCCGACCGCCGGGGTGGTCCGGATCGACGGCCTCGACACGGCCCGGGACGCCCGTTCGATCCGGCGCCGCGTCGGATTCTGCTTCACCGATCCCGATGCCCAGATCGTCATGCCGACCGTTGCCGAGGACGTCGCCTTCGGGCTGCGGCGGCACCACCTGTCCAAGCCCGAGGTCGCGGCCCGGGTCGACACCGCCCTCACGGCCTACGGTCTCGACGGGCACCGGGACCATCCAGCTCACCTGCTGTCCGGGGGCCAGAAGCAGCTGCTCGCCCTGGCGTCGGTCCTGGTCACGCGGCCGGAGCTCGTCGTCATGGACGAGCCGACGACACTGCTCGACCTCGTCAACACGCGTCGGGTTCGCGAGGTGGTCCGGCAGCTCGACCAGCAGGTCGTCGTCGTCTCCCACGATCTCGACCTCCTCGACGACTTCGACCGGGTCCTCGTCTTCCACGACGCCCGGTTGGCCTTCGACGGCGCACCGGACGGGGCCGTCGACGCGTACCTGCGGCTCGTGTCGTGAGCGCGCTCGCCGTCTACGTGCCGCGCGACTCCGTCGTGCACCGCCTGCCTGCGGGCACCAAGCTGCTCCTGCTCGTTCCTGCCGCCATCGGAGTCCTGGCCCTCAGCCAGCCCTGGCAGGTGGTGGTGGCCCTCGCGGTCATCGCACTGCTCTATGCGGCGGCGCGGATCCCGTGGCGCACCACGCTCGAGCAGGTCCGTCCACTCCTGTGGTTCCTGCTCGCCCTCGGGCTCTTCCAGCTCGCCGTCGCCGGATGGCAGCGGGCAGTCGTCGTCGTCGGGGCGATGCTGGGCCTCGTCCTCTTGGCCACCCTCGTCAGCCTCACCACCCGCACGACCGCCATGGTCGACGTCGTCGTGCGATGGCTCCGGCCGCTGCGACGCGTCGGTGTCGACCCCGAGCGTGTGGGCCTGCTCGTCGCACTCGGCATCCGGTCGGTCGCCGTCATCATCGAGCTGGCCCGAGAGGTGCGGCAGGCGCAGCTGGCGCGGGGCGCCTCGTCGAGTCCGCTCGCCTTCATCGTGCCGCTCGTCGTCCGGACACTACGGCATGCCGATCGGCTGGCCGACGCGCTCGTCGCCCGCGGCGTGGAGGACTGACGCGCGCCGTCCCTCGTCAGTGCGCAGCCGTCTCGCGCTCCCGCTTTGCCGTGGAGCGGTGGTGCGGCAGCAGCCCGGGGTAGCCGCGGTGCACGGCACCCGCGACGAGAGTGGCGATGACGGCCTTGGCGAGGTCGCCGACGAGGAAGAGGGAGCTGCCGGCCATGGCGGCAGGAAGGCTGATGCCGGCGCGCCATGCCGTGGCGGGGACGCCGATGGCGTAGAGGACGATGATGCCGCCCAGGACAATCGCGACGAGCCCGTAGCCGGTGCTGTACGGGGCACCGCGCCGGAAGATGAGCGCCCCGATGATGAAGGCCGCGATGGGGAAGCCGATGAGGTAGCCCACGCTCGGGCCGGCGAAGACCCCGAGCCCGCCTCGTCCACCGGACAGGAGGGGCAGGCCAAGAGCGACGAGGAAGAGGAAGAGAAGCACGGCGGACGCACCCCGACGTGCGCCGAGCACTGCTCCGGTGATCATGATGCCGAGCGACTGGAGCGTGATCGGCACGGGGAAGCCGAACGGCGAGACCGCCGGCACGAGGCCCATCCCGGCGATGAGGCCTGCGAAGGTCGCGGTCAGGGCGAGGTCGCGGGTTCGGCCATGGGTCGAGCTCATGGGTCTCCTCGGCGAGAGTCGGGGTGTCGTGGGTCAGGCGTGGCCAACCGTACGACGCCTCCGAGCGGCATGGCCAACCTGCCCGCTTGGTGGGCAGGTTGGCCGGTGGCCGAGGAGCGGGACGGTCACGGGGTGGGAGGGCGCTTCGTGACCACGTAGAGGTCGTCCGTGCGCCAGTCAGCGACCGCCCTGACCGCCTCGGTCGACAGTGTGTTGCGGGTCGCGACCCGGGTCAGGAGCCGGTCAAGGGTGGAGCGCGCTGCCCGGTCTCCTCGCACCACGGGCGTCGTCTCGACGACGTCGACCTCCAGCTCGGGTTGCTCCAGCGACCGCGGGTCGAACTCGAGAGTGCTGGTGACGATCTTCAGGTGGTCGGTCATGAGCACCGTTCCCGCTCGCCACAGCGCGTCGGAGAGCTGGCCGGTGAGGGCGATGTCGATGCTGGCGCCGGCGTCGAGCAGGGTAGAGCCGGACGGGAACGCGTCCGTGAAGATGCCATAGGTCTCGGTCAGGTCCAGCAGCGCACACCACAGCGGTCGGGTCGTCGTGTTGGTCAGTGTCACGGTGAAGGCGGGGGCGTGATCCTCGACGTAGGCGATCTCGAGCCGGCCATCCGGACCGACGCCGCCAGAGGTGGACGTCACGTCGACGCCGATCGAGCCGGGAGCCAGCTGGGTCGCGGGGTTGCTCAGCGACGAGAGCCGCAGCCAGCGCGCCACCCGTTCGAGGGCGAGGATCGTCCGCTCCTCGCGGTGGTGTCCGGCCACCACCGGGACGAGCGGCCGGGTGACTCCCGGGCGGGTGATCTCGAAGCCGTCAGGTCGCGCTCGGACGATGAGGTCGGCGGCGGCCGGGTCCGTGATCACCCGGATCAGGGTCGTGTCGGCTGAGGCGGCCGCCTGCTCCAGCGCGGTGGTCACGTCAAGGTCCCCGACGATGGCGACGTCGAGGGGCTTGAGCGGGATCGTCTTGACGACGGCGCGGTAGACGAAACCGGCGTCGAGCTCAGGCGCAAGAGTGACGATCGACCGGTCGGGCAGGACCGTGGTGACCCTGGCCTCGGCAAGTGGTGCGCCGTCGGTGTCGTCGCCCAGCGCATAGACGGCGAGCTCGGTCGTGTCGTCCCCGATCGGCTCCGGAACGCCGTGGACCGCCCCCGCGTCGATGCTCCAGCCGTCGGGCAACCGGCTCAGCGTCAGCTGCATCGGACGGGCCGGCAGGACCCCGCCGAGGAAGGCCCGGTCGAGGTCGGACGCGTCCGTGGTCTCGAGCTGTGGGTGCTGGTCCTCGACCCGCGCCAGCACGCCCGCCGTGACGAACCGGTGGATGTCCCGATAGCTCGGTTGCCCCCCGTTGTCCCTGAGGGCTCGCTCGAGCGCCGCCGAGAGGGCGCCTCGCCCGCGACCTCCAATCGTCAGCTCCTTGGCAGTCTCAGAGGAGCGGCACGCCGCGATGAGGACGTGGGTCATCGTCGCTGCTGGGCTCCACGCCGACCGGGTGCGGCCATCGTCCGCCCGGTCGGGCGGCTCGTGCCCCAACGACGTCTCGGGCAGGAAGGTGCTGAAGGGCCGCGGCCTGGTGTCCTCGGGCGCGAGGCGCAGCCGCACCCATGCGGGAGCGTCCCTGGTGCCGTCGCCGGAGTGGCAGCAGTCCAGGACGACGAGCAGGTGCCCGACCGAGCCACTCACGCTGGCCAGCAGTCCACTCAGCTCCTTGTCGGCCAGGTCCCAGCCGCCGGTCGAGCGGCTGTCGACGAGGACGACGGTCTCGTTGCGCCGGTCCGGCTCGCGGGGCCACAGCTCCGGAGGGGCTGTCTGCTGTGAACCGTGGCCGCTGAAGTAGAACAGCGCCGTCGAGTCGGCACCCCTCCCGTGCAGGTGGGATCGGATCGCCTCGGTCACGGCCCGGCGGGTCGCCTGCTCGTTCGTCAGCACGAGCAGGCTCAGGTCGGCCTCGGGTACCCGTGCAGCCAGGGTCTCTGCCATGGCCCCGACGTCGTTGACGCACCCCATCAGTGCCGGGACCGGCGGCGGGTAGGCATCGATGCCGACGAGCAGGGCGCGGAGCTCCGGCACCGGATCAGCCCTCGTCCCAGAGCAGGACGGTCTGCCAGAGGCGAGGGTGGGGCTGTGCGCTGGCCACCCGGTCGGGGTTGCTGCTCAGCATCGTCTTGAGCTGTCCGGTCTGCTCGGCATCGCTGACGTTCAGGTTCATTCCGATGACGGTGCCGCGTGCCGGTGGAATGGTCAGCCCCAGGGCGCTCCACGGGACCCGAGCCTCGAGCTCGTATCCGTCTGCCGTCGGGCGGCGGGCAACCTCGATCGAGGGCGCGAGGTCGCCGGACACGAACTGTCCCTTGCTCGCCGGGTTGATGGCGGCGACGCCATCCCGGTCGCCGTCCTCGACGACGCCGATCATCACGTGCTGGTCCTGACCCGTCCGGAGCCTGTCCTTGGGGCCGAGGGCGCGGGGGTCCGGCCCGAACTCGAACGAGATGCCGTCACCGGTCCAGAAGGTCCCCGGGCTCGACGTCCTGACGGGGGTGATCTCGGAATCGGCGACGGCAGCGTGGACGAAAAGCGCATCCTTGTCCCACAGCAGTTGGAAGGAGCCCGCCAGGCCGGCTCGGACCCCACCCCGCTGGTCGACGACCCCGGTCACGGGGTGACTGGTCACGGACCGCCAGTCGTCGAACTCCCCGTCGACGACAGGGGCCACCGGGGCACATCCGACGACGAAGGTGGTCTCCGGAGGCGACGACTGCGACGGCGAGCCACAGGCGATCCCGACGATTGGTTCGGCTCGCTGGAGGAGGCTCGGCAGGAAGCGCCAGCCGAGGAAAGCCACCACGAGGAGCGCCGCCAACACGACGAGCCTGAGCCCGCGCGTCGGCCGCCTGCGGCGCCGGCTGCCGGCCGAGCGGTCATCGTGCTGCGCGCGCCGATCCAGGTCACGCTGCTGTCGCTCTTGGCGAGCCTGCTCGCGCGCCTGCCACTCCTTTCGGTCGCGACCCTCCAGGTGCGCGTTCGAATCCGCCTCGCCGTCAGGCCGGTCCGCCTCCTTGGGCTCGACCGTGACCCGCTCGAGCAGCTCCGTCACGTCCGCGTAGTCCGGGCGCTCTGCCGCGATCCGCTCCAGGATGGGCACCGCCGCCTGCGGAGTAGCCGACGCGAGCGACGACTTCGCGGCGGCGTAGAGCGAGTCCCACCGTCCCTCTGGCGCCGGCTCGGCCAAGGCGCCGAGCGCGGAGACGTCGAAGGGCTGGTCCGATCCGGACCGCACGAGGACGGCGGTGCCCCACTCGGAGACCTCGTCGGAGGTCGCCATCGCCTTGCGCACCTCGCAGATCGCGGCGTCGATCGGAAGGCCCCGCGTCAGGAAGTAGTAGAACTCGTGGCTGAAGACGAGCGCCGCCTTGTCGGAGATCTCGGTCTGCATCGCGACCACGGCTGGCAGCCCCTGGCGCACCAGCGCCTGCGCCACTCCCGAGAAGGCGTCCCGTCCGCTCGTCCGCGCTCCCTCGCACGCATTGAGCACGGCCAGCTGCATGCCGTTGGCGTCGTGCAGGAGGGTGCCGAGGCGCGAGGCGCCGACCCGGTGTGCCGTGCCGTCCGGCCGCTCGAGGACGAGGACGCCCTCACCGGCGGTCTCGTCGAAGCCGCCGTGCCCGATGAAGTGGAAGACGTGGAACGTGTCGAGCAACGCGCGCTGCAGTGAGCTCAGCGTCGCGTCGGTCAGCACGACGAGCTCGAGCCGTCCGCTCGTGACGAGGTCGGCGGTCGTCGCCCGCAGGAGCTCCTCCTCGTGGGCGACCGCGAGCTCGGGCACGTCCGACGGGCTCGAGATGAGGACGAGCACGCGCAGGGGTGCGGTCACCCGAACGGCTGCCGGAACGTCCAGCGCGTCGAAGGACCGGACGATGGGCGTCTGGGTGGACAGGGTGAGGAACCGGCCCAGCTGGCTGTCGTAGAGGTACTCCCAGGGAACCGGCTCCAGATCCGGAGAGCCTGCAAGGAACAGTCGCAGCCGCAGGCCCGAGCCCTGCCCCTTCGCGGTCGACAGGCTCTCGCGGAACAGCCTGCCGACATCGCCCGCGAGCAGCGCGCCACCGAGACGAGCGCCATAGTCCTTGACCTCCCGCACGGGTGCCTCCGCCGGGACCAGGCGGCGCGAGGAGACACGGGGCGGCCCGACCGCGGTCATGAACTGGGCGAGCTCCACCGGCTTGAAGGGCAGGGAGAAGGCCGCATCGCCCGTGCCGGCGGGGGAGCTCGTCACGCGGGCCACCTGCCCGGCCGCGGTCGTCTCGATGGAGACCTCGAAGTCGAGATAGTCACGTTCCACGGAGACCCCCTCACACAGGCCTCACACCCGGACCCATGCGGATCGGTGCGTCACCCTGACCCTGAGTAGAGGCTAGTACCGAGCGTGGTGATACTCACGGATTCGCCCGACCCGCACCCGAGCCGTACCATCGCCCGAGAGCGGCCGGATGGCCCTCGCGGACGAGGGAGCCGTACCCGCCCAGCGACAAGACGGCCGCACTGGAGACATCGTGCACTGGTTCGTCCTCGTCATCTCGGGGGTCCTCGAGGCCGTCTGGGCCACGGCTCTCGCGACTTCTGACCGCTTCCGTCGCCCGCTGCCGACCGTCGTCTTCGCAGTGGCACTCGTCGCGAGTATGGGCGGGCTGGCCTGGGCGATGACCGGCCTGCCCACCGGCACCTCGTACGCCGTGTGGGTCGGCATCGGCGCCGTCTGCACCGTCCTGCTCGCGGCGGCCCGCGGCCACGAGCGCCTGGATGCCCGCCGTGCGGCGCTCCTCCTGCTACTCATCGGCTGCGTCGTCGGCCTCAGGGTGGTGTCCTGATGCCCTGGGTCATTCTGCTCGGGAGCGCCGTGCTCGAAGCGGTCTGGGCCACGGCGCTCGGAGCGTCCGACGGCCTCTCGCGGCCCGTACCCACCGTCGTGTTCGTCGTCGCACTGGCGGCCAGCATGGTCGGTCTGGCCGTGGCCTCGCAGTCCATCCCGATCGGCACGGCCTACGCCGTTTGGACCGGGGTGGGTGCCGCGCTCACGGTCACGTGGGCCATCACTCTCGGCGGTGAATCTGCCTCAGCCGCAAAGGTTCTCCTGTTGAGCGGGATCGTCGTCGCCGTTGTCGGCCTCCGGTTCGTCGGTCATCCGGGAGCCGACCCGGACCCGGCGTGACGCTGCACACCATCCGCGTTCGCGCCAGGGCCGTCGACCTACGCTGGAAGTGGGAGCCGAGCGCGTGGCGCGAGGCGGCCCGAGAAGGAGCAGTGACGATCATGACCGCGAACCAGACCCCGGTCACCCCGTCCACCGACCTACCCGTCACCCCTCAGATCGACCGCACCGGCGCCGAGACGGACCTGCACGACCGTGCCGTCAAGCGCCTCAAGGCGAAAGAGGAGTTCCGCGTCCACCTGCTGATCTATGCGCTCGTCAACGGCATGCTCGTGCTCATCTGGGCGATGACCGGCGCGAACTTCTTCTGGCCGATCTTCCCGCTCGCCGGGTGGGGCATCGGTCTCGTGGCGCACGCGATGGACGTGTACTGGCGGCGCGAGCCGACCGAGTCGGAGATCGCCTCGGAGATGGACCGGTTGCGCAGCAGGTGACCCCATTGCGCCGAGGTCGCCACTAGGCTCCGATGGATGGACGGGTGGTGGCTCGAGGCGGTCGGCTGGATCGGCTCCGCCGTGTTGGTGTGGTCCCTGCTGCAGACCGAGCTGCACCGGCTCCGGATCATCAACCTGGTCGGTTGCCTCGTCCTGATCGTCTACAACGGTGTCGTCGGCGTGTGGCCCATGGTCGGGCTCAACATCGTGCTGGCCGTCATCAACGTCGTGTACCTGCTGCGCATGTCGAGAGAGCGCCACGACTCGGGCGTCTACGAGGTGATCGAGGTTGCCGGCGACGACGAGTTCCTGCGGCATGGCCTGCGGGTGCACGAGGCGGACATCCGCCGCCACAACCCCGGGTTCGTCCACGACCCGTTCACGGGCGACCCGTGCTACCTCATCGTCAAGGGCGACACGGCGGTCGGCGTCGTGCTCATGCGGGACCTGGGCGATGGGCGCGCGCAGCTGCTGCTCGACTACGTGACGCCTCCCTATCGCGACCTCTCTCCCGGCGAGTTCGTCTTCGGGCCCGACGGCCCCTTCCGCAGCCGCGGCTACCGCGAGATCGTCACCCCGCCGGGGATGGTGGACCCGTACTACGAGCGACTCGGCTTCCGGAAGCTGGGCGACGCCTACGTCCTGTGACGGGCGCTTGCTGCGCCCTCGTCGAGGAGCCAGCTCAGCGGCATACGGCACAAGCATTTCGTCGTATGCCGCTGAGCTCGCTTCCGCTCGCGAGGTCGCCACACGCTCCAGTGGGCCCTCGTGCGGCTCAGGGAAGCTTGCGGCACCGGGTCATGAAGCGGTCCGGGTTGACGATGGCACGGTGGAGCTCACCGCCGCCGAGCTCGTCGCCATCGGAGTCCGTGACCCGGACGAAGCAGACCAGCCGCCGTCCATCGTTGATCGGCTCGGCGCACTCGATCGTCACCTCCGTGCCGACCGGGCTGCCCTTGGTGTGCTCGAACTTCACCATCGTCCCGACGGTCGTGTGGTCCGCATCGACGGACTTCTGGGACACCTGGAAGGACGCGGTCTCGCACCACAGGATGAGGCGTGGCGTCGCGAGGACGTCGAGGTCCCCTGTCCCCAGCTTCACCGCCGTGTCGTCGGGCGTCACGGTGTGCTGGAACTGGCGCATTGGCATTACTCGAGTCTCGCACGGATCGTGAGCTGCTCCGATTCGGTTCCCGCAAGGTGACCTGCTCGTCGCCGCGTGTCCGCACCGTTCTGGCGATCCGTCCTGCCAACCTTGGCGGTGTGGACACCCACGTCATGGTGCTCGCGGTGGCTCTCGCGTTCACGGCGGTGCTCAACTGGGTCGCCGTCGCACGCGGAGACCATGTGGTCGACCTCATCACGAGGCCGACCTTTCCGCTCCTGCTCAGCGGCCTGGCCTGGTCGCTTGCCACGATGCCCGGTGCAGCGGACGGAGCTGCCGAACGGGTCCTACCGCAGGTCTTCACGGCCCTGGGTCTGTCTGTCGTCACCGACCTGCTCCTCCTGACCGCGACCGAGGCGAGGTACCTGCTCGGCCTGTGGACCTCCCTGCTCGCGAACCTGGCGTGGACCTGGGCCGTGGTGTCGGTGCCCAGCCAAGTAGGGCTGCCGTGGTGGGTCCTGGTTGCGGTCCCCCTCGTCGTCGTGGTGCACGGACGGTGGGGGCGCGACGTCATCCGGTTCGCCGGCCGCCAGCGAGGGTCCGTCTTCCTGCACCTGCTGTCCCTCGCCGGCCTGGTCCTCGTCGCGGCCTGGCAGGGTGACGTTGTCGTCCTCGCCGGCGGTGGGCTGCTCCTCGTCTCGCACCTCGTCCTGGCTCACGACCGGTTCTGTCTCGAACGGCGGTGGGCCCCCGTCCTCGTCATGGTCGCGTACCACGCCGCGCTCGTGCTCCTCGTCATCGGGCTGGTGGGTCATGGGACGTTCGGGCGATAAGGGACGAACCCGCGGGTAGTTCCGTGATTCGGCTGAACTCCCGGTCGGCCCGACTTTCAATGATCTGGAGGCAGGTCCGCCGGGCCTGCTGCTCCCGCCCATCGAACCCGAACGAGAAACGGGGCCTCCACCCATGAGCTCACCATCTTCACCCCTCACTGCAAGGCCGTTCGCGAGAATCGGAGGGAGGTCCCGCATCGTCGGCTGGGTGATCTGCGCCCTTGCGGCGGTGGGACTGACCGCGTCCCCGGCCATGGCGGCCAAGCCAGAGCCGACCCCCCTGCCGGTGGTCACCGTCTCCGTCTCGACGCCGGACGTGGGACTCGGTGGCGCCGTGCCCGCCGTGCTGGCGAGGGCCGGCGATCCAATCGCCCTGACACTGACCTCCTCCCAGGCGTTCAACCAGGCAGTGACCTTCAACCTCGACGTCAGCGTCGCGGACGGGTCGCCGGACGGCGTGCTCAGCCCGAACCAGGTCACCCTGCCCGCCGACGCGCTGTCAGTGGGAGCGACGGTGTCCTACTCGGCCGTCGAGAACGGGGTGACCATCACGCCGTCGGTCGGAGGCAAGGGCAAGCCGCTCAGCTTCACACCGACGAGCTCGTCACCCTTCGACAGCCTGCGCACGCTCCAGCTCGCCGACAAGGGGACGACCCTCTTCGGCGCGGACACGTGCACGACGACGACACCCGAGACGAACTGCGGCATCGCGATGCTGCCGCTCAGCTTCGCGTCCGACCGGGCTGCCCTGTCGACCGGTGCGACGGCCGACCAGTGTGCGGGCTCGCCGTGCAAGGCCGGCTCCACTGTGGTGCAGTTCATCGCCGCGCTGGAGGGTTACACCGCGCAGGCGCCGGCGACGCTGATCTTCCGCTGTGACAAGACCCAGTGCGGCAACGGCGGCGTGAACAAGTTCAAGGTCTACTACACGTACCTGTCCTCCGGGCCCCTCGACACCGTCGCTCCGGCGTGCTTGCTCAAGGGCCAGACCAACGTCGACCCGGCAACGGGTGAGCCGGTCGCCTGCGTCGACTACGTCAACAGCAGCCGCGACAACGCCGGGGACACACTCCTCTACTTCAACTTCACCCACGACGTCCGAGGCAGCGGGTTCTGATGGGCTCTGCTACGGCGCTACTGCTCCAACTGGACTGACTCGAACGGTGCAGGCAGCCGAATGACACCGAGGCGGTGAAGGCACGTGCGGGCCTCCACCGCCTCCAGTCGCCGGTCGTGCTGGGTGTGCGGCGCAACGGCGACCAGCCCGACGAGGTTGAGGGCGCGCACGTGCCCACCGTCCCAGTGGGCCGCGGCGTCGCGGCCTGCTGCGAAGGCCGCTTCTGCGGCGTCCCATTCGGCGGACTGCATGAGGCTCGCACCCAGGAGCCAGTGAATCCTGGCCAGCAGCTCATCGGCGCCCGCAGCCACCGCGTCGGCGAGGAGCGCCGCGCTCATCGCTCGCGCCGCGCGCCGGTCGCCCTCGACAACCAGCACGTGCGTGAGCGCAACCGAGGCGTCGATGACCTCGGCCTCCAGGCCGAGCTCCGCGAGTGCCGCTCGAGCACCTTCGAGCAGTGCTCGGGCCTCGTCGAGCCGACCTTGGCCGAGGCGCACCTTGCCCAGCTCCCGGTCCACGAGCGCTACCAGCTCGGGATCGTCAGCAACGAGGGCGCCCCGCCGCGCTGCGATGAGCAGTGGCTCTGACTCTTCGTAGCGGGCCTGTCGCTGGAGCACGTCGGACCTGTTGTACATCGCGTTGGCCTCGCTCGCCGTGTCGCCGACTCGATGGAAGAGCTCGGTGGCCGCCTCGAAGCGGTTGACTGCCCTGTCCCAGTCACCGTCAGCCAAGGAGCGGATGGCGAGGTTGGTGAGGCCATGGCCCTGTCCGAGCAGGTTGCCTGCCGCCGTGTAGCTCGCGAGCGCCAGCTCGCCGTAGGGCTCATCGGGCTGCTCGCCGGCAGCCGTGACGATGAGCTCACGGTAGTTGTAGGCGAAGGCCAGCGCTGTCGGGTCTTCGGACTGCTTCGCCTCGTCCAGGGACACGCGACTCCAGCGCAGGGCGTCCGAATGCCGCGACCTCAGGTGGTGGATGACGGCAACGCGTCCGGCCAGCATGGACCGTGCCGCAGCCGCCTGCGCTCCCGACGTCGCCTGGAGTCGTGATCGTGCGTGGGTCGCGATGCGACTGGCCGTCACGAACGCGCCGAGGCGCTGGTGGATCCTCGTCTCCTTCACCGTCAGCGCGGCAACGGCGAGAGCGTCGTCACGGATGAGCTTCTTGGCCCTGCGGTACGAATCGACGGCCTCGCGAGACAGACCGGCAAGGTCGGCGACATCGCCCTTCGCCTCGAGCACCAGAGCCTGGTCATGCGGCGGGATGTCAGGCACGCTGCGGGCGGCCGAGATCGCCCGGTCGTAGAGCGCCATGGCCTCGGGATAGCTGAAGGAGTGCCGAGCGCGGTCGCCGGCGATGCGGGAGTAGGACCAGGCCCGCGCGTGGTCGCCAGCCTCGAAGAAGTGGGTGGAGAGGCGCTCGCTCGCCGCCTCGCGGTCCTCGACCCGCTCGAGGACCTCGCCGACGCGTAGGTGCATGCTCCGGCGCAGTCGGTAGGGGAGCCCGGCGTAGGCGACGTCCCGGATCAGGGGGTTGTGGAAGCGGAACCAGCTCTGGACCGGCCCATCCGGTTCAATGAAGCCGCGAAGGTCCTGGATGTCCGCATCGTTGATCGACCATCCCTGGGAGGAGACCATCTCCTGGAGGTCCACGACGTCAAACCGCTCACCGAGGACCGCAGCGAAGCGCAGCAGGGTCCGGCACCGGGGCGCGAGCCGGTCGATCCGGCCCCCGATGAGTGAGTCGATCGTGTCGGGCAGGTCCTCGTCGGAGGTCGTCCGGACCGCTTCGATGAGGGCGCGCAGGAACAACGGGTTTCCACCCGCCTTGGCCGCGACCCGGCGGAGCAGGTGCGCGCTGACGGGTCGGTCGGCCGTGATGGCCTCGAGGAACGACATGGACGCCGCCTGGTCGAGTGGTGCGAGCTCGATCCGCGTCACAGCGTCGTCCTCGGTCGACTCCAGCCCACCCGAATCTGGTCGACGTCCGGTGAGGACGAGCCACGGCCGGTCGTGCACCTCGTGCAGCAGCTCGCGGATGACGTCGGCACTGGACTCGTCCATCCGGTCCGCGCCCTCGAAGAGGAACAGCGTGGGCTCCGGGTGTGTCGAGCGGATCAGCGACACCACCACCTGCGAGAGGCGGGCCGGACGGAACCGCTCGTCGAGGTCCCGGAGCTCGGGCGTCTCGGGTAGTGCGAAGCCGAGCACCGTCGCGAGCAGGGGGGCCCACGCCTCGAGGTCAGGGGAGTGCTGACGGATGGCGGTGAGCAGGGCCGCCTCGAGCTCCCGGGCCCCTGCCGTCGGGCTGACGCCGATGACGTCGCGGAGCAGGCGCCGGATCGCCTGGTGGGAGCTCGCGCCGCCGAAGCGCCCACTCGTGCCCCGCAGGACGGTGAAGTCGGGCGCCGACTCGCACAGCCAGCTGATGAGCGACGACTTGCCCAGCCCTGCATCGGCCACCAGCTCGACCCAGCTGCCCTCGCCGTGCCGGGCGTTGCCGAGAGCGGCGGCGAGGATGCCGAGCTCGTGGTCCCGACCGTGCAGTCCCGCCGTGCCGGACGACGTGGCGTGCAGGTTGTCCCCGGTGGCCGCCACGAGCGAGGCCTGGATGGGATGTGACTTGCCCTTGACGAGGAAGGGCGGCACCTCCGTTGCGACGATGTCCCGACCAGCGCGGCTCACCACGTCACGGACGGCGAGGACCTGACCTGGGCTCGACTTGCCCATGACCCGGGCGGCGACGTTGATGGCATCGCCCTTGATCGAGTAGGTGCGGCGGAACGACGGACCGAAGTCGGAGGCGAAGACCCTCCCTCGGTTGACGCCGACGCGCAGCGGCAGGCGACCTGCGCGATCGACGACGGTTCGCGTGGCGTTGAGCATGCGCCGCTCGAGGTCCTCACCGCCACGCGGCGCACCGGCGGCGAGCATGATCTTGCCCCCGTCCATGTTGATGTCGCTCTCCAGGAAGGTCACTCCCTGGGACTCGCACGCAGACTGGACGTTGCGCACAACCTCGTCGAGAGCCGTCGCCAGGGCCTCGGGGCCTTCGAGCTCGATGAGAGCGTCCGTGCCGGAGAACTGGATGAAGGCGACCGCGATCGTGCGGTGCTCGGCCTCGCCGGCGGCCGCGAGGAGGTGGGTGCGGACCGGCGGTGGGAGGAGGACGGCGATCCCGGAAGCCGTCGTCCGCGAGGGATGAGCGGGCACCCGGGACGGGCCGAGTGCGCCTGCCCCTTGTCCGCCGGGGGCGCGGCGCACGAGTTTCAGTCCCTCGGCAGTCTGCGCAACCGCGGACCTGGGCAGGTCGGCGGCCGTCTCCGGGCTGACGGCGATCTGGCCCGCGGTCGCGGCCCCCTCGAGCTCTGCGGTGCGGCTGGCCGCCGGACCGCTGACGATGAGCTCCAGATGCACGTCGGGGTCACCCACGAGGAAGAAGTCGAAGTCGCCGCTGTGGATGCCCGTGGACATGCGGAGGGTCACCTTGCCAGCCGACGAGCCGGTCCGACCGACGGAGTAGAGCGCTCGCCGCATCGCGGCCGTCGCGCGGACCGCCCGCACCGCGTGGCCCTCCCCCCGGAAGAGCAGGAGGACGGCGTCGCCGCCCCACTTGACGAGATCGGCGTCCTCCCGGCGCGCCTCCTCGAGCAGCGCCGTGAAGGTCGAGTCGAGGATGTCGCTCAGTTCCTCGGAACCGACCTTGCCCATCCGGGTCAGGCGTTCGGTGAGCGAGGTGAATCCCGAGATGTCGACGAAGGCCATGCTTCCCGAGACCCGACGGTGCCGGATGGTCGGGTCATCCGCGAGCCACTCGGCCGCCAGAGCCGGCACGTAGGGGACGAGTGCCTCGTCGACGGTCGGCTCCGGGGCAGCGTCGATCCGGGGGGTGGGGGCGGGGTCGGGCATGGTTTCAGCCCCGGGTTCCCACCGACAGCGTCATGCCCTCGCGGGCCACGGTCACCTTCATCGGGCCGCGGACGCCACGCTCCATCGACCTCATCTGGCTGTCGGTGCGGGTGGGTGCGTGGTGGAAGAGCACGACGTGACGAGCGCCCACCTCCATGCCCAGCTCGATGCTGTCGGACACCGTCGCATGTCCGAAGCGGGCCGCGACCTCGCGCTCCCCGCGGAAGAACTGTGAGTCGTGGATGAGCAGGTCGACGTCGCGAAGCCTGCCAGCCAGGCTCGCTGGGCGTGAGACGGCCGCGTGGTCGGGCACGTACGCGATGGATCCCGAGTCATCCGTGATGCGGTAGCCGAACGTCCTGCCGCCCTTGTGCTCGACGTCGAATGCACTGACGTCGAAGCCGTCGACGGGAACGGCGCCGGCGCCGATCGCGTGGAAGCGCCACTGTCCCTGTAACCCCTCCGGGAGGATCGGGAATCCCGGGGGCGAGAGGAACCGGGCGAGCAGGTCGCGTCCGCCGAGGCCGTCCTGTGCCGGAAGGAAGAGGTCGACGTCGCTCGTCGGCTGGTCCCCCTTGACGAAGAAGGGCAGTCCCTGGACATGGTCCCAGTGCATGTGGGTGATGAGGATGGCGCCGGCGAAGTCCGGGCCGGGAAGGCGCTTGCTGAGCATGCGGATGCCGGTGCCCGCGTCGAGCACGATGGTCGGTGCGGCGGCATCGTCGTGCGCGACGGCCACACAGGATGTATGACCGCCATAGTGCACGAACTCGGCGCCCGGAGCCGGTGTGGATCCCCGCACCCCGAGGAACAGCAACCTCATGGCCTCACCCCTCTGGCAATCTACCGGAGGCCTCGTTCCCGTGGGCAGAATGGCGGCGGGGGCTGCCGCGTCGACGGCTCGGCCAGCCGTGACTCTTTGCTCACATGCGCCGGCCCAAGCGATCTGGCTCGCGTATCGTCCGAGGTATGACCGTCAGGGGGTGGACGTTTCTCACGAACCACGGACACGTGCTGGTCTGTGTGGCGCGGGATCCGGACGCGACGATCCGCCAGATCGCGAACCGCGTCGGCATCACGGAGCGCGCGGTGCAGAAGATCGTCTCCGACCTGGAAGCCAACGAGACCATTGCCCGCTTCCGGGTCGGTCGTCGGAACCGGTATGTCGTGTGCAACAACGCTACGTTCCGCCATCCCGTCGAGCAGGATCTTCGCGTGGGTGAGTTCGTCGAGCTCCTGGCGACGGAGGAGCGGGAGGCCGCCACCGCCACCACCGCTTCCTAGCCGTCTCCTGCCGCCTCCTGGCCAGGCAGAGCGCGACAGAGCCCGGGGCCTTGGTGGCCCCGGGCTCTGTGCGGTCCAGGCGACGGCGGCTACGGCGCCGGCACCTGTGCCGTGTTGGACCAGCCGGACTGTGTCGTGTCGTTGAACGCGGCGACGCGGTAGCGGAAGGTCTGCCCTGACGTCGGGCTCGGCGGCATACGACGGCCGTATGCCGCTGGGCTGGGTCCCCGGAGGCGTTACCCGGCCCAGCCGTGCTGGGACCTGCGCAAACCTTGGGCACATGGCTGTTCCCCGACCCGAGTTGCGCCGGGAGATCGGCATCACCGGGCGGGCGCTACGGAAGAGGCGGCGCCGAGCATGACAGTGGGGTCCGCCGGAGCGGACCCCACCGTCTGCATCTCAGTGACGGCTAGGGGGCGGCCGCCACTGAGACGGGTGCGGACCAGGTGGTTCCGCCGAGGTTGACCGAACCGATCCGGAAGTACCACGCCTGACGGGCGATGGAGCCCGTCGTGTAGGTCGTGGCCGCACTGCCCACCGGGGTCGAGCCGGAGACCGCGGCGAACGTGCTGCTGGTGCTCCACTGGATGGTGTAGCCGGTCACGCCGGTCACGCCGTTCCACGTGAGCGTCACGCGTTCACCTCCGCCTTGCCGGACGGCCGCCCCGGCCAGGCCGGTGGGAGCCGCTGGCAACGCCGGCACCGTCAGGTTGGTGCTGGTGTTCGAGTAGAGCGAGGAGCCAGCCCCGTTGACCGCCTTCACACGGTAGGTGTAGGTGGCGTCAGGTCGCACGGTCTTGTCCACGTAGGTGACGCTGCCAGTGTTGCTCCTTGCGGGTGGAGCCGCCACTGGTGTGAACGTGCCGACGACACCCGAGACGACGGTGGCGCGCTCGAGCACGAAGCCGGTCTCGTTGGTGGCGTTGTCTCGCCAGGTCAGGCTGACCTGCGGGCCGGCCTGCAGCGTCGCCACAAGGGTGGTCGGCGCCGCAGGGATCGGCACTCCGGTCGGTCCGACGAGCACCGGCGTCGAGACGGAGTCGCCGGCCGCGTTCCACGCCACCACGCGGTAGCTGTAGAGCGCCGTGCTTCCGGCAGCGGTGTCGTCGAAGCTGGTCACGTTGGCGAGCGTGGTGCCGATCTGCGACGTAGGCGCCCACCTTGCCGTTGGCGGCCACCGGAGCACGTTCGATGCGGTAGCCCACCTCGTTCGCTGCGCTACCCCAGGTCGTCAGGTCTGTCAGGCTGGTTGGGGTGCCGTCGGTCCAGACGAGGTGGACTCCTCCGTTGCGTGTGTAGGTGATGACCGGCGGATCCGGCAGCCTCCGATCGGCGTGGACCGTGACCGGGCGCATCATGTCCATCTCCTCGTGGCTGAGGATGTGGCAGTGCCACACGTATTCCCAGCCGAAGTCGGTCATGACGTTCGCGATGGGTGCGATCGGGTTGCCGTTGGCGTCGGTGTTGTTGAACCCGGCCTCGGTGCCGTTCGGGCCGTTCACTGAACCCTTGGCGCCGATGGGCATCATCGGGTTGAGCGGCCGTTTGCTGTCCGGGACGCCGAAGGGCAGGACCGGCACGATGGGTCGCACCGCGACGATGGTGTCCTCGAGTGGGCTGACTCGGACGGTGTCCTTCCAGCCGAGCTCGTTCGGGTCTGGCGGGATGATGATGTTGTCCCAGGTGACCCTGTTGAGGACCTGGACGTCGTACAGGTGGAAGTGCAGCGGGTGGGTGTCCACACCGTTGTGCGTGATCTTCCAGATCTGTGTCCCGTCGGCTGCGGAGCTGATCGGGGTGACGTCGAGACTGCTCGGCAACCCCGTGGCGTCCAGGGTCTCCGTGGCCGGATTGACGAACGGGTACAGGATGATGTTCTGCAGCAGCGGGGTCGCCCCGGGCGCCTCCAGACCCATGTTCGCGGTCATCCGGCCCCACTCGTCGAAGCTCGCCGAGTTCATCTCGTCATGGATGCCCTTGGGTTGCAAGGGAATCCCGAGTTGCGCGCCGGTTCCGTCCTTGTTCGGACCGAGGGTGTCGAACTTGAAGACGTCGCCACCCTGCTGGTTGATCCGGGCGTAGCCGTCGCACTTGGCCGTCGGGGTCTTCGGGCTGTTGCAGTTGCCGCTGGCCACGAAGTTGCGTCCCGTAGGCAGTGTCGTAGGCGTCCTGCCCGACGATGATCGGGTCCGAACCGGACTCGAACACGCCGGCGGCCTTGCCAGTCGTGGAATCGGTGTGGTGCGTGAACGCTGCCACGAGCGCGCCCATCCTGTCGGCCGTCGTGTTCGGCCGGTCGAAGGCGAGTGCCGGATCGGCCGTTGACACCTTGACCTGCATGATGGTGCGGGTGTTCGGCCCGTAGCCGGGCAGCGTCGAAGGTGCGCCCGCGGGGGTCAGGTCCGGGCCTCCGGTGTAGTAGTCGTAGCCGGGGACTCGGGCCGGGAACGCCGCTGGCGCGTCGTTGTAGAGGATCAGCGTCTTGCCGCGGTACTGGGAGAAGTCGACGACGACGTCAGCCCGCTCCGCAGGTGCGAGCAGCAGGGAGTGCTGGTCCACGTTGCCGACGTCGAACCGGGTCGGGTCGGTGATCCACGTGGTCTCGTGCGCTGGGACCACGACGGGGGACGGCAGGAACCCGCCCTCGGTGCCGATCTGGATCCAGTCCGGTCCCTTGGGGCTCTTGGTCGTGTCCGGTGTCGGGAAGACGACCGGGTCCGTCTGGGCGGCCGCGACCTCCGCTGGCTTCAGTGCCACCTCGGTGCCCGTCGAGTCGGCGACGTACCACGACAGGTTCCAGAAGCGGTCATTGGCCGCGTTGAGGACCCGGTAGCGGTAGGCCTTGGGATCGACCGTGGTCGTCGGGTAGGCGGTGCCGTTGACGATGGGTGTGTCGTTGAACGCCTCCATGCCCACCGAGACGTTCGGCGTCGACGGGATCTCCGGCGGCTCGCAGAAGGCCTCCACGTCGGGGTCACACGCCGGGTCGAAGTACGGGTTGGCGATGGGTGGGTACTTGGCGTTCTTGGCAGGCGGCCAGAACCACGGGCCGTACATCCACCGGCCGAAGGCGCTCATGCCGGACGGGTCGCCGGGGTTCTGTGCCGGCATGTACACGTGCGGCGTCCACAGGTTGCCCTCGCCGCCCCACTTGGAGTAGTTCCACGTCGGGTCGACCTTCGCCATCGTGGCGGAGTCCGGCACGAACGTCTTGTCCTGGATGACCAGCGGGTCGCCGTAGCCGAGGCCCTCGAGGGCGCCGCCGGCGCCGATCAGCTTCGCCTCGGTGTCATCGGTGAGCAGGTATGGTGCGGCTTCGCCCGCGTACACGTTGAGGCGGGTGATGCCCCAGGCGTGGTCGTGGTAGAACATCAGCCGGGCGCTCTGCTGGTTGGTGTAGAAGAATGTCTCCGCGCCGAGCCCGGGGTCGGGCATGTCGGGCACGTTGCTCACGCTGACGCCCTTGGGATACGCGGTGGTCTCACCCGCGGGCGTGACCCACTGGTGCGGCGTGCCGTCGCTGATCCAGGGCGTGATGCCTCCGTGCAGGTGGAGCGTGGCCCGGTTCTCCTTGTAGCAGGTCGCCGGCTTCGGGGTCTCACCGCACGCGGGATTGCGCACTCCGTCGGTGACCAGACCATCATCCGTCGCCATGTCCATCGGCACCTTCGTCACGGGGTCGAGCATGACGCCGTTCGGGCCCATGCCGGATCCCATGAGTGAGGTGTCGACGGGGAGGAAGAGGTCTCCAGGTTCACCGGTCGGAAGCAGGTTCCGGAAGGTGATCCGCACTGGCTTGTTCTTCGTCGCGACGATGGTCGGGCCGAGGTAGTGCGGCGTGTCCACGCCGGTGTATCCCGTGATCGGGGTGGGTGCCACGGCGGGATCGAGGTTCGCATTGCTCAGCGGTTCCTGCTTGCCCTTCACTACCGGGGTGGACAGCTGCACATAGCCGCGGAGGAGGGTCGCAGGCAGCTGGGAGCTGAACTTCTGCCGGTACTGCACCAACCCGATCTCGTAGTAGTCCGTCCCGGGATAGGTCGTCGTGTCGGGGACGGCCGTAGGAATGTACTGGCCGAGGCTGTTCGCCTTCTCGGGGCCCATGCCCGCCAAGGTGTCGACGAACTTCCTCAGGCCGGGTGTCAGGTAGCCCGCGCCGGGGTTGGTGACGGTGATGGCAGTGACCGAGCCCTTGACGGCCACGGTCGCGGTAGCGCTGGCGCCCTTGTCCGCAACGCCGACGGTGTCGTTGATGGCGACGCTCGGCGCCGAGTCGTAGCCGCTGCCGCCATCCGTGACGTCGATCCGGCCGATCCCGATGGTGGCCTCCACGGTGGCCCCAGTCGCGTTGACCTGGCTGCCGTCGAGGATCTCGACGGTCGGGGCCTTCGTGTAGCCGGACCCGGCCTCCACCACATCAACCGTGGTGACGACGCCATTTGCGTCCATCGTGGCCTTGCCGGTCGCCTGCACGCCGTCGGGCAGGTCTGGCAGGGAGATCTTCACGATCGGCTGGACCGTGTAGCCAGTTCCGCCATCAGTCAGCTTGAGCTTGTCGACCCCACCGCTGGCGACACCGGTTGCCGGCGTCGTCGGGTTGCCGCCCGTGAAGGTCACTTCCGGGGCCGAGAATGCGAAGCCCGCTTCGTTCACGGTGACACTGGAGATCACGCCGGTCGCGATCTGTGCGGTCGCCGCCGCAGGGCTCGTCGGAGTGATGCCGGGCGACTCGAACGTGACGTTCGGCGGGTTGAGGTAGCCGCTGCCCGGGTTGGTGACATCGACGCTGAGGATGCCGCCCGTGTTCGGGTCGACGGTGGCAGTTGCCTCCGCACCGGTTCCCGGATCGGTGACGGTCGGCGTGACGAGCGCACCGAACGAGTAGTTCCGGTCCTGCGTCGGGTAGAGCGGGAAGGCGGTTGAGCCGACGGTCACGGTGGCATCGACGGCAGGGGGCACGTTGGTCGCCGGCGTCGTGGTGTTGTCCACACCCGCCGGGTAGCTGAACAGGTCAGTGTTGGTGGCGACCCCTGTGTCGACCGGGATCCCCTGACCGTAGAAGCCGATGACGTCGCCCGCCTGGACCGCCACCCCGGTTCCGGCCGGGAACGTCGCCACCTCGCCCACGCCCGCCACCCCAGGGGCAGGAACTGTCAGCAGGCCGCTGTCGTACACGACGGTGTACTCATTGGTCGTCGCCGTGGGGCGCAGCACATAGGCGTGGAACAGGCCGCCCGCCGAAGGCGTGGGGCTCCCGGCAGCATTCGCCTGGTTCCACGTCTGGAAGCTGTTGAGCGTGCCCGCCGGCAGCGTCGAGTTGGGAAGCACGACGAAAACGGGGCCGAGGTCACCGGGTGGCGTCGCATAGTCGGTCGCGTTGGCGCGCTCGACCAGCGCGTTGCCGAAGGCCACCGGGGTCGGGGTGCCAAGGCTGATCTTGACGACTGCGTCGGCGAGCACCTGCGGGCTGTTCGCCCAGTTCGGGTACGGCCCGAAGTAGTGCGGGACCTTCGTCTCGTCACGGGGGTCGGTCACGGCCGCCGGAGCCGCGGTCAGGGTAGCCGCAGCTACGGATGTGCCAGCCACATGTCGGCCGCTCCCCAGCACGGAGGCCAACGAGGCTCTGCCGGGCGCCACCACCGAAACCATCAAGGCGGCCAAGGCCGCTGCCAGCACCAACAGTTTGCGTGAATGAGGCACCATGATGAACCCCTTGGATTGGGGCGGCGCTATTGCACCGCATTCCAAAACTGAAGCACTCGGAGGTTCCGCGTGTTCACGAAATGAGACGAATCGCAAGGCGATTGGCCCGACTGTCTTCTTTATCACATTCGATACATACGATTTTCAGTGGATCCGCGCTATTTGCGCTGCGCGCCCGCGAGATCTTTCGGAAGAGAAAGTCACGAATTGCCGTTCACCTTTGTAGGAACGCTATTCGGATATGTCGGGTCAGGATAGCCAAACCTTATTCTCGGTAAATGCCGTCGGCCAGGTGGAATACAGCCCGCCGCGGCGTCAGGGGTGCGACCCGCGCAACCCAGCCCAGCGGCATACGGCAGCCGTATGCCGCTGGGCTGGGGTCTCGCCCCGCCTCACCCACCCAGCCGCGCTGGGACCTGCGCTAACCTTGGCCACATGGCTGGTCTGCTGCTCCTTCCGCAGCCGCGTTGACCAAAGCCGGGAGCATCCCGGCATCAACGCGGCTCCCCCTCCTGTGCGAGGGGTTTTTTCTTGTCTGAAGCACCCAGGGCGCACGACCACCCACGACGTGATGAGAGAGAAGACATGAGCGAGCAGACCAACGAGACGCCGTTCCGCTACACCGCCGCCATGGCTGGAGACATCGAAGTCGCCTGGCAGGACCGGTGGGAGGAGGAGGGCACGTTCAACGCGCCCAACCCCGCGGGCCCGTGGGCCGATCCCGAGGCGGTAGCCGAGCGCGGCGAGAAGCTCGTCGTCCTCGACATGTTCCCCTATCCGAGCGGCGCGGGCCTGCACGTCGGGCACCCGCTTGGCTACATCGCGACCGACGTCTACTCCCGCTTCCACCGGATGCTCGGGCGCAACGTCCTGCACGCGCTCGGCTACGACGCCTTCGGCCTGCCGGCGGAGCAGTACGCCGTGCAGACCGGCCAGCACCCTCGGAAGACCACCGAGGAGAACATGACCGTCATGAGGCGCCAGCTGCGGCGGCTGGGGCTGGGCTTCGACAACCGGCGCGCCTTTGCGACGATCGACGAGGACTACTACCGCTGGACGCAGTGGATCTTCCTGCAGATCTGGGACGCCTGGTACGACGAGGACGCGCTGCGCGAGGACGGGGGCCGGGGCCGGGCCCGCCCGATGAGCGAGCTCGTCGAGGAGTTCGAGGCGGGCCACCGAGCGGTCCTCACCGAGGACGGTCGCCCCTGGGGCGAGCTGACGGCGGTCGAGAAGGCGAAGGCGCTGGATGCGTTCCGCCTCGCCTACCAGTCGGAGGCGCCGGTCAACTGGTGCCCCGGCCTGGGGACGGTCCTGTCCAACGAGGAGGTCACCAACGAGGGGAGGTCCGAGCGCGGCAACTTCCCGGTCTTCCGTCGGAACCTGTCCCAGTGGATGATGCGGATCACGGCCTACGCCGACCGGCTCGCCGACGACCTGGACCGCGTGGACTGGCCCGAGAACGTCAAGCTCATGCAGCGCAACTGGATCGGGCGATCGCAGGGTGCGCGCGTGCGCTTCCCCGTCGTCACCGTCGCCGGCGACGAGGCCGACATCGACATCTTCACGACTCGTCCCGACACGCTGTTCGGTGCCACCTTCATGGTTGTTGCGCCCGAGCACCCGCTCGTCGACGCCCTTGTCCCGCAAGGCGGCTGGCCCGAGGGGACGCACGAGGACTGGAAGGGGGAGGCGGGGTCGTCGGCGACGCCGCGTGAGGCGGTCGCCGCCTATCAGCTCGCCGCTTCCCGCAAGGGCGACGTCGAGCGGCAGACCGAGGGCAAGGACAAGACCGGGGTGTTCACGGGCACGTGGGCGACCAACCCCCTGAACGGAGAGGCCATCCCGGTCTTCGTCGCCGACTACGTGCTGATGGGATACGGCACCGGCGCGATCATGGCGGTGCCCGGCCACGACCACCGTGACTTCGAGTACGCCACGAGGTTCTCCCTGCCGATCCGTCGCGTCGTCGCGGCGTCGATGGACGACGCCGACGCGCCGCTCGACGAGGCCTTCGTCGGCGAGGGTTTCGCGGTCAACTCGGCCAACGACCACGTCGACCTCAATGGCCTCGCGGTCGAGGACGCCAAGGAGCGCATCATCGAGGCCCTCGAGCTGGACGGCATCGGGGAGGGCGCGATCACCTACCGGATCCGCGACTGGCTCTTCAGCCGCCAGCGCTACTGGGGCGAGCCGTTCCCGATCATGTTCGACGAGGACGGCGTCAGCTACCCGGTGCCGGAGGACCAGCTGCCCCTGACGCTGCCGGACGTGCCGGACTACAGCCCCAAGACGTTCGCCCCGGACGACGCGCAGAGCAGCCCGGAGCCGCCCCTGTCGCGCGTCCCGGAGTGGGTGAACGTCGAGCTCGACCTCGGCGACGGCCGGGGTCGGCGCAGCTTCCGCCGCGAGACGAACACCATGCCCAACTGGGCCGGGTCGTGCTGGTACTACTTCCGCTACCTCGACCCGGCGAACCACGAGGCGTTCGTCGACCCGGACAACGAGGCGTACTGGCTGGCCAAGCAGCCGACTCCCGTCGAGGGCGCGCCGGAGGGCACGCGGGACCCGGGCGGCGTCGACCTCTACGTCGGCGGCGTCGAGCACGCAGTGCTCCACCTGCTCTACGCCCGGCTGTGGCACAAGGTCCTCTTCGACCTCGGCCACGTGCAGAGCGAGGAGCCGTTCCGCAAGTATTTCGCCCAGGGCTACATCCAGGCCTACGCGTACACCGACTCGCGGGGTCAGTACGTGCCTGCGGCGGACGTCATCGAGGAGCCGGGCAAGGACGGGCAGCCGACCTACGTCTGGGACGGCCAGCTCGTGGGCCGCGAGTACGGCAAGATCGGCAAGTCCCTGAAGAACATGGTCAGCCCGGACGACATGTACGACAGCTTCGGCGCGGACACCTTCCGCGTCTACGAGATGTCGATGGGGCCGCTCGAGGTGTCCAAGCCGTGGGAGACGCGTGCCGTCGTCGGGTCCCAGCGGTTCCTGCAGCGCGTGTGGCGCAACGTCGTCGACGAGGTGACCGGGGAGCTGCGCGTTGGCGGCACCGAGGACGCCGCGACCGGACCAGGCGCTGACCACCCAGCTGCACCAGACGATTGCGGGGGTCCGCGAGGACTACGAGGGGCTGCGCTTCAACACGGCCATCGCCAAGCTCATCGAGCTGAACAACGCCGTCACCAAGCTCGAGGTGCCGCCGCGCGAGGTGATGGAGGCCCTCGTCCTCATGATGGCGCCGGTCGCGCCCCACATCGCCGAGGAGCTGTGGGCCAGGCTCGGCCACACCGGCGGCATCTCGTACGTGCCGTTCCCGGTGAGCGACCCGTCGAAGATCGTCGAGGAGCAGGTCACCTGCGTCATCCAGATCAAGGGCAAGGTGCGCGATCGCATCGAGGTGGCTCCCGACATCTCGGAGGATGAGCTGCGCGGGCTGGTGCTCGCGCGGGACAAGGTCAAGGCAGCCACCGTGGATGGTGTCCGCACGGTCATCGTGCGGGCGCCCAGGCTCGTCAACGTCGTCCCGGCCTGAGGCATCACCACCATGCCGTATGCCGCTGAGCTCGCCAGGTGCCCACGGTGACCACCGGGGGCGCACCGTTGGGTGACAAGCTCAACGACAGGCTCGGTGATCGGTTGCGGCGTTGGCGAAGGACCCGCGCGACCGAGCTGGTCCAGCAGGAGGCCGGCAGCCCACGCGTCGACGTGCGAGTGGTCACCGACTCGACGGCGTACCTGCCGGAGTCCTTCGTCGAGCAGCACCGCATCGAGGTGATCCCGCTCCACGTCGTCGTCGGCGGGCAGGAGCTCGTCGAGGGCCGCGACATCAGCGCGGCGGAGGTCGCTGCGGCCCTGCGTGAGTACACCATCGTCACGACCTCGCGCCCGAGCCCGGCCATGTTCGGCGAGGTCTATGCCCGGCTGGTGAACGAGGGTGCGACGCACATCGTGTCGGTGCACCTGTCGAGCCAGATGTCCGGGACCTACGAGGCGGCCGCGCTGGCAGCCACCGAGGCGTCGGTGCCCGTCGAGGTGATCGACAGCGAGACCATCGGGATGGCGATGGGCTTCTCGGTCGTCGCGGGGGCGGAGGTCGCTGCTGCCGGTGGCGAGCTCGACGCGGTCACCGAGGCGATCCGGGAGCGGCTCGGCCCGTCCGGCGTCCTCTTCTACGTCGACACCCTGGAGCACCTGAGGCGCGGAGGACGCATCGGGGCCGCCTCGGCCCTGCTCGGTTCGGCCCTCGCGATCAAACCGATCCTGGCGGTTCGCGGCGGGCGGATCATGCCCGTCGAGAAGGTCCGGACCTCGTCCCGCGCCGTGGCCCGCATCGAGGCCATGGTGCTCGAGTACGTCACGAAGGGCGGTGTGATGGTCGACCTGGCCGTCCACCACCTCGATGCCGCAGCGCGCGCCGAGCAGATCGCGGCGCACCTCCAGAGCCGCCTCCCCGGGTCGCCCGAGGTGCTCGTCGTCGAGCTCGGCGCCGTCGTGGGAGCGCACGTCGGACCCGGCACCGTGGCCATCGCGATCTCCCCGCGCTCAGGCGAGCCCCTCCCTGCATCGGGCACGCCTCCAGGGCCGTGAACGCCGGCACCGTCGCGGCCTGGGTCGGAGGAGTGCTCGGCGCCTTCCTCCTCGGGTCCGTCAACCCCGCGACGATCATCGCCCGGATGCTCGGCAAGGATCTGGCCGCCTCCGGGTCGGGCAACCCGGGGGCCACCAACGCGGGCCGCGTCCTCGGCCGCAAGTGGGGCGTTGTCGTCCTGGTCCTCGACGTCCTCAAGGGGCTCGTCCCGACCTTCCTCGCGGGGCAGTGGTTCGGCGCACATGCGGCCTACGCCGTTGGTCTCGCCGCGATCCTCGGCCATGTCTGGTCGCCCTTCCTCCGGGGGCGTGGTGGCAAGGGGGTGGCCACGACCCTGGGGGCGATCCTCGGCGTCCACCCCTGGGTGGCGCTCGTCGCGGTCGGTGTCTTCGCGGTGGCCGTGATGGTCACCCGGT
Source organism: uncultured Actinomycetota bacterium (assembly GCA_963754395.1). GTDB lineage: Bacteria > Actinomycetota > Actinomycetes > Actinomycetales > Dermatophilaceae > Intrasporangium. The sequence continues at coordinate 38,603 of CAVWGJ010000019.1, read as the reverse complement.
GGGTGGCCGCGGGCTCGATCTTCGGCGCGCTCGCGATGATCGTCATGGCCGTCCTCGTGCTGGTCGGCCGGGCACCCGGCGACCTCTGGACCGGCCTGTGGCTCATCGGCATCGCCCTGATCGTCCTCTGGCGGCACCGCAACAACGTGATCGGCTGGTGGCGCCAGCGCCGCCTCCGCTGACCTCTACCTCTGGTCGAGTGTGCACTTCGCGCCGGGCCCCGATCCGTGAAAGCTCGCCCACGTCTGAACGTGGGCGATCATTCACGCCGGAGAGGCAGCCTGAAGCCACAGACGATGGGGCACCCGGGCAGCGGGCATGCGTACTGTGCCCAGCGGCATACGGCCCGGGCGCAGCCCTCAGAAGACGATCGTGCGGCGGCCCGAGAGGAAGACCCGGCTCTCGGCGTGGTCGCGCACCGCGCGGGACAGCACGCGCCGCTCGACGTCGCGGCCGATCGCGACGAGCCGCCCCGGCGTCTCGGCGTGGGTGACGCGCACGACGTCCTGCTCGATGATCGGTCCCTCGTCGAGGTCTGCGGTGACGTAGTGCGCCGACGCCCCGATCAGCTTCACCCCGCGGTCGTGGGCCTGGTGGTAGGGCTTGGCTCCCTTGAAACCCGGCAGGAACGAGTGGTGGATGTTGATCGCCCGGCCGGCGAGCGCCTCGCACAGCGAGTCGGACAGGATCTGCATGTAGCGGGCGAGGACGACGAGCCCGACGTCCTCGGCGTCGACGATCTTGAGCAGCTGCCCCTCGGCGTCGGCCCTGGTGTCCTCCGTGACCGGGATGTGCAGGAACGGCAGGCCGTAGTACTCGACGAGGCCGCGGGTGTCCTCGTGGTTCGAGACGACGCCCACGATGTCGATGGGCAGGTCGCCGGACCTCCACCGGTAGAGCAGGTCGAGGAGGCAGTGGTCGAACTTGCTGACGAGGATGAGCGTCCGGCAGCGTTCCTCGGCGGGCCGCACGGCGAGGTGCTGGTGCATCACCGCGGGGGAGGCGTCGATGGCGTCGAGCACCGGCTGCACGTCGGCGGCGTCGGCGTCGAAGACGGTCCGCATGAAGAACAGGTTGGTGTCCTCGTCGGAGTACTGCTGGTTCTCCAGGATGTTCGCGTTGACGTCGAGGAGTGCGGCTGAGACGGCCGCCACGATGCCGGGACGGTCGTCGCAGGTGAGGGTCATGATGTGCCGGGCCATCCGAGGATTGTTGCTCAGTCCGCGGGTCGGCTCCCAATCGGGGTGGTGCCGTCTCGGGGAGTGACCGTCCACATCCTGTCGGGTCACGGGTCGTCGTCCACAGGCCCGCGACCGGTTCGGCTGGCTGGGTGGCTGGCTTCCTACCTTTCCCGTATGCCGCTGAGCCGAGTCCCCAAGAGCCCTGACCTCGAGCGCGTGCTGCAGGTCCTCGGCGGGGGCGTGGTCGAGAAGGGCGCGTCGTCTGGGATCGCCGGTGGCTGGGTTCCGGCGCCGCCCGACCTGATGGAGGTCGTCGACCTGGGACCCGGTGCTGCCGACCTGGAGGATCAGCTGCGCCGCGCCCGGCGGCCGTCGCTGGTGTCCGTCCCGGGGTCGCTCCGGACGGGGCGCGTGTCGGTGAGCAGCAGCGCCGTCGTGGCCGTGCTCGCGCTCGTCGTCGCGCTGGGCTGTGCGTTCGTGCTGCGGATCCTGTGGGCCGAGCGCGCGGCCGAGGGCGAGGCCTTGCCGGTAGCCGGGGCGACTGGTCAGGCGTCGACGCGCGGGCCGGATGGTGCGGCCGCGCCGGAGGTCGTGTCGAGGTCCGCTCCCGCGACCACCGTGGGGGCGGCGCCGCAGGCGGAGCTCGTCGTGCACGTCGTGGGACAGGTGGCCAAGCCGGGACTGGTCCGGCTCAGGGCGGGTGCCCGGGTCGCGGATGCGATCGAGTCGGCCGGCGGCGCGACCCGGGCGGCCGACCTGACGGCGATGAACCTCGCCCGGGCCGTGGTCGACGGTGAGCAGGTCTTCGTGCCCAAGCCGGGGGAGGAGCCGCCTGCCGCCGTGGCTCCGCAGATGCCGGGTGGATCGACTGCTGGGGACGGCTCGGTGAACCTCAACACCGCCGACCTCGACGCGCTCGACTCGCTGCCCGGAGTGGGGCCGGTCCTGGCGCAGCGCATCCTCGACTGGCGCGCTGAGCACGGCCGGTTCACGTCGGTCGAGGAGCTGGGCGAGGTCAGCGGGATCGGCGACAAGCTGCTGAGCCAGCTCCGTCCCAAAGTGACGGTGTGAGCCGGACGCCGGCGCGGACCCTCCGGGCGGACGGACCGGACGAGGTTGTCCCGGTACCCAGGCGGCTCGATGCCCGGCTCCTCGTCCCGGTCGCCGTGGCCTGGCCGATCGTGGCGTTCGTCGGCCTCGTGGTGCCGGCGACGTGGGTGTGGTCGTCCGCGCTCGTCTCGGGGCTCGCCTCGGGCCTGTTGGTGCTGCGCCAGCCGCGCTCCACCGGTCGCAGGCTGCTCGCGCTCACTCTCGCGGTCCTGTCCCTGGTGCTGCTCGCGGTGGCGGGCCACCGCACGGTGCGGGCAGTCGGCCCACTGGCCGAGCTCGCCGAGGCACGCGCCGTCGCGACCGTGCGTGGGGTGATCGCCACCGAGCCGGTCGTCGTCGGCGGATCGCTGGAGGCCGGTGGCGCGGAGGCCGGTGGCGCGGGGGCCGGCCGGGGCGCGGGGGCCGCAGGCCCGCACGAGGAACCGACCCGCGACCCCCTCGTCGTGGTCCGGGTGGACGTCAGGCAGGTGGAGGGCCGCGGGCGGGTGACCGAGGTGAGCGCCCCGATCCTCGTCACCGGAGACCGGTCCTGGGCAGAGCGGAGCTGGCACGAGGAGGTCGAGGCGGTCGTGCGGCTGTCCGCCGCGGATCCGGGCGACGACGTCGTGGCCCTGGCCCGGCCCAGGGGCGAGCCGACCGTCATCGGCCAGCCGGGACTGGTGTTCCGGGCGGCCGACTCCGTGCGCGGTGACTTCCGGGCCGCGACGGCGGGTCTGACCCCGGACGCTCGGGGTCTGGTGCCGGCCCTCGTCATCGGGGACACGAGCCGGACGCCACCCGACCTCACCGAGGCCATGCTCGACACGGGCCTGAGCCACCTCAGCGCCGTCTCGGGGAGCAACGTCACCCTCGTCCTGGCGACCGCGCTCGGCCTGTGCCAGCTCCTCGGAGTCCGTCGGCGTGCCCGGCCCTGGGTCGCGCTCGCCGTGCTCATCGGGTTCGTCATCCTCGCCCGACCGGAGCCGAGCGTCATCCGGGCCGCGGTGATGGGGGCCGTCGGGTTGCTCGCGCTGTCCACCTCGCGTCGCCAGGCGGGCGTGCCGGCGCTGTCCGGGGCGATCGTCGCCCTGCTCGTCTGGGACCCGTGGCTGGCGCGGTCCTACGGCTTCGCCCTGTCGAGTGTCGCCACCCTGGGCCTGCTGCTCTTCGCACAGCCCTGGGGGCGCGCCATCGCCCGTGGGCTGCCCGAGCGGCTCGCCTGGTTCGGGCCGGTCCTCGCGGTGCCCCTTGCCGCGCAGGCGGTCTGCGGGCCGATCGTGGTCCCGCTCCAGGGCAGCGTGTCGCTCATCGCCGTCCCGGCCAACCTGCTTGCCGCACCTCTCGTGGCCCCGACGACGATCGTCGGAGTCGCCGTGGCCGTCCTGTCGCTCGTCTGGGTCGGTGCTGCGTCGTGGCTGGCCTGGCTCGCGGGCATTCCGGCTCAGGGCATCGCCTGGGTCGCGAGGACGTGCGCCGAGGCGCCCTTCGGCAGCATCGACTGGGGCGACTCGGCTGTCGCCGCGATGCTTCTGGCCGTCGTCACCGCAGTCGTCATCCTCGTCTGGCCGTGGGTGTGGCGCCGCGTCCGGCTCCGTCCCCTCCTCGGGGCGGCGGTCGTCCTCGTGGTGACTGCCGCGGCGACACCGATGAGCGTGGCCTCCTGGCCACCGCCTGGCTGGGTCTTCGTCGCGTGCGACGTCGGCCAGGGTGACGGCCTCGTCATCAACAGCGGCATCCGGGCCGGGAAGGGGCACGGCGTCGTCGTCGACGCGGGAGGCGACCCGGCGCTCATCGACGGCTGCCTCGGCCGGCTGGGGATCCAGGTGGTCGACCTCGTCGTCCTGAGCCACTTCCACGCGGACCACGTGGCCGGGCTGGCGGGAGTGCTCAAGGGTCGGACCGTCGCCGAGACGAGGGTCTCGACCGTCGTGGAGCCGGAGGTCATGGCGGAACAGGTCAGGGAGGTCGCGTCAGCCGCGGGCGTCCCGGTGCGCGAGCTGCGCGCTGGTGACGACATCCGGGTGGGAGGGATGACCGCTGCGGTGTGGTGGCCGGCCCGCCACCTCAGCGAGGGATCCGTCCCCAACAACGGCTCGGTCGTCATGACCGTGCGCGTGCGCGGAGTTGACCTCCTCCTCTCGGGGGACATCGAGCGGGAAGCCGCGGCGCACGTGGTCAGGGCGGCGCAGCGGGAGCCGGAGCGCTGGGGAGAGGTGGACGTCTACAAGGTGGCGCACCACGGGTCGAGCAACCGCGGACGACCGGCTCCTCGATCTCATCTCGGGGCAGGTCGCGATCATCAGCGTCGGCGAGGACAACGACTACGGGCACCCGGCGCCCTCACTGCTGCACGCGCTCGAGAGTCGGGGCTTCGCCGTCCATCGGACTGATCTGGAAGGCGACATCGCGGTCGTCGTCGACCCGAACGGCCGCCTGACCATCCACACCCGCCCGTGAACGGCGCGCGCCCACCCAATCGAGTGAACAGCTTTCGGGGACAACCGCGCCCAGAAGTGGCTCACTCGATCATCGCTTGGGACATTGGGGCCCCGAAAGTCGTTCTTTCGATTGTGGGGTGGGGATCACGGGGAGGAGGCGGTGCCGACCGCGGCCTCGCGGCGGGAATCGGCCGCAGCCTGAACCTCGCCACCCTCGAACCTGGCGGCGCCGACCCCGCCGAAGTACATGTGCTTCGAGGGGTACTCGCTCCCCGGCAGGCCACTCGACGCGACTGCCGAGGCGATCGACGGGTCCGGCTCGTGCTCGACGACCGGCGTGCCGTCCTCGCCGAAGCGCACGTGCAGGCGGGGCGCCTCGATCGCCTCGGCCACGTCGACGCCGCGCAGGAGCGCCTGGCCGAGGACCTGCATGAGCGCCGTCGTGATCCGGTCCGCGCCCGGCGACCCGGCGGCGATGCAGCCGCCGGCGTCGTTCCGGGCGGTCGTGGGTGCCATGTTGGAGGCCAGCCGCGTGCCCGGCGACAGCGCGTGCAGGCCGAGCCGGTTCAGCTCGGGCTCGCCCAGCGCGTTGTTGAGCAGGATGCCGGTGCCGGGGATGACAATGCCCGCGCCGTAGCCGGCGGACATCGTGATGGAGCAGGCGCCGCCCTCCGAGTCCACCGCGGACACGTGCGAGGTCGACGCAGAGGTCGGCAGCCCGGCGAGGCCGTGCCGATCGACCGACTCGAGCAGCGCATGCCCGTCGGCGAGGAGGTCGGGCGAGCGGTCGTGCACCGACAGGCGGTAGGCCAGGACCCGCCGCTGGATCTCGATGACGTCCGTCCACGACCAGCCGGGCGATCGGGCAGCCAGCTCGCCGAGCATCACGGCGAGCATTGGCCCGCCGACCGACGGCGGCGGGTTGAGCGCCACCGTCCAGTCGCCGAGCCGACGCATCGCGGGCCGACGCTGGAGCGGCTCGTACGCCAACAGGTCCTCGCGGGTGATGAGCCCGCCGTGCTCCTTCATCTGGTCCACGAGGACTCGACCCACGGCGCCCGAGGTGAAGAGCGACGGCCCCTGCGCCCCGAGCAGCTCGAGGATGTCCGCGAGGTCGCTGTTGGTCACCACCTCACCGTTCCGCAGGGCGTGGCCCTCGGGACCGGTGACGATGGCGTGGGCCTCGGGGTCGTCGCCGAAGAGGCTCTCGCGAACGACCCCGAGGTACAGCGCGGCAGCCGCCCCCACCGCGTACCCGTCACGACACGAGCGCTCCGACGGCTCGACGACCCGCGACCAGGGGACCCGGCCGAACAGCTCGCTGGCTCGCGAAAGGGCCTGCACAGCACCGGAGTTCGCGACGGAACCGGCGCCGGCCCCGAGGGTGATGCCGCCGCCGTACTGCGTCGTCACCCAGCGCATGCCCTGGCCGAACCGGTCCGGGTCCAGACCGCGTCCGGGCATCTCGACGTTCCCGTCGATGACGACGGGGTCCGCGTCCACCGGCCAGACGTTGACGTAGGCACCGCTCATGATGCTGACCATGCCCGGGTCGGTGCACATGGCGGCGATGGATGCCGCAACGGCTGCATCGACCGCGTTGCCCCCCTCGGCGGCCACCTCGAGCCCGGCCTCGAGCGCGGCGGAGTTCGCTGCCGCGACGGCGACCTTGGTCATTGCCTCATTGTGCCGAAGCCTGCGTGTGCCCGTGGGCGTTCGACGCGCCCAATGGCACGGGCGAGCGGGGGCGAGCTCAGCGGCATACGGCCAAGGTCATGAACGCCCCAGTGAGTGGTACTCAGCATTGGGCACGAAGCCGAGTGCCGTGGAGACCCGGTTGGTGAGGTTGAACATGCCGACGACCTGGACGAGCTCCATGATCTGGTGGTCGTCGAGCCCGACGGCGCGCAGCGGCTCGAGATCGGCCTCGACGACGTCGGCAGGGTGGAGGGTGAGCTTCTCGGCGTACTCCGCCATCGCGGCCTCGCGCTCCGGCAGGTGAGCCTGACGCCAGTTGACGGCGACGTTGTCCGCTGTCCGCTCGTCCTCCGTGTAGGTGCGCAGCGCGGCGGTGTGGGAGATGACGCAGTAGTTGCACCGATTGACGCTCGAGACGACGACGGCGAGCAGCTCGCGGTCGGCGTTGCTCAGGTGTCCGTCCTTGTTGACGAGCAGGTTGAAGTAGTTCCACCACGCGAGGAACTGGTCCCCGTTGACCGCCTGCGCCGTGAAGACGTTGGGCACGAAGCCGAACGCCTCCTCGGCCTTGGCCCACAGCTTGCCGACGCCCTCCGGGACGTCGTCGGCAGTTGGGACGGGAAGGAAGGAGATACGCGCGTCGTCAGCCATGACGGCACTGTATGCCGCTGAGCTCGCTTCGCGTCACGGCGTCCTCACCGGGGTGGCTCGGCCCGTGAAGGCATCGTCCCAGCCGTGGAGACGGCGCAGCAGGCTGCGCTTCTTGTCCTGTCAGGGGCGACCGCTCACGCGCGGAGTGTAGGCCAGCCTGGTGGCCGGACAGCGAAAGGTAGGTGAACAGCTGGATCAGACGGACGCGAGCGCGGGGTCGAGCTCGGCGACAGGGGCCCCTGCTGCCTCGCCGAGCGCACGCAGCGCGGCCGAGACGGCCGGGACGCGCTGCAGGTCGGAGGTCGTCACCGCGAGGATCTGGCGCCGGGAGGGCGGCGTGAGCGAGAGGGTCACGACCTCCTCGTGCTTGGCAGCGTTGAGGATGAGGTCGGGCACGAGGGCGACCCCGAGGCCGGCGGTGACGAGGCCGATCTGGGCGACGTAGTCCTCGATCTCGAAGGCCACGTTGGGTCGGAAACCCTCGTGGTGCGCGAGGGAGACGAGGTGGCCCCGACAGCGCGGACATCCCGCGATCCACTCCTCGTCGGCGAAGTCGGACATCGAGACGCTCTCGCGGCCCGCCAGGGGGTGGTGCTTCCGGACGACCACGCGGACCTCGTCGTCGAGCAGGTGCTGGGTCTCGAGGAGGGTCAGGTCCTCCTCGAGCTCGCCGAGGTCGGCGCCCTCGTAGGCGAAGGCCACCGCGACGTCGCAGTCGCCGCTGCGCAGTGCGGCGAGCGACTCGGGCGGCTCGGCCTCGGTCAGGGTGACGGTGATGTCCGGGTGCCGCCGCTTGAGGATGGCAAGTGCCTTGGGGACGAGGGTCGCGGAGGAGCTGGGGAAGGCCTGGAGCCGGACCCGCCCTGCGCGCAGCCCGGCGATCGCGGTGATCTCCTCCTCGGCGGCGTCGAGGGCGGCGAGCACGCCGACCGCGTGGCGCGCGAGCACCTGGCCGGCCTCGGTGAGGCGGACCTGACGGCCGTAGCGCTCGACGAGCACGGTGCCGGTGCGCTGCTCGAGGCGCCGGACCATCTGCGAGATCGCGGGCTGGGAGAAGCCGAGAGCGTTGGCTGCGCCGGTGAAGCTTCCCTCGTCGGCGATCGCCTTCATCACCCGGAGACCTGCTGCATCGATCATGCCGCAAGCATAACTCAGGATTATGGTTTTGAGGCATTCCCCGCATGCGACGTAGGCTGTGCCCTGTGAAGCTTGCGACGACCCGGACCCTGCCGCTCGTGACGGAGGACCTCGGGACGCTGGACGACCTCGTCGACCTCGTCAGCGGTGGCGGGGTCCTCGTCCTGAGTGGCGCGGGCATGTCGACGGACTCAGGGATCCCCGACTACCGCGGGCCCGACGGAACGCGCCGCGTCGAGCCGATGACGCTCGGCGAGTTCACCGGGTCGTCGGAGGCGCGACGGCGCTACTGGGCCCGCAGCTACATCGGCTGGCAGCGGTTCACGGCAGCCCAGCCCAACTCCGGGCACGAGCGGGTCGCCGAGCTGCAGCAGCACGGCTACGTCGGGCCGATCATCACCCAGAACGTGGACGGGCTGCACCAGGCCGCGGGCGCCGGGGACGTCGTGGAGCTGCACGGGTCGCTCGACCGGGCGGTCTGCCAGACGTGCGGCGAGGTGACCTCGCGCGAGGGCCTGCACGATCGCATGACCGAGGCGAACCCGGGCTTCATGGAGCGGTTCGCTGCCGAGGCTGCGGCGGTCGGGTCGCAGTGGGGGGAGCAGGTGCGGCCGGACGGCGACATCGTCCTGGCCGACTCGCTCGTCGAGTCGTTCTTCCCGCCGCTGTGCCTCGTCTGCGGACGCGACACGGTGAAGCCGGACGTCGTGTTCTTCGGCGAGTCCGTCCCGAAGGCCCTCGTCGAGAAATGCTTTGGCCTGGTGGACCAGGCCGGGGCAGTCTTGGTGCTCGGATCATCGCTGGCGGTCATGAGCGGCTACCGCTTCGTGCGGCATGCGGCCCGGATCGGGGTGCCGGTCGCCATCGTCACGAGGTCGGCGACCCGGGGCGACGCGGAGGCGACGGTCCGGTTGCACGCCCCGCTCGGGGCGACTCTGGACGCGTTGGGAGCGGCACTTGGACACGGGGACTGACGTCCGCTGGTACTCGACCCTTCCGGCTGCGGGGCCCGGGCCGTCGGTCCACTGGGCGTCCGAAGCCTTTGAGGCGGAGCTACGGGACTGGATCGCGGAGGTGCTCGGGGGGCTGGGCGTCGACGTTGTGGCGCTCGAGCAGGTGCTGCTGCGGCCCTGGTCCACGGTGTGGCGGGCTCGAGGGAGCGACGGTGTCGACTACTGGGCCAAGCAGAACTGCGAGCACCAGACGTTCGAGGCGCGGCTCCTTCAGGTTCTCGACGAGCTGTCTCCGGACAGGGTCATCCCGGTCGTCGGGATCGACGCTGTCCGAGGCCTTCACCTCGTCCCTGACCAGGGGCGCGTGCTCGCCGAGACCATCGCTCCCGACGACGTGGACGCGTGGTGCCGCGTTGTGGCGCATGCCATGTCCCTCCAGCGGGACCTCGCCGGGGCCGAGGACCGCCTCGTTGCCGCCGGCATCACGACCATGCGCACCGCGGAGGCCGCCGACTACGTGTCCGTTCGCACGGAGCTGCTGAACGAGCTGCCGGTCGGTGACCCGCGGCGACTCTCCGACGATGACGCATCCGCGCTCAAGGCGCTGGGACCGACGGTGACGGAGTGGGTCGAGCGGCTGGCAGTCCTCGGCCTGCCGGAGGCATTGGTGCACAACGACCTTCACGCCAACAACGTCTTCGTCGCACCCGACGGGCGGCTGCGCTTCTTCGACTTCGGCGACGCGGTGCTCGCCCATCCACTGAGCGCGCTGATGATCCCGCTCAACGTGCTGGCGCACCGCTTCGAGGCGGCGAGCGATGACGCTCGGCTGCGCAAGGTGGCCGATGCCGGGCTGGAGGTGTGGGGTGACCTCGTGCCGGTCGCGGAGCTGCGGTCGGCTCTTCCGGTTGCGCTGCAGCTCGGCCGGTTGGGGCGGGCTGAGTCCTGGCTCCGGGTCTGCGCGACGCTCACCGATGAGGAACTGGCCGAGTACGGCGACGCCGCCGCATACTGGCTGGCGTCGCTTCGCACGGGGCCACTGTTGCGTTGAATGCCTTGCGCCAGGCACGCTCACCCACTGCCCGCAGCCGACTGGCCGAGAAGACGTGCGGGACGCGTCCGACCTGGCCGACCTGCTGCGGAATGGGCCGGCTGCCCGCAGGCGTGGGTCGCGCCGCCGGCCACCCGGGAGCTGCGGGAGCTGGTGCGGCACCGGGCACCAAGCTGGTCGCGCTGCGCTCGGGCTGCACGTGTCAGGTCCACGCGGTGCTGGCCAAGCTCGGTGTGCAGGTGCCGATGAGTGGCTTGTTCTCCGACCGCGGGCTGGAGCTGGTGGCGGCGGTGGCCGCGCCGGCGCCTTACGTGGCGCGGATCCAGTCGCTGCAACGGCTGATCAACGACCTCGACGTCGAGGTCGACCTGTTCGCCCGGCTCGCCAGGGGCAGGCTGGTCGCGGACCCGGGCTACAAGGCGGTGCAGACGATTCCCGGGATCGGGCCGGTGCTGGCCGCGGTCTTCGTCGCCGAGATCGGTGAGGTGACCCGGTTCCCGACGCCGGCGCACCTGGCCTCGTGCCGGGCTGACCCCCATCCGCGCGTCCGCCGCTGATGACGCTCGCTCAGAGCCGGCGCCCTCTCCTCCATCTCCTTCCCAACCCGCGCCGCCAGGCCTAATGTCGTCTCGTCCCCTGCTCGAGGGGCACGCGAGCCCGGAGGCGCCAATGTTCGCTCAGTCAGCATCCACCACCCGCCGAGCCCGGACAGCGCTTGGGCTGGGCATCGGCCTGTCCGTGGTGCTGGCCGCGGCGTTCGGTCCACCCGCGGCCGCGGCCGGTGATCATCAAGATTCCGGCGACGCGCCGTACCGCGGCAAGGTGATCTCGCTGCTGCGGCACATGACGCTGGAGCAGAAGGTCGGCCAGCTGTTCGTCATCGAGGTGGCCGGTCGCGACGCCAACACCGTGAGCGCCACGGCGAAGGCCACCAACCAGCGTCTGTTCGGCGTCGACACGCCCGGCCCAGGCGATCGCGAAGTACCAGCCCGGCGGCGTCATCTACTACACGACGCGCAACAACGACGACAACATCGGTGACCCGGCGCAGGTGGCCACGCTTGTCCAACGGCCTGCAGACCGCCTCGCTGGCGCAGCCGGCCCACATCCCGCTGCAGATCTCGGTCGACCAAGAGGGCGGCGCGCTCGTCGCTCGGTTCGGCGCCCCGGCGACCCAGATGCCCGGCAACATGGCGCTCGGCGCCGGACGTTCGGCCGCCGACGCACGGCGCTCGGCGGAGGTCATCGGCACCGAGCTGGACGCCGTCGGCGTGACGCAGGACTACGCGCCGGTCTCCGACGTCAACATCAACCCGAACAACCCGGTCATCGGGATCCGCTCCATCGGCGGCGACCCCAGCCTCGTGTCCGACCTCGCGTCGGCACAGGTCGCGGGCTACCACGCGGGCGGGATCTCAGCGGTCGCGAAGCACTTCCCGGGCCACGGCGACACCGGCGTGGACAGCCACTTCGGGCTGCCGCAGGTCACGCACTCCCTGGAGCAGTTCGAGGCAGATCGACCTGCCGCCCGTTCAGGGCCGACATCGCCGCCGGAGTCGACACGATCATGACCGCCCACGTCGTCTTCCCCGCCGTCGACCCGTCCGGTGCCCCGGCGACGATGAGCACAAGATCCTCACTGGCGTGCTGCGCGACGAGCTCGGCTTCGACGGTCTGATCGTCACCGACGCACTCGACATGGCGGGAGCTACGGCGACGTACCCGCCGAACGTGGCACCGGTCCAGGCGATCCTCGCCGGAGCAGACCAGCTGCTCGTCCCGCCGCAGATGGACGTGGCGTACGCCGCCGTGCTCGACGCGGTCCGCAGCGGCGAGATCAGCCAGCAGCGGCTCGACCAGTCGGTCTACCGGATCCTGCTGCACAAGTTCCAGCGCGGCATCTTCGGCGACCCGTTCGTCGACCCGGCGGTGGCGCCGCAGATCATGGGCGCCCCCGGCCACCTGGCCGACGCGCAGGCGATCACCGACCGCACCACGACCTTGGTCAAGAACGACGCCGGCCTGCTACCCCTGACGGCCGGCCCGCGCAGCGTGCTCGTCGCCGGCTGGGGCGTCGGCACGACCCAGACGATGGCGACGGCGCTCACCGCACGTGGAGCGACGACCCAGGTCCGCGAGTCCGGCACCACGCCGTCGGCCACCGCCATCGCCAACGCGGTCGCGGCCGCGGAGAACTCGGACCTCGTCGTCGTGTCGACCAACAACGCGTACGCCATCGACGCGGCCACGGGGCAGCCGACCGCGGCCGCGGCGGCGCAGACCCGGCTGGTGCGAGCGCTGCTGGCGACCGGGAAGCCGGTGGTGGTCGCGGCGATGCGCAACCCGTACGACGTTGCTTCGTTCCCCGAGGCGCCGACCGTGCTCAACACCTTCGGCTACACCGCCGACCAGATCGAGTCGCTGGTGCGTGTGCTCTTCGGCGAGGTGAATCCGGCCGGCCGGCTGCCGGTCTCGATCCCGCGCGCGGATGGCACCGGCGAACTGTTCCCGTTCGGCCACGGCCTGGGCTACTGACGACAAAACCGTCCCAGGTCGGCGCATGCTCACGGCAGGGTGTGCGCATGACCGTATCGATCACCCACACCACGCTCGACGCCGGCTATGCCCGGTTTCCAACACACGCAGTCCCGCCCAGACGTGGACGCGCGTCATCCTGGGCAGAGCCGCATAGCCGCCTACGCGGCGATGTGACGCAGGTCTTGTGATCGCAGAAACCTCAAACCCGAGTCCACGAGGACATGCGCGTCAACTTTGGTGCGCGGTCACCGGGGCGAGACAGCTACCGGGAGTCTCGCAGTCCCTTCCACTCGCGCGCCAGTATCGCGTACTGATACCCGTCCACCCAGCCAAGGCCGGCATGCCAAGAGTCCTCGACTCCATGGTGCTCGCGCCTCATGCCGGCCTTCTCAAGCACGCGTACCGAGGCCGAGTTGTCGGCATTGCAGCCCGCCGTCACCCGCCGAAGCCCGAGATGGTCGAAAGCAGCCGCCAGTAGGCCGCGAGCCAGATCGCTTGCCACGCCCCTCCCAGTGAAGCCCGGATCAACGATGTAGCCGATCAGTCCTTCTGTCCGGGTGGGCATCCCGGGCTGCCCCATTCCGTCGACGATCTCAAGGAACCCCATCGCGGCGACGTTCCCGTCCAGTTCGGCGACACAGGAGAAGTCGGTCTCGCTCGTGGGTACGGCCAGCCACTCCTGGCGGAATGACTCCGGCTCCACGCTGGTGCGGATCATGAAGCGGTTGACTTGAGGATCGTTGCGGAAGGACAGCAGTTGCTCGATGTCGGCGGCGCTCGCCTCGCGCAGCAGAAGCGAGCCGATGCGCATCGGCCATGGCGTGGAGATCACTCCGGCATGATTCCGCTTCACCATGCGTCACGACAAACGGCTTTGGCGCGGTCATCTGGGTGCCTTCAAGCCAGCCGGTCGACAGGCGGCGGTTGGACGCACCTCGTCGACGCACCGCATCGCGGCAGATACGGACGTTGGGGCCGCGTTCCTAGGGCTGCGCCATACGGACGGCCTGGTATTCCCGGGCTTTCGAGTTCGTCGCGCACGCGGCTGCGTAGGTCTCGGCCTCCTCACGGGTTGCGAACCGATGTGCCTGCGAGGAGCGGCCCCAATCCTGGCCGCGTTGCTTCGCTTCCTCGCCGCACGAGTACAAGACGTTGCCGTCGTTGAGACGGACCGTCACGGCCCACTCGTTGGCCCGGTCTGCTCGGCGAGTCCGACGCTCCTTCGTCACGCAGATAGGATCTCATCGGGTTCCTGGGCGGCGCCAGCATGGACGGCGGCCATGGTTCCGACCTGGCGGGCGATCTGCGGCATGTGCGTGCTACTTGGTGAAGTCCCGCTCGAGTCTCCGCGCCGCTCACGGGGTCTGTCGCGACGCGCCAGCCCGACCACGGGGCCCGCCTCCCCTCTGACGCAGGGCCTCCACCTTCACGAAGGCGTCCTGTCCATCTTCGGGCGGGTTGAGCCGCCACGTGGCTGAACCGTCGGGTGCTCTCCTCACGACCGATGCCACGTATCCGTCGGTGGTCAGTTGGAGTCGAACCTGTCTGCCTGGTCATCGCCGATCACGTTGTCATCGTGTCACCGGAGACGGCATGTCCGGTAAACGCGTCAGGCTGTTAAGCGTGCGGTTTTGGGTAGCGTCCTACGTGGCTGAGGAGTGGAGCGTCCTTGACGAGGAACGGGCGGTCAGCGGAGACGAGGCGGTGGCCCGTGTCTCGACGAGCGTCGACGACGGCATGCTGACGACCTACTTCCGCAGTGATCTCGGGCGCCGCCTGCTCTTCGTGTCGAACGGCACCCGCGCCATGGTCGTGCTGATGAGCGGGGAGGGAGATCCCGGCGAGCACGCGGTGTCGCCCGATGCCGTCGGCTCCAGTGCCGGGTACGTACTCGAGAACGGACAAGAGGACACCTACGAAGACGCCGACACCATCCCACTGGGTGAGGCGCTGAAGCCTTGCGGTCGATCATCGACTCGGTCGACCTGCCCCGAGGACGTCTTGGAGCGTCGACCAGTAAGCGCCCAACGCGGCATGTCCGGACGTCACTCATAGCCCGTCGCCGCAGCGACAAGCTGAGCGAAGAGCTGCCAGGTCGCAGCCTCCTGACTGGCACCTGTCGAGATCCTCGACGCGGGCGTGGCTTACCGCGGCGAGGCCGTCAAGGAAACGTTCGAGCGTGCCGTTTTCCCAAGTGTCAGCACCGCCAGTCGTGAAATCGGCCAGAGCCGCCTCGACGAAAGCAGCGAAAGTCCTCTCGACTGCTCACCGAGGAGGGATTGGCCGTCGTAGATCGCCCGGTTTCAAAGGTCACCCCGCAACCGTGGCACGGCCTTCGGGCGAAGCCCCGCATAGTCGGCCGGTGGGAACGATCAGTGAGACGATGTGCGAACGGTCACACGGTCTGGAGAGTGGTCCATGGACGATGGCAGGCGATCACGAAGGGTCCGGAAGTTGGCGCTGGTGGTTGCCCTGGTCTGGTCGGCATCGTTGCCGGTGGTTGGCCTCACGGTCCCCATGTATGCCGGGGAGAGGGAGTCGTCATCTGTAACCGTGTCGAGATGGATGGGCACGCTTGTAGGCGTGAACGGCTCGCGTGCTTTGATTGTTCTGCTCGTTCCGCTCTTGGTGTCCCTGTTGGTCTCCTCCGCGCTGAGGATTCGCAAGGCCCGCGGGGCGATTGCGGTCGCTTGGGCCTTGACCGCCGCGTTCTGCGGCTTGACCGCGCTTGCCATGCCCTCGATCGGCATCTTGCTGATCCCGGTCGCCGTCGCGCTGGTTGTCGCCTGCGCATCGGAGCCGCCGCCTAAGATGCGCTGCTTCACTGAGCGCAGAAGGCACACTCAGCGGCATGTCCGGGCGTTGACGTCGGTTGCGCGCGGGCGGTCGTCTCGTCACAGTGAACGTGCATGGCGGCAGGCCCGGACCAACTCGTGAGTGGTGAGTCCGAATTGCAGACCAGCGACTTCCTCGCTATTTTGGGGGCCCGTCACGGGCACGATCGGCAGCGTTGTGGCCGTCGCCAATCTGCGGCGGGACCGCGCGAAGATCCATGTCACGTGTCAGATCGAGGATCGAGCGAACAAGTACCGCCAGCCGCCTTCATTCGTTATTCGCGTTTCCAACGTCGGGAAGCAGGCCACAGTCATCACCGAGATCAGCATAGCCACCAAGTGGACCACGACCGGTTGGCCCCTCCGTCGCACTAGTCCCTTGTCCGGGATCCTGCTGCCCTGGTCGCGGGACGACGACGAAGTCGCGAGAAATGTTCCCCCGATGGAGAACTGGGACATCCGGCCACGGACGAAGATGTTGGACGCTGGCGAGGTGCTGACGGTCGTGCAAGCACTAAACCCCACCACCCGCTTGGCGATGTCAGACCCTATGCGTCAGATGCGCTTGGGCGAGTAGCTCGGGACCTTCCATCTCCGCGGAGGCACAACGTGAAGCGATTGAGGAGAACGAAAGGCAGGGCCGGTACTACGGCTAGGGCGGAACCTTCGAACCCGGGTATCGGTGGTGAACAATGGACGAGGGGTGCGGGTCGGATCGTCGTCGTGCTGACGATTCAGCACATCGGCACGATCGAACGCACTGCTCGCGGCAGAAGAGGACATCTTCTGGACCGATCGCATCGTGCCGGTAAGGCCAGCGGTTCCCACATCACCGGAACGCTTCGCATGAAGGAACAGCGCCTGCCGCCGCCTTCAGGGCCTATCGGAATAGACGGCCCGAGCCTCACAGTCGAGTTCGGAAATGTGACGGTACGCCGACCGTCTCCGATATGCAGACAGCAACTCCAGGCCCCCAGTCCCGGTGAGGACCCAGGTCCGCAGTGCGGTCATGGAGTTCTCGTCGCCGCGGGCGGCGAGAAGTCTGGCGAGCCGGTCTTGGGCGGGCTTGTTGCCGGTATCGGCGAGGGCGCGCAGTTCGGTCAAAGCGGCCTCGTCGCCGCGTCCGGATACGAGCTGGAAGAGCCGGTCTTGGGCGGGCTTGTTGCCGCTGTCGGCGAGGGCGCGCAGTTCGGTCAAAGCGGCCTCGTCGCCGCGTCCGGATACGAGTGGAAGAGCCGGTCTTGGGCGTGCCGGTTGCCGGCGTAGGCGAGGTTTCGCAGCTCGGACAGGGCGGTGTCGTCGCCGCGGGTGGTGAGAAGTTCGACGAGCCCGGACTGGGCGTGCCGGTTGCCGGCGTAGGCGAGGTTTCGCAGCTCGGACAGGGCGGTGTCGTCGCCGCGGGTGGTGAGGAACTGGGCCAGCCGGACTGGGCGTGCCGGTTGCCGGCGTCGACGAGGTTTCGCAGCTCGGACAGGGCGGTGTCGTCGCCGCGGGTGGCGAGAAGATCGACGAGCCCAGACTGGGCGTGCGGGTCGCCGGTGTCGGCGCGCGTTCGTAGTTCGGTCAGGGCGGTGTCGTCGCCGCGGGTGGCGAAGTAGCTGGGCGAGCGAGCGCCGGGCCTGCCGGTTGCCGGCGTTGACGAGGTTTCGCAGCTCGGACAGGGCGGTGTCGTCACCGCGAGTGGCGAGTACCTCGACCAGCCGGTTCAGGACGAGTCGGTCCAGGGCGCGCCGGTGCCGGGCGTGCCGCTTGCCGGCGTTGACGAAGTTGCGTAGCTCGGACAGGGCGGTGTCGTCGCCGCGAGTGGCGAGTACCTCGACGAGCCGGTGCCGGGCGTGGCGGTTGCCGGCGTTGGCGCGGGTTCGTAGCTCGGTCAAGGCGGTGTCGTCGCCGCGGGTCGCAAGTACATCGACCAGCCGGTGCCGGGCGTACCGGTCGCCGGTGTCGGCCAGGTTTCGTAGCTCGGTCAGAGCGGTGTCGTCGCCCCGGGTGGCGCGTATCTCGACGAGCCGGTGCCGGGCGTGGCGGTTGCCAGCGTTGGCGCGGGCGCGCAGTTCGGTCAGGGCGGTGTCGTCGCCGCTGGTGGCGAGTATCTCGCGGAGCCGGTTCTGCGCGCGGCGGTTGCCAGCGTCGGCGCGGGCGCGCAGTTCGGTCAGGGCGGTGTCGTCGCCGCGGGTGGCGAGTATCTCGCGGACCCGGGCCTGCGCGAGGCGGTTGCCAGCGTCGCCGCGGGCGCGCAGTTCGGTCAGGGCGGTGTCGTCGCCGCGGGTGGCGAGTATCTCAACGAGTTGGTCTTGGTTGTGCCGGTTGCCGGTGTCGGCGACGTTGCGGAGGAGTTCTATGGCAGTGGTGAGCAGGCCTCTGTTGAGGGCGGCGTTGGCGATGTCCTGGATGTGGACGAGGTGGTGCGGGTGGCTCGTGAGGGTGTCCCAGAGCTGGGGTCGGGTGGGGCTGGCCCGGTGTTGGTTGATGTGGTCTTGGTAGAGGTAGTCGTGCAGGTCGTAGGCCTCGACGTCTTGGCCGGGGGGGCTGGTGGTCCAGTGCGGGGTGAGGGCCGGGACTCCCTTGGCGTGGACGTCCAGGCTCCGGTTGCCGGTGATGGGGTCGTCGGTGGTCGCATCCTGAGTGGTCTCGTCGAGTGCAGCGGGCAGCCAGGTCTGCGCTGGTCGTGTGGTGGGTGAATCCAGGTATCCAGGTGCGGCGCCTTCAAGCGCCCAGCGGGGGAGCGGGTTGGGCAAGCCGACACGGCGCAGGTCACCGGCGGCATGCAGGACGGCTCGCGCGCCGGGGCTGAACTTGTCTCGGGGGGCGTTCTCCGGTGGTGGGTGGAGGCGGTTCACGAGCTGCGTTCCGCCGGCTAGGACCTGGGTGATCTTGCGGCCCTGTTCGGGGTGGCTGATCTCGGCGGCGGTCACGACGGCCCTCCGCAGTCTCGCATCGTTGGAGGTCGATCCCGCGGCAAGGTCGGCGTCGGTGAACGCCTCGGGCACCTCGACCACGACCGCGGTCTCGAGAAGTGCGCGTATCGCCCCGGTTCCATCGGAGGACTGTTTCGGGTCGGGTCGTTCTGGCAGCGCGTCGTGGTTGGTCGGCCACACTGTGCCGGCGAACAGGATCGGCCCGACCCCTGCGGCCCCCAAGAGCAAGCGGATCACATTGGCGGCGGTGACCCCGTGGCTGGTCTTGGTGAGCTGGTCCTGCAGCTCGTCGAGCCACACCACGGTGTGCGCTGGGACCCCGTCCAGGAGGATGCGGGCAAGGTCGCTGTCGCTTCCCGGCGCGACCAGGCGCCACTTGGGCAGGAGCTGGCGCACGGCTTCGAACAGGGTGCGGGTCTTGCCGGTGCATGAGGTCCCGACCACGAGCACCAGGAGCGAGTCGGCGTCACGACTCTTGAGCTTCTTGAGGTGCCCTCGAAGCGTCTTGTCGTGGTCTCGGGGAAGGTAAGGCGTGACGGTGGTCTCGTCCTGCACGGTGATGGAGTCGTGCACGCCGAGGTCGGCCGGCTTCCACTGGCTGACGGGGCGACCCAGTAAGTCACCAGCGGTGGTCGCTTTGATGGATGCCTGAACGGCGACCCGGGGATCAGGGGTGCCCGAGTAGTAGTGGTGATGTTCGCCATCTACAAAGCCAGTCCCCCCCGGGTGTTCTTCTGTCTCGACACCTTGGGAGTGTCGGGAGGCTCGGGTGTCATCGGGGGAAGGGGCGCTTCCAGGGTGGCTGGCCGGAGCAGGACACGGTCAGCATGGGGGATGGCTCAGACATTCTTCGGGTGTGGACGAAAATGACGGATGAGCCGGCCGGGATGTCTCGATCGGGTGGGGTCGGCCAGTGCAACGACACGTTGGCGTCGATGGCGACATCAGTCGCGGGTGCCGTGCCGGAGTTGCGCAGTTCGTAACCGGTGCCTTCCAGACGGAACAGTTCCCACGTCACCTGGGGCGCTGGCTGGGTGCCGTGGTGGTGGACGTGCTGGCCGCCGATGAATCCGGTGCCACCGCCCTTGTTGACCTGGGTGATCACGGTGGCCGCGACAGACCCTGGCGCCAGCGCGGCAGGCCCGGCTGCGCCCAAGATCTCGCGGGCGAGGGCTTCGATCTCCGGGTCCTGTCCGACGCCGGCGTCGACCAAGTGCGCCTGAAGAGCTTGTCCGTTGGCAGGCGTGGGCTCGGCGGCGTAGACGGTGAGCCTGGCCTCCCCGAGGGGGTCCTTCTTCAACCGTCGCCGCACCATCGCGACGAGCCCGTCCCGTGTCCCGGTGATAGCGCCCTTGGTCGTGTCCTTGACCGCCTCAACCGCGCCAGCACCGGCTGAAGCCGCGATCGCGCCAAGCACCGCCGAGACCGCGTCGAGCTGCGAAGCATCCATGGCCACATCAAACCGCAAGAGGCGAGAAATTTGAGCCGGACCCCAATGAATGACAGCAGCTGACGTCAAGGCGACACCGGCGAATGGAGCGCCCGTGACGATTGCTGTGGAAGGCCGTCAAAGGTGCACCTGACCTTGCAAAGTCCCCGGCGATTCAAGCCAGACGTGAGGCAGCCGGCAGCTCCCGCATCTCGGCATGAGCGCGTTGTCATGACCGCGTCATTCCGGGCGAAGTGGGGCGCCCACAGTGGCCGAAGTGACCGGACCTGTCATCGGCTCCGGTAAGTCACGAACCCTCGTTGTCGCCCATCCGTCGACCGAAGCGGTCCATCCGGTAGGCCAGCACGTAGTCCGGATGCTCGCGCCGAATGAACTCGAGCAGCTGCGCCCACGCCGTCTCTGGCCCGCGCTCCGTGAAAGCCGAGACGTCGTTGTCCTCGAAGATGGGCACCAACTCCGCGCCGAACTCCTCGGCCAACCCGGGCCACGTCCTCGCGCTGGCGAGTCACGCCGAGACGTTGGTCCTCGACGTCGCTTGAGATCCTGACGTAGGCAACTGCTGTGGTCATCCTTGCCGCCCCCTTCAACGGTACTGCGGGCCAAATTCAAGTGTGACCCTCGTCAATCTCAAGACGTTCCACCGGGTGGAATGGTCGAACGCCGGCTTCGAACCGGGCGAGATCGATGCGGTCGACGCGGCCACGGTGTACGGCTACCTGGTCGAGATCCGGCCGGAACTGGTCAGCTACGTCCACGCCCACGCGGAGTGGACACCTTCATGTTGCGCGTCGATGTGACCTTCGGCGTGGACTTCCGTATCAACGTCGGAACCTGGACAGTCATCGCCGACCCCGTCACGGTGCCGCAGCCAGTCACTACGGTCACCGTCAAGGAGGCCAAAGCCGTCCTGGTCCAACAATGACCGCCACGTCCGGACGATGCCGATGGGTCAACCAACCGGAGGTCCAGCCACTCGCCAACCTGGACGCGATCACGAGCTCGGTTGGTTGACCCTTGGGATGTGGGCCAGCGCCGGGGGTTCTCGGTCAGACGCGGGCCCTGAGGCCCGTCGCGATCTGCGTGGCCCACGCGTCGATGGCCGACCAGTCGCGGAAGTCACCGGCCGGCATGGCGTCCTTGGCCCCGGGCAGGTGCTGCATCATCCGTTCGGCCAAACCGATCGGGGGTGCGTCGGGGTCCCAGGCGCCGAAGAAGACCTGCTCGCCGCGCGTCTGCAGGAGGTCGGTCAACTCGTCGAACTCCTTCGGCCGGCCGGTCTTGAGGACGTCGCGGCCCTCTTTGTCCACGAGGTCGGTGCCGAGTGGTCCGCTGCTGAACAGCCAGACGGGACGTTCGCGCAGCTCCTTGCGGTGATGTCTCGCGAAGGACGTGGCGTCCTTGAGCCAGTGGTACCTGTACGCGGCGGCGCCGATGATGACCGCGTCGTACTGATCGACGCCATCGACCTCCCCGACTGGTCGCGCCTCGGCGGGGAGGCCAGCGGCGGTCAGGGTTGCCGCGATGCGTTCGGCGATGCCCGCGGTGGAGCCGTGCCGGGTGGCGTACGCAACGAGAATGTTCATGGGAGCTCCTTCCCTTGTCCTGAGCGCCATGCCACCACGCGAGTCAGCATGGCCATAGGGGCCTAAGTCCCGGAACCCGACCAGCGGGCCACAGTCGTCCTGACGGCTTCACTGAGCTCAGACGGCTCAGGGCTCCACGGACTGCACCTGGTCCCGGATCTCGTCGAGCTCGGTCGGCCACACCTCGACCGTCTGCACGAGCCAGAAGGCGCCGAAGAGCAGGATGATGATCACCTCGGCCACGAGGATGAGGTGCGCGAAACCCTCGATGACCAGGTGCAGCGCCACCGTACCCGCGAGGGTCACACCGAGCAGGACGGCCAGCGCGTAGTAGCTGCGCCGGAACTTCCGTCCGCGTTCAGTGGACGGCTGGTACAGCGCGTTGAGCACCATCACCGCGATCACCCCGGCGACCATCGTGGCTGCGGCGATCCCGTGGCTCAGGTGGATGAACGAGTCACGCTTCCAGAGGAAGAAGCCGAGCTCGACGACCAGGACGATGCCGCACACGATGGAGGCGATCCGCGAGCCGGGAGTGGCCGAGGTCACCAGTTCCCCGCGGCGCGCCAGGACGTATCGGACGATGGCTGCAGTCACCGCCACGACGATGAGTGCCCAGATGTTGTTGCGAACCGCAGTGGCCACCTCGAGCGTGGACAGCGTGGGCGTCGGACCACATGCGACGTCGGGGACGGTGGGCACCATGGCCACGACGAACGCCATGAAACCGGAGAAGTCGAGGAGGACATCCTCCTCGGCCGATCGTGCCTTGTTCACGATGAGCAGTGCTCCAAGAGCGAACAGCGCGCCGACGAAGACGGTGCGCGCCGGCGTGAAGTAGTACGCACTGATCGACCCCAGGAAGCAACCCCCGTCGACGATGCCCTCGTAGGCCACCGCGAACAGCAGCATGAGGAGGAGGGCGATCGTGCCGGCCCGTAGGTACCGGTAGGTGTAGAGCACGTCTCGCCCGAGCTCCGGGTCGGACTTCTGTCGCGCGATCTTGGTCATGCCAACGAAGTGTGTCGCACGAGCGCGACTGATGCCCAACAAAACTCAGCAGGAGTGCGGAACCCAGCTCAGCGGCATACGGCTGCTCTCGTGTGTCAAACGCGACGCAAGACTGCGGTGACCTTGCCGAGGAGGGTCGCCTGGTCGCCGTCGATGGGGGAGAAGTCGGGGTTGTGCGGCAGCAGCCACACGTGATCGTCCTTGCGCTTGAAGGTCTTCACCGTGGCCTCGTTGTCGAGGAGCGCCGCGACGATGTCGCCGTTGTCCGCCGTCGGCTGCTGGCGGACGACGACCCAGTCGCCGTCGCAGATCGCCGCCTCGATCATCGAGTCGCCGACCACCTTGAGGAGGAAGAGGTTGCCCTCGCCGACGATCTGCTTCGGCAGCGGGAAGACATCCTCGACGACCTCCTCGGCGGTGATCGGCACGCCCGCGGCGATCTGGCCCAGGAGCGGCACGTAGGCGGCCGCCGGCCTGGCATCGCCCGAGTCGGTCTCGGTGTCGTGCTGCTGGGTGGTGTCGACGTCGAAGCCGGTGCCGCCCCGGCCGCGGTAGCCGGTGGCGTCGGCCGGTGAGTCGGGCGAGACGATCTCGATGGCGCGAGGGCGGTTGGGGTCGCGCCGCAGGTAGCCCTTGGCCACCAGGGCGTTGAGCTGGTGGGAGACGCTCGACGGGCTGGCGAGCCCGACGGCATCGCCGATCTCGCGCATGCTCGGCGGGTAGCCGCGTCGGTCGACCGAGTTGCGGATCACCTCGAGCACCCGCCGCTGGCGAACGGTCAGGCCGTCTCCCTTGTGGCGGTCGGGAAGCTCGGTCACGCCCATGATGATCCCCTTCGTTGTGCTCGCTCTGGTGCTCGATCGGTGCCTGCTGGCGACTCGTCTCAGGCTGTCACAGACGCGACTGTCGGTGGTGACTGGTGGTGTGTCTGTTGTGGATGAAGCCTATGGGGTTCGAACACAGATGCCAAACATTTGTTCGACGTGTCTCTCGACATTGTCGGGGCGGCATGCTAGAAAATCGTACAGACGTTCTATCGAACTGGCGTTCGTGCGGAGGAGGACATCATGGGTGCACAGGTTCTGGAGTTTCCCACCACCCGACCAACCCGACCCACGCCGACCACGCGGCCACGGCTCGTGCTCGTGCCTCAACCGGCGCCGGAGCCGACGTATCGCCTGACGCGTCGGGGGCGGCTGGTGGTGGCTCTCATCGTCGCGGTGATGCTGTCGGTGCTCGCGCTGGCCTTCGCCGGCCAGCTCGCGTCGGCCGCGGCGCCGCCGCGCTCCGTCACGGTCGAGGCCGGCCAGACGCTGTCCGAGATCGCGGCACGGGAGCTGCCGCAGCTGCCGATCGCAGCCGGCATCGTCGAGCTCCAGCTGGCCAACAACCTGTCCACCTCCCACGTGCACGCGGGCCAGGGTCTCGTGATCCCTGATCCGTGACACCACCACCAATGAGTCGTATGCCGCTCAGCTTGGTCCCAGCCGCACGCTGAGTTCCCGATCGGCCGCGTTGGCTCCACCTTCAGCGGCTGGTGTGCCGGCGCTTCGACCCCGCCGATGCACCCAGGGCGCCGCACCTCGGTCACGTGAGTGGCCGTGGTGCGGCGTTTCTGTTTGTCAGACAAGACCTGTGGAGAAGTCGGAAGGGCGTTTCGCGGGTTCTTCCTAGCCTCGTCGAGATGGGGCTGGGAGGAGTCTGCAGATGAGATTTGGGGTGGAGCCCGAGGCGCTCGGCCGCGACTCGGGACGGTACGGCGAGGCGCTCCGGGCAGTGGCCGGCGTGGACGTGCGCGGGGCGATGGCGCCGCTGGAGTCGGCGTTCCCGGGAGGGCTGACAGCCGCGGCGATCCGGGAGCTCGGCGACGCGTGGAGTGACCGCTTGCTCCGGGTCAGGCTCGGGCTGGAGCAGGTCGGGGACGGGCTGGCGGCGGCGGGGGAGTCCTATGCAGCGGTGGAGCAGATCGCGCGGCGAGCCCTGTCCGGGCGGCGCGAGGTGCCCTGATGCCGCAGCTCAAGGTCCGGCACATCCGAGCGTTCCGGCCATCCCTCGTGCTGGAGGTCGCCCAGCGACTCGAGGCGCAGCGTCGCCGCGTCATTGCGGCGACCGATGCGGTGCTGCGGGCCCGGGCGGCGGGGGAGTCCTGGACCGGGCCTGCCGCGGTCGCGGCGGAGGCACGCCACGTGGGGGTGCTCGCCGGGCTCGCTGACGTGGCGGCTCGGTTGGCTGCGACGGCGGCGGCGCTGCGTGGCCTGGCTGGCCGGATGGAGGCCTGCACGGCGCTGGTGCGTCGGGCCGAGCGCATGGCGTCGGATCGGGGTGCCGTGGACTGACGACCTCGGCTTGGTCCATGTGCCGCATCGGTGGTCCTCCGGCGACCCCATCATGGACGCGCACGTCGGCAGAATCGACGCACTGATGGTGGACGAGGTGCGGCGCTGCCTCGACGAAGCGGTGCGGGTGGCCGAGGCGACCGACGTCGAGGTCCATCGTGCGCTGCTCAGTGCTGCCTCGTACCGGCTCATTGCAGGAGCGGGTGACGACCTTGGCGTCGTCCCCCCGCCGCCCCAGGGTGCGGGCGGGCAGGCGGACGGCGCCTTCGCCAACTCGGCGTGGTGGCGCAGCCTGACTGTGGCAGAGCGTCGGTGGGTGATCGGCTACCACCCCGAGTGGGTGGGGCCACGGGACGGGATCCCGGCGTGGGACCGGCATCAGGCGAACCTCAAGCTGTTGGCTCGCGCACGGGTCGACGCCGCGGAGCAGCTGCGACAGGCCGGCCCGAGGGCGCGGGCGACCGACGTTGTGGTGTGGGAACGGGTGGAGTCGATCGCGGCCATCGACGCCGTCTTGGCCAAGTCGGACGGAGTGACGAGGCACCTGCTGCTCATTGACATCACGGGGCCTGTCGTCCGGGCCGTGACGACAGTCGGGAACATCGACCGGGCCGGTCACGTCGCGACCTACGTCGGCGGGCTCTCGACGAGCCCGCACCTGGACCTGCGCCGCTACGACGAGACGTTCGTCCGCCTGCGCACGCTGGCCTGGACCAAGACCCGGGGGGTGGGGGACCGGGCGGACGTCGCGATCGTGCAGTGGATGGGCTACCCGGCCCCGCAGTGGCGGGATGGCGCCTTCGGCAGCAGGTCGGTCCTGAAGGATGAGCTTGCCGCGGAGTGGGCGGATGAGCTCGCCTCGTTCACGAACGGCGTCGCCGCCAGCCGCGACGAGCCTCCGCACCAGACGCTGTGGGCCCACTCGTACGGCTCCGTATTGGCCGGCTTCGCGTTGCAGCACATGATGCGGATGGACGACGTCGCGCTGTTCGGTTCGCCGGGGACGGCGCTCGACTCGCTCGCCGAGGCGGGCCTCAAGCCCGGCGGACTCAACGTGCTCGCCTCCCCGACCGACGTCGTTGCCGCATCCGGTTGGTTCGCGCGCGATCCGCGTGACCTTCCCCGAGTCGCGCACCTGTCCGCGGCGTGCGGGCTCAAGCCGGGATCGACCAACGAGTTCCTCATGGGGTCGCCCTGGCACAGCGCGTACCTCAAGGCCGGGACGACGAGCGAGCACAACCTGGCGGCCATCGCCGCTGGCCGACCGGACCAGCGGGTCTTTGCCGGAAGCCCTGTCGGGTCGTTCCGAGCCCGGGACTGCCGCCCTGACCCCTGAGGAATCCGAACGAGATGGAGGAGAAGCAGATGAAGGACGAGGACGGCCGGAAGCCGGTGTCCGGTACCGCGGTCGCAGTGGTCGGGTCGGGGTGGCTGCTCGGGTCTCTGCTCCTCGGCTGGTCGACGGCGACGCCGCCAGACCTCGGCACGAGGATCGAGTGGTCGCTCGGCTGGGCGGCCTTCAGCGCCGTGCCCGCGATCGTCATGATCCTCGTCTGGTCCTACCTCGACTGAGGCGGCGCTTTCTGCACACTCGACGAGAAGGTAACCGGGCTGCGTGTCTCACGCCTCGTCGAGTGTGCAGCTCGATGGGTCCCGGGACGGGTGGGGCTGGTGTGGCGTTTGCGCAGGTCACCGGCTTGGGTCTCGACACGACGCGCCGAAGTTGCCGTATTGGCTTGATAACGCGTGGGTCACGTGCCTACGATTACCCCAACATCTAGTAGTTACATGGCTGTAAGTCGTCCACATGTAGTCCCCAGCGGACCGCACGTTACGCACAAGCCATCCACACGCTGTCCCCAGCTCTGTCCCCAGAGCGAGCTCAGCGGCATACGGAATCAGCTTGTGAAGGAAGGTGAGCGCAAGTGCACTGCCCGTTCTGTCGGCACACGGACTCGCGCGTCATCGACTCACGGACGACGGACGACGGCACCGCAATCCGCCGGCGCCGTCAGTGCCCCGAGTGCAACCGCCGCTTCACGACGATCGAGACCTCGAGCCTCAACGTCATCAAGCGGTCGGGGGCCTCGGAGCCGTTCAGCCGGGCCAAGGTCCTGTCGGGGGTACGCAAGGCGTGCCAGGGCCGTCCGGTCACCGAGGACGACCTCGCCCTGCTCGCCCAGAGGGTCGAAGAGACCATCCGGGCGCAGGGGAGCGCGGAGATCGAGGCCCACGAGGTCGGCATGGCCGTCCTCGAGCCGCTCCGGGAGCTCGACGAGATCGCCTACCTCAGGTTCGCAAGCGTCTACCAGGCCTGGGAGACGCTCGAGGATTTCGAAGGAGCCATCGCGGTCCTTCGAGCCGAGCGTGACGCGCTCGGGCACGAGCCTCCGGTTCGGCCCGAGGTCGGCGCGAAGCGGTAATCGCCCTCCACCCCCTCGCAACACCACCGGGGCACTGTCGGTGCTCTGTAGAAGACTCATCACTAGGACATCGGTCCACGACATGGACCGTTGTCACGGTCAGGGAGGCCGCAGCATGACGGAGATCGGAAACCGCAGCTCGCGTTCGAGGGGTGGCGCCAAGAAGGGCGTCAAGGTCGAGCGCATCTACACCACGCCCGGGGTGCACCCCTACGACGAGGTGACCTGGGAGCGCCGCGACGTCGTCCAGCAGAACTGGAAGACCGGCGAGACGATCTTCGAGCAGCGTGGTGTGGAGTTCCCCGACTTCTGGTCGGTCAACGCCAGCACGATCGTCACGACGAAGTACTTCCGCGGCGCGCTCGGCACCGATGTGCGCGAGAAGTCCCTCAAGCAGCTCATCGACCGCGTGGTGCTGACCTACACGGCTGCTGGGAAGCAGCACGGGTACTTCGGCTCTGACGAGGACGCCGAGATCTTCGAGCACGAGCTGACGTATGCCCTTCTGCACCAAGTCTTTTCCTTCAACTCGCCGGTGTGGTTCAACGTCGGCACGAAGTCGCCTCAGCAGGTGTCGGCGTGCTTTATCCTCGCCGTCGACGACTCGATGGACTCGATCCTCAACTGGTACAAGGAAGAGGGGAAGATCTTCCAGGGTGGCTCTGGTGCGGGCCTCAACCTGTCGAGGATCCGCTCGTCCAAGGAGCTTCTCTCGTCCGGTGGCACGGCCTCCGGTCCCGTGTCGTTCATGCGTGGTGCGGATGCGTCGGCCGGAACGATCAAGTCGGGCGGTGCGACCCGTCGCGCGGCCAAGATGGTCGTCCTCGACGTCGACCACCCCGACATCGAGGAGTTCATCGAGACGAAGGCGCGCGAGGAGGACAAGATCCGCGCGCTGCGTGACGCCGGCTTCGACATGGACCTTGGCGGCAAGGACATCGTCTCGGTCCAGTACCAGAACGCGAACAACTCGATCCGCGTGACGGACGAGTTCATGAAGGCCGTCGAGGACGGCGGCGAGTTCGGCCTGCGGGCGCGCCTGACCGGCGAGGTCATCGAGAAGGTCGACGCGCGGAAGCTGTTCGAGAAGATCGCCCAGGCGGCGTGGGAGTGCGCCGACCCGGGCCTGCAGTACGACGACACGATCAACGCCTGGCACACGAACCCGGAGACGGGCCGGATCACGGCGTCCAACCCGTGCAGTGAGTACATGTCGCTCGACAACAGCTCGTGCAACCTGGCGTCGCTCAACCTGCTCAAGTTTCTCCGGGACGACGACACGTTCGACGCGGTGACGTTCCAGAAGGTGACCGAGCTCGTCATCACGGCGATGGACATCTCGATCTGCTTCGCGGACTTCCCGACCGAGGCGATCACCCAAACGACGCGTGACTACCGCCAGCTGGGGATCGGCTACGCCAACCTCGGTGCCCTGCTCATGGCGACCGGTCACGGCTACGACTCCGAGGGCGGGCGTTCGCTCGCGGCGGCCATCACGTCGCTGCTGACCGGTGCTGCGTACAAGCGCTCGGCCGAGCTCGCGGCTGTGGTCGGTCCGTACGCCGGCTACGCCCGCAACGCGGAGGCGCACAAGCGGGTCATGCGCAAGCACCAGGCCGCCAACGACGACATCAAGACACTCGACGCGATGGACTCCGACATCCACAAGGCCGCGACGAAGGCGTGGGACGAGGTCGTCAAGCTGGGGGAGAAGAACGGCTTCCGCAACGCCCAGGCCAGCCTTCTCGCGCCGACCGGCACCATCGGCTTCATGATGGACTGCGACACGACCGGCATCGAGCCGGACTTCTCGCTGGTCAAGTTCAAGAAGCTCGTCGGCGGCGGCTCGATGCAGATCGTCAACCTGACGATCCCGCGGGCGCTGAGGAAGCTCGGCTACCAGGAGGAGTCGATCGAGGCGATCGTCGAGTACATCGCCGACAAGGGCCACGTCATCGACGCACCCGGCCTCAAGCCGGAGCACTACGAGGTCTTCGACACCGCCATGGGCGCCCGGGCGATCCCGCCGATGGGCCACGTGCGGATGATGGCGGCGACGCAGCCGTTCCTCTCCGGGCGCGATCAGCAAGACGGTCAACCTGCCGGAGTCGGCCACGGTCGAGGAGATCGAGGACGTCTACCTGCAGGGCTGGAAGCTCGGACTCAAAGCTCTGGCCGTGCTACCGCGACAACTGCAAGGTGGGTCAGCCGCTCTCCGATGGCGGGTCCACGGCCAAGGACGCCAAGGCTGCCGACGCGACGAGGTCAAGGTCGAGAAGGTGATCGAGTACCGTCCGCTCCGGCGTCGCCTGCCGAAGCGGCGCACGTCGCAGACGACGTCGTTCGCCGTGGGTGGGGCCGAGGGCTACCTGACGGCCGGAACGTACGACGACGGCACGCTCGGGGAGATCTTCCTCAAGTTCGGCAAGCAAGGCTCGACCCTCGCCGGCGTGATGGACGCCTTCTCGATCGCCGTGTCGGTGGGCCTGCAGTACGGCGTGCCGCTCGAGACCTTCGTCGAGAAGTTCACCAACCTGCGCTTCGAGCCGGCCGGTCTGACGGACGACCCGGACGTGCGCATGGCGCAGTCGATCATGGACTACGTCTTCCGCCGCCTGGCGCTCGACTACCTGGACTTCGACACCAGGTCCTTCATGGGCATCCACACGGCAGGCGAGCGCGCTCGCCAGATCGAGACCGGCTCGTACGAGGCCTACGACGTGGACGAGTCCGACGAGGACATCGAGGAGGAGCTCGAGACGCTGCAGCAGTCGGCTCCCGGTCTCCAAGAAGCCGACCGAGCCGAAGCCGGAGAAGTCCGAGAGCAAGAGCACTGCGGCGGAGGTGAAGTTCGGCGCAGGCGCTGCATCGGCCAAGGAGGCTTCAAGCGAGGTCCACTCTTCGGCCGAGCTCATGGAGAAGTTCACGGGCATGACAGCCGATGCACCGATCTGCATGACGTGCGGCACGAAGATGCGCCCCGCTGGGTCGTGCTACGTCTGCGAGGGCTGCGGAAGCACCAGCGGCTGCAGCTGAAAGCGAAGCACAGGCTAGTGGGGCCCGGACTCTAGGTCCGGGCCCCAACTTTGGTTGTCGGTGGTGTTCATTGAGATCCCTTGAGGCAATCGCAGCGGGATCGTAACCAGCACCAAGGACGCCAGTCGTCACGCGACGACGGACGCGATGGCGAAATGGCTTGAGGGCATGGGTCTGTGCAACTTCCAGGTGATTGCCATCGGGCGTTCACCACGGTGCTCGACGTATTGCGCGGATCCGAGGAAGAGATACGGAGCACCACTGCCGAAGGCAGTAGTATGGACGTCGCCGTCACCCAGGGCTCCGAGTTCGACCCGGCGCTGGCCTGGGCGTCCACGTCGCTGTTCGGCACCCGCGACCGTCGGGTGGTCACGCTCGCCGGCAACCGGGAGAGCCGGATCAGCGGCCCGTTCGGCACCCTGCCGCTCGGGCTGCGCTCCATCGCGGTCGACCTCCCCGCCCAGCACGTCGCCGGGGTGACGTCCGACGGGACGCGGGTCCTGGAGTCCGACAAGGACCGCGCCCCCGGCAAGCCGGCCACGCTGTCCGACGTACGCACGGTCTACCCGCGGGGCACCGACCTGCTGCGGCCGGCCTACGACCTCTACGGCCAGCTGTTCGTCGTCGACCGGACCGCCGGCGGCGCCCGGCTCTCGGTGGTGCGCGCCGGCACCGCGCGGACCTTCACCGCGCCCGGCCTCACCGGGGAGCCGGTCGTCCGCTTCGTGCTCAGCCGCGACGGCACCCGGCTGGTCTCCCAGGTCCGCCGCGACGGCGTCGACCGGCTGTTCGTCTCGCGGGTCCAGCGCGACGCGACGGGCCGCGTCCGCGGGCTGCTGCCGGCCCGCGCGCTGCCGCTCACCGGGTTCGAGGGCGACCAGATCCGGGACCTGGGCTGGCGCGCCCCCGGCTCCCTCGCGGTGCTGTCCGGCCCCAACGCCGGTACGTCGCAGGTGCTGGTCGTCAAGATCGACGGGTCGTCGCGGCCGGAGGACCTCAGCACCGACGCCGAGCTGTTCCGCGACCAGGCGGTGCGACTCGTGACCGCCCCGTCGGTGGGGGCGCCGCTCTACATCCGCACGGTCCGCGGCCAGCTGTTCTCGTTGGCCGCCACCGGCCGGTGGACCGGCACCAGCATCGAGCCGGGGCTCGACTCACCCACGTTCGTGGGCTAGCACACGTCTTAGCCCTCGTCCGCGTGGCGGTGCGCTTCGGCGGCACACCGAGCGGGTCGCCGAACACGACGACGTTGCTGTCGTAGGACGCGCCGTTCCAGTCGGTGCAGGAGATCAGCACGAGCCGGCCCTCGCCACCCCGCTGCCCGAACAGCCGGACCGCGCTCCGCGCGACCGCCTCGGCGCTGAACACCCGCACCCGTCGTACGGCGTAGCGCATCGTGCCGCGCCGGGTCACGACGTCGACCTTCTGCCCCGGGCGCAGCCGGCCGATGTGGTCCATCGAGCCGCCGCCGGTGTGCACCGTGTGGGCGCGGTCAGCACGGTCTGCCCCGAGCCGGCGCCGGGCTTGGCGCTGCCGAGGTCCACCAGCCCACCTCGCGGTAGTCGCCGGGTGGGTCGAGCACGCCGTCGTCGGACGCCCGGACCGGCAGGACGGCCGCGTCGAGGTGGAGCGCCCCGACCTTCAGGCGCACGCGGCGGCGGCCGATCTCGCCGTACGCCGGACCGCGCCACTCGCTGCGGCGGCAGGAAGAACCAGGCCGCGACCAGGCCGAGGACGACGACCAGGAGCGCCGTCCGCATCCCGGCGTTGCGGGCGTCAGCGACGCTGCCCCGCTTCAGCCACGGCGTCCACCCCGAGGTGGCGGCGGAAGTCGAGCGCACCCGCTCCGGCGGCCAGGACCAGCAGCCCGCCCAGGGTGAGCGCCACAGTCAGTGGGCCCGTCGCCGGGTGCGTCGGCGTGCGCGAGGCCGGCCGTGACCCGGTTGCGGGATCGAATACCTGCTTCTTCTTTGTGGGGTGCCTGGGGAGCGGTCACCCAGGTCTGGCCCAGGGCGACCGGCGCGATCCGGTCGCTGGGTCCGAGGGTCGACCGGCCGAGCTGGACCGACAGCGGCTGCGGTCCGAAGGCCGCCGCCGCAGGGCAGCACGTCGAGGGACCAGCGCGGTGACCTCGATCGCGCCGGCCCGCCGGGCGCACCTGGCAGGATGCAGCGTGCCGGAGAGAGCACGTCAGGCGTCGAGGGGGGAGCGAGCTGGCTGCCCCAGGTTGGCGAGCACGTTGTTGAGCACCGCGGCCTGGTCGACGGCGCCGCTCAGCGGGCCCGGCGGCCGCCCGGCCAGCCGTAGGGCGCATAGCTCCCATTTGCTAGCTGACATTTTCATTTCATCCGTTGTCCGGTTTTTCGGCCAGGCCAGCCACTTTTCTACCAACCCTGACCGGTCGCGGCTCTTGACACCGAACCGCGACCGTCAGGAAGTATCACCGAAGCGCGCAACCTAATTTGGGAAACGCGGTGTTCAATAACCTGCCCAGGGCGCCGATGCCCATGGCGAAGATCCCCACGGCGTAGGTCCCCACGGCGAAACCCGGGCGTGTGAGAGAGGGGGCAATGCCATAAGCGGCAAGTGGATTGGTCTGACCGAAGGGTTGGCCTTGGCCCACCCAAGTCTGGGGAGCGAGCGGAGAACCGGCCTGTCCGAATGGCGAGCCGGTCTGCCCGTACGGCGATCCGAGCGGTCCGTACGAGCACCGAACTGTCCATAGGCGATCCACCTGCGCGGGTTGAGATCCGAAATCCGTACGGAGAACCGAACTGCCCGTACGGCGATCCACCCTGCGCGGGTTGAGAGCCGATCTGCCCGTAGGAGAACCGAACTGCCCGTACGGCGATCCACCCTGCGCGAGCTGAGATCCGAACTGTCCGTGCGGAGAGCCGATCTGCCCGTACGGAGAACCGAACTGTCCATACGGCGACCCACCCTGCGCGAGTTGAGATCCGATCTGCCCGTAAGGAGACCGATCTGCCCGTACCGGAGAACCAACCTGTCCATACGGCGATCCACCCTGCGCGAGTTGAGATCCGACTTGGCCGAACGGTCTCGGTCTTGAAAATACGGGGAGTGTTGCTGCTGGCCGTATGGCAGCGGATCTTGCAGGCTGGCTGCCAGCAACGGATTCTGCAAGGCGGCTGCCAGCGCCGGGTTCTGCAAGCAAGCCGCGATGAGCGGGTTTTGCAAGCTGGCTGCAACCAGCGGATTTTGAAATATGCTTGTCTGTAGCGGGTTTTGCAAACCGCCAGGGATTTGAGGGTTTAACCCCAAGGTGGGATTGATGCCGAACGCCTGCAACGCCGGATTCGTCAACCCGAACGGAGTTGTCATTCCCGAAAAAGCTCCCAATGCGGGATAGTTCTGGAAAAGTTCGTGCGTCATGGTAGCTCCTGACCTGCTGCACGAAATTGCCATCTGCCAGCAGGTCCTCTGAAGTTTTCTGGGATTTTTAGCGCCTTAGCGGCGCTGCCTACCTCACGATGGTGCCACAAGGTCCGCGGTGCCGTTTGCGTCTGTAGCCGCAGCTTCCGCAATTGCGGCAAACCGTCGTAAACCGTTCAGGCGCCAGCGGCAGCTCGTCTGTTGCCGGTGTAGTTTTTCACCTTCTCCAGGTTGGTGCGTCCAAGCCAATCCGACAACTCATCGCGCCGGAATCTCCCTGCCGGCCGAGTTTAATTGCCGGAAGTTCTTTGCACTCCGCCCAAAGACAAACGGCGCGAGTCGAAATGCCAAGCCATTTCGCAACCGCAGCCGTGGTCAGGAGAGGCTCGTTGAACGGAAGTTTTTCCATAGGGATTCGTTTCCATTGAGAAGCTATGTTCCCGGTGGAGCATGTCCTCCACCGATTGCGTCCTCCACTGAGGAAAAAGCCAGTTACCCAACATGTCCTGGCTCGCAACGACTCGTGGCTAGTCGAAGATAATGCTTCGTTCCCTAGTTTCGGAAATCCTCACTGTTGGTGTCAAGACGCGAACAGGATGTAGCATACAAAGCGAGCGAAATGAGACGCATTGCCAACGCATTTGTAACTTGCGGGTAGATACATTCCCGACGAGTTCATCGCTTGAAGCATGGAGGAGTTTATGGCGTCGCAGCCCACGGGTGGACTGCAACGTAGAATGGCCGGCCGGCTGCTCAGTGGATCAGGCGCGCCGCCACAAACGCTCCCGCATACGCCACCACACTCATGTAGGTGAATTGAAGGATCGGCCACTTCCACCCGCCGGTTTCCCGCCGCACCACGGCGATGGTGGAAATGCACTGCATGGCAAAGGCGAAGAACACTAACAGCGCGAATGCTCCACCAGGCGTCAGGTCGCGCGCGAGAGCGGCTTCCAGTCCCAGTTTCTGAGTCTTGGGGTCCATGCCGTAGATGGCTCCCAGGGTGGCGATGATGGTTTCGTTGTGTGCCGGCACGTCCTTGTGGCACAATGTTTGTTTGAACGAAAGGACTGCTAGCAGTTGAGCAAGGACGATCTCATTGATATGCAAGGCACCGTGGTTGCCGTGCACAGCGGCGGACTTTACCGCGTGCAGTGCGACGCCGGCCACGAAGTTCTCGCCCAGCTCAGCGGCCGAATGCGCCGCTTCCGCATCAAGGTAGTTCCGGGCGATCGCGTCACCGTCGGCGTCTCGCCGTACGATCCGGTCCGGGGCATCATTACCTTCCGCGCACGCTAGCCAGAAACAGTTTGAATTCGAACACAACCGATAGCGGCACCCCCACCGAGGCCCACGCAGCGGCGGACGCGGACGTCCGCGCCGCGGTCCGCGAAACCGTCCCACGCACCCACCGCGCCGGCGACCTCGCCGCGCCGGCGCTCGAGCCCACGCCGTGCGACACCACGCCGGTTCCGTTCACCTCGCTCGGGCTCGACCCGCGGCTGCTCGAAGGCATCCGCGATCTCGGCTTCAAGGACACGCGGCCGGTTCAGACCGCGGTCATTCCGCTCGCGCTCGCCGGCGACGATCTATCGCGTGCGCCGAGACCGGCACCGGCAAAACCGCCGCGTTCGTGGTCCCGACGCTGCAGTGGCTGCTCACGACGCCGCGGGACCCGACGTCGAGGCGGCGCGAGCCGCGGCTGCGAAGCCGCGTCCTGGTGCTCGCGCCGACGCGCGAGCTCGCCGTCCAGATCGAGGACGAGATCCACGGCCTCGCGTACCACACGACGGTCACGAGCGCCGCGGTCTACGGCGGCGTCGAGATGGGCATGCAGGAGCGCGCGCTCAAGGCCGGCGTCGACATCATCGTCGCCACGCCGGGCCGCTGATGGATCACATGCGCCAGCAGAACGCCGACCTGAGCGGCATCGAGCTGCTCGTCCTCGACGAAGCCGACCGCATGATGGACATGGGCTTCTGGCCCGACGTCCGCCGCATCATCGCCGCGCTGCCGGCCGTCCGCCAGACGCTGCTCTTCTCGGCGACGATGCCGAACGAGGTCGTGCACGACGCGCTCGAAATCACGCGCGACGCCGAAGTACGTGCAGGTCGGACAGCGCAGCGCGCCGCCCAAGAGCATCACGCACCGGGTCGAAGCCGGTCGCGGCGCCGACAAGGTCGACTGGCTGATCGATCACCTGCGCCGCCCCGAAGGCCCGGTGCTGATCTTCATGCGCACCAAGATCGGCGCCGATCGTCTGGCGCGCAAGCTCGCCGCGGCGGGCGTCAAGTGCACGGCGCTGCACGCGGACCGCAGCCAGGATCAGCGGCGCATCGCGGTCGAAGGGTTCAAGAGCGGCAAGTACAAGGTGCTCGTCGCCACCGACATCGCCGCGCGCGGGCTCGACATCGATGCGATCCACACGGTCATCAACTACGAGGTGCCCGACTCGCCGGACGCGTACGTGCATCG
Organism: uncultured Actinomycetota bacterium; assembly: GCA_963754395.1. GTDB lineage: Bacteria > Actinomycetota > Actinomycetes > Actinomycetales > Dermatophilaceae > Intrasporangium. The sequence goes on along the minus strand of CAVWGJ010000019.1, from coordinate 2,408 downwards.
CGTCGGACGCACCGGCCGAGCGGACGAGGTCGGTCAGGCGATCACGCTCGTCGCGCCGGAAGAGCGGCGCGCGCTGGCGTTTCTGGCGCAATCCGTCGGCATTCGTCTAGAATGAGATCGATGTCCGATCCGTTGACATGTCCCGTTCCGACGTCGCCGATCGCCAGCAGCCGGACCGGCCGCAGCCGGCCGCCGACACCGGCGCCGTCGGCGGCGGTGGCGAAGTTCAAGTCGTGCCGCTGGCGGCGTCCGCCGGAAGACGGCCCGGAGTGCTGCGGCCATCGCGACGTCCTGCCGATGGCCGGCACCAGCTTCGATCCCGAAGCCTGGTGCCCGGACTGCCAGTTCTTCAAGCTCCGCCGCACCCCGAAGAAGCGCAGCCGGACGACTACCGCTACTAGAAAAAAGAAGGGCTTAAGGGCTGAGACGGGCTTAGGGCTGAAAAACGCCGCGGGTCAGAGCCCTCGGCGCTTAGCCCTCCAGCCCTATTCTGAGAACTCCCCGAGCGAGCTCGGCCCCTTCGTCAAATCATCCGCGGAATACACGACGGGCGGAGTCCCGTGTAAATTGCCCGACGCCCGACGGGGCAGAAAAGGCGCGTGTAAGCTTTGTGCAGGCCAACGATGAAACCGCTCAATTCGATCGAGTAGCGGCTGTGTACGTCTTGGCCACCATCCTTCAAGCCGACGACACACGTCCCAGAGCGCAGAAGGCTGCCGAACGCATTCCAGGGAAGCGACCCCGCCAGGTTTCACACTCGACGATACCGCCGGGTTTTGGCAAGAGCGGCCCCGTGGGGTTGGTTCACGGGTGGAACGAACGGAAAGGCAGCCGCGCTTTCGGACATTGATGACCACCACGACACTCCGGAGACCAATCAACCGATTCGAGTCCGAGCTCGATGACAAGGGAGTCAGGAAGGACTTAAGAGTCGTCGCCGGACCGTGTGTCGAGGGGCAAGTAGGAGGTTGCCAGACCATTCCTCGACGAAGCTGCGGCTTGTTTTTTTTTGCTCTCGTTGGACCAGTTATCTGGTATAGACCTCGCTGATGCACAAGAGTCGAAAAAAGGGTGAACAACCCATCGGCAGCCCTATAGGGATGTCGGCCTACCGGTGTGCTTTGATGTGGTCCCGATTGGGGATTCAATCGGAGGGTGAGAGCCCCGGCGTATGAGCTATTTGATTGCATCGTCCGACTAAGATCCCACCCAAATAACCGTGGTGATCACCGCCACACGCGCCGGAACTTCGGCAAAATCTGGAATAAACTCGAGCTCAGGCTAGGCCTAAGCCCAATCTTTTTGTCCAGAGTCATGTTGAATCGATCTTGGTCTCCTGCAGGCCGGTTCGAAACTGTAGAGGGGCGCCATCCCCGTGTGCGAGCGCTGATGCGCACGCGGCTGTTTGTCAAGTCCTAGAGCCCTGAGCCGGCGCCCCCCGATTGCGCTCACGATATTCGCCGGGGCGGCGGATCGCGTTTGGGCGCTCCATCGGGGCTGTCGCCCTCAAAGAAGGACGCCCCAACCTTGATTTCCGGGCGGTCCGTGAGTGCCCCCGCGAGATGTTGTCATCGAGCCGGTGAGAAAATACAGAAATGCGATGACTCCCAGTCTCGTATCGGAGTCCCGTCCGGCGCCGGACGTCTCCGGAATTCAATCCGCACTATCCGCGTAATCCGCGGATAGCTTTACTGGGAGAGACTCCCCAGCGAGCTCGACCCATTCCCCTGGAGGCGCGAGTTGCTGGTAGCTGCGCCAGTGCGGACGCGCCTCCGGCGACAGCCCCATCTGTCTTCTTCGAACGTGACCGCCAGGTAGAAATGCGCGTCGGCGTAGAACGGGTTGAGCCGCAAAGCTTCTCGGTAGCACGCCTGCGCTTTCCGGGAAGCGGCCAAGGTCGTGGTAGATGTTGCCGAGATTGAAGTGCGCTTCGAAGAAATCGGGTTCGAGACCGATGGCGCGCTCGTACAGGGCTTGCGCTTCGGCCAGCTCGTCGCGGCTGTAGTGGATGTTCGCGAGGTTGATCAGCGCGGCAACGAGATAGGGAATAGAACTCGAGTGCCCTTGGATGGCAGGCCGCCGCTTCCTCCTGCGTGGACTACGTCGCCTTCGTCGAGCGCCGAGAGGGCAGCGCGGAAGTATTCCTCGGCGCGGGCCGTGTCGCGTATCGCCGCGTTCCCCACGGTCGCCATTTTCACCGGCGGCTGGCGGACATACCACCCCCGGGGCCATGGAGAGAGAGAGAGAGAGAGAGAGAAAGAGAGAGAGAGAGAGAGAGAGAGAGAAAGAAAGAAAAAAAGAAAAGAAAGAGAGAGAGAAAGAGAAAGAGAAAGAGAGAGAGAGAGAGAGAGAGAGAGAGAGAGAGAGAGAAGAGAGAGAGAGAGAGAGAGAGAGAGAGAGAGAGAGAG